>JAXMOZ010000016.1:0-46697 GCA_034382075.1 Rhodospirillales bacterium
ACCCAAAGAGGTCAATCGTGGACGAAGAGGGGCCGGATCCGATCGACAGACACGTCGGGACGCGCATCCGCGGTCGACGCGTAGGCATGCGTATTAGTCAAACCAAGCTGGGCCAAGCAATTGGCGTAACTTTTCAACAGATTCAAAAGTACGAGAGCGGCACCAACCGGGTCGGCGCGAGCAACCTGTTCAAGATCTCGCAGTCCCTCGGGGTCGACGTCTCGTTCTTCTTTCAGGGCTTGCTCGAGGAGGCCGAGGGGCCCAGCGGTGCCGCCCTGGGGATGGCTGACCAGCCGCAGATGTCGTTTTACGACAACCCCATGAACTCGAGGGAGGCGTTCGAGCTGATGCACAACTACTACCGCGTCGCCGACCCGACCGTGCGCAAGCGCCTGTTCCAGCTCGTGCGGACCCTCGCCTTCAGTGAGGCTGCTGGAGCGGACGCGGACGGTGGCGCCAACGGCGAGGTGCGGCCCCTGGAGCCGGACGAACAATAACAACCGTCGAACACGGCAGCAGTGAGGCGCCGTCGGCCGGCCGCCTTAACCCTGGATAACGCTTCCCCTTTTGCGCCTGTTACAGATTTGGGGGTCGCGCCGGCCCATCGCCGCGGGAAGAGCGTGGCGGGTGTTCGGGCGGCGCCGTGACTTCGTGACTCGCCCTTGCGCCGGATTGCCCTGCTGGAGCAAGCTCCACAGGTGACCACCTGCGGCAATGCTGCCGTGGTTGCAATGGCTGCAAGCATGCACCTGAAAAAAGCGAGCTGCAGCGCCGGGGACTGGGGTGGGAAGGAGCGCATCGTCGGGTCTCTGCGCTCGATCCGCCTGTTTGCCCGGCTGCCGGTGGCCGACCTTTGCTGGCTGGCGACAGAGGCGAGCAGTACCTCGTACGGGAACGGCGGCGTGCTCTTTCGCCAGGGCGAGCCGGCGGACACCCTGTTCGTCGTCGCCTCGGGACACGTCGGCGTGTTCCTCGGCGAGCCCGGCGACTACGGCTGCCTCGCGGGAACCGCAGGACGGGGTGAGCTTCTCGGCGAAGCCGCGATCATCGGTTTTCCCAGCTACCCCGCGAGCGCCCAAATGCTTTCGGAAGGCCAGCTCGTAGCCATTCCGGCGGCGGCGGTCCGCCATCTGCTGAGCGAGCACTTCGAGATGGTCCTGGCGTTGATGGGCGAGATGTCGGTGAAGATCCGCCGGCAGATCCGCGAGATCATGGACCTGAAGATGAAGACAGCGCCGCAGCGCCTGGCCGGCCACCTGGCGATGCTGACGCCGGCGCAGCAGGGGCCGGCGGAGGTTCGCCTGCCCTACGAGAAGAAGCTTCTCGCCAGCCAGCTCGGCATGCAGCCGGAGACGCTGTCGCGGGCGCTGATGCGGCTGCAGGCCTTGGGTGTAAGCAACGGCGCCGGCTCCGGCTGCTTCTGCCTGCGCGACGTCGCCCTCCTGCGGCGCTACGCCAGCGACGACGCGGGGTGCGACTAGATGATCGCCCGGCTGCAGCCGCACGACGTGGACTGCCTGCTGCGCCTGCCCATGCTGGCGGAGCTCCGCCCGGACGAACTGCAGGCGCTGTCGGCCGAGGCAACGGTCATCACCTATCCCGGCGAGACCCTGTTGTTTTCCGCCGGAGACACCGCTGATCGCTTCTTCGCCGTCGTCGAAGGCTACGTGCGCTTGTTCGCTTTGAACAACGACGGCCACGAGACGACCATCGAGGTCATCGGCGCCGGCTCGTCGTTCGCGGAGGCCGCGATCTTCGCCACCGGCCGCTATCCGGTGAACGCCGAGGCAGCCGCCGGCTCGCGCCTCATCAGCGTCCGCGACGCCGCGCTGATGCGGCTTCTGCGCGACGATCCGGGGCTGGCGCTGAGGATGCTCGGCTGTCTCCACCGCTGGCAGTTGCGGCTGATGGAAGAGCTGCTGCAGCTCAAGGCGCAGAGCCCCGGCCGGCGGCTCGCCTGGTATCTCCTGAGCCTGCTCGAGCAGACGCCCGGAGCCGCCAGCGTCACCCTGCCGCACCGCAAGGGGATGATCGCCGCGCGGATCGGCATCACCCCGGAAAGCCTGTCGCGGGCGCTGGCCCGCCTGGGCCGGCTCGGCGTGGAAAGCGAGGGGAACGTGGTCAAGATCCCCGACCCCGAGGCCCTGCGCCGCTTCTGCGAACGCTGACGCCCGGGAGCGCCGGCGGCGGATCGTGTCTTGATATAGATCAAAGCCGTCACCGCACCGGCGTGCCAACCTGCCAGCCCAACTGTCGGGAGCGGCGGAGCCGGCTCTACCGACAGGGCAGCAACCATGGGCGGATCCTTAGCAACCGCCCGCGCCGATAGGGACCATCAGCGATGTGGGAAGCACTCACCAAGTCGAAGGCGAGAAATATTTTCTACGGCGGGTCGCTGTTCTTTCTCGTCATCTTCGTCGCACTGACGGCGCACAGTCACTACTACATCGTCAATACGTCGACCGACAAACCCGGGCTGACGGCGAGCGTGGTCCGGGGCAAGCACGTGTGGGAGAAGAACTCCTGCATCAACTGCCACTCGATCCTCGGCGAGGGCGCGTACTTCGCCCCCGAGCTCGGCAACGTCTGGGTTCGCTACGGCGGCCGGGACGATCCCGAAGGAGCGCGCGAAGGGCTGAAGGCCTGGATCCTGGCGCAGCCGACCGGGATCGAGGGGCGGCGGCAGATGCCCAAGTTCGCCTTCGACGGCACCGAGCTCGACGACCTGATCGATTTTCTGGAGTGGACCAGCCGGATCAACACCCAGGGCTGGCCGCCAACGGACGCGGGCTGAAGCCGGCTGAGGGAGGATAAGAGATGAAATACGAAACGCAGCGGATCGCCCTCCTCTACTTCGCCGGGGCGCTCGGCCTGTTCGTCTTGCAGGTGGTCGCCGGGGTGATCGCCGGCTACATCTACGTCGACCCGAATTTCCTTTCGGAAATTCTTCCGTTCCACATCGCCCGGATGATCCACACTAACGCCCTGGTGGTGTGGCTTCTGCTCGGCTTCTTTGGCGCGGCCTACTTCATCATCCCGGAAGAATCGGAACGCGAGATCCACAGCCCGATGCTGGCGTACGTCCAGTTCGCGATCTTCGTCGGCGTCGCCGTTGCCGCGGTCGTCGGCTACCTGTTTCGCATCCACGAGGGCCGCGAGTTCCTTGAGCAGCCGCTGTGGGTGAAGCTCGGGATCGTGGTCGCGGCGCTGATCTTCCTGTTCAACATCACCATGACCGTGTTGCGCGGCCGTAAGACCGCCATCACCAACGTGCTGCTGCTCGGCCTGTGGGCGATCGCGGTGTTCTTCCTGTTCGCGCTCTACAACCCGTCGAACCTGTCGGTGGACAAGCTGTACTGGTGGTACGTCGTCCACATCTGGGTCGAAGGCGTCTGGGAGCTGGTGATGGCCTCGATCCTCGCCTTCCTGATGCTGAAGCTCACCGGCGTCGACCGCGAGGTCATCGAGAAGTGGCTCTACGTCATCGTCGGCTTGGCGCTGTTCAGCGGCCTGCTCGGCACCGGCCACCACTACTACTGGATCGGCACGCCTGCCTATTGGCAGCCGTTGGGCGCGATCTTCTCGACCCTGGAGATCCTGCCGTTCTTCGCCATGGTCCTGTTCGCCTTCTCCATGGTGTGGAAGGGTGGGCGGGATCATCCCAACAAGGCGGCGCTGCTCTGGAGCCTGGGGACGGCGGTGATGGCCTTCTTCGGCGCCGGCGTCTGGGGCTTCATGCACACCCTGCCCGGCATCAACTACTACACCCACGGCACCCAGGTGACCGCGGCGCACGGGCATCTCGCCTTCTTCGGGGCCTACGTGAGCCTGAACCTCGCGATCATCACCTACGCGATGCCGTATCTGCTCCGCCGCGAGGTCTACAACCAGGTGCTGAACATGGTCAGCTTCTGGGTGATGTCGAGCGCCATGGCGTTCATGACCTTCACCCTGACCTTCGCCGGCGTCGTCCAGACCCACCTGCAGCGGGTCCAGGGGCAAAACTACATGGACATCCAGGACGAACTCGGCCTGTTCTTCCTGATGCGGCTGGGCGCCGGGATCGTGGTCGTCATTGCCGTGCTGATGTTCGTCTACGCGACGTTCGTGCCGCGGCGGCGCGAGCTGATCTCGCCGCGTTCGACCGAGCGGCGGGCGGCGACGGGGGTCGCTGAATGACCCCAGCCGGCGAGCAGGCCGCGGTGCGGCTGGCCGAGAACGACATCCCCTACTACGCTCCGACCGGCGAGGAGTGCGCGGTGTTCGCCACCGCGCACCGCCTCGGCCTGCCGCTGCTGCTCAAGGGGCCGACCGGTTGCGGCAAGACCCGCTTCGTCATGCACATGGCCGCCCGCCTCGGGTTGCCGCTCTACACCGTCGCCTGCCACGACGACCTCACCGCCGCCGACCTGACCGGCCGCTACCTGCTCAAGGGCGGCGAGACGGTGTGGGTGGACGGCCCGTTGACCCGGGCGGTGCGCACCGGCGGGATCTGCTACCTCGACGAGGTGGTGGAGGCGCGCAAGGACGTGACCGTGGTGCTGCATCCGTTGACCGACGACCGGCGGATGCTGCCCCTGGAGCGGACCGGCGAGGTGCTGACGGCACCCGCCTCGTTCATGCTGGTCGTCTCCTACAACCCGGGCTACCAGAACATCCTCAAGTCGCTGAAGCCCAGCACCCGCCAGCGCTTCCTCGCCCTGGAGTTCGGCTTCCCGGCTCCCGACAAGGAAGTGGAGATCGTCGCCGCCGAGAGCGGGCTGAAGCCGGAGAGGGTGAAGCCCCTGGTGCTGCTCGCCAACCGGCTGCGCGGGCTGGCCGGACAGGACCTGGAGGAGGGTGTGTCGACGCGCCTGCTCGTCTATTGCGCCAGCCTCATCGCCGCCGGGATGGCGCCGGCGCTGGCGGTGGAGACGGCGCTGGTCGAGCCGCTCAGCGACAACGCCGACGTCAAGACCGGGCTGCACGAGGTCGTCCGCGCGATCCTGGGCTGACAAAGATGGGTTGGTGGAAAAAGCTGCTGGAGCCGGAGGAAACGGTCGGCAGCGCGTGGCACGACCTGGTCGGGGACGCCACCACCTGCCCGCGGTTCCCCGAAGCGGCGGTGCGCCTCGAAGAGGTTGCCGAGCCGCTGGGCTTCGTGTTCCGGGCGCTGGGCGGGGAGCGCGGGATCACCATCCGCCCGGCGAGCGTCACCGTCTCCCACCACCGGCGACGCCTCCGCCACCGCCTGGGCGCCGAGGCGGAGGCCTTCCTTCGCCTTCAGATCGACGGGGACTCGCTGTTTCTGCCGCCGGTGATCGACGTCTCGCCGAACGCCCAGGCCAACCGCGACCTTTATCTCTGGCTTGCCGGCTGGGCCGCCGCCGCCGAGCGCGCCGATGAGCCGCTTGCCGACGACCCGCTGACCGCCGATCTGACCGGCCTGCAGCGGGCGCTCAAGGCCACCGAGCGGGCCATCGTCTGCAACCCCGGCCTCGGCCCGATCTACCGCGAGCTCTGCCGACACGTCCTCGCCACCAGGCCGCGGCGAGCGCTGCCGGAGGTGGAGGCCGCGCTCGAGGCGTGCATCCTCGAGCTTCTCGGCGGGCCGGAGGCGCGGCTGGTGCTGAGCGAGGGGATGCTGGCCGCGATCCGCGGGCACCCGCCGGTCTCCGCCAACTGGCGCGCGCCCAAGGGCTACCGCCGGCATCTGCCGGTTCCGGTGTGGGGCGACGTCCTGCCGCTGCCGCCGCGCAGCGGCCGGAGGGACGAGGACGACCCGGCGGAGGGCGGAACCTCGGCCGCGGCGGAGGACGGCAAGACCCGCAAAAGCAAGCGCGAAGACGCCCCGGACGTGGACCGGAACGACCCGCTGATCCTGAACCGGTTCGAAAAGATCCTCTCCTGGGCGGAGTTCCTGCGGGTCAACCGCGGCGTCGACGACGAGGACGAGGAGCAGGCGAAGCGCGCGGCCGACGACCAGGAGCAGATCACCCTGGTCAAGAGCAAGCGCCGCCCGGCGACCAAGCTGAAGTTCGACCTGGATCTGGCGCCGGCGGACGTTGATCGCGATCACCTCTCCGGGCGCTTCCTCTACCCGGAGTGGGACTATCGGCGCCGGGAGTATCTGCCCGAGCACTGCCGGGTGCTGGCGAGCGTTGCCGGAGAGACCGGCTCGGCCGAGCCCTGGTCCCCGGACCCGGCGACGCGACGGCGCATCGAGGCGGTGCGCCGCCAGTTCGAGGCGCTCCGGCCGCGGCGCGAGATCGCCAGGCGCCAGGTCGACGGCAGCGAGCTCGACATGGACGCCCTGATCCGTGCCCGCTGCGACCTCGCCGCCCGCGGCGACGCGACCGACCGCGTTTACCAGCAGGCGCGCGACGCCGCCCGCGATCTTGCCGTCGGCGTGCTCATCGACGTCTCGCGCTCGACCGAGGCCTACGTCGAGAACCGGCAGGTTCTCGACATCGCCAAGGAGTCGCTGAGCGCGCTGACGCTGGGCCTTACCGCCTGCGGCGACGAGCACGCGCTCTACAGCTTCTCCTCGTGCAAGCGCGACCGGGTGTGGGTGCAGACGGTCAAGTCGTTCACCGAGCCGGTGGGGCCCAGCGTGCTGGCCCGCATCGCCCATCTTCGCCCGGGCTACTACACGAGGCTGGGCGCCGCCATCCGCCATGTCGCCGAGGGTCTGCGCGAGCGGCCCAACCAGCGGCGACTGCTGTTGGTGCTGACCGACGGCAAGCCCAACGACCTCGACCATTACGAAGGCCGCTACGGCGTCGAGGACACGGCCATGGCCGTTCGCGAGGCGCGCAGGCTCGGACACGCGGTCTTCGGCATCACCATCGACCGCAAGGCGCACGCCTACTTCCCGCACATGTTCGGGCAAAACGCCTTTGCCATCATCGCCCATATCGGCGCCTTGACCCGGGCCCTGCCGCTGATCTACCGGCACATGGTCACCTGAGACCGGCGTCGCGCCCCGCCACTTCATCCCGCTGTCACCCCAACCCGTCGGCGCACCCATGGTGCGGCCCGCGAACGCGTGTGATTTGCGTGACGATGTTGCGACCCGCTTGCGCCTTTCGCCAGATCGCGGTATAAGTAAACCAACAATGAAAAGTAATGCTCTTGGGGCGCAGCGAGCCTCAACTCGGGACAAAGCAGGGAACGCGTATATAAGCATAATCTATGGAGAAGTTGCGCGCTAAGAGAGAACAGTGCTCTTAGCGAATGGATCAGTGTGCCCAAGGGGTGGGCGAAGTTCGATTTCGCGGGAGAGAGCTCTCATGCCGCTGCGTACATTTCATGACAGTCTTACCATCGCCGGTATAGTGACGTCGGTTGATGCGGGTGCGCTGAAGTTTTCGATAAGGGCGCGCAGCGACGATCTTTTCGACATCAACGTTGGCGTGACGACCTACTATCAGGTCGTATCCAACCTCGATGGCCTGAACCGGGACCGCGCCGAGCCGCCGGCGAACATGAACCGCGGCGACAACCCCGTCGCCTACGATCTGCTGAAATACGTCAAGGACGGCTGCCTGACGTTCGTCGAGGGCATCCGCTCGGAGAACGGCGCCGACGAGCGCTTCGAGGCGCGCACCGTCTACCTGATGCACTCGCTCCCGGGGAAATACCTGTTCGAGGAAACCCACTGGTGGCTGGTGCAGATCTCGCAGATGGCCGACCGCTGGCTCGATAACCTGTTCGACGTTCGCCGCAGCTACGAGATCAGCGATTTCTCGGCGCTCTACCGCACCAACCTGAACATCACCGGGGCGCCGACCAACGACAGCATCCAGGAGTGCGCGACGCTGTCGCGGCTGATCTATGGCCTCTCCTCGGCCTATCTGCTGACCGGGGCGGAGCGCTACTACCTCGCCGCCAAGGCTGGGGTGGACTACCAGCGCGAAGCCTTCCGCAGCCTCAGCCACGACGGTGAGTATTGCTTCTGGGCGTTCGGCCGCAGGCGGACGGTGGACGGCGAGAAGCTGATCATCCCCTCCGAAAACCCCGACGACTACGGCACGATCCCGCTCTACGAGCAGATCTACGCCCTGGCCGGCCTCGCCCAGTACTACCGGATCACCCTCGACTGGGAGGTTCTGGAGGACATCCGCCGGACGCTCAACTCCTTCCAGGGCTACTTCCACGACGTGAAGGGGATGCGCCAGCCGGAGTTTCCCGGCGAGGGTGGCTACTTCTCGCACATCGACTACGCGACCATGCGCCCGGACACCCCGGCGCTCGGGCACAACATGGCGCGGAAGAACTGGAACTCCATCGGCGACCACATCCCGGCCTACCTGATCAACCTGATCCTGGCGCTGGACCCGGTGCCGAAAAGCCCGACCGAGCGCAAGCTCGACGAGTTTCTCGACCTCTGCCGGTCGATCCTCGACGAGACCTCCACCCTGATCATCGAGAAGTTCCCCGATCCGGACTCCGACTACGTCAACGAGCGCTTCCACGCCGATTGGCGGGTGGACCACGAGTGGGGCTGGCAGCAGAACCGGGCGATCGTCGGCCATGATCTGAAGATCTCCTGGAACCTGACCCGCTGCGCCTACTACTACCAGACCCAGGAGAAGGCTTTCCGCGACCGGCGCGAGAACGCCGTCGCCGACGAATACAAGGCGAAGTCCGACAAGTGCCTGGCCGTTGCCCGCAAGCTGGCGCGGAAAATGGCTGAGGTGGGCATGGACCGGATCCGCGGCGGCGTGTTCGACGCGGTGGAGCGCAATCCCGACAACGGCATGCCGACCCAGTTCGCCTGGGGCTCGACCAAGGACTTCTGGCAGCAGGAGCAGGGCATCCTCGCCTACCTGATCCTGCACGGCGCCGAGGAGGGGGACACGGAGTTCCTGTCGCTGGCGCGTGAAAGCATCGCCTTCTGGAACCTGTTCTTCCTCGACCGCGACCGCCAGGGCATCTTCTTTCGCACCACCGCCAACGGCTTGCCGGTCATTCAGGGTGCCTACGGGCAGAAGGGCGGCCATTCGGTCTCGGGCTACCACGCCTTCGAGCTGAACTTCCTCGCCCACCTCTACACCCGCAGCTACGTCATCGCCGACAAGGACGACGACAACGGCTTCTGCCTGTACTTCAAGCTGTCGCCGCACCGCGATCAGACGTCGATCAACGTCCTGCCGGACTTCTTCCCGCCGGGGCTGATCCGCATCTCCGGAGTGCGCGTCAACGGCGTCGACCGCAGCGAGGATCTCGCTCCCAACAACGCCAACGACTTCCAGATCCAGATCGGCCCGTCCGCCGAGCCGGTGGAGCTCGTCGTGGAGTTCGTGACCCTTCCCGGCTGAGCCGAGCCCAGCTTGCGTCTCGGAGGATGACACCGATGGCCGATCCCGTGCTTGCCGGCAAGAAGATCGCGGTTTTGCTCGAAAGCCAGTACATCGCCCACGAGATCCGGACCTACCGCCAGCGCTTCGAAGGCTACGGCGCCAGCGTCGAGCTGATGTCGCGGCTGTGGGGCAATCCCACCATCACCTTCGTGAGCGAGGTGGAGGACGCCGGCGGAACGCCGGAGACGCTCGCGGTCGGCATCGACTTCGCCAACGTCGCGCCGGCCGACTACGCCGCCATCATCATGGCCGCCAACTACCCCAGCGTGCGGCTGCGCTGGGTCGAGCCGCCGCCGGGCCAGCCCATGAGCGCCGGGATGGCCCGCACCGCGCCGGCCGTCGAGTTCTTCCACCGGGCCATGCAGGACAAGCGCATCGTCAAGGCCGCCCCCTGCCATGGGCTGTGGCTGCTCACCCCGGTGCCCGAGGTCCTGGCCGGGCGGAAGGTGACCTGCAACCCGGTGGTCCTGGCCGACGTGGTCAACACCGGCGCCGAGTTCGTCCCGCCGCCGCTCGGAGGCGACTGGGCGCGGCACGTGGTCGTCGACGACGACCTGGTCACCAGCACTTCGGCGCATAGCGTCGAGATCGTCGAGGCGTTCGTCGATGCGGTTCGCGACCGCATCCTCGCCATGTCTGCGGCCTCCGGGCAGGTGCCGGCGGCCGCCGGCCGGCCGGTCCTCTAGCGGCGCTGGGAGAAAAGGCCAATGCCGGAGCCGACAGGTCATCGCAAGCTTCTCGAACAGCTCAGGGCCGACGGCGTCGAGTACATGTTCGGCAACCCCGGCTCCAGCGAGGAGGGGCTGCTCGACGAGGTGGCCCGCTTCCCCGACCTCACCTACGTCCTCGGCCTGCAGGAGGCGGCGCTGGTGTGCATCGCCGACGGCTACGCCCAGGCCACTCATCGCCCGGCGGTGGTGCAGGTCCACTGCAGCGTGGGCCTCGGCAACGCCATCGGCAGCCTGTTCCACGCCCGCCAGCGGCGCACCCCGCTGCTGGTGATCGCCGGCGAAGCCGGCATCGCCGCCGGGCCGCTGGAAGCGCACATGAGCGTCGACCTGGTCGCCATGGCCCGGCCCGTCACCAAGTACGCCGCGCGGGCCGAACACCCCTCGAGCCTGCTCCGCCTGCTTCGGCGCTGCTACAAGGTGGCGGCGACGCCGCCGTTCGGGCCGGTGTTCCTGTCCGTCCCCCAGGACATCCTGGATGCGCCCAACACCGAGCCGGTGGTGCCGACGCACGTCCCTTCGACCCGCGTGCTGCCGGAGCCGTCGCTCGTGTCCGCCGCGGCGGAGATGCTGCGGACGGCCGAGCGCCCGGTCATCGTCATGGGCGACGGCGTCGCCCACTCCGGCGCCGCCGCCGAGCTCGCCCGCCTCGCCGAGGCTTCGGGCGCCGGCGTCTACGGAGCCATGGCCGCCGAGGTCAACATCGGCTGGGACCACCCGCTCTACTGCGGCCTCACCGGCCACATGTTCGGCCGCGACAGCGCCCGGACCGTTGCCGACGCCGACGCGGTGCTGATCTGCGGCACCTACGTGTTCCCCGACGTCTTCCCGATGCTGGAAACCCCGTTCGCGGACGACGCAAAGGTCATCCACGTCGACCTCGACGCCTACGCCATCGGCAAGAACCACCCCGTCACCCTGGGCCTGGTTAGCGACCCCAAGCTGACGCTGGGCGCATTGGCCGATGCGGTTGCGGCCGGCGCAAGCGAGGCGGACCGGCAGAAGGCGGCTGAGCGGGCGCGGCAGATCGGCGAGGCCAACCGCGAGCGGCTGGCCCGGGCGCGGGCCGCGGACGAAGCGCAGGCCTCGGCGGTGCCCTTGCGGATGGCGACCTTCGCCATGGAGCTGGCCAAGCAGCTTCCCGAGGACGCCATCGTCTTCGACGAGTCGCTGACCCACTTCCCCGAGCTTCTGCGCTGGGTGGTGCCGAAGGCGCCCGGATCGTTCTTCCAGAGCCCGGGCGGCACGCTGGGGGTCGCCATCCCCGGAGCCATCGGCGTGAAGATGGCGCACCCGGACCGCACCGTGGTCGGGCTCACCGGCGACGGCGGGGCGATGTACACCTACCAGGCGCTGTGGACCGCTGCGCACCTCGGCATCGGCGCCAAGTTCGTGGTCTGCAACAACACCAGCTACCGGCTGTTGAAGTTCAACCTCGTCGACTACTGGCGCGAGCGCGGGCTGCAGCCCGGCGAATACCCGGCCGAGTTCCCGCCGCCCTTCGACGTCCACCGGCCGCCGATCGACTTCGTGACGCTGGCCCGCGGCCTCAGCGTCCCCGCCGTTCGGGTGGAGACGCCGGAGCAGATCGCCCCGGCGATCGGGCAGATGCTCGCCGCCGACGGACCGTTCCTCGTCGAGGTGATCCTCGAGCGCGAGGTGCCGCGGGGCGCCGCGTGACCATTCGGGCAGGCCGCAAGCAGGAGAGGACAGAGGCTTTGGCGCGAGACGCGATCACCATCGAGCAGGCAAGGGCCTTCGCCGACGGCTGGTTCCTGGCGCTGGACGAGCACGCCCCGATCGAGCGGGCCTACAGCTTTCTCGCCGACGACGACTTGAGCATGCAGTTCCCGGACGGGGACATCCGCGACTACGCCAGCTTCAAGCGCTGGTACGAGCGGGTCACCCGCCTGTTCTTCGACGAGATCCACTCCGTCCACAGCGTCGAGGCAACCATCGCCGGCGACGGCGCCGAGCTTCGGGTGGTCGTCGGCTGGCAGGCGAGCTGGTTCGAGCCGCCGGCGGCGAAAAGCAACCGCACCTCGATGGACGCGACCCAAGCGTGGACCGTGCGGCGCTCGGCGAAGAACGCCTATGGCCTCGAGATCGTCACCTACAACGCCACCGCCGAACCCTTCGCCTATGCGCCGGGCTTCGCCCGGCTGTAGTGCCACCACCCGCGCCCAATAAAGGAGGCAGAGACAGACATGGCCAACGGAAGCAGCCCGCAAGCCAACCTCGATCTCGTGACCCGCATGTACGCGTGCTTCAACACCGACGACATGGAGACGATCCGCCGCGAGATCTTTGCTCCTGACCTGGTCTGGAACCTGCCCGGGCACCACCCGCTGTCCGGCACCAAGAACGGCAGCGAGGAGGTGCTCCAGTTCTTCCTCGCGCTGCGCCGGGCGAACATTCGGGTGACGCTGGATCCGGCTACCGATCCGGCCACTGGGATCGACACCTTCGGAGACAGCACCGTCGTCGAGGTGCACCGCGGCCAAGGCGAGTTCACCGCAACCGACGCCGGCGGCGGGCAGACCACCTATCGGCTCAACGCGCTCAACTGCACCCATTATCACGTCGCGAACGGCCGGATCGACCGGGTGCAGGTCTACATCAGCGACCAGCACACGGTCGATCAGTTCTTCAACGCCGTCTACCAGCTCAAGCCGATTCCGGATCGGCTGGCAGGGTAGAGGCCGCGGCCGCGATGCGCGTAGCAATGCCCTCAGCCTCCCGCGCCCCGTCCGGACGCAACTCCCTCTCCCGCGCGCCGCAGGCGCAAGTGGGAGAGGGTCGGGGTGAGGGCCTCGGGCGTCGATCCTCGGCCTCTCGATGGCAGAGCGGCGCAGAGAGCGAAGCGCCCGGGACATTTCCGGGCGCGCGTATAGGGAAACACGGGTCATGGCACTGATCACGGGGGAACAGGTGGTGGCGGCCTACGCCGCATTGGCCACCGGCGATCGCACCCAGATGCTGGAAATGTGGCACGAGGACATGCACTGGCTCGTCCCCGGCCACAACCGGCTGTCGGGGTGGAAGAACAACGTCGACGAATTCATGCAGTTCATGGCCGAGGTCGGCCGGCTGTCGGAGAACAGCTTCCGCATGGACACGATCGTGGTGAACCTCGCCGACGACTCATCCGCCGACGTCACCCACAACACCGGGCAACGCGCCGGGGAGCCCGACCGGCGCCTCGACATCGACGTCATCCACTGGATGCGCTGGCACGACGGCAAGGTCTACGAGGCGCGCGGCGCCATCTTCGGCGACGGCACCGCCCAGTACGACGCGTTCTGGTCTTAGCCTCGTGGATGGCGGCGCAGGCATGCTTACAGCGGTCCAAGGCGTGGCATCGGGGCCGGCGCGGGAGTCGGGCGGTCCCTCACCCTCCCGCTCGCCAGGGCTCGCGGGCCCCTCCCTCTCCCACGGCTTCGCCGCGGGCGAGGGCAGGTTGGCGCCGCTGCAACTCCCTCTCCCGCGCGCCGATAGGCGCAAGTGGGAGAGGGCCGGGGTGAGGGGCCTTGCCGCATCCGCGCGCCCGCTTCTCCACCTCGAGGCCCAGACGCGCCCGCCTCATCGGCGGCATGAAAGGCGAAGGCAATGCCCATCATCAGCGTGAAGTTCATCGAGAATTTCTTCACCGAGGAGCAGCAGGCGGCGCTCATACCGGCGCTCACCGACGCCTTCTGCAAGGCGACCATCGAGGCGGCGAGGCCGTACGTCTACGTCACCATCGAGCAGGTGCCGCAGGGCAGGTGGGGCCTGGGCGGCCACGCCCTCCCGGACCCTGATTTCCTCGTCAACGACCTGGTGCCGATGTTCGAGGACGCCGCCGACGAGTTCGTCAAGGTCTACGGCGTCGAGCGGCGGAGGCCGCGCGGCCCCGACGCCCCGCCGCGCACCGACCCGGAAAAGAAGGATTAGGGATAGCGACATGGACGTCCGCCAGGTCATCGAGAGCTACTACGACTGCGTCAATCGGGCCGACTGGCAGCAGTGGCTCACCCTGTTCAGCGACGACGTCGTCGGCGACGAGCAGCTCGCCGGCCACTTCGCCGGCATCGACGTGCTCCGCGGCGCCATCGGCGCCATCTCCACCGGCTACTCGCGCTTCAACATGTATCCGCAGCGCATCGTCGTCGACGGCGACGCCGCCTGCGTGGTTTGGCGCTGCGACGCCGCCAACGCCGCGGGCGTGCCCATCGCCTACCCCGACGCCTCCGGGCGGCAGGTGATCGGCGCCAACTTCTTCCAGGTGCAGAACGGCAAGATCGTCTACATGCGGACGATCCACGACAGCCTGCCGTTCCAGCCGTTCGTCAACCAGACGCCGGCCTAGGCGCAACCGACCGGGAGCGGGGGCCATGGACAGCTACGACTATGTCGTCGTCGGCGCCGGAACCGCCGGCTGCGTCGTCGCCGCGAGGCTCAGCGAGGATCCCGGCGTCACCGTCGCGGTGGTGGAGGCCGGCAGCCGCAACGTGCCGCCGGACGTGCGCCGGAACATCGAGATCCCCTGGCACTGGGCGTTCGTCCAGCAGTCGGTGGTGGACTGGGGCTACGAAAGCGTGCCGCAGCCGCAGCTCGGCGGCAGGCGCATCCCGGAGCCGCGGGGCCGGCTGCCCGGCGGCACCAGCAACCTCTACATCATGATGCACATCCGCGGGCATCGCTCGGACTTCGACGCCTGGGCCTACCAGGGTGCGCCGGGCTGGGGCTACGACGAGGTCCTGCCCTATTTCCAGAAGTCCGAGGACCAGGAGGACGACACGAGCCCCGTCGCCGGCCACGGCGGCCCGCTCAGCGTGATGGCGGTCAGGCTGCACCAGCCGAACCCCACCTCCCAGGCGTTCTACGACGCCTGCCTGGAGCTGGGCTTCCCGCGGACGGACGACTTCAACGGCCCGCAGATGGAAGGCGTCGGCTGGCACCACCTGAACATCAGGGACGGCAAGCGCCACGACATGGCGACGGCCTACCTGTACCCGGCGCTGTCCAGCCGCAGCAACGTCACCCTGATCGACGCGGCGCAGGCGACCCGGCTGACCTTCCAGGGGCGGCGCTGCACCGGGGTCGAGCTCAGCCGGGAGGGAGGGGCAATGCGCATCGGCGCCGGCCGCGAAGTCGTGGTCTGCGCCGGTGCGATCGACTCGCCCAAGCTGTTGATGCTTTCGGGCATCGGCGACGGCGCCAGGCTCGCCGGCTTCGGCATCCCGGTGCTCCACCACCTGCCCGGCGTCGGCGAGAACTTCCACAACCACGTGCTCATGCCGGTGATCACCGTCGCCAGCCAACGGATCCCGGATCCGACCATGGCGATGAGCGAGGCGGCGCTGTTCTACAAGTCCGGGCCCGGCTGGCCGGGGCCGGATATCCAGATGGGCTTCGTCCACGGCGACCCCCGGCAGGTGACCAACCCCGAGCGGCCGAGCGTCATGGTGATGCTGCCGGGCTTGGTCCGGCCGCTGTCGCGCGGCTCGCTGCGCCTTGGCGGTCCCGACCCGCGGACGCCGCCGCTGATCGATCCCAACTACCTCGGCTGCGAGGCCGACCTGGTCCGGCTGACCAACGCCGTGCGGATGGCCAGGCGGATCAACGCCACCCGGGCCTTGGGCGCCTGGGTGCAGACCGAGGTGGTGCCGGGCCCCGACTTTCCCGACGAGCGGCTCGAAGAGGCGGTGCGCCTGTTCGCCGAGTCCTACCACCACCAGGCCGGCTCCTGCCGGATGGGGCTGGACGCCCAGGCGGTCACCGACCCGCAGCTCAAGGTGCACGGCATCGCCGGGCTCAGGGTGGCGGATGCCAGCGTCATGCCGGCGGTGGTTTCGGGCAACTGCCACGCCGCCATCGTCATGATTGCCGAGAAGCTCTGCGACATGATCAAGGCCGAACGCCGCGGCTGACACCGGTTCGGCAAGAGGAAGGAGGCCGGCATGGCCGGGATCCAGATCCACCACATCTCGCTCACCTGCCGCGATCCGCTGGCGGTGGAGCGGTACTACACCCGGCACTTCGGCTTCGCCCGCGGCCGGGTGGTCGATCTCGGCCAAGGCAACCAGATCGTTTTCCTGCGCGGACCCGGCATTCGCCTGGAGCTGTTCCAGGCGACGGCCGAGAGGCCGGTGCCGCCGCCGGAGAACGACGGCTATCCCTGGCCCAGCGTGCGCAACATCTCCTTCGAGGTCGAGGACATCGACGCCCAGGTCCAGGCCATGGGCGCGGACGCAAACGTCGCTTTCGGCCCCCTCGACTTCGGCTCGTTCATCCCTGGCTGGCGGTCGGTTTGGCTGCGCGATCCGGAGGGGTATCTGGTTCAGCTCACCCAGGGCTACGTCGACCAGGAGAACCCGCCGCCGCTGCCGCAATGAGGACGAAGGCGCCGGCGCCGCGCTCGGCCGCCGGCTGACGTCTCTTAAAAAGAAGGACAAGCCTGATGGCGCTGGTTCCGGTCCGCTTCGAGTATCTCACGGGACTGTCTGAGCCGCTGTTCGCCAACGCCAGGCTCAGCGGCAGCTGGGATGCGCAAGGGCGGCCGTCCACGAGCTGGTCGGAGACGGCGATGGAGCCGTTCACGGCCGAGGACGGCTGCCCGGCGTTTCGCGCCAGCGCCCAGCTCGACGACAGCCAGATCGGCCAGACCTTCCGCTGGGGCGTCTACGTGGACGCGCCGGGGCAGACCCGGGTGTGGGCGATCCCGACCGAGGTGGCCGAGCCGGCGTCGCGCGAGCGTTGGGCGAGCTTCACCCTGCGCGGCGCCGATCAGCTCGAACGCTACCACTTCACCACCTGCCGACGGCTCGGGGCCAACAAGCTGTTCCTCGCAGGCTCCGGCCGGCCCGCCGTCCGCTTCGCCGTCTGGGCGCCGAACGCCCGTACCGTCGAGCTGGTCCGGGGCGAGACCACCGGCGGCTATATCTGGAACGACGGCCGCGGCGTCACCGCGACCATCCCCATGCGCCGCGGCGAGGCCGGCATCTGGACCACGGAGGTGGCGGACGACCCGTTGCTCGCCGACTATGCCGGCTTCGACCACACCCCCTACATGTTCCGCATCACCCGCGACGACGGCTCGATCGCCTACCGCACCGACCTCTACTCCCGCTGCCAGATCGGCGGCGGCGACGTCAACCCGGAGGCAGAGGGCGCGCAATGGAGCGGCCGCCGCCAGGACCTCGACGGCGGCAAGAGCTGCTCGGTGGTCGTCGATCCGGACCTTGTCGCCACGCAGTTTCGCGAGGACGTTTGGCCGGAAACCCAGTGGTCGAGCACGGACGACTTTTGGCAGGGCGAGTTCGACACCAACCGCCCGGTGCCCCGCCGGCTCGACGACCTCGTCATCTACGAACTCCACGTCGCCGGGCTCGACTTGGGCGCCAGCGGCGGCGAGGGCACGCTCGACGACGCCATGGAGCTGCTCGACTACCTCGCCGAGCTCGGGGTCAACTGCATCGAGCTGATGCCGATGTCGGAGTTCCAGGCGCGGCTGAATTGGGGCTACAGCACCTCGCACTATCTGGCGGTGGAGTTCTCCGGCGGCGGCCGGGACCAGTTCAAGCACTTCGTTCGCGCCTGCCACCGCCGCGGCATCGCCGTCTTGCTCGACGTCGTCTACAACCACTACACCTTCGATGCCGAGCGGGCGGAGTGGGCCTACGACTCGGCTTCGCCCGAGAACAACATCTACTACTGGTACGAGGGCCGGGCCGGCGACTACCCCGACCCCACCGGCGGCTACATCGACAACGGCTCCAGCGGCTGGGGCCCGCGCTACTGGGAGGAGCAGGTGCGCCGGCTGTTCATCAGCAGCGCCGCCGCCCTCCTCAGCGAGTTCCACTTCGACGGCTTCCGGGTGGACCTCACCACCGCCATCCACCGCGACGCGGTGATCCACGCCGACGGCCGGCCGGCCGCGAACGCGAACATGTTCGGGCAGAAGTTCCTGCGCGAATGGAGCCGGACGCTGCACCTGATCAACCCCGACGCCTTCCTCATCGCCGAGGATCACTCCCACTGGGAGGCGGTGCACCAGCCGCCGGACGAGGGCGGCCTCGGTTTCGACGCGTCGTGGTATTCCGACTTCTACCACCACCTGATCGGCGACGCGCAGAACGACCCCGGCCGAGCCCGGCTGATCAAGCTCGCCGGCTACGGCGACGACCGCGAGCTCAGGATGTCGTGGTTCGCGGGCGTCCTCGCCGGCTCCGGCGGCGAGGTCGTCTACCACGAGTCCCACGACGAAGCCGGCAACTCCTACTACATGGAGAACGGCCAGCGGCAGTACTCGGCCCGGACCATCATGGTCGCGGTCAACAACGTGCTGAACGAGCAGACCCGGGGCTACGCCGAGGCCCGCGTGCATGTCGCCGCGGCGATGGCGCTGCTCTCTCCCGGCATCCCGATGTTCTTCATGGGCGAGGAGGTGGGCGCCTCCATGCCCTACCGCTTTGCCGACTTCGCCACCGCGCGGGAGGACTACCTCGAGCTGCGCCAGGGAACCGGGGCGCGGCTGTTTCGCTTCTACGCCGACCTGATCCGCCTGCGCCTGGCGCGGCCGGCGCTGCGCTCGCGCAACGCCTCCGTCGTCTATGTCCACGATGCCAACCGTATCCTCGCCCTCCGCCGCTTCGACGGCGGCGAGGATCTGCTGGTCATCGCCAGCCTCAACAACCGAGCCTTCGCCGACGGCTACGTGGTGCGCAGCGCCGGGCTCAGCGACGGCCGCTGGCGCGAGATCTTCAACAGCGACGCGCCCGCCTATGGCGGCGGCGGCCTTGGCAACGACGGCGCGCTGGACGCCGTTGGCGGCGCGCTGACGGTGCGCCTGCCGGCCAACGCCGTCGTCGTCCTGCAGCGGCAAACCTAGGAGGTGGAGATGGTGACAGTGGCCGCGCCCGTGCCCGGTTCCGTGCCCGTGCTGCGCATTCGCCCGACCGCGGCGGCGGCAGCCGATCCGCCCGAAGATCCGCACTACCTCCCAGCGGATCCCGCCAACCTGTTGCGCGCCGATCCCGGCCGGCGCCAGCCGGTGCGCTTCAAGAGCGCGGGCCTCATGCTCGCCGGCGACCTCTACCGCCCGCGCGGCGCGGCGGCCGCCGAGCGCACGCCCGGCATCGTCATGTGCGGCCCGTTCAGCAGCGTCAAGGAGCAGACCCTGCCGCATTACGCCGAGCGCTTCGCCGACGCCGGCTACACGGTGCTGACCTTCGATCCGCGAACCTTCGGAGACAGCGAGGGCGAGCCGCGCCAACACCACATCCCGAGCGAGGTGATCGACGACTTCGCCAGCGGCGTGAACTACCTGATGGGCCGAAGCGACATCGACCCGGAGCGGGTCGCCGTGGTCGGCGTCTGCCTCGGTGGCGGCTACGCCGTGCATGTGGGGGCGCTCGACAAGCGCGTCCGGGCGGTTGCCAGCATCGCCGGCGGCTTCAGCACCGGCGGCACCTTCCAGCAGTTCATGGGCGTCGACGCCTACGCCGGCTACGTCGGCCAGATCAACGCGGTGCTGATGCAGGAGTACGGCGACAACGAGCGCCGCTACATCCCGGTGACGGCGCCCGGCATCACCGCGGAGGCGCCGCTGGTGGCGATGCCCAATGCGGAGGCCTACAGCTACTACACCCGGACTGGAGCCGCCGACGCGCCGCGGTGGCAGAACCGGATCACCGTTTCCTCGCTGCACCATTTCCTGATGTTCAACGCCGTCGCCCATGCCGCGCTGGTTGCGCCGGCGCCGCTGCTCATCATCCACGGCACGACCGACATGGTGCTGCTGCCCGAGCTGGCGCAGCAGGCCTACGACGCGGCGGTGGGGCCGAAGGAGCTGATCTGGATCGACACCCACAACCACATCGAGCTCTACGACCACGACCCCTACGTCAGCATCGCCGCCGCCAGAACCATTGCCTGGCTCGACCGGCAGATGGGCAGGCAGCAGCCCGCGGCCGCCGAGAACGTGGCGCTCAGCCGGGGCGCGGCAGCATGAGCGGCGAGGCGCTGGAGCGCAACAAGGACCTGGTCCGCCGCTCGATCGACGTCCTGTGGAACGAGGGCAAGGTGGAGCGGGCCGGCGAGTTCCTCCATGCCTCCGTCCGCCGGCATCACGAGCGCAACCCGGACGCCGACCTCCATGGCCTGGACGCCGTGATGGCGACGCTGGCGGAGCTGCGCGCAGGGGCCCCAGACAGCAGGCTGGAGGTGGTGAGGCTGTTCGCGGACGGCGACCGGGTGATGGTCTACCTCAGCGGCGAAGGCACGGACGCGGGCGGCACGGTGCTTCGCTTCACCATCACCGCCATCGTCAGGATCGCCGACGGGCTGATCGCCGAGATCTGGCTCATCGCCGACACGCTGGGCCTGTTGCAGCAACTGGGCGCCGTCCGCCGCTTCGGCTGACGCGCGGCGCGTAGGGCGGGATAGCCGCACGGCGTATCCCGCCGGATGGTCATGCCGGCGGGTCCGGCTTCGCCTCGACCCGCCCTACGCGGGCTGCACACGCGCGCGGAAGGAAATGGAGGGGAACGCCATGGCGGAAGAGGACAACAAGGCCGTCGTCCGGCGCTTCTACGACGAGGTCATGGGCCGCGGCAACGTCGCCCTCCTCGACGAGATCATGGCCGAGGACTTCGTCGATCACGGCGAGGCGCTGTTCGGCAGCCCGCGGGGGCGCAGCGTGCTCAGCGCCGGCATCGCCGGCGTCCACAGCATCCTCGCCGACCTCAACATCCACCTCGAGGACATGATCGCCGAGGGCGACTTGGTCGGCGTCCGCGGCACCATGCGCTGCCGCCAGGTCGGAACCTTCCTCGGCGTCGCTCCCACCGGCCACGAGCTCGCCTGGAAGGGCCTCGCCGTGTTCCGGGTGGAGAACGGCAGGATCACCGCACGTTGGTTCAACTCCGACAGCATCACCCTCGTCCGGCAATTGCGGCTCGCGCCCGACGCCGGCTGAACGAAAAGCACGCATAAACCTGAGGGGGCTCCCATGACCTCGATGCTTCCCAACATCTCCGAAGGCTTTTCCGCCGCGAGCTTCAACGGCCGCTACGGGGCGGTGCGCACCTGCCACGGCGCGCACCGGCAGAGCGCCTCGGTAGGCTTGCTCGAGTTCACCGGCGACGGCCACTGGTCCGGCACGGTGATCGCCAATGTCCCGGGCGAGGCCTTCGGCGAGCGCCGGCAGGTCGAGGGCACGGTGGACGGGAGCTACAGCCTGGAGGAGAACGGCTCGGGCTTCGGCAGCATGCGCGCGCTCTGGACCTTCGGCGGCGAGCAGACGCCCGAGCGGGCCGCGACCTTTCTCGTCACCCGGGCCTCGCGCACCACCGACGTGCCGCGGATCGAGGAGTTCTGGGTAATGGAGGACGCGACCGACCCGGTCAGCGGTGGCATCCACATGGTCCAGGCCTGCCGTCACCCGGACGAGGGGAGGTTCTCGCTCGCCAGCATGAGCGGCACCTACGGCGGCCCCGGCATCGGCCACGGCGGCCTCGTGCCCGCCGCCGCCGTCGGCCTCGGCGCGGTGCGCTTCGACGGCAACGGCGGGTTCGTCGGCGTCGACCTGCAGAACCTGGCCGGGCCCGGCGGCTTCGCGACCCGCCAGACGATGACCTTCGACACCGAGGCGGCGCAGTACGTGCTCAACGCCGACGGCACCGGCATGATCATCGCCCCCGGCGGCCGGGCCAACCTCATCGTCATGCACGCCGCGGTCGAAGGCGACCTCAAGGTGGTGCTCGACTACGTCTTCGTGAACACCGAGCTCCACCCGCCGACCGGCAACCTGGTGCTGACCTCGGTCAGCAAGCGGCTGATCTAGCGGTCGGGGAGGGCAGCACGGTGACCCGCCCCGACTTCACCATCGCCAGCATCAACGGCGCCTTCGCCGTCAGCCTCAGCGGCGAAGGGCCCGGCCCCGCTTATGTCGCGCTCGGCCTGTTTGCCTTCGACGGGATCGGCGGCGTCTCCGGCTCGCTCACCGAGAGCCGGCCCGGCGACCACTACGCCGAACGGACGGTGACGGCGGCGCCCTACCTCGCCCGCTACGAGATGACCCCCGAGGGCCTCGGCACGCTGCGGCTGAACGAGAGCGACGACGTGGACGCCTGGCTCGCGGTTCGCGCGGCAGCGGACAGCGGCACGTCGCCCGCGGTGGAGGAACTGGCGCTGGTCTTCCGCTCCCTCGACCCGCGGACCGGCGGCCTGCGGACCGGCATTGCCCGCCGGCTCCCGGAAGCCGCCGCGTTCTCCGACGCCAGCCTCAGCGGCCGCTACACCGGCTTCGGCGTCGGCCGAGGCGGCCAGAGCCCGGTGTCGGGGTTCGGCGTCATCAGCTACGACGGCGCCGGCGCGTTCACCGAGAGCAACGTCGCCAACGTCCCGGGCGAGACCGTCCGCGACCGCAGGTTCGTCGGCGGCAGCGACCAGGGCGGCTACCGGGTCAATCCCGACGGCACCGGCACCGTGGCCGACGGCGGGGTGATGTTCGTGATCACCCGGGCCGTCCGCCGCGACGACGGCTCGGCGCTGGCGCTGGAGTACCACTTCATGGTCCGCAACCTGGTGCCCACGAACGGCGCCCATTTCACCGGCATCGTCCGCCGGATCTCGGACTGACGCGGGCAGGGAGCCGGCGATGACCAACCAGACCATGATCCAGTACTTCCACTGGGATCATCCCGCCGACGGGACGCTGTGGGACGAGGTCGCCCGCGAGGCCCAGGCGATGGCTCGCGCCGGCATCACCGCGCTGTGGCTGCCGCCGCCCAACAAGGCGCAAGGCGGCGCCACCGACGTGGGCTACGGCTGCTACGACCTGTTCGACCTCGGCGAGTTCGACCAGAAGGGGACGGTCAGGACCAAGTACGGCACCCTGGACCAGCTTCGCGCCGCCCGCCAGGCCGCCCGCGACGCCGGGCTCGCCATCTACATCGACACGGTGCTGAACCACAAGGGCGGCGCCGACTTCACCGAGACCGTGCTGGGTACGCCGGTCTCCCACGAAAACCGCAACATCGAGATCGGCCCGCCGCGGGAGATCGACGCCTGGACCATGTTCACCTTCCCCGGCCGCGGCGAGCGATACTCCACCTTCCAGTGGCGTTCGCAGCACTTCGACGCGGTCGATTACGACCAGCGCACCGGCGACCGCTCGATCTTCAAGCTCAGCAACAAGTCCTTCGAGACGCCGGTCGATCCCGAGCGCGGCAACTTCGACTACCTGCTGTTTTGCGATCTCGACATGAATGTCGAAGAGGTCCGGGTCGAGCTCTTCGCCTGGGGCGAATGGATCATGTCGATGCTCGACGTCGATGGCTTCCGCTTCGACGCGGCGAGGCACATCCGCTTTCCGTTCTTCAGCGAATGGCTGGACCGGATCCGCGCGCTTCGCCCGGACCGGCAGCTGTTTGCCGTGGGCGAATACTTCACCGGCGACGTCGCCACGCTCCGCTGGTTCATCGAGCAGACCGGGAGGCGGATGACGCTGTTCGACTTCCCGCTGCACTTCAACATGCGCACGGCCTCGCGCAGTGGCGGCGGCTTCGACATGCGGCGGATCTTCGACGGCACGCTGGCCGCCCAAGACCCGGAGATGGCGGTCACCTTCGTCGACAACCACGACACCTTCCACGTCGGCGGCGGCGAGCCGGTGGACCGGTCGTTCCTCGGCCAGGCCTACGCCATCATCCTGCTGCGCGCTGCCGGCTATCCCTGCCTGTTCTATCCCGACTACCGCCCCAACGACGCCCGGGCGCCGTTGCAGCCGCTGCTCGACACGCTCGTCGCCGCCCGGCGCGACTTCGCCTACGGTCCGCAGATCGACTACCTCGACGACCCAGACGTCATCGGCTGGACCAGGCAGGGCGACGCAGAGCATCCGCGGGCCATGGCGGTGGTGATCACCGACGGGCCGCCGGGGGCGAAGAGGATGGACACCGCGAGGCCCAACCGCAGCTTCGTCGACGTCACCGGCGCCAGCCCCGGGACCGTGACCACGGGCGAGGACGGCTGGGGCGACTTCCCCTGCCCGGCGGGCTCGCTCTCGGTCTGGGTCGAGCAGCCGTAGCGCTCCAAGAGCACCGTGTGATTGGGTTGACGCACCGGAACCCGAACCCCCCTCATCCGTCACCCGCGGACTTGTTCCGCGGGTCCACGGAAGGCGTAGATGGCCGTGACAAGCACGGCCATGACGAATGGTGGTCAGGCTCTGGGCCTGGGCGCACGTATTAGCAGAACGCCTAGCGGCGGCGCAGCCGCCGCCGGCGGAAGTGCGAGCCTTGGCAGGGCGCGGCCCTGGTGTATGATCCGCCGCCTAGCGGCGATCGCGAGGCGGCATGCAGATCCAAGAGGCACTGGCGTTCGACGACGTGTTGCTGGTGCCGGCCCGCTCCAGCATCGTCCCGGCCGAGGCGGAAACCTCGACGCGCTTGACCCGCGCCATCGCGCTGCGCATCCCGATCATCTCCGCTGCCATGGACACCGTGACCGAAAGCGCGCTGGCCATCGCCATGGCCGAGGCCGGCGGCATCGGCGTGATCCACAAGAACATGGAGCCGGCGGCCCAGGCGGCCGAGGTGCGCCGGGTGAAGAAATACGAATCCGGGATGGTCGTGAACCCGATGACCATCGCCGCCGACGCCACCCTGGCCGATGCGCTGGCGCTGATGCGCGATCACCACTTCTCCGGCCTGCCGGTGGTCGAGACCGGCAGCGGCCGGTTGCTCGGCATCCTCACCCACCGCGACGTCCGCTTCGCCACCGACCTGCGCCAGCCGGTGAGCGAGCTCATGACCCGGAACCTGCCGGAAAAGCCGCTGGTCACGGTGCGCGACACCGTGGGCCGGGAGGAGGCGAAGCGGCTGTTGCACAAGCACCGTATCGAGAAGCTCCTGGTCATCGACGACGACTACCGCTGCATCGGCCTGATCACGGTGAAGGACATCGACAAGGCCGAGCGCTTCCCCAACGCCTGCAAGGACGAGCAGGGCCGGCTGCGGGTGGCGGCGGCGACCGGCGTCGGCGATGCCGGCGTCGACCGCGCCGAGATGCTGCTCGATGCCGACGTCGACGTGGTCGTGGTCGATACCGCCCATGGCCACTCAGAAGGGGTGATCGACGCCGTCCGGCGGATCAAGAAGCTGAGCAACTACGCCCAGGTGATCGCCGGCAACATCGCCACCGCCGACGCCGCCCGGGCGCTGATCGACGTCGGCGCCGACGCCATCAAGGTCGGCATCGGTCCCGGCTCGATCTGCACCACCCGGGTGGTCGCCGGCGTCGGCGTTCCCCAGTTCACCGCGATCCTCGAGGTTTCGGAGGTCTGCCGGGCGGAGCAGGTGCCGCTGATCGCCGACGGCGGGATCCGCTATTCCGGCGACCTGGCCAAGGCCGTCGCCGCCGGCGCCGACGTCGCCATGATCGGCTCGCTGTTCGCCGGCACCGACGAAAGCCCGGGCGAAGTGTTCCTGTTCCAGGGGCGCTCGTACAAGGCCTACCGCGGCATGGGCTCGATCGGCGCCATGGCCAGGGGCTCGGCCGACCGCTACTTCCAGGCCGAGGTCACCGACTCGCTGAAGATGGTCCCGGAGGGGATCGAGGGCCGGGTCCCCTACAAAGGGCCGCTGGCCACCGTCATCCACCAACTGGTCGGCGGCCTGCGCGCGGCCATGGGCTACACCGGCAACCGCACCATCGCCGACATGCAGCGCAATTGCACGTTCCGCCGGACCACCCTGGCCGGCGTCGGCGAGAGCCACGTCCACGACGTGACGATTACCCGCGAGGCGCCCAACTACCGCACCCGGGACTGACGACGGGCGGGGTTTTGCGGCGCCTTAAAAGGCCAGATCGGCGGTGACTGGACGAGGTTGGTTGAGGAAGCTGCTCTCCGAACGCCGAGCCGCAACTGCTTCTTTCGACGCCGCGTCAGGCGGCGGCGCGGCCCTCGCCCCGGGCGACGCGCTCGAGTTCGTTCAACTCCTTGTCGCTGAGCTCGCCCAGCCGGCGAACCGACTCCGCCCAGCGCTCGACGCTCGGCCATTGATGCCGGCAGACGATTTGGCTCAGTTCCTCTAGTTCGGTCATGCGAGCCTCCGTGCAACGATGGCGCAACAACGGCGAGGACCCTTCGGGCGGGCGGGAGCGGGCTTGTCAGGCCGCAGATCCTCGCTCGCGATCACTCGCGCTACTTTTATTTCGGCCGCCTCATCGGCGGCGTCCATCTCCATGAACCTTGCAGCCATCTTCCGCATCGTCTTACGAGCGGAAGGAAGTGCTGGATCCAACGCTTACGCTGCAGAGAGATATAGTTTTGTCTGGCTCTAAATCATTGTCAAGGGATAAGAAGACGCTGGACACAAGATGTCGGGCGACCTTGGCGGTCGTGTGCCATATCTTGCGGATCGTGACGAGAGACCGCGAAAGCGTCGCATTTTGGTCGCACCGCCGCGGCGCGCAGGTCACGCCCAATAGGCGTGGGCGGCGGCCGAATATTAGCTTATGTGAAGTGAACTAGAGCAGGTCCGGCCCGGATCGCGAATCGACGCGAAAAAGACGGAGCAGACGCCGCCGGATCTAGCTCGGCCGCAAGCGCTCGACGATGCGCTCGTAAGGCTCGAGCCTACCGATCGGACCGAGCCCCGCCACCGTCGGCTTCGAGCCGACCACCCGGCGGGCGACCCGCACGACCGCTTCGGCATCCACCGCCTCGATCTTCGCCACCGCCTCCGCGACCGGAATCGGCCGGCCGAAGACCATGAGCTGGCGGGCGAGCTGCTCACAGCGCGACGAGGTGCTCTCCAGCGACATCAGCACGCTGGACTTGAGCTGCGCCCGGGCCCGGGCGATCTCGTCGTCGCCGACCTGGGTCGTCACCTTGATCAGCTCCTCGCAGACCAGCGGCACGAGTTCGCCCACCTCCTTTTCGCCGGTCCCGGCGTAGATGCCGAAGACGCCGATGTCCGAATAGGAGGCGGGGAAGGTGTAGATGCTGTAGACGAGCCCCCGCTTCTCCCGCACCTCCTGGAATAGCCGCGACGACATGCCGCCGCCGAGCAGGGTGGAGAGTACCGACAGCGCGTAGAAGTCCGGGTCCTGGTAGCCGACGCCGGCGAACCCGAGGACGAAGTTGACCTGCTCCAGGTCGCGCTCGTCGCGCCAGTCGCCTCCCTGGTAGCTCGCCTTCTTCCTGGACTTGCCGGGACCCGTGGGCAGGCCGGCGAAGGCCGCCTCGGCCAGGGCCACGAGCCGATCGTGGTCCACCCTGCCGGCGGCGGCGAGGATCATCCGCGGCGCGGCGTAATGGTCCTCCCGATACCGGAGCATGACCTCGCGCGGCATCCCGCGGATCAGCCGCGGCGAGCCGAGGACCGGCCGGCCCAGGGCCTGCGCCGGAAACGCCGTCTCCTGGAAGCGGTCGAAGATCAGGTCGTCCGGCGTGTCCAGCGATTGCATGATCTCTTGCAGGACCACTGAGCGCTCCCGGTCGAGTTCCTCGGCGTCGATCGCCGGCCGCTGCAGGATGTCGGCGATGATGTCGACGGCCAGGGCGATGTCGTCCTTCAGCACCTTGGCGAAGAACGCGGTGTACTCCCGCGACGTGTGGGCGTTGATGTGTCCGCCGACCGCCTCGATCTCCTCGGCAATGGCGCGGGCATCGCGCCTCGCCGTGCCCTTGAACACCATGTGCTCGAGAAAATGCGAGATGCCGTTCATCCGCGCCGTCTCGAAGCGGCTGCCGGCTTCGACCCAGACGCCGACCGAGGTCGTTTCCACGTGCTCCACCGGGTCGGTGGCGACCCTGAGCCCGCCGGGCAGCGTCGTCACCCGGACCCCGGTCACGCCCGCGCCCCATCGGCGGCGCCGACGCAGCGGACGATATGCGCCTCGATGGCGGCCAGGTCCGCCGGCAGCGCCACGCAGTGTTCGCGCTTGCCCATGAGCTCGGCGAGGCGCGGCGGCAACGCCGGGCGCTGGCCGGTGGCCGCCTCGACGGCGTCGGGGAACTTCGCCGGGTGCGCGGTCGCGACCGCAATCACCGGGATGCCGGTGTCGGTGCGGATCGAGCGGGCGGCGGCAACGCCGATGGCCGAATGCGGGTCCAACAGCTCGCCGGTCTCGGCGTAGACCGAGCGGATGGTTTCGCTGGTTTCCCGGTCGTCGATGCGGAAGGCGGAGAAGACCCCGGTCGCCCGCTGCCAGCGCCGGGTATCGACCTGAAAGGCGCGCTGGGCCTCGAAGGTGTCCATCAGCCCGGCCACGACGGCGCCGTCGCGGTCGTAGAGTTCGAACAGCAACCGCTCGAAATTGCTCGATATCTGGATGTCCATGCTGGGGCTTAAGGTGGGGAACACCTCGCCCATTTCCATCCGGCCGCTGGCGAAAAACCGGGTGAGGATGTCATTGCGGTTGGAGCCGACGATCAGATGGGCGATGGGCGCGCCCAGGCAGCGGGCGGCGTAGGCGGCGAAAACGTTGCCGAAATTGCCGGTCGGCACCGCGAACGCGACCGGCTGCCCGGGCCCGCCGAGGGCCAGAGACGCGTACACGTAGTAGGTGATCTGCGCCAGGATCCGCGCCCAGTTGATGGAGTTGACGGCGGCGAGGTTCATCTCGTCGCGGAAGGCGGCGTCGTTGAACATCGCCTTCACCAGGTCCTGGCAGTCGTCGAAGGTGCCCTCTACGGCGATGTTGTGGACGTTCGGCGCGTCCACCGTGGTCATCTGCCGGCGCTGCACCTCCGAAACCCGGCCCCGGGGGTGGAGGATGAAGATGTCGATGGCGTCGCGGCCGCGGCAGGCCTCGATGGCGGCGGACCCCGTGTCGCCCGAGGTGGCGCCGACGATGGTCACCCGCTGGCGGCGGCGCTTGAGGATCAGGTCGAACAGCCGGCCCAGGATCTGCAGGGCGAAGTCCTTGAACGCCAGGGTCGGCCCGTGGAACAGCTCCAGCAGCCACAGCCGCGGATACAGCCTTTTCAGCGGCGCCACCTGGGCGTGGTCGAAGCCGGCGTAGGCCGATACCGCGAGCTCGCGCAACTCGCTCTCGGCGATGGCCGGCGCGGCGAACGGCGCCATCACCCGCGCGGTCAGCGCCGGGTAGTTGAGCTGGGCCATGGCGCGCAGATTCTCGTCGGACAGCCTCGGCCAGAACTGCGGCACGTAGAGGCCGCCGTCGCGGGCGAGCCCGGCCAGGACGACGTCGTCGAAGCCAAGGATGGGCGCGGCGCCCCGGGTGCTGACGTACTTCACTCCCGTCCGCTCGTCTCGCAGGTTGAGGGGAATTGCGACGCACTCTATCCCCCGCGGCCGCAGCGGGGCAAGCGACGCGGACTAAGCAGGCGCTACGGCGCGCGATGCAGCATCAACCGCCGCTGTTGACGAAAAAATGTTGAGACGGCGCTTAAAGCCGCGCATCTATAGGGCGAACAGGCCCGGAGGCCGCCGACACATGATCCACCGCGTCGAGATCGAGAACTACGGCTCCATCCGCGAGCGGCAGGTCATCGACCTGCGGATCCCGGCAACCGCGCCGGACCTGGAACGGTTCGCGCGCCCAATGGGCGACGAGAGCGTGCGCCTTCCAACGGTCGTCGCTTTTTTTGGCCCGAACGCCTCTGGGAAGTCGACTGTGCTGCGCGCGATGGCGAATGTCCTCGAGTTTGCAGCCTCCAGCGTCTACCAGCAGCCTCCGCCCATCCTGTTCTTTCAGCCTTTCCGGATGACCAGTTGGCGCAGCCGGCCAACGGCGGTTCTAGCGGATTTTGATGGCAGCTGGATCGGGGAGGGCATGCACGTGTACCGATACCAGCTTAGGATCGGCCACGGATCTACCCCTGCAGGGTCAAGAGTCGAACATGAATCTCTGTGGATCAAGGACGGCCTGCGGTTCCGGTTTTTGTTTAAGCGAGACGAGCAGACCATCCGATGCGCAAAGGAGCTGCAGCTTACTCCTTCGGACGAGCGGCTGAAAGCGGTCAGGCAGGATGCGAGCGTGATATCAACCATGGCCCTGCTCAATCACAATTTCTTCCGCGCCATCCAAGACCGGTTTGCGAACACGCTGAGATACATCGCTGGGTATCACGCTGCACCAGACCCGAGCGCAGTGCTGTCGTTCTTCAAATCTAATAAAGACGCACTGGAGGATCTGATTTTAAAGCTGTCACGCCTCGACATTGGGCTCAAGAGCGTAGAATTGGAAGACACTCCTCGTGGTCTTGTAGCCGCCTTCACTCACGACGGATTAGATGGAACAGTAGGACTTTCTGAAGAGTCCAACGGCACGCAAAGCTTTATGATGAAGTTTCCGAGCTTTTGGTTGTCTCTAGCAAAAGGGTTGCCTGCGTTGATCGACGAGTTCGACATCGACCTGCACCCCATGCTCCTCTCGGAAATGTTAACGTGGTTTCAGGATCCGGCGATCAACCGACACCAAGCCCAGCTGTTCTTCGCCGCCCACAACGTGTCGATCATGGAAGCGCTGGAGAAGGAGGAGATTTATCTCATCGAGAAGTCGCGCGACGGAGCCAGCTCGATCATCGGGCTCAAGGACGTTAGGGGCGTCCGGCGCGAGCCCAGCCTGCAGCGAAAGTACCTTGGCGGCGTCTTCGGCGCCGTGCCGAACATCGGCTAGCCGGTGCGCCGCGCGAGAAAGGTTCGAGCGAGGATCTTCGTCGCGTGCGAGGGCGAGTCGGAGAACGCCCTCCGCGCCTGGCTTCAGGGTCTATGCGATGAACACCAGCTTTCTGTTTATCTTGATGGCGCGCGGCTGCGGGGCGGGGATCCGCTGGCTCTCGTCCAAGGAGCGCTGAAGCGTCGCCAGGAGAGCCAGAGGAAGGCGGGCCGCCACCTGCGTAGTCTCCTGTTCATCGATACCGACCGCCTCGATGACGGGAGCCCGCGAAGTCGGGAAGCATCGGAGCTTGCCGAGGCGAAGGGTCTGCTTCTCATCCGCCAAGAGCCCTGCTTCGAGGGCATCCTGCTCCGGTTGCACCTGCATCATGAGCGCGAGTTCCCGAAGACCGCGCAGGAGGCACACCGCAGGCTCGCTCAGCTCTGGCCGGGGTACGACAAGCCAATGAGCGGACCCCGGCTCGCGGCACGCTTTTCCTTCGCCGACCTGCAGCGCTTGGCGGAGGTGGACGGGCAGATCCGCACGCTGCTGGAGATCCTGGGCCTGCCTCAGCCCAGATAGCACCCGCGTCGAAGTGGCCCCGACCTTCAGCAGGCGATGGCTTCCGCGCTCTGCTCCTCGCAGGCCGGGCAGATGCCGTGGCTGATGCGGACGTTGGCATTCCCCCCCAGGTGGTAGTAGTCCTCGGCGGGCAGCCAGGTGCCGTGCCGCTCGCTGCTCCCGGACGGGTAGCGGACGTCCTGGCAATAGCTGCACATGGCCAGGATCGGAAGCGCCTTGTCGCGCCGCGAGCGCTCGAGGATCGCCTGGAAGTCGAACAGGTCGACGGGCGGGCGGACGCTCTTGGCCACCGTCAGCGACTGGATCAGGAAGCCGTCGATGGTGCTGTCTTGCTGCACCGGGGTGATGACGATCCACAGCTCCCGGCGGACCGCCGGGCTGTCGCAGCGGCTCATCAACCGGGCGCGCCTGACGCTGCCGGAGCGGAGCGCGGCGGCTGGCGCTGCGCACGGCATCGCACTGGCGTGGCGGCCGGTCGCGGTGGGGCCGCTACTAACGGAGGAGGTGGAACGGGTCGTTGCCATCGGCAGGCGGCGAGACTAAGCCCAAAATGAAGACCCCCGCGCGATGCCTATGCGAGGCGGGCGGGGGTCCGATCAGCAGAACATCATCCTGCTGTACTCGGCTGCGCCGAGTATAAGCTTGGACTTTCAGAGGAGTTGCCGGTGCCAAGTGGCCGGCGACCTAGTGATTGTCCGGTGGAGTATTGCCGATTGCGCACCTCCACGTTGCCTGAACCAATACCTATAGTTTGTGCTCGAACCCCCCTGCTGTCAAGTCCGACCGCGCTTCCGACATGCCGACGGCGCCCCCGCCACGCCCCCACTACGCCCCACCCGCGCCACAACCGCTCCCCCCGCATCGCCGCCTCCGTGCCGGCTTGCCGGTAGCCGCCGCCGGCGGAACTCCGGCGTGCCCGGCGCATTTATGCTGACAGCAAGCGGCATCGGGAGCGGCGCAATGAAGGCCCTGGTCTGGCACGGCAAAGAGGACATTCGCTGCGACACGGTCACCGATCCGGGGATCGAGCATCCGCGCGACGCCATCATCAAGGTGACCAGCTGCGCCATCTGCGGCTCCGACCTGCACCTGTTCCACAACATGATCCCGGCGATGCTGCCCGGCGACATCATGGGCCACGAGATGATGGGCGAGGTGGTCGAGGTCGGGAAGGGCATCGACGGCAAGCTCGGCATCGGCGAGCGGATCGTGGTTCCCTTCACCATCGTCTGCGGCGAGTGCGAGCAGTGCCGGCGGGGCAACTACTCCGTCTGCGAGGTGAGCAACCGCAAGCGCGCGCTGGCGGAGAAGGTGTTCGGCCATCCGACGGCCGGGCTGTTCGGCTACACCCATTTGACCGGCGGCTATCCCGGTGGTCAGGCCGAGTACCTGCGGGTGCCCTTCGCCGACACCACCCATGTCAAGGTGCCGGACCGGATGACCGACGAGCAGGCGCTGTTCCTGGGCGACATCCTCCCCACCGGCTGGCAGGCCGCGGTCCACTGCGACATCGAGCCCACCGACACCGTCGCCGTCTGGGGCTGCGGCGCCGTCGGCCAGATGGCCATCCGCAGCGCCCTTCTGCTGGGCGCCAAGCAGGTCGTCGCCATCGACCGGCTGCCGGACCGCCTCAGCATGGCCCGCGCCGGCGGCGCCACCACCATCGACTTCGAGCGGGAGCCGGTCGTCGAGCGGCTCGACGACCTGACCCGCGGCAAGGGCCCGGACAAGTGCATCGATGCCGTCGGCATGGAGTCGCACGTGACCCCGAGCCAGCCCGACACGCTGCTGGACCGGGCGAAGCAGATGATGCTGATGGAGAACGACCGGCCGCACGTGCTCCGCGAGATGATCTACGTCTGCCGGCCGGGCGGCATCCTCTCGGTGCCCGGCGTCTACAGCGGCCTGGTCGACAAGATCCCGTTCGGCATGGCGATGAACAAGGGCCTGACCATCCGCATGGGCCAAACGCACGTGCAGCGCTGGACCGGCGAGCTGGTTCGGCGGATCGAGAACGGCGAGATCGACCCGTCCTTCGTCGTCACCCACGAGGCCGACCTGGCCGACGGCCCGGAGATGTACAAGCTGTTCCGCAACAAGGAGGACAGCTGCATCAAGGTCGTGCTCAAGCCCTGAGGGTTGCCATGAACATGATGACCAGACTGGGCGACATCGCCCGCTCGCCCCACGATCCGACCGTCGTCGTCGAAGGGCCCAGCTCGATCAGCGCCGGCGACCGCGGCGCCCGGACCTTGGGCTGGGTGTCCATCGGCCTCGGCCTGGCCGGGCTGTTCGCCGCACCCGCCGTCGCCCGCGCCCTCGGGATCGAGGGCAGGGAGACCATCATCCGCGCCTGCGGCGCCCGGGAACTCGCAAGCGGCGTCGTCTGCCTGTCGGTGAACCCCGGGCTGGGGCTGGCCATGCGGGCGGCCGGCGACGCCGTCGACCTCGCCGCTCTGGCCGCCGCGAGAAGGGCGAGCGACGGTGGGGAGCGCGGCGTCGATGTGGCTCTGGCCGCGGTCGCCGGGCTCACGCTCATGGACATCGCCTGCCTCAGCCTGCTCAGGGCGGAACGGGCGCCGGGTCGGCAGGCAAGCGTAGAGCCGAGGGTCGACTACTCCGACCGCAGCGGCCTGCCGCGCGGCGTCGAGGCCTCCAGGGGCCTGGCGCGGCAGCCGGTGGAGCCGTCACCGGCGGGCGAGGCCGGCGCCGTGGCGACCTGAAGGCGCGATCTTCCCCGTCTCGCGGGCGCGCCCCCTTGCTGAGGCCAATCTAAAAGGCCAGCGCCTTGACCCGGATGACGTTGGGGATGGCGCGGATGTCGTCGAGCACCGCTTCGCTGGGCTCCTCGTCCACCTCGATCAGGGCGATGGCGTCGCCGCCGGCCCGGTTGCGGCCGAGGTTGAAGGTGGCGATGTTGATCCCGGCCTCGCCCAGCACAGTCCCCAGCCGGCCGATGAAGCCCGGCCGGTCCTTGTTGGTGATGAACAGCATGTGCGGGCTGAGCCGGGCGTCGATGGGGATGCCCTTGACCTCGACGATGCGCGGCTGATCGCCATTGAACAGCGTCCCCGACAGGGTGCGGGTCTGCACCTCGGTGGTCACCGTCAGCTTGATCATGGTCTGGTAGGCGCCGCCGCGCTCGTGCTTGACCTCGGCGACGTCGATGCCGCGGGCCGCCGCGATGGACGGTGCGTTGACCATGTTGACCGATTCCATCTGCGGTGAGAGCAGGCCTTCCAGGACCAGCGCCGTCAGCGGCTTGGAGTTCAGCCGCGAGGCATGGCCGTCGTATTCGATGACGACGGAGGTGACTGCGCTTTCGATCAGCTGGCCGGCGAAGCTGCCGATCTGGCTGGCGAGCCCCATGTACGGGCGGAGCTTCGGCATTTCCTCGGCGCTGACCGAGGGGAGGTTCAGGGCGTTCACCACGGTGCCGGAGATGAGGAAGTCGGCCAGCTGCTCGGCGACCTGCAGCGCCACCTTCTCCTGCGCTTCGGTGGTCGAGGCGCCGAGATGGGGGGTGGCGACGACCTGCTCCATGCCGAACAGCACGCTTTCCTTCGCCGGCTCCTTGGCGAACACGTCGAGGGCCGCACCCGCGACCCGGCCGCTCTCCAGCCCCGCCTTCAGATCGGCTTCGACGACCAGGGCGCCGCGGGCGCAGTTCACGATGCGCACGCCCGGCTTCATCCTGGCGATGTTGGCGGCGTTGATGATCCCCCGGGTCGCGTCGGTCGCCGGCGCGTGCAGGCTGATGAAGTCGGAGCGGGCGAACAGGGTGTCGAGATCGACCTTCTCGACCGCCAGATCCTCGGCCCGCTCCGGGGTCAGGTAAGGATCGTAGGCCAGAACCTTCATCTTCAGCCCCTGCGCCCGGTCGGCGGCGGTCGAGCCGATGTTGCCGCAGCCGATGATCCCGAGGGTCTTGCCCGCGAGCTCGACGCCCATGAACCGCGACTTCTCCCACTTGCCGGCATGGGTCGAGGCATTGGCCTGGGGGATCTGTCGGGCCAGCGCCATCATCATGGCGATGGCGTGCTCGGCGGTGGTGATGGAATTGCCGAACGGCGTGTTCATCACCACGATGCCGCGCGCGGTGGCGGCGGCGATGTCGACGTTGTCGACGCCGATGCCGGCCCGGCCGATGACCTTGAGCCGGCCGGCGGCGTCGATGATCTCGGCGGTGACCTTGGTTGCCGAGCGGATGGCGAGCCCGTCGTAGTCGCCGATGCGGGCGGCCAGCTCGTCCGGGCTCATCTTGGTCTTGACGTCCACCTCGAGGCCGCGGTCGCGGAAGATCTGCGCGGCCTGGGGGCTCATGCTGTCGGAGATCAGCACCTTCGGCATGCTTCTGGTTCTTTCGTCGGTTCGAGGGAGGAAAGCGGGCTGCCGGTCAGGCCGCGGTCTTGGCCTCGGCTTTGTGTTCGGCCAGGGCCGCAGCGAACCCCCAGTCGAGCCACGGGAACAGCGGCTCGAGATCGGCGGTCTCCACCGTTGCCCCGGCCCAGATGCGCAAGCCCGCCGGCGCGTCGCGGTAGGCGCCGATGTCGAAGGCGACCCCCTCGGCATCGAGCAGCGCGGCAATGCGTTTGGCCACCTTCGCCTGGGCGGCGTCGTCCAGGTCGGGGTCGGCCAGCTTCAGGCAGACCGAGGTGCGCGAGCGGATCTCGGGGTTCGCCGCCAGGAAGTCGATCCAGGGCGTCCGTCCCACCCAGTCGGCGATGGCGGCGGCGTTGGCCTTGGCGCGGGCAACCATGGCCTCGAGCCCACCCAGGCCACCGGCCCACTTCAGCGCGTCGAGTGCGTCTTCGACCGCCAGCATCGAGGGGGTGTTGATGGTTTCGCCGGCGAAGATGCCCTCGATCAGCTTGCCGCCCTTGGTCATGCGGAAGATCTTCGGCAGCGGCCACGGCGGGCTGTAGCTTTCCAGCCTTTCCGCCGCCCGCGGCGAGAGGATGAGCATGCCGTGCTGCCCCTCGCCGCCCATCACCTTCTGCCAGGAGTAGGTGGTGACGTCGAGCTTGTCCCAGGGCAGCGACCAGGCGAGCACCGCCGAGGTCGCGTCGCAGATGGTCAGCCCCTCGCGATCCGCCGCAATCCAGTCCCCGTTCGGAACCGCGACGCCCGACGTGGTGCCGTTCCAGGTGAAGACGACGTCGCTTGCGAAATCGACCGCGCCGAGGTCCGGCAGGGCGCCATAGTCGGCCTTCAGCACCCGGGCGTTCTGCAGCTTGAGCTGCTTCAGCGCGTCGCTGGCCCAGCCCTCGCCGAAGCTTTCCCAGACCAGGATGTCGGTGCCCCGCGCGCCCAGCAGCGACCACATCGCCATCTCCACCGCGCCGGTATCGGAGGCCGGGACGATGCCGATGCGGTAATCCGCCGGCACCTCGAGGAGGGCGCGGGTGCGGTCGATGACCTCCTTCAGCTTCGCCTTGCCGGGCTTCGAGCGGTGCGACCGGCCGACCAGCGCCGAGGCCAGCGCCTGCGGCGACCAGCCCGGTCGTTTCGCGCAGGGACCCGAGGAAAAACAGGGATTGTTCGGCCGGAGGTTCGGCCGCTCGTGCGTCGTCATCGACTGGAACTCCCATCCTTGCAGATGGGTCGCGACCCGTTGGGGGGCCGTGGCCCGCGCGCCTTATAGGCGGGGCTTCCGTCCTCCGTCAATCACCTCGGCCGACGCAGGCGCCGGCGCGGCGTCGGCGTCACCGCCGCCGGCATCGGGCACCTCGATCACGGCGAGCTTGCCGGCGCAGACCGCGAGCCCGATCCCGCCGTTGCGCAGCCTGAGCGCGTCCTCGCCGAACAGCAGCCGCCGCCAGCCGTGCAGGGCCGCGACCTCGGCCGCCTCGCCCAGCGCCGCCAGCGCTTCCAGGTCGTCGGCGGAGGCGACCAGCCGCTGGGCCACGTCCTCCTCCTCGCACTTGAGCTTCAGCAGAACCTTCAGCAGGTCGGCGATCGGACCGGCGCCGCGCGGCGTCTCGCGCTTGGCGGCGGCAACCGGAAGCTCGGCCTCCGGAAGGTCCAGCCCGCGGCGGACGGCGGCCAGCACCTGTGCGCCCTGCTGACCGTCGGCGAACTTCCGCCCGAGCCCGCGGGTCCGCGCCAAGGCGTCGGCCGTCGTCGGCGCATGGTGGGCGATTTCCATCAGCGCCTCGTCGCGCAGCACCCAGGCTCTCGGAGCGTCGCGATGCTGCGCCTCGCGTTCGCGCCAGGCGGTGACCTCGCGGAGGATGGCGAGGAAACGGCCGTTGGCCGCCCGGGTCTTCAGCCGCCGGTAGGCGTCCATCGGATCGACCCGGTAGGTAGCCGGGTCGGTGAGCGTCGCCATCTCCTCCGCCAGCCAGTCGCTGCGCCGGCTGGCCTCCAGCTTGCGCTTGAGCTTGCGGTAGATCTCGCGGAGGTGGGTGACGTCGCTCAAGGCATATTCGATCTGCCGCTGGCTCAATGGCCGCACCGACCAGTCGGTGAACCGCGACGCCTTGTCCAGCTTGGCCCGGGCGAGCCGGGCCGCCAGCGTCTCGTAGCCGACCTGGTCGCCGAAGCCGCAGACCATGGCCGCGACTTGGGTGTCGAAGACCGGGGCGGGGAGGTCGCCGATCAGTTGGTAGAAGATTTCCAGGTCCTGCCTCGCGGCGTGGAACACCTTGACGATCTCGGGGCGGATGAGAAGGTCGAGCAGCGGCTTGAGCTCGATCCCCTCGGCCAGGGGGTCGATCGCCGCGGCGGCGCTGGGCCCGGCGACCTGAACCAGGCACAGCTTCGGCCAGAAGGTGCGCTCGCGCATGAATTCCGTATCGACCGCGATGAACGGATCTTCGGCAAGCTGGGAGCAGAAGGCGCCGAGCGCGCCGGTGTCGGTGATGAGCTGCATCGGCTGAACGCTATAGCCGCTATTCCGCCGGACGCAAAGGCGCTGTGGCGGGTGGATGGCGCGCGGCGAGGCTGGTGCATGAACGCGGAGAGGCGGAGAGGCCGACCGGCGGCCGGCGCCGGGCAGGCGGCGAAGTAATCGATCTGTAGAGCTGACCTTCTATATCGGCAACCGCCCAAGTGGTAGCTAATGAGCCCAAGGTGGTATGCATTTGAACGGATCCAAGAGTAACGTCGCACCGAGAGCTCCGGCGGACTGCGGCAGGTTGTCCGGGCGCGGCACCGCAAGGCCTGTTTTTCGGTATACTTTCCGCCACCGCTTCCTCTAGGCTACGCGATACACTGTCATGTTGGGGGCTTGATGGGTATGCACACCATTCTGGCAACAGGTTGCGATGCCGTTTTCTATCACTTTTTACTGGAAACGCTGGCTTCGTGGAAGCGTTTGGGCCTGCTCGACCGCGCGGACGTGGGCATTATCGACATGGGTCTGGATCTTGAGCAGGTCTCTGCGCTGAAAGCACAAGGGCATTCCGTTGTTGTGCCAGGATGGACCATCGATGTACCGCAGGAGCTGCGGAAAGGGTTCATGATCGGTGATGTCGCGAAGACGGCCCTACGCGAGTACCTCCCAGGGTACGATGTCTACATCTGGTTCGATGCCGACGCCTGGGCGCAGACCGACGAATTCTTCGATGCCTTCGTGCAGGGCGCCTTGGCCAAAGGCGTCGCGGTGGTGCGCGAAGACGGCTACGGCTATAAGCGTGACTACGTCTACAGGCGCTGGTGGTATGGCCACATGATGGCCAGCTTCGGGCTCTGGCGTGGCTTCCGCATGGCCTACAAGCCCGCGATCAACAGCGGCATCTGGGCGATGTCGGCCTCGGCGCCGCACTGGGAGCCCTGGAGGGAGGTTTACGCCGGCCTGATCGACGGCCGCCGCCGGCTGAACCTGGATCAGCACGCCTTGAACGCGGCCATCGATCTGTTCGATCTGCCCGAAGCGCAGTTGCCCGCCCGTTGCAACTGGATTGCGACGCTCAGCCATCCGGTGTGGGATGCTCGCCGCCGCCAGTTCTGCACGCCGGGGCCGGACCCGCAGCCCATCTCCGTCATGCATCTGGCCGGCCCGGACAAGCGCCGCACCTACCAACTCCGTCAACTCGGCGGTGGCATCAAACCCACGCCGATCACCTACACGGCCTACGTCGACCCTACGGCTGATCTGGCCATGGCCGGGTAAGCATCACAGGAAGCTGTACGGGTCGATGTCGACCTGGACGCGGACGGTGCCGGGGAGCCTGGTCGCCGCCAGCCACTGGCGGACCAGCGGCGAGACCGCGACGCTCCGCGCCGCGTGCAGCAGCAGTCGGCGGCGGTGGCGGCCGCGGAGGAGCGAAAGCGGCGCCGGCGCCGGTCCCAGCACCCGCACCCCATCCGCCTTCGGTGCGGTGAGCGCCAGCGCATTGGCGGCGGCCTCGACCGCTTTCGCATCGGCGCCGGAGACGATCAGCGCCGCCAGCCGGCCGTAGGGCGGCATGCCGGCCTCCCGCCTCGCCGCGTCCTCGGCGGCGAGGAAGCGGTCGCGGTCTCCGGACGCCAGCGCCGCCATCACCGGATGCTGCGGCATGGTCGTCTGCACCAGGGCTCGGCCCGGGCGCTCGCCCCGCCCGGCGCGGCCGGCCGCCTGGTAGATGAGTTGGAAGGTGCGCTCCCCGGCGCGCAGGTCGCCGCCGCTCAAGCCGAGGTCGGCGTCGATCACGCCTACGAGGGCGAGATGCGGGAAGTGGTAGCCCTTGGCGATGATCTGGGTGCCGATGACGATGTCGATCTCGCCGGCCTCCATCGTCCGCACCAGCTCCGCCGTCGCCGCCGGTCCGGTGAGGGTGTCGCTGGTGGCCAAGGCCAGCCGTGCCTCGGGAAACACCTCCGCCACCTCTTCGGCCAGCCGCTCCACGCCCGGACCGCAGGCGGACAGCGTGTCGCTGCCGGCGCAGGCCGGGCAGGTTCCGGGGATCGGTGTCGAGTGGCCGCAGTGATGGCAGAGCATCCGCTGGGTCCGGCGATGCTCCACCAGCCAGGCGCTGCACCACGGGCAGGGGAGGCGGAAGCCGCAGGCGCGGCAGACGGTGAGCGGCGCATAGCCGCGGCGGTTGAGGAACAGCAGCACCTGGGCGCGGTCGGCGAGGCTGGCGGTGATGGCCGCGCGGGTTCCCGGCGCAAGCCAAGCGCCTCGCGCCGGACGGTCGCGGCGAAGGTCGACGAGCTCGACGGTCGGCATGGAGGCGCCGCCGTGGCGGGCGGGGAGGTGTAGCCGCCGGTAGCGGCCGGCCTGAACGTTGACCACCGTCTCCAGGGACGGGGTCGCCGAGACCAGGCAGAGCGGGATCTCCGACAGACGGGCGCGGACCACCGCCATGTCCCGGGCGTTGTAGAAGACGCCGTCCTCCTGCTTGAAGGAGGGGTCGTGCTCCTCGTCGACCACGATCAGCGCGAGTTCGGCGAACGGCAGGAACAGCGCCGAGCGGGCGCCGACGACGACCTGCGCCCGATTCTCCGCCACCGCCCGCCAGGCGCGCCGGCGCTCCTTCTGGCCGAGGTCGGAGTGCCAGACGTGCGGCTCGGCGCCGAAGCGGGCGCGGTAGCGGGCGAGCCACTGGGCGCTGAGAGCGATCTCCGGGAGCAGGACCAGCACCTGCCCGCCTTGGCCCATCGCCGCGGCGATGGCCTCGAAGTACACCTCGGTCTTGCCGGAGCCCGGAACGCCGTCCAGCAGCGTCACCGAGTAGCCGTGGCCCACAGCCTCCCGGAGGCGTTGCGCCGCCGCCTCCTGCTCCGCCGACAGCGCCACGCCTTGCTGCGCCGGGTCGGGCGCGGGGCCCACGGACGCCTGCTGCTGGGTCAGCGGGACGGGGACCAGGACGCCGGCTTCGGCGAGCGCCTTGATCACGCCGGTGCCGACACCGGCCTCGCGGGCCAGCTCGCTCGCCGCGCGTGGACGGCCGTCGGCAAGCGCGGCCAGCACCCGTTCGCGCGCCGGGGTAATCCGCATCCCGTCGCCGCCGCTCCCCAGAGCGAAGGCCGTGCCCGGCCGCGGCGGGCGCAGCGCCTCGGGCACGCTCATCACCATCCTCAACACCGCGCCCGGCGGATGAACCGTGTAGGCGGCAACCCAACCGACGAACCGCCGCATCCCGGCTGTGAGCGGCGGGACCTCGAATCGGGCCAGAATCGGCTTCAGTTTCTCGGCGGCAACGGCCTCGCCGCCACCGCCCCAGACCACGCCGGCCACCCGTCGGGAGCCGAGCGGCACCTCGACGAAGGCGCCGTCCTCGATTGCGAGCGGCTCGTCGGCCTCGCAAGGGACCAGATAATCGTAGGATCCGGGCAGGTTGAGCGGCAGCAGCACGGCAACCCGATCACCGCCCGTATACAGGCGTGATGTTTTCGCCACGATCGAGTTGCCCCGTTACATCATGCTCATCATTCACAGTAACAGCGCATAAGCCGTTCTGGTATAGGCCGAGTCATGAGACATCCGGTCGATCCATCAGTGTTGGGCGGCTCCGCGGGCGACGCGGCGTGCGCCGAGGTTGGCACCACCGCCGAGCAAGTGGCGCGGTTCCTGCGCAACAACCCCGATTTTCTGCTGGTGCAGCCGGACCTGCTGCACGATCTGGCGGCGCCGTTGCGCTGGACCGGGGACAAGATCGTCGATTTCCAGCGCTTCATGGTGGACATGCTGCGCGGCGAGCTGGACGGCATCCGCGACTGCGCCTCGGCGGTGATCGAGACCAGCCGCAACAACATGAGCATCCAGGCGCAGACCCACGCGGCCGTCCTGGCGCTGGTCGCGGCGGGGGACATGGAGGAGTTGGTCCGGGTCGTGAGCGAGGACCTCCCGGAGTTGCTCGATGTCGACACCGCGATCCTGGCCTTCGAGCCGGTGCCGGCGGTGGACCAGGCGGTGAGCGCCATCTGCCCTCTGGCCGCCGGCGACGTCGATGCGTTGCTGGGGGCGGGGCGCGACTCCCGGCTGATGTCGATCCTGGGCGACGAGGACCTGTTGTTCGGCGGCAGCGGCCGGCCGATCCGCTCGGCGGCGCTGGCCCGGGTTAGCCTGGGCGAGGAGCGCATCCCAGGCCTCTTGGCGCTCGGCTCGTTCGACGCGCAGTTCTTCCAACCCGGGCAGGGCACGGACCTGTTGATGTTTCTCGCCCGGATCGTCGAGGTCTGCCTGCCACGACTGCTCCCGCGCGAGGGCTGAGCGAACCACCGGTCGGCGCCGACGTCGCCGAGGCGCTCGCCGCCTGGCGAGAGTGGCTTCATGCCGAACGCCGCGACTCCGAACACACCCTCGACGGCTATGACCGCGACCTGCGGGTTTTTCTCGCCTTCATCGCCCGCCATCGGGGCGGCCCGGCCTCGCTGGCCGACCTCTCCGAGCTGAGCCTCGGCGACTTCCGCGCGTATCTTGCCGATCGCGCCGCGGACGGGCTGGTGGCAAGCTCCCGCTCCCGTGGCCTCGCCGCCGTTCGCGGCTTCTTCCGCTTTCTCGAACGCCGCGGCCTTGCCGCCAATGCCGCCATTCGGCTGGTGCGCACGCCCAAGGTGGCGCGCTCCCTGCCGCGGCCGCTGGAGGTGGGCGACGCCCTCGCGGCCGTCGATGCCGCCGGGACGCTCGTGGACGAGCCGTGGCTCGCCGCCCGCGACCAGGCGCTGCTGCTCCTGCTCTACGGCTGCGGTCTGCGCATCGGCGAAGCCCTGGCGCTGAACCGCCGCGACGCGCCCGAAGGCGACGTCCTCGTCGTCACCGGCAAGGGCCGAAAGCAGCGGCTGGTGCCGGTTCTCCCCGTCGTCCGCGATGCCATCGCCGCCTATCTCGCAATCTGCCCCTACGCGCTGCCCGCGGAGGCGCCGCTGTTCCTCGGCGCCCGCGGCGCCCGGCTCGATCCGGCGGTGGCGCAAAGGCAGGTGCGCCGGCTTCGCGTCGCCCTCGGCCTGCCCGAGACGGCGACGCCGCATGCGCTGCGCCACAGCTTCGCCACCCACCTGCTGGCCGACGGCGGCGACCTCAGGACCATCCAGGAGTTGCTCGGCCACGCCTCGCTGTCGACCACCCAGCGCTACACCGAGGTCGATGCGTCGCGCATCGCCGCCGTCCACCGCCGCACCCACCCCCGCGCCCAGTCGCGCCCCAAGGGCTGATCGCCTACCTGTTCGCCGCGAGGCGCAGGGCGAGGGGACCGAGAAGCCCGACCCCGGCAAGGGAGGCGAAGGCGGCGCCCCACGAGGACGGCTCCGTCCCACCTCCCGTCGCATCGAGCACCGCGCCCAGGATCACCGGCCCGATGGCGGCGGCGCCGAAGCCGACCAGGGAGTGCACCGCCATGGTGGCGCCCTGGCGGCCGGCGTCGGCGGCGGCCAGCGCGCCGGCGGTGAGCGCGGCGGAGTCGAGCTGCACCAGGACGCCGTAGACGAGCGCGATGGCGACGACGACGGCGTAGGGGAGGGCGGCGGAAAAGCCGATGCCGCCCGCCACCGCCGCGGTGGCCAGCATCACCAAGGTGATGGTGCGCACCCGGCCGAAGCGGACGCACAGTTCGTTGCCGCCGATGCTGGCCGCCACCGCCAGCAGCGCGCTCAGGGTGCCGACGTTGGCCGGCTCCAGCCAGGACGCCGAGGCGCCGGAGGTCGCGGTCGCCGACAGGCTGAAGGCGAGGAACGCGACCAGCCACGAGCGCATCGCGAACAGCTCGAAGCAGTGGGTGGCGTAGCCGAGCACGTAGCCCATGGCCCGGCGGTTGCGGAGCACCGGGCGGAAGTCGAGCAGGCGCCGCTCCGCCTCCGCCGGCTCGGGCCTCGCCCGCGGCAACGTCGCCACCAGGATCGCGGCGACGGCGGCACAGCCGGCGGCGAGGGCGAACACCGACGGCCAGCCGAAGCGCGGGGCCAGCCAGCCAGCGATGAAGAAGGAGGCGGCGGTGCCGAAGGAGAAGCTGGAGGTGTAGAACGCCACCGCTCGGGAGCGCCGCGGCCCGCGGTAGCGGTCGACCAGCACCCTCAGCCCGGGCATGTAGGTGGCGGCCAGCGCCACCCCGGCCAGCGCCCGGAGCGCCAGTGCGCTCCAGAAGCCCGCGGCAAGGCCGGCAAAGCCCGCGGACGCCACCGCCGCCAAGCCGGCGCCGAAGACGTAGACGAGGCGGGCGTCGCTGCGGTCGGTGGCGGCGACCAGGACCGGGACAGTGCCTGCGTACGCGGCGAAATAAATGCCGGCGATCCAGCCGGCTTCGGCATTGGAGAGCTGCCACTCGGCGGCGAAGGTCGGCAACAGCGCCGGAAAGGCGAAGACGCCGACCATGGTCAGCACCTCCGCGCCGCACAGCAGGGGAAGGAGACACCGAACGCCCGTCTGCGCCGGCTCCTCGCCCCGCGCAGGCTCGGCCGCGGTCACTCGCTGCGGCTGAACCGCAGCCTGGAGATCATGCTCTCCGCCCGCTCCTGGGCGCGGTCGAAGCCGGACGCCACCTGCGGGAAGCGGTCACGCAGCCAGTCCAGCCTGTCCTGCGCCCACTGGTACTCGGGCGCGATGATGGCGAGGCCGATGGCGATGAACAGGATGCCCTGCAGAAAGGGGAGGACCAAGCCCAGCACGCCCAAAACGATGAACGTCCAGCCTACCGTCAGGCGGATGATCCGCTTCATCCCGTCGCTTCCCCTGCAGTGTCGCTCGCCGTCAGATATGGATCGCTCGACCCGCCACGGCTAGTGCCGCCTCCTTCACCGCTTCGCTCAGCCCGGGATGGCCGTGGCTGGAGCGGGCGAGGTCCTCCGCCGAGGCGCCGAACTCCATGGCGACGACGACCTCCTGGATCAGGTCGCCGGCCTGGGGCCCGAGGATGTGGGCGCCGAGGATGCGGTCGGTCTTGGCGTCGGCGAGGATCTTGACGAAGCCGTCGGTCTCGGCGTTGCAACGCGCGCGGGAGTTGGCGGTGAAGGGGAACTTGCCGACCCGATACTCGACGCCGTCGCCCTTGAGCTGCTCCTCGGTCCGGCCGACCGAGGCCACCTCCGGCCAGGTGTAGACAACGGCCGGGATTGCCTCGTAGTTCACGTGCCCGGCCTGGCCGGCGATCAGCTCGACCACCGCCACGCCTTCCTCTTCGGCCTTGTGGGCGAGCATCTTGCCGCCGATGACATCGCCGATGGCGAAGATGCCGGCGACGTTGGTCTGGAAGTCGTGGTCGACCTTGACGAAGCCGCGTTCGGTCAGCTCGACGCCCACCGCCTCCAGGCCGAGCCCGTCGACGTTGGGCCGCCGGCCGATGGAGACTAGGACGACCTCGGCCTCCAGGGTCTCGGCCTCGCCGCCGTTGCGCGGCTCGATCGAGAGCGCCACGCCCGAGTTGGTGAGCCGCGCCTCGGTGACCTTGGCGCCGAGGCGAAACTCGAGGCCCTGCTTCTGCAGGATGCGCTGCATCTGCTTCGACACCTCGCCATCCATGCCCGCCAGCACCTGGTCGAGGAACTCGACGACGGTGACCTTGGCGCCCAGCCTCCGCCACACCGAGCCCAGCTCGATGCCGATGTAGCCGCCGCCGACCACGATCATCGTCTCCGGCACGCTCTGCAGGTCGAGCGCGCCGGTGGAGCTGACGATGCGCTTCTCGTCGACCTCGACGCCAGGGAGCGAGACCACCTCGGAGCCGGTGGCGATGACGATGTTCTCGGCCTTCAACACCCTTGCCTCGCCGCCGTCCTCCGGCGTCACCTCGACGGCGTCGGCGGCGGTGATGCGGGCGGAGCCCAGCACGTGCTCGACCTTGTTCTTCTTGAACAGGAAGGCGACCCCCTGGGTGAGGTCGCGGACCACCTGGTTCTTGCGCGTGAGCATGACGTCGAGGTCCGGCTCGACGCCGCTGATCTTGACCCCGTGGTGAGCGAACTCGTGCGCCGCCGCCTCGAAGTGGTGCGACGACTGAAGCAGCGCCTTGGACGGGATGCAGCCGACGTTGAGGCAGGTGCCGCCCAGCGAGACCCGCTTCTCTACGCAGGCGACCCGCATGCCGAGCTGCGCGGCGCGGATGGCGGCGACGTAGCCGCCCGGGCCGGCGCCGATGACGACGATGTCGTAGCTGTCGTTGTTCATGGGCTTCCTATCCTCGTGCGCGGCGTTGACGGGCCCTCACCCGCCCGCTTCGCGGTCTCCCTCTCCCGCAAGGCGGGAGAGGGTTGGGGTGAGGGCATCTGCCTCGTCGGCTTCGCCTGCCGGCGTAAGTGCAGTAGGGCGGGATAGCCGCAGGCGTATCCCGCCGAAGATGCCGCGTCGGCGGGTCCGGCTTCGCCTTGACCCGCCCTACGTCACTTATTCCTCCTCGTCCGCAACAGCGTGCGCGTCACGCGTCCAGCAGGATGCGCTGGGGATCCTCGACGCACTCCTTGACCCGGACCAGGAACGACACCGCCTCGCGGCCGTCGACGATGCGGTGGTCGTAGCTGAGCGCCAGGTACATCATCGGCCGGGCCTGGATCGAGCCGTCGGGCATGACCA
>JAXMOZ010000017.1:0-46446 GCA_034382075.1 Rhodospirillales bacterium
GACTCTTAATCAGCGGGTCCAAGGTTCGAGTCCTTGTGCGCCCACCACCTTTTCAAGGGCTTACTGCAGGTGCCGCAGCGAGCCGCCGGCGCGGGGAGCACCGGGGTAGCACCGACGGTGCTGTCGCAGCGACAAGGCGGCTGCGCTCGCTTCAGGTGCCCTCGGCCGGCGGCTGCGGCGGCGGCGCGCCGACCGGGGCCATGTTCATCGGCTGCAGGTGGGCGTCGCCACCGGGGATCGGCGGCAGGTTTTCCAGGGCGCGCACCTCGTTCACCGACAGCCAGCCCCACTGCCGGGCGACGGCGTAGGCGGCGTAGCGCTCCTCGGTCGAGCCGCGCAGCAGGCCCTCGACCACGTGTTCGAGCACGAAGCCCTGGGCGCGGGCGTCGGCGCTGAGCAGCTGCGCCGCCAGGGCCTGTTCCAGGCGCACCAGCCAGGGCCTGAGCGTGAGCCGCACGAGGGCGCGCATCTGTTCCGTAATATTCGCAAAGGACGCGTGGTCGAGGATGCCAATACAAGGCGGCGGAATATTGTAAAGCCTGCAAATATCCTCGTTCGACAACTTGCGTGACGCTATGAATTCTTGGTCGGCGTGCGACGGCTGCAGCGTCTTCAAGTCCATGTCGGCCGGCAGCAGCGCCGGCCTAAAAGCCCGGGCCGCGCCGCGGTAGAGCTCTTCCCAGCGGTTGCGGGTCTCCATGGCCTGTTCGGCCGACAGCGGCACCTTGGCGACCAGAATGACGTCGGGCCGGGCCGAGTTTTCGTAAAAGCTCGCGGCGTAGGTCTGCTGGGCCAGGGCCAGGTCGAGGGCCTCGCGGGCCACCTGGAGCGGCGACCGGCCCAGCACGCCGTCGCGCGACAGATGTCTCAGGTGCAGCACCTCGTCGGCCAGCAGGCGCACCCGGCCGCCGCGGTCGCCGGTGACGTCGTAGGCCAGCCGGCCGTTGGCCAGCTTGATCACGGTCACCGCCCCCGGTGGCAGCGGTTCCAGCGCGGTCAGGGCGCCGCGGCCGTCCCACGAGACCCGGCAGTAAGCGTTGCCGTGCAAGAGCAGCGAGCGCATCAGCAGCTCGCGCAGCTCGGCGCCGGTCATCCTGGCGTTGGGCTGGGCCAGCACCCGGGCCAGCGGGTGCGCCGGCGCTTCCTCGCGGCCGCCGTCGGGCCGCGGGCGGTAGAGCTTCAGCGGCAGGGTGGCGGTGGTCTCGGCGATCAGCTGGACGCAGGCCATGACCACCGGCAGGCCCTCGAGGCGGCCGCCAGGGCCGCCCAGGAGCGGGTGGGCGGGGTCGGCGCTGGAAAGCCCCCAGGTGGCCAGGGAACGCTGCTCCTGGGCCTTGCGGCGGCGCCAGGGCCACCTCATGCCCGCCACCTCTGCGCCCGGGCTTCCAGCATCGCCAGCACGCCGGCGGCCTGTTCCAGCCACCGGCGCTGCTGCTGCAGCGAGCGCAGCGCCACCGAGGTCTCGCCGTAAGCCGGCTGGGCGGTGACGGTGATCTCGGCCAGGGCCACGTCGGTCAGCGTGCGCCGCACCTTGCCGTCGTCGAAGGACCAGCGCTCGCCGCCGGGCTGCACGCGAAAGGCAAAGCTGGCCCCGGCCACGTCTCGCCGGCTGACCAGCACCGCCAGGTCGCGGCCGGCGGTGGTGTCGGGCAGGTCCAGCTCGAACGACAGGCCGATGGCGTCGGAGCCAAGCCGCAGGGTGCCGGCGCCGACCCGGCCCAGCACGTGGCGCTCGCGGTGGTCCCACAGCGCCAGGATGTCGCGCGGGGCGGCCAGCGAGGCGTCGAAGGCGCCCGGCGCCACCCGTTCGGCGAAGCCGCCCAGGTCCGAGGACCAGGCGCCGTAGACCGCAGCGTAGCCGGCCAGCTTGCCCGGCGCCGGGTGCACCAGGCTGGCGGCGGCCCGGCGTTCCAGGCCGTTGGTCATGGTCAGATGTCCACGGCGGCGGCGAAGGCCTCGGGATGGCGCACCGCCACGTCGACCGTCGCCATCGCCCGCACCTGAACGTTGCCCTTGGAGTAGGCGGTGGTCTCGTACGGGTTGACGAGGATGTCCAGCTCGCTCCAGTAGCCGAGCACCAGCTCCGACCAGGCGCCGAGCACCAGGGCGGTCTTGTCGTTGCCGACGCCCAGGTCGGTCGGCATCAAGGAGCTGGTCAGCAGCGGGAAGCCGGCCATGCGGTCGGGCGCATCGGCCAGCCAGCCGCCGCCGGCGTCGCCGGTGACCTTCAGCGTGTTGGCCAGGGTCGGCAGCACCGAGGGATGCGTCAGCCACGCCAGCGAGCCTTGGGCGGCGTCGGCGTTCTCGATGGCGGCGACGAACTCCAGCACCTTGGCCCAGGTGGCGGCCCAGGTGACGGTGCCCACGCCGACCGTGCCCAGGATGCCCACCGGCTGCGTGCCGCCGGTGCCGGCGATGGCCGCCTTGTCGATGGCCCGGGCCAGCACGGCGGCCAGGTCCGAGCGCACCAGCTGCTCGACGTCGGGCGACGTCTGCTGAAGCATGTTCCTCGACATCTCGACGATGCCGCCGCAGTGCTTGGGCGCCAGGCTGACCTTGTCGAACTCGGGGTCCGAGGGGGCGATGGCGGCGTTCTCGGCGACCCAGTGGCCCACCGCCGACTTGGTCAGGCGGGGGATGTCGACGTTGCCGGTCAGGCCCGAGAGCACCCGGGCCCCCAGCCGGCGCACGACCAGCCGGGCGCGCAGCGGCTCGATGAACAGGTCGGCGCGGTGATCGGTCGGGACCAGGTTGCCGCCCGGCCCGCCCACGGGCGCGGCGGTGGTCAGCACCCGCTTTTCGAGAGCCTGCAGCGGCACGGTGATGCCCTCGTGCCGGCGTCCACTGCGCCGCTGCAGCTCCTGGCTGACCTCGCGCTCGCGGCCGGCGTCGATGCGCTGGGCCATGTCGGGGATCTGGGCGGCGATGGCGCGCACCACCGAATAGCCGGCGAGCTCGTGGTCGAGCGGGTCGGGCTGGGCGTGGCTGCCGGCCGAGCGCTTCTCCGCGGCAGCCAGGAACTCGGCGCGGGCCAGGTCGGCGTCCAGGGCCTCGATCTCGGCCTTCAGGCCGTCGAAGCGGGCGCGGCCCTCCTCGTTGACGTCGCCGGCGGCCAGGATGCCGCGCAGCTCGTCGAGCTTGCCGGCACGGCGCTCGGCCAGTTCATGGGGTCGTAGCAGCATGGGGGTCTCCCTTCGGTTGGGTGTGGCCTCCGCCGCCGGGTATGACCGCACCTCCCCGGACCCGGCAGCGGTTCAGGGCCGACCACAGGCCCCGGAGAAGGACCCGGGGAGGATCACTTGCGGGCCAGCGCGCGGTCGACGCAGCGCACGGCGGCCGAAACGTTGGTGACGACGACCGGCACATGCACCCGGTGACGGGTGAGGATGCGGGCCAGGGCGGCGGGCAGGTGGACCAGCTCGCCGGCGACAACTCGCACCTGCCGGCCCTCGGCGGTGACCAGCCAATAGCGGTCGTTCTCGCCCGGCTCGAGGGCCTCGAACTCGCGCAGGCCGCCGCTACGAACGGCGGCGTCCAGGGTGGCGGGGTCGAGGTCGACGTCGTTCAGGTAGCCGCCCACCGGCGCACCACGGGCCTCGGCGACGCGCCGCTGGCTGCCCTCGTGCTCGATCCGGGCCCGGAACGCCCCGGCGATCACGGCAAGGTCGATGCCGTCCTGCGTGGCTTCGTAGAGCAGCCGCGCCTCGATCAGGCCCAGCCTCGGGTAGAGCATTGGCCGGCCGCCGACGGCCTGGGCGCGGGCGGCCGGGGTGATGAGCAGCCCGCGACGGCGCCACGAGGCGCGCACGTCGCGGGTGGCATGGCCATCGGTGACCAGCTCCAGGGCCGAGGCCAGGTGCCTTTCGCTCATCGGGGCGGGCATGGGCGGATCCTTGGGTGTTGCGCGCCCATTATGATGCGGACAGCGGTAACCGCAACCCCATAAGGGCTATTTCCGCAGGAATTCTGCGGCCTTTACTGCCCTCTCTGCGGTCACCCGCCCGCGCCGAATTTCGCGCCTGCGAAAAATCGGCTGGGCGCGCGGTTTGCAGCCCAAGACCGGCCAGAGATGGAACACCCCCCTGCTGAAGGCTTCACAAGCCGCGGTCTACTGCTTCCGGATGCAGCTTCTGGAACAGCGAAAGCATCTGCCGCAGGTGATCGTTCGTGAACCACCCTTTCTCGGAGAGATGGGCCAGCCAGCCCAGCAGCTTCGCCGTCGTGTCGATGCGGTCGGCCGTCCACCAGTACTCGTCCGGGCGGCCACCCTCTTCCGTCGTCAGCCCCCAGCTGCCGTCCTTGTGCAGCCACACCGCCGGCCGTTCGCCCTTGAAGCGTGGCGCTGACTTCCAGCCGAGATCCCTGGCCTGCCGGAGCGTGTCGGCCAGCGCGGCCTCCTCCGCCTCGGCCTCGGCCTGCCACTCGCCCGGCCCGTAAACCTTGAACCCGCAGATCTCCATTTGCGCACCTTTCGAATGACGAAAACGGCTCATTGACCGCACCGCCGGCGGTCGCCTAAGCCTGCCGCGTTCTCTCCTGGGCCAGGGTTCCGCGGGTCACTCTGGTTGACGACGGGCACCGCACAGCCCCCTGCCTCTGGCGTGGCGTGGCTCGGCGTGGTGTGGCGAGGTGAGGCAAGGCACGGGATCCGCGAGACTTCTGCATTGATGAGTGGGCGGCGGGGCACCGGCAGGTGCCCCGCCGTTTCCGTTTCAGTGCGGCGGCCCGGCGGCGCGCGCCTTCCGTTCCTCGATCACCTCGTCGATGTCGGCCTCGGGATCGACCTCGCCGGCCTCGATCTGCGCCAGGACCGCCTCGTACGCCTCGGGTATCGGGGTGTCGCTGAGGTCGACGAGGTCCATGAGGAGCTCGATCCCTTCGAGCGTTTCCCTGATTTTGTGCGTCATGCTTCCATCCTCCCCGGTCAGTGCGGCGGCTGTTCGAGGTAGTCCACCGGGCAGCCCATGGCCCGCAGCTTGGCGCGGAGGGCGGGGTCCTTCCTGGCCCGGGCCTCGACGTCCCACAGCTTCCTCAGGATCGGCACGTCGCCCGGAAGGTCGGACAGGGCTGCAGTATCGAGGATCAGCTGCATGGCCTTGACCTCGGCCTCGTCCTCGGCGGCGCGCGCCCAACGTTCCTCGAGCACCTCGTCGGCGGCGGCGAAGGCCTCGGGGTCGAGCTCGCCGCTGTCGATCATGGCCATGACCTCTCTGTGCCCCTCGACCAGCCTGCGGTCGACGCCTTCTCCCTGCGCCGCCATCAGGGCCTCGACCACCGCGACCGTTTCCTTGACCTTCATCTTCGTCATCCTCCTGTTGGGGTTTTGTCGGTTTTGTCGGTTCCCGCCGGCGCCAGGATGTAGCCCCGGCCGGCGTAGGGTGATCCGGCCCGCCAGCAGTGCTCGACCCGGTGCCCGTAGCCGCCGGCCGCGCCGTGCAGGTGCCAGCCACGGCAGTGGCGGCACCAGAACCGCAGGCCGCCGTCGGGCGTTTCCTCCGCCTCGATCTCCTCCCGATGCGTCACAGATCCATGTCCCATTCGTCGTCCGCGCCTGTAGGGGGGCTTCCAACCGCAACACCGCAACATCCGTTGTTCTTCAAGGACTTATGCGAATTCACAACCGCAACATGGTCGCCCGATGTTGCGGTTTGGTTTTGGTGCAACCCGTTGAATTCGTTGCCATGTTGCGGTGTTGCGGTTTGGTGGGGCTGTAGGTAGCGCGAGAAGGCGTCGTCGAACCATCGGCGGTCGTAGCCTTTCGGGGTCTCCTGGCCGAACCGGAGGGTCCGCGGTGCGATCTCGTACGGCCGGAGCAAGGAGGCGACCGCCGTGGGCGTGATCGGCTTGCGCTGGCGGCCCCACTCGACCCAGGGCCGCCCCTCCATGCGGGCCAGGGCTGACGCCAGATCCGCCGACCGGATGCGCCGGGTGATCTGGCCCTCCTCGTCGCTTACGATTTCGGCGGAGGGCTCGGCGTCGAAGATCTCGCGAATGTCGGCGAGCAGCATGCTGCCGATGGAGCGGTCTTCCACCGCCCCGTCCCCGGACAGCGCCACGGCCGCCCGCCGCCCTCGTTCGCCCCAGCCGCCGCCGGCGCGATCGGCGATGGCCAACAGCGGTTCCCAGTTGTCCCGGGCGCGGTCGTGCAGCCCGCTGGGCGTCGCCGGATCTGCCGCCGCGAGCGCGGCCAGATGATCGGTCGCCCAGCGGGCGGCCTTGCGCGCGAGCTCCTCAAGCAGCGGCGGCAGGTTGCCCAGACGCAGCCTCTCCACCGTCTCATCGGGCCGCTTGCGCTTGAGCGCAACCTGTATGGAGCGGTCGGTGAGCGTCGCCGGCAGCCGGCCGATCAGGGCCAGCGCCTTGGGCGCCCAGGTGGCGAAGCGCCGCGGCTCGTGGTCGTCGCCGACGCAGCGGATGACGCCGGCAGTGGCTCGGCGATGGCCGCTGTTCAGGACGCCGCGAAGCTCGTCGTTCTCGGGCGAGAGGAACGTCTCGACCTCGTCCAGCAGCAGCGTCGGCCGCCATTTTTCCATGGCCCTAAACAGCGCCGGCGCCGTCACGTTGGCGCCGGGCATGGGTTTCGGGGTCAGCTGCTGGAGCAGGTCCAGCAGCGTCGTCTTCCCCGACCGCTTTTCTGCCGAGACGATGGCAAGGATGGGCGAGATCGTCGCCGCATCGTGGCAGTGCGCGTGCAGGATCCACAGCGCGACGGCGTCGGCGGCCGCGTCGGCCAGGACCACGTAGCGGCGCACCGCCGCGGCGAGCTCGTCGAGCAGCCAGGCGCCGGCGACAGGGGCCGGCCACGGCTCGGGCGGCTCCAGGGTCATGACGGTGCCGTTGCCGGCGGCGCCGTTGGCGTCTGTGCGCTTTGCGCGCACGAGTTGGTCGAGGATCTGCGCGCGGATGCCCAGCCGCTCGCTCGCCTGCTTGCGGGCGCGTTCGTAGGCCACCGGGTCGAGCGCGGCCAGACGGGCCAGCTCCGCATCGACATCGAGGCTCGCACCCTCCGGAGCCTGCTCCGGGGCTGCTTTCGTGGTCGACGTCAGGCGCTCGTATTCGGCCAGCTGGTCGATGTAGCTCATGCGGCGCGCTCCTTACGTCGCCGCAGCTCGCGGCAGGCGATGCTGTCGACGGTGCGTGTGATCTCGCCCTCGTCGAGCGGCGGGGTGCAGTGGCAGCGGTTCCAGGCGGCCACGAGCGCCAGCGCCAGCTGCGGGTCCACCCAGCGGCGCAGCAGGTAGCCGGTCAGGCTGGCTGCGGTGGCGTTGCGCCGGCCCTCGGGGACCGGGGCGCACAGCTCGGCCAAACGGTCGGCGAGATGCTGGACCTCGGGGGCGGGCTCGGGCGCGGCCACCAGCGCCACCAGCCACTCGGGGGCGGGCTCCGGCCAGACGTCCAGGGGGTGGTGGTCGACCTCCCAGGCGTAGGGCCGGCCGTTGGGGTGGATGCTGGGCGCGGCGACGATGTACCCGCCGGTGGTCTTGGCATCGAGACCGGGGCGGAACCCCGGCCGGTTGCGCACGCGCTTGTCGAAGGAGAACAACAGGTGCCGGCCGCCGCCGCCGGTCAGCTGCTCGACCGTCTCGGGCAGCGGCCCGTGCTCGCGCACGAGCTCGAGGAGGCTCTCGTCCCCGTCGTGGCGCGGGTCCACGTCCAGGCACCACACCCCGGCCTGCTCGCCCATGGCGACGCCGACGTTGGCCTCGGCCATCGCCCGCCACCAGTGCACGATGGTGGCGCTGTCGGTCGTGGCGTCGAGGACGCCGCGGCCGCCGCGGTCCTTGGGGACCGCCGGCGCCTTGCCGCGAAACGCCAGCGGAAACACCGGCCACCCCAGCCTCTTGGCATAGCCAAGCGCCGCCCGGCCGAGCGAACTCATGGCGCAGCCGCCCTGGCGTAGGTGGCGACCAGGGCCTCGATCTCGCAGACCCGCCGGGCATAGGCCGCGCGCACCGTCTCCACGTCGGCCGGCCGCGCCGGCAGCCGGTGCCGCCGCCGGTGCAGGTGGTTCACCGCCGCCATCCTGGCGGGGACATCCGCCCACGGGTCGGCCGCCACCGCCTCGGCCATGCGGGCGATTTCCCGTTGCGGTCTGTTGACCGTCGCGGCTATGTAAGGGGAGGTGATGTTAGCGATTCGGTCCCGGTCGCCGTCTGCCAACGGCGCCGGGGCTACTCTACGGCGGCGTCTGGGCATGGCTCGCGCCTCCTCCGCTGACGGCCTCTCCTCCCTGACCCCACATTGGCCGCCCGCGCCCCCTCGTCGCTCGTCGAGGTGCGCCGGCTGCTCTCCATCCATTCGTCCAGGTCGACGTCGGTGTAGATGACGACGTTGGGGGACGGCTTGCTGTAGCGGGGCGGCAGTCCGAGCATCCGCCGCTTGGCCAGGGTCGAGGTCGTCGACCTCGCGTACTCCGCGGCCTCCGGGGGCCGCATGCATCTCACCATCTCATTACTCCATTCGGAGGATTTGATCCGGTGGAACCCTATGCCATGCGCCGGCGCCGAAACAAGCGCAAATCAACCAGGGCCACGCTCGCCCTACGCCACCTGCTCGGCCCTTGCGGTCTATTGCCCGCATATGCGGTCTGTTTCCGGTCTATGGACCGCATTTCTTCAAGTCATCGCGGGAAACTTCCCGCGCCAAGCCAGAGACGCCCGCAATCTTTGCTTTGCCGGATCGGAGGATTGATGGCGCGGCGGCCGGCCGGGCCATGGCGGCGGCGATGCGCTCCCCGACCTGCTCGGCGGCCGCCTTCAGGGGATCGGAAGCGAAGTGGCTGTAGCGGTGCGTCGTGCTGGGCTGCGAGTGGCCCAGCAGCGCGCCGATCAGAGGCAGGGTGGCTCCGCCCGCCACCGCCACGCTGGCGAAGCTGTGGCGCAGGTCGTGCAGCCTGACGTCCGCCAGCAGCGCCGCCTTGCGGATGCGCCGCCACGGCTTCTCCAGGTTGACCAGATGCGCCCCAGGGTTGGCGCCGCAGATCACGTGAGGGTTGCCGGGCAGGCGCGGCAGCGCGGCCAGCACCGCCGCGGCCGGCGCGTTCAGGTGGACCACCTTCTTGCCGCTCTTGCTGTCCGGAAGCGCCAGGGTGCCGCCGGCGAGGTCGATCCACTCCCAGCGTGCGGTCAGGATCTCGTTCAGCCGTGCGCCGGTGAGCACCAGCAGCCGCACCGCCGCCACCGCCCACACGGACGCCGCCCCGGACCGTTCGGCACGGTCGAGGGCGCGGCTCAGCCGCTGCAGCTCGCGCGGGCTCAAGAACCGCTCGCGGCCCTGTTCCTTGAACTTCTCGATCTTGTGGCAGGGGTTCGAGTGCTCGGGCCGAAGGCCTCGCACCTCGGCCCAGTTGGCCATGGACGAGATGACCGCGAGGCAGCGGTTGGCCACGTAAGGGGCGTGGCGGTTGGCGTCGTGCAGCCTGGCCACGTCTGCCCGGGTCAGCTTGGCGATCTTCCTGTCGCCCAGCTGCGGCAGGATGGTGTGTCTGAGCAGCCGGCGGTACTCGGTGGCGGTGCGGGGCTTGCGCTTGGCCTCGACATGCTCGGCAAGCCAGCGCTCGGCCACCTCGCGCACCGTCAAGGCGTCCTGTTCAGTGCGGCGCTTCTCCTTCCGTTCGGCCGCCGGGTCCGCGCCGGCGGCGACCAGCCCGAGGACGCGCTTGGCTTCCCTCCGGGCGGCGTCGGGGGTCCAGGGCGAACCGTGCCTGCCGATGGTGTAGCGGCGGCTGGGCGCCCGCCGGCCCTGCCCGGCCCGGTACTGGACCAGGTAGACCTTGGCCCCGCTCGCCCGCAGGCGCAGGCCAAAGCCTTTGATCTCGTCGTCCCAGAGAACCCAGTCGCGCCCGTCCGGCTCCGCAGCGTCGACAATCCGCTTCGTCAGCTTGGCCATGTCCGTCTCCCGCATCGTGCTACCCCCAGCCTACCGGGGCTTCACGGTGAAGGAAATACCCGGAACGTTCCGGAAACGGACGGAAAGCGGCATCCTTGCGTTTCAGGCGGTTAGGTCGCCGCCGGAACCGCCGCGAAACATTATTGCGCTAACTCTTAATCAGCGGGTCCAAGGTTCGAGTCCTTGTGCGCCCACCAAACCCGTGGTCCGCCGGCAGCCAAGGCCGGCCGGCTTGGCCGCGGCATCACCTCGGAAAGCTTAGTCCGCCTCTTGTGGGCGATCTCTGCCGCGGGTGCACGCCGCGCCCGGGCCGGATGAAGCCGCCGGGATCCCGCCTCATCCAGCGATTCGCTCCCACGGCCGGATGGCCAAGATTCCGCGACCTTTAATCGCGAGCCAAGGTTCGCCTGCCGGATAGGGCCGCGGAGGCTGCGTTAGACCCATTCCGGGTAACGGTCGAACAGACCGTGCCCGTCCATCAGTTGCGCCGGCTACGAAGCTGGATCCAAAAGGCCGGCAGTTCATGACATGTGCTGCCGGGACCAAACTGTACTGCAAAGAACAGCAATAACTGGCACCGGCAACGTCGGGTGAACCTGAGGTCGCGACCGGACCGTGAGCTTGGTGACAACGCCTCCCACCTCAGGATAGGGCTGATTCGTCGGCAGCTGGACAATGACGCAGGGTGGCCATGCGCACAGCAGTCTCTAGCCTCTGCGACGAGGCGCCGCCTCAGCCCGACGACGTCGTCCGACCCTGGATCGGCCAAGTCGTGAAGCCAAAGTTCTTTGGCCTTCTTCACCTAGAGCAAGATGAAAATTCAGCCGTCAACGTCGCGACGAGCAGTTTCAGCGAGCAGACGGCGATTTATGTCAATAACGCGGTCACCCTATCGTCGTCGCTGAAGAAGCGCGGCATCGATTTCGAGCTGTTGACCAACAGGCGGGACCTAGTTGAAGGGGCGCTGCCCACTGGGCGGTTGCTGCGGATCACCGAGATCCCGTTCGAGACGCCGGTCCCCCGGGGGATCAAGTTCTATTCGGCCCATTTCAAGGTCGATGCGCTAAGATATCTTTCCCGCATACAGGATCGGTATCTCGTCCTGTCGGACCTGGACGTCATCTGCATCAACGATTGTCCCGAGGCCTTCCGCAATATCATCAAAGTGGGAATTCCTCTTTGCTACGACATCTCGGATCAGGAGATCCCATCCTACGGGCACGACTCCATCCTCGGTGATCTTCGCTCCGTGCATGGCATCGAGGGCGAAGGGCGCTGGCTGGGCGGGGAGTTCCTTGGCGGAACCTCGGAGTTTTTCCGAAGGCTGGTCGCGAAGATCGACCTCATCTATCCGACCTACCTATCCAACCTGCCGAGGATGAGACACGTCGGCGACGAGGCCTTGGTGTCTGCCGCCGTCGAGCTGTTGCGGCGCGAAGGCGTGTACGTCGCCGACGCGGGCACCATCGGCATCGTCGCGAGGTACTGGAACAGGGACTCGCTTCACCCGCAGCAGTCGATCCACTATTATGTTGGCCGCTTTTTCCTTCTGCATCTGCCGGCAGACAAGAAGTTCCTCTCCTCCCTCGCGGCGCAGGCAACGTCCGCGTCCGCCGACGTCAGGGACCTGTACGTCCGGCATTGGAGGTCCATCTTCCAAACCTCGCAGAGGACGTCGCGCCGCTCGCTGCGCTGGCTGAAGGGTCTGGCGCCGCGGGCCTGAGGAGCGAACGAACCCCTGCGGCTGCTCCCGTTCGCACACCCCGTCGCACCCGAAAGAGGTCTGGCCAAGCCGCCTGCTCTTCGCCATCATCACTATGCGGAGAAAGGGAGCGGCGCCTTTGCGCCGCTTGGTTGGGGAGAAGAAGCCATGACCGAAACAGGGTCAGGCGCGCCGGCGGCCTCGGCGGCGCGCGAGGCGGTCGCAGTCTTTCACGACTGGGGGTCGCTGCAGGCGTGCGTCGACGACCTCCTCAGCTCCGGCTTCGACCGGTCGGAGCTCAGCCTGCTGGCGGCGCAGAAAGTTGTCGAGCACAAGCTCGGGCACGTTTACGAGAAGGTCGCGGAGCTGGAGGACGACCCCGAGGTTCCGCGGACGGCGTTCGTCGGCCGCGACTCGCACGTCGAGGCCCGCACCGGGGTTATCGGCGCCCTGGCCTACATCGGCGCCGCTGCGGCCATCGGCGCCGTGGTCGCCTCCGGCGGCACGTTTGCGGCGGCCATCGCCGCGGCCGCGGTGGCCGGCGGTTCCGGCGGCCTGCTCGGGACGATGGCCACCCGCTGGCTGGGCCGCGACCGGGCGAAGGAGATCCAGGCGCAGATCGACAAGGGCGGTCTGCTGCTTTGGGTTCATGCGCGCGATCGTGCCCACGAGGAGCGGGCCGTGGCGGTCCTCGACCGCCATTCGGCGGACGACGTTCACGTCCACGATATCCCCCGCAGCGACGAGCCGGAAGCCGATCCGCTCTCCGGTTTCCAGCCGGACCCGTTCCTGCCGCGGGCGAAGGTCTGACGGCTCGGCGAAGGCAGCGATGCCCGGGTCACCGGCCGGGCAGCCGTTGCCTCGGCCCGCGGCTTTGCGCCGGTTGAAGCCGGCGTCGCCGCGGCGGCAGACGCTCCGTTGGGCCAGGCAGGGCGCGGTAGACGGCTCAATCGGCGATGCGCTTCCCCCGGCGGCGGGCCCGTCACGCTGAGAATGCGTCTGGATAGTTTTCGGCTTCCATGACATCCTTGCCGGCGCCAGCACGTCTGGGCGCGTCGCGACGACAGAACAGGAGGCGTCTTATGACCCGCACGGGGGCGACGGAGGAGCGGCGCTGACTCACCCGCTTCGTCTTGCCGTGGACGCCCCGGTGCCGCCACTTCTCTTCGAGCAGGTTCTGCGCCAGTCGGCGGAGCCGATCATCGTCGTCGACACGTCCGAGCGCTTGATCCTCGTCAACGAGGCCGCCCGCCGGCTCTTCGGCGCCGACCTCGAAGGCGGCAGCTTGGCCGATGTGACGGCGAACTGGGCGGACCTCTACGAAGGCGGCCGCTGCCTGACCACGGAGGAAGCGCCCCTGCGCCGGGCGCTCGCCGGCGCCACCCAAATCGGACGCGAACTGCAACTGGTTCGCCGCGACGGTATCGTCCGCACGGTCATGGTCAGCGCCGCCCCGGTGCACGACGGCGGCAAGATCGCCGCGGCCATCGCCAACTACACCGAGATCACCAGCTATCGCAAAAGCGAGGAGCGCTACCGCGCCCTGGTCGAGGCGATCCCCATCGGAGTGATCCGCAGCACCATCGGCGGCGACATCGTCGACGCCAACGACGCCTTTCTCGACATGGTCGGCTACGACCGGGCGGATCTGGAGGCCGGCCGGATCCGCTGGCTGGACATGACCCCGCCCGAGTTTCTGCCGATGGACCAGGCGGCCATCGTCGAGGCGCAGGAGACGGGCCGGTGCACGCCGTACGAGAAAGCGTACCTGCGCAAGGACGGCACCACCTTGCCCATCCTCATCGGCTACAGCATGGTCGGGCCACGGCGCGAGGAGGGCATCGCTTTCATCCTCGACCTGACCGAACGCCAGGCGGCCGAGCGGGCGCTGAGGGCGAGCGAGCAGCGCCTGCGCGACGTGCTCGACAACCTGTTTGCCTTCGTCGGCATCCTCGACCTCGAAGGCGTCCTGGTGTGGGCCAACCGCGCGCCGCTGGAGGCCGCCGGGCTCACCCTCGACGACGTCCGCGGCAAGCGCTTCGAGCAGGCCTACTGGTGGTCGCACGACCCGGCGGTTCAGAGCCAGCTCACCCGCGCCATGGAGCGGGCGGCGAAGGGCGAAGCCTCCAGGTACGACGTCCAGGTCCGGATGGCCGGCGACCGGCTCATGACCATCGACTTCATGATTGCCCCGGTGCGCAATGCCGAGGGCGAGATCGTTCATCTGCTGCCCTCAGCGGTCGACATCACCGAACGCAAGGCCGCGGAAAACGCGCTTCGCGACAGCGAGGCTCGGCTGAAGCTGGCACAGGACGCGGGCGGGGTCGGAGCCTGGGACTGGGACCTGCGCGCCGACCGGATCACCTGGTCCGACTCGTACTTCCGTCTCCTCGGGCTGTCGCCGAGCGTCGATCTGCAACAGCTATCGACCTTCTACGCGGCCGTTCATCCCGACGATCGGGAACGGGCCGCAGCAGACATCGAGCGCGCTCTCGCGGGCGCCACCTACCGCAGCGAGTACCGGGTCCTGCGGCCGTCCGGCGAGGTGCGCTGGATCGCCGGCCATGGTCAGCTCCTCACCGACGGCCTCGGCCGCCCGGCGCGGATGATCGGCGTCGCCTACGACGTGACCGCCCAGCACAGTCTGCTGCAGCAGCGCGAGATCATGTTGCGCGAGGTCAACCACCGGGTGAAGAACAGCCTGCAACTGGTCTCCAGTTTGCTCAACCTGCAGCAGGGCGGAGCCGGCGACGAGCAGCTGCGCGACCAGTTGGTCCAGGCCGACCGCCGGATCATGACCATTGCCCGGATCCACGAGCACCTTTACCGAAGCTCGGAGCCGATCAGCACCATCGAGTTCGGCTCCTACCTCCGCGCCCTCTGCCGTGACCTCGAGGCCTCCATCGTCGGCGAGCGCGACATCTCGGTGGAGGTCGACGCGGATGTCGCCGACCTTGCGACCGACCGGGTGGTTTCGCTGGCCCTCATCGTCAATGAGCTGGTCACCAACGCCGCCAAGTACGCCTTCGTCGAACAGCGAAGCGGGCGGATCCGGGTCACCTTCCGCGCGGAGCAGGATGGAACCGGCCGGCTGACGATCGCCGACGACGGGCGCGGCCTTCCGCAAGGCTATCGTCTCGAAGCCAACGCCGGGCTCGGGATGAAGGTCGTCGTGGCGCTGGTGCGGAACCTCCACGCCAACCTGGAGATCGGCAACGACGGCCCCGGGGCGCGCTTCACCATCAGCTGCACGCCGGCGCGGCCGTCTTGAGCGGCGCTCAGACCAGGATCTTGCCGTCCGCGGAGAGGTAACCGAGCTCGGTCATCAGCGGTCGATGGCGAGCCAGGATCGCCTCGACCTGCGCCGGCGTCAGCTCCTCGCGCCAGCCCCCGGCGCGGCCGCGGCGAAAGAAGGCGTCGGCGCCCCGCGCTCGCTCGACGAACCCGTGTTCGCGCTCCTGCTCGGCGAGGACCCGGAAGGAGCTGTGGCGGATCGCCCGGCGCAGCCGGGCTTCGTCCTTGGGCATCTTGAGGAAGGCGCAGACGGCGGCGAAGGCGCGCCGCGGCGAGGCGAGCATGTCCTCGTAGCGCAGGGTCTCCAGGTTCAGCCCCGGCGCGTTGAGCCAGCTGCGCACGTGGGTCGACCAGTCGGAGACGATTTGAACGACGTGGCCCTCCTTCGCCGGGATTTCGAGGCCGCGAAAGCAGATCGCCTTCACCGCCTGGTCCATGCTCACCGCGTAGTGGTGGCTGAACGACACGGCGACGTCCAGGGGATTGCGGATCACGTAGATGGCTCCGAACGTGACCTCGGGGGTGATCGTCGGGACGCCGGCGACGGTGGCGACGGCGGTATGGGTCTTGACCGGAACGAGCCCGGAGGACGCCGCCGCAATGGCCCGGTGCGCCTCCGGCCGCAGCCTGTTGATGTCGTCGCGCGAGAGCGCCGGCGGGTCCTTGCCCGAGATCCGCAGGTACGGCTCGATCCGCATGTCGCCCAGCGCGAACTCGGGCAGGGCGTTGATCTCTTGCGGCTGCGGCGCGTTGCGCAGGTAGTTGGCGAGGAACGCCCGCAACCAGGTGTTGCCGGACTTCGGGTAGGAGGCGAGCCAGAGGATGGGCATGGCGCCGGACGCTAGCGCATTCGGCGCGCCCGGTTAACCGTCATCGGTCGTTGCCGCGGCCGCGACGTTGCCGGGCCGCCGCCACCCCCGCATGGCGCGGCCCGGCCCATCACCCCCGTGACGCTTAACCCCACTGTCACAAGTTGCACCGTCGCAAGGACGGAGGTCGCCCGCTATCCCTCATACGCACCAGCGGGGGCTTGCGTTTTGTGGCCCCGCCGGGACGTCGTCAATGCGCCTGTCGCGGCCACAGTCTGCGACGGCGTTTCCCCGAACAGCCGACGATAGTGCCCGGCGAACCGGCCAAAGTTGAAGAAGCCGCAGCCCGTGGCCACGGTGGTGACGCTGCCTCCAGGGCCGGCCTCCAGCAGTGCCCGGCGCGCAGCGTGCAGCCGGCGACGGCGGAGCAACTCCATCGGCGTGCAACCGCGCCAGCGCCGACAGGCGTGTTGCAGCGCGCGGACGCTGATGCCGGCGACCCGAGCCATGTCGTCGACGGTGATGGGGTCGGCGAAGCCCGCTTCGATCCACTCCTCCACTCGCCGAACGCGAGCCTCGGTGGCAGCCTGTCGCTCCACCTTGCCCGGTGCCGATGGATCCTGCGCGCAATCCAGAAACAGCATCAGTAACGTCGCTTCGAGGGCGCGCTTGGCCTCGGCCCCACCAAGCGCGCCCGAGCCCGGACGATCCAGCTCGCGCGCCGCCCAGCGGCAGAGTGCCCTGAGCGACCGTGCTGCCGGCGTTTGCAGGGGAAGCTCGGTCGGCCAAGGCGCAGCTTCTCCGCCAGCGCCGCTGCGAAGACGCAGAGCGTCCGTCACCGCGGCCGCGGAGAAGGACAGGATCAGCAGCCGGAACGGCTCGGTTTCCAGGCGCAGAGATTGTCCCGGCGCGTGCAGGACGGCGCGGCTCGGCGTCGAGGCCGCTCGTCGGCCATCGATCCAATGGTTGATCCGGCCGCTTTCGTGCAGGGTCAGCCGGAAGGTGTCGCTGACCGGCCCGCAATCGACGCGAATGGAACTCGACGTCCGTACGTAGCTGAGGCTCGAACCGATGAGGTTCGCCTGATGCCAGGCGATGGCGTAGGTTCTGCCGCGGAGAAGGTGGGACCGGTGATCCTCCCACATCCGGCCGACCGCCTCGCGGGCGCAGTCAAGATCCGTCGTCTCCAACTGCCGGTAGTTGGCGAGATATTCGCTGCCGGAAACGACGTCCTGCCTGCTCATGTTTTTCGACCCATACGGGACTGAGGGCCGCCATCGCAACAGATTACCCGGTGCCGGACAACCGGGTTTTTCCTTTGCCGGGTTTTGGCTCGAGGGTGTTCGGCGAAATTCGCGCCGAAAGCGCGCCCAGGAGGCTGTCGCTTCCCTGCGAAGAGCGTTCGCTCAGCGCGGGATCGGCGCCGCGGCCGCGTGCAGGGCGTCGAGGTCCAGGTGCCGCTCCAAGTGGTCGGCGAGAGCGTCGAGGACGCGCTCCACCTCGGCCTCGTAGGCAACTCCGCCGCCATGGCGCGCGCGCACTCGCGCCAGGAACGCGGCGCGAAAGCCGTCGGCGGCGAACAGCCCGTGCAGGTAGCAGCCGAACACCCGCCGATCGGCAGAGAAACAGCCGTCGGCGCGGCCGTCGAAGCGGAGCATCGGCCGGGTCAGGCCGGCGCCGGTGGTCCGGCCCATGTGCATCTCGTAGCCCCGCACCGCCTCTCCGGTGGAAAGCTCCTGGCCGGCGGCCTCGCACAACGCCTTTTCGGCCGAAAGCTCGGTGGAGACGTCGAGCAGGCCGAGGCCCGGCGCCTCGCCGGCCGGCCCCTCGATGCCCAAGGGATCGTGCACCGCCCTGCCCAGCATCTGGTAGCCGCCGCACAGGCCGACGACGATGCCGCCGCGGCGGACGTGGGCGCGAAGATCGATGTCCCACCCCTGCTGGCAAAGGAAAGCCAAGTCGCTGATGGTGGCTTTCGACCCCGGCAGCACGATGATGTCGATGTCGCCGGGGATGGCCGCGCCGGGGTGGACGAACTGCACCTCCACATCGGGCTCGGCAATCAGCGGGTCGAGGTCGTCGAAGTTGGCGATGCGCTGGAGCAGCGGAACCGCCACCCGGATGGGCTGAGGCGCCTCGCCGGGCGTGGGCTCGGGCCGCTCAAGCGCCACCGCATCCTCGGCCGGAAGCCGCCGCGCGTCGGCAAACCAGGGAACGATCCCGAAGCTGGCAAGCCCGGTGCGCTCGCCGATGATCGCGATCCCGTCGGCGAACAGGCTCACGTCGCCGCGGAACCTGTTGATGACGTAGCCGGCCAGCCGGCCGCGGTCGGCGTCGTCCAGGAGGGCGCAGGTGCCGACGATGCTGGCGATGACGCCGCCGCGGTCGATGTCGCCGACGAGCACCACCGGGACGTTTGCCGCCACCGCGAAGCCCATGTTGGCGATGTCGCCTTGGCGCAGATTGACCTCCGCCGGGCTGCCGGCTCCTTCGACCATCACCAGGTCGGCATCCGCGGCAAGCCTGTGGAAGCTCTCCAGCACGGTCGCCAGCAGGGCCGGCTTCAGCCGCTGATAGTCGCGAGCCCTGGCATTGGTCAGCACCCGTCCCTGCACCACCACCTGCGCGCCGACGTCGGTCTGCGGCTTGAGCAGCACAGGGTTCATGTCGCTGGACGGGGGAACGCCGCAGGCGCGCGCCTGCAGCGCCTGGGCTCGGCCGATCTCGCCGCCATCGATCGTGACCGCGGCGTTGTTGGACATATTCTGCGGCTTGAACGGCCGCACCTTGAGCCCGCGGCGGGTGAAGGCGCGGCAGAGGCCGGCGGAGAGCAGAGACTTGCCGACGTCGGAGCCGGTCCCCTGCAGCATCAGCGCCCGAGTTCGGGCGCCGTCAGCGCCCGGCAAGCGTCTGCCTCAGAACATCGGCCTGCGGGTTTGCGACCTCGCGGCGCAGGAGGATGGCCTCCGGCGTCACGGCTCGGCCATAGAAGGCCTGGTTGAGATCGTTGCGGCGGATGATGCCGGCGCCCTCGAGGCTCATGCCGGCGAACAGCCCGGAGACGTTGGAGTAGCCGAGGATGTCGGCGCCGAGCGCGGTTGTGGTGGCGGCGCCGAGCCCGCCGCCCATCTCGCCGACGGCAAAGGTGAGATCGCCGCCGAACTTGCCCTGGTTGCGGATGACGGCGTTGACCGCGCGCTGGCTGCGCAACAGCAGCACCACTTCGGCCGACTGGAATCCGGCCTGCAAGCCGAAGCTGCCGGCGGCGAGGTTGTAGAACGCCGGGTTGCTCCAGCTCCCGTCTTGGCCGCGGACCAGGACGACGCCCGAGCCGCCTTGCGCGCCGACGATGAACGCACCCTTGGTCACGGCGGGAAAGATGGCGATGCCCCGCGCCGTCCTTAAGTTGGCGCGGAACATCTTGGCCATGTCGTCGTCCTGGTTCTTCAGCCTCTCGACCGCCCAGCGCGACGCATCGACCAAGCTTCCCGCCTCGGTCCGGGTGTCCCAGGTTCGCGAGCAGCCGCCGAGAGCGGCGACGAGAAGAAAGAGGCTGAAGAGCGCGCCGATGCGCGACAGAAGCGTGTAATGATGCTGATGCGCCAGAAGTGAAACGGCGTCACCGTGAGCCGCGAAGCGGCGCGGCGATCCAGAAGAACCGATACCTGAATTGCTTCGTCGGCTATACCTCCCCGCAATGACGACCATCTTTTCCTGATCCACCTTTGACCACACGCTGTTTCTACAACGCCGACGGGGTTAGGCAATCACGGAGCCGCGGGGCGGGCAAGTCTCAAAATTCGACGCCCGCCTGCGCCTTCACCCCGGAGCGGAACGGGTGCTTGACCATGGTCATCTCGGTGACCAGGTCGGCCGCCTCGATCAGCTCGTCCTTGGCGTTTCGCCCGGTGACGACGACGTGCAGATCCGGACGGCGTGCGGCAAAGACCGGCAGCACCTCGTCGATCTCGAGGTAGCCATAGCGCAGGACGATGTTGAGCTCGTCCAGGATCACCATCCGGTAGCTGGGATCGTCCAGCATCTGTTTCGCCGTCTCCCAGGCCTGCCTCGCCGCGGCGATGTCGCGCTGGCGGTCCTGGGTGTCCCAGGTGAAGCCCTCGCCCATGGCCTTCATCACGCACAGGTCGGGGAAGCGGGCAAGGATGTCGCGCTCGCCGGTTGCCCAGGCGCCCTTGACGAACTGGACGATGCCCACCTTGAAGCCGTGGCCGATGCTGCGGAGCGCCAGGCCGACCGCGGCGGTGGTCTTGCCCTTGCCCTTGCCGGTATGGACGATGAGCAGCCCCCGCTCCTCGGTTTTGGTCGCCAGGATCTTGTCCCGGGCGGCCTTCTTTTTCGCCATTTTCTCGGCGTGGCGCCGGTCGAGATCCTCCTCGCTGCTCATGAGCCTCCTCCCCTCGCTGTATGTTTCGCCGCCGAGCCTGCCAGCGCCTTCAGCGCCTGGTGCGCGCCGTTGAGCCGCGGCCGCCACAGGTCCCGGTCCATGGCCTCGAGCAGCCGCTCGCTCATCTCCTTGAGCGCCGACGGATTGTTCTCGGCGATGAAAGTCCGGACCTCCTCGTCGTCGAGGTACGCCTGGTAGACGGCGTCGAAGTGGTGGTCCTCGACGCAATGGGTGGTGGCGGCAAACGCGAACAGATAGTCCACGGTCGCCGCCATCTCGAACGCGCCCTTGTAGCCGTGGCGCATGACGCCCTTGATCCACTTCGGGTTCACCACCCGAGCGCGGACGACGCGGGCGATCTCCTCGGACAGCGTTCTGAGCCGCGGCGTCTCCGGCCGGGAGTGGTCAGCGTGGTAGATCGCGGGTTGCTCGCCCGAGAGCACCCGGACGCTCGCGGCCAGCCCGCCCTCGAACTGGTAGTAGTCGTCGGAGTCGAGGATGTCGTGCTCGCGGTTGTCCTGGTTCTGCACCACCACCTCGACGGAGCCGAGGCGGCTTGCGAACTGCGCCTGCGCCGCCCGGCCGTCCAGCCCGGCGCCGTAGGCGTAGCCGCCCCAGGCGAGATAGGCGCGGGCGAGATCGGCGTCCGTCTCCCAGCCGCGTTCGTCGATCAGCGCCTGCAAGCCGGCGCCGTACGCACCGGGCTTGGAGCCGAACACCCGGCAGCCGGCGAGGCTGGCGGCGTCTTCCATGCTCGCGCCTTCGGCCGCGAGCTTATCGGTCTCGTCCCGCACCCGCGCCGCCAGCGGGTTGCTCTCCTCCGCCTCGTCGAGGGCGGCCACCGTCCGGGCGGCGCTGTCGAACAGGGCGATCAGGCCGGGGAAGGCGTCGCGAAAGAAGCCGGAGACCCGCAAGGTGACGTCGACCCGCGGCCGGTCGAGCACGCTCAAGGGCAGGATCTCGAAGCCGGTCACCCGCCGCGACGCGGTGTCCCAGGTCGGCCGGGCGCCCAGCAGCGCCAGCGCCTGGGCGATGTCGTCGCCACCGGTGCGCATGTTGCTCGTCCCCCAGGCGCTGATCGCCAGGGTCCTTGGCCAGGCACCCTGGTCCTGCAGGTGCCGTTCGACCAGGAGCGCCGCCGACTTCCATCCCAGCGTCCAGGCCGCCGGCGTCGGCACGGTGCGGGTGTCGACGGAATAGAAGTTGCGTCCCGTGGGCAGAACGTCCGGCTTGCCCCGGGTCGGCGCGCCGGACGGGCCGGGCGGAACGAACCGCCCCGCCAGCCCGGCGAGGATGCCGGCGATCTCGGCCTTGCCGCAGGCGGTCACCGCCGGGCGCAGCCGAGCCTCGACCGCAGCAAGCACCGGGAGGGTGCGTGTCCATTCCGGCTCAGGTGGACGCGCGCCCTCGACCAGCGCCGCGGCCAGAGCCTCCAGCCGCTCCACCGTGTCGCCCGTCGTCCGCCAAGGCTCCGGACCCGCCAGCGCCTCGGGCCGCGGCCCTTCCCACGGCGCGGCAAGGTCGCAATCCAGCGGATCGAAGCCGAGACCGAGATCGCCGGACAAAGCCCGGTGCAGCGAGGCGTCGCCTTTTGTTCCATCACCACGAGGAATGCGGACCAGCGCCACCAGCAGGTCGCGCAGCTGCTCGCCTTGCGGCGCCTCGCCGAAGACGTGGAGGCCGTCGCGGATCTGCATTTCCTTGAGCTCGCACAGGTAGGCGTCGAGCTTGCCCAGGGCCGCGTCGTTCTCCTCGCCCGGGTCGATCCCGCAATCGACGTCGAGGCCGGTGGCGCGGCAAAGCGAGAGGATGTCCTCCCTGAGCACCCCGAGCCGCCTGGGATCCACGCCCGCCGCCTCGTAGTACTCGTCGACGAGCTGCTCGAGGTCGCGCAGCGGCCCGTAGCTCTCGGCCCTGGTCATCGGCGGGGTGAGATGATCGACGATCACCGCCTGCGCCCGGCGCTTGGCCTGGGTTCCTTCGCCGGGATCGTTGACGATGAACGGATAGAGATGCGGCAGCGGCCCCAGCGCCGCCTCGGGCAGGCACTCCGCCGACAGCGCCAGGCCCTTGCCCGGCAGCCATTCCAGGTTGCCGTGCTTGCCCATGTGGATGATGGCGTCGGCGCGGAAGGCGTCCTGGATCCAGGCGTAAAAGGCGAGGTAGCCGTGCGGCGGCGGCAGGTCGGGGTCGTGGTAGCTCGTCTGCGGGTCGATGTTGTAGCCGCGCGCCGGCTGCAGGCCGATGGCGACGTTGCCGCAGCGGAAGGCGGCCACCGAGAAGCGGCCGCAGTCGAGCCGGCCCGGGCGGTAGCGCGGATCCGCCTCCGCCGATCCCCAGCGCGACGTCACCCGGTCTTGCACCGGCCGCGGCAGGCTGGCGAAGTAGGGCGCGTACTCCGACATGGGCAGGCTCTCGGCCACCTCGCGGCCCGATAGGCCCGCCATGTCGTTGGTCGGGCCCGCCAGCAGCCGGTCGACCAGGGCGTTGCCGCTCTCCGGGATCTCCTCCACCCGGTAGCCGGCCTCGGCCAGGGCGCGGAGCACGTTCAGGGTCCCGGCCGGGGTGTCGAGGCCAACGCCGTTACCGATCCGGCCGTCGCGGTTGGGATAGTTGGCGAGCACCAGCGCGATCCGCCGCTCCGCCGGCTGCTTGCGGCGCAGCCGGCTCCATCCGGCGGCCAGGCTGCAGACGAAGTCGATGCGGTCCGCCACCGGTACGTACTGAACGAGGTCCGCCTCGGTAAGCGGATCGCGGTAAGCCTCTCCCTTGAAGGAGACGGCGCGCGAGAGGATCCGCCCGTCCACCTCGGGCAGCGCCACGTTCATGGCGATGTCGCGCGGCGCAAGGCCGTGGGTCCCCTGCCGCCAGGCCGCCTCGGTGGAGGTCGCGAACACCACCTGCAGCACCGGGCAGTCGCAGGCGGAAAACGGGGTCTGCGCGGGTTCGCCGCCGGGGGCGGAGACGGCGAAGCCGGTCGCGTTCAAGATCACGTCCGGCGGCGCTTCGGCGAGGACGCCCTCGAGGATCGCCGCCGCAACCGGGTCCTTGAGGCTCGAGGTGAACAGCGGCAGCGGGTTCATCCTCCGCTTTTCCAGCCCCGCAACCAGGGCATCGACCGCGGCAAGGTTCCCCGCCTGCACCAGGGCGCGATAGAAGACGACGGCGGCGACGGGACGTCCGTCCTGCCAGCGGGCGCGAAGCGACGCCAACTCGGCGGCGGCGGCGCCGGCGTAGATCCCGGCGCGGAGCAGCGGCTTCGGCTCGCGCCACTCGCGGTCACGCCCGAACAGCGAGGCGGCGTAGCGCAGGAACTGGGCGGCATTGTCGATGCCGCCGTGAACCAGGTATTGCCACAGCCGGTGCCAGCCTTCGGCGGGGACGGTGGACAGCTCGGCCAGCTCCGGGTCGGGCTGGTCGTCTCCGGGAAGGAACGCGACGGCGATGTCCCGGTCGGCCGCAATGGCGGCGATCTGCTCGACCCCGTATGGCCAGTAGCCGCGGCCGCCGAGCAGGCGCACGATGACCAGCCGGGCCTCGCCGGCGACCGCATCGACGAAGGTATCCACCGACAGGTGGTGGCCCAGGCGGAGCAGGTTGGCGAGCCGCAGGCTCGGCTGCCGCTCGTCTTCCGCGACGAGCCCCGCTTGCGCCGCGGCGAGGCAGGCGATCTCGGTGTCCGCCGCGGAAAGCACAACGATGTCGCCCGGGGTCTGGCCCAGGTCGACGGCGGCCGAACCATCGTCAATTTGCCCGGGCCGGGTCGCGAGCAGGTGCATCGGCTCAGCCGGCCGCGCTCACGCCGACGACCCCGGCGCGCCCGCGAGCGCCGCGTTCACCGCGGCGACGTCGATGCCACGTTCGGCGATGACCACCAGCTCGCTCCGCCGCGCCTCTCCCTTCTGCCACGGCCGGTCGTAGTAGCGGTCGACCCGGGCGCCGACCGCCTGGATGACGTGGCGCATGGGTTTGCCCGGCACGTCGACGAAGCCCTTGATCCGCAGCACGTCGTAGGTCGCGGCCGCCTCGCGGATCCGCGCCTCCAGCGCCGCCGGATCGGCAACGGGGCCGGGCGCGGCGATAAAGGTCACGAACTCGTCGTGGCCGTGCTCCTCCTCGTTGTCGTGGTGCGAGAACCGGGCGTCGATGCCGGCTTCGGCGGCGGCGTCGAGCCCCAGCACCACCAGCGGCTCCAGCGCGCCGTGCACGCTGTCCAGGATCTTCACCCCTGGGCGCACGGCGGACGCCAGCCCCGAGCGCACGGTCGAGAGGGTTCTGGCGTCGACGCCGTCAATCTTGTTCAGCACGACCATGTCGGCACAGGCGAGCTGGTCTTCGAACAGCTCCTCCAGGGGCGCATCATGATCAACAGCAACGGCCAGATCGCCCGGCCGTTCCGCCTGCGCTCCTTGCGGGGGGGAGGCGAACCGGCCGCCGGCAACAGCCTGGGCGTCGACCACGGTGACGACCCCGTCGACGGTGACCCTGGAGCGGACCTCCGGCCAGTTGAAGGCCTTGACCAGCGGCTTCGGCAAGGCCAAGCCGGAGGTCTCGATGACGATGTGGTCGGGCGGCTCGGCGCGGCCGAGCAGCGTCTCCATGGTCGGCAGGAACTCGTCGGCGACGGTGCAGCAGATGCAGCCGTTGGCGAGTTCGATCACGTCGTCGCCGTCGCAGCCGGAGATCCCGCAGCCCAGCAGCAGCTCGCGGTCGAAGCCGAGGTCGCCGAACTCGTTGATGATCAGCGCCAGCCGTCGCCCGCCGGCGTTGGCGACGAGGTGACGGATCAGCGTGGTCTTGCCCGAGCCGAGAAAGCCCGTGACCACCGTCGCCGGGATCTTCATCTCGCCGCTTCCTTCGCGGCTCGCGTACTTATGAGTCCCTGCATCATGACCCCGCCGTTCATGACCTCGCCTCCTCCTGCTTGAGTGTGAGCGCAATGCCGGCGGCAACGAAGATCACCCGCTCGGCCACCGCCGCCACCGCCTGATTGAGCCGGCCGGCCTCGTCGCGGAAGGCGCGGCCCAGCGGCGTCTCCGGGACGAGGCCGAGGCCGACCTCGTTGCTGACCAGCACCACCGGCCCACGCGGCGCCGACAGCGCCGCCACGAGCCCGGCGCGCTCGCGGGCGACGTCGCGCCCGGCAGCCATGAGGTTGCTGAGCCACAAGGTCAGGCAGTCGACCAGCACCGGCCGGCCCGCCGCGGCATGGCGGGCGAGCGCCGCGGCGAGCTCCAGCGGCTCCTCCACCGTGGTCCACGATGGCCCCCGGCGGGCGCGATGCGTGCGGATGCGCTCGGCCATCTCCTCGTCGCCGGCCTCGGCGGTGGCGAGGTAGATGCCGCCGGCGCCGGCATCCCCGACCAGACGTTCGGCATGAGCGCTCTTGCCGGAGCGCGCGCCGCCCAGCACCAGGGTCACGTTCGGCAGGGACATCGCCGCCTTGCGGATCACGCCGCATCCTCCGCCCGAGGACCAATGACGTTCGGCGGCGGAGAGGTCTCCTGGCTCGGGGTCTTGAGCCGGCGGCGCCTTCCCGGCGCGTTCGCTTGCGCCAGTGGCGTTACGTCTGCCGCGGCCTCGTCCCTTACAGTTGCGGGGGCAGCGCCGGCGTTGCGGTCTTTCCGCGCACCGGCTTCCCTGTTCCGACACCGGCGCCGACCGTAGCACGCGCCGTTTGCGAAGATCCAGGGCTGGCTCGCGCCTTCAATCCCTGGCGCATGGGCCGGACCCGCCCCGCTGCCTGCCGCCGCCGGTGGAGCGGCCGGCTGGCGACCAGAGGGAGGAGGGCAAGAGCGGCGGCCGAAAACCTGTCGATCGCCACTGACCTCAGGGTCGCTTCGCTCAATTCGAAATAGGTGGCGGCCCCGTTTCGCGGTGGTTTGCGCGGAACTGGTTGCAGGGTCTCCGGCGCTGCCCCACGCGCGTCCGGCGCGTGCCCCTAAGATTGACATGGCCGGCGGCGCCGCTATGTTCGGGACCATCCACCCCAGCGCAGCCCGCAAGGAATGGCACGCCCATGGCCAAGCCGACCACCGTCTTAGTCAAGCTGTTGAGCACGGCCGGGACGGGCTTTTTCTACGTCGCCAAGAAGAACCCGCGCACCGCAACCGGCAAGCTCGAGTTCCGGAAGTACGACCCGGTCGTGCGCAAGCACGTCCCGTTCAAGGAAACCAAGATCAAGTAGGCGCTGTGGCCGCTGTCCGCGCTCCCGACCGAGGTCATGGGCTCCTTCCAGCTACCGGCCGCCGGAGCGGTTGCCGCAGCCGTGGCTTGACCGCCGCGTGAGTGCGAGCGGGCTGAAGCTCGCGGGTTGTCTCCGGCCGCCGCAAAGCGTTCGCGGTGGGCCGACCGCGCGGTGGCGTCCCCACTCGACCGAGGATGAACGCTGTCCCGCTCCGGGTGTTCGCCAGCCGAGCCGCCGGGCAGGCCCAAGCCCGCCTGCCGCAATATCATGACCGTCGCCGCCTACCCCCGGACCTCCTCGACGATGGTTTCCAGCGTCGCGATGTCGTGAATGATCAGCGCCTGCTTGGTGCGCTCGACGATGCCGCGCCTGGCAAGGTCGTTGAGCACGCGGGCCACCGTCTCGCGGGTGGTGCTCACCCGGCTCGCGATCTCGCTGTGGACCGGAATGGGCGAGATGCGTCCATGGTTGGCATGGTCGCGGTGGCCGCGAACCTGGCGCAGCAATTCCGCCTGAACGCGGTTGTGGGCCGCGAGCGTGCTCAAGTCCATGATGCGCTCGTCGGCGAGGCGGACGATCCGGGCGAGGCGCGCCATCACCTCGAGCGCGACCGGGGGGTGGTCCTCGAGGATCTGCAGGAAGGCGCGCTGCGGCAGGGCCAGCAGCAGCGTGTCGACGATCGCCATGACGTTGGCGGAGCGGGGGCCGTTGTCGAGCGCGGCGAGTTCGCCGAAGTAGTCGCCGTGCTTCAGGTCGTCGAAGGCGATCTCGCGCCCCGTGACCGAGTAGTTGAGGATGCGGGCCTGGCCGCGAACGATGAAGAAGACGTCGGTCGTGCGGCCGTCACGGTCGATGATGTGCTCGAGTGGACCATAGCGGCGGCACGACCCGGCGCGCTCGATCCCCCGCAGGGTATGCGAATCGAGACCCCCCAGCAGCTTGGAGCCGGTCAGCAGCGGCTCGCCGCGCGCCGGCGCCCTGGCCGCAACCGGGCGCTCGCCGTGCTGCGGCGGCGCGTCGAGACAGTCTTGCAGGGCGGGCCGGGACATGGGGCGGGCGGGCGTATGCTGTCGATGCCGAACAACCGACAGTATACCGCACAGCCGTAACTTTTGCGAGCGCGATATGCCTTCCCACAATCATGCGGCGAGGACGGCGCCGTCGCGCCGCGCGTCGGCCGCCCCCGTGACGCCGCCTGCGCCGTCACGGCGAACCGCATGCACGCCGCCGAAGAACATGCTCCTTTCCGTCCAGCAGTCGAGCTCGAAGCGTGCCGCCAGCACGTCCAGAACCGGCTCGGGGAAGCCCGGCTCGATGCTGAGCTTGTCCGCCTCGACATGCAGCCTGGGCGCCGCCACGGCCAGATCGAGGGGCAAGGCGAAGGCAAAGGCGTTCACCAGCACCTGGAGAATGGCGGTGCGGATGCGGTTGGAGCCGCCGGAGCCCAAGGAGGTCACGGCGCCGTTGCGCTCGATGGCGAGGACGGGGGTCATCATCGAGGACAGCCGCCGGTCTTCCGGCCAGCGGTGGTGGCCGTGCGGGTTGATGTCCTCCTCGCCCAGCATGTTGTTGAGCATGATGCCGGTGCCGGGGATGACGGAGCCGCAGCCTTCGCCGTTGGAGATCGAGAGGCTGGCGGCGTTGCCGGCGCCGTCGACGACGCTGATGTGGGTGGTCGCCCCGCGCCCAGGAGCGGTTGCCAGCAGCTCCTTGCGGTAGCGGGCGAGCAGCGCCGGGTCCAAGGCGGCTCGCGAAACATCCTCCTCATCGAGCTCGTGCAGCCGCGCCTCGATCCGGGCGCGGTTGGTCGCGGCCATCGCCTGGGCAAGACCGACCACATAGCCGGGGTCGACCGGGGCGCATCGTGCGAAGGGGGCCTCGCGAAGGAGCTCGAGCGCAAAGGCGATGAGGATGCCGCCCGAGGACGGCGGCGGGTTGAGGTAGAACCGCGCGCCGAGGACGTCGCTCTCCACCGGTCGGCGAACCTCGACCCGGTAGCCATGCAGGTCTGCCATGGCAAGCTGGCCGCCGGCGCGGCGGCAGCCCTCGGCGATGCGGCCGGCGATCTCGCCGCGGTAGAACAGGTCCTCGCCCTCGATGGCGAGGATCTCCAGCACGTCGGCGAATTCGGGGAGCCGGTAGACCTCGCCCGCCTGCACCAGCTCGCCCGAGCGCCCCGGGCTCGCCAGCAGGGCGAAGCTCTCCGGCGTGTGCTTCAGGATGGCGCCGACGACGTTGGCCATGTACGCCTGCATCGGGGTCGTCACCACGCCGCGGCGGGCGAGCTCCACCGCCGGGGCGACGATCTCGCGCATCGGCATGCGCCCGAGCGCCCGGTGCGCTTCGAACAGGCCCTTGACCACGCCGGGGGTGGCGACCGAGCCCATGCCGATGTGGAACGCCTGCCGGGTGGAGCCGAAGTCGGCCTCGACGGGGACGAAGTCGATGTCGCTCGCGGGCAGCCTGATTTTCGGCGTCTGGCCGAAGAAGTCGAAGACGACGGGCACGCCGCTTGCGCCGGAGTGCGCCGGGCGGGCCAGGAGGAAGCCGCCGCCGCCGAGCGAAGCGAGGATCGGCTCGGCGACGCAGGCGGCGCACATGGCGGCGAGCGCGGCGTCGAAGGCATTGCCGCCCGCATCCAGAACGGCGGCGGCGGCGCGCGCCGTCTCCACGTGGCCGCAGGCGACGATACCCTTGTGCGTCATGACCATCCCTTGACTATCGCTGAACGTGCGGCGCCGGTATCCGCGCGAGCCGCGCCCCGTGTCAATGATGAGATCGGCGGGCGGGCGGCCCCCGCCTCGCGCCCCTTAGCTCTGGCGCGGCCGAAGGCGGTGTGCGATGACTGCCGCCCGCCAAGTTCCGTTGGACAATCGACCAGTCGAGCGCTTCGCCTTGATGACCCCTCCAGAAAAGGCCCTGCTTCCCGCCGGCATGAGCGACGTGCTGCCGCCGCACGCGGCCTTCGAGGCGGACACGGTCGAGCGGCTGATCGCGGCCTTCGCCGGATATGGCTACGAGCGGGTGAAGCCGCCCCTGATCGAATACGAGGACACCCTGCTGTCGGGCAGCGGCGCGGCGCTGGCGGCGCAGACCTTCAAGCTGGTCGATCCCCTGTCCCAGCGCACGCTCGCCTTGCGCGCCGACATGACCATGCAGATCGCCCGGATCGCCGCGACCAGGCTCGCCCACCGGCCGCGCCCACTTCGCCTCAGCTATGCCGGCCAGGTCGTCCGGGTGGTGGGTTCGGAGCTTCGGGCGGAGCGGCAGTTCGGCCAGGTCGGCGCCGAACTCGTCGGCGTCCATTGCCCGAGGGCGGACGTCGAGATCATCACCATGGCGGCAGGGTCGTTGGCCGATTTGGGCGGCGAGGGGCTGTCCGTCGACCTCGGCCTGCCGACGCTGGTGTCGTTCCTGGTGCCGGAGGGATCGTGTAGCGATGAGGCCCGCGCCGCGCTGCGCGAGGCGCTCGACTGCAAGGACGCGAGCGCCGTGGCCGCGCTTGCGCCCGCCATAGGCGCCGCCCAGGCCGACCTGCTCGGCCGGCTGGTCGCGGCAGCCGGGGCGCCGGAGGCCACCATCGCTGCGCTCGAAGCGGCCGACCTGCCGCCGCTCGCCGCCGCCGAGCGCGACGCCCTGGTCGACGTTTACGCCCACGTCGCCCGGGCAGCGCCATGGCTCGACGTCAGCATCGACGTGGTCGAGTACCGCGGCCTCGAGTACCACTCCGGCGTCACCTTCTCCCTTTACGCCAAGCGGGTCCGCGGCGAGCTCGCCCGCGGCGGCCGCTATCCCGTCGGCGACGGCGAGCCGGCGACCGGGGTGACGCTGATCATGGACACGGTGCTGGAGTGCCTGCCGCGCCGGCCGGGACAGCGGCGCGTCCTGGTGCCGCTGGGCGCGCCGGCGGATGCCTCCTTGCGCCTGCGTCGGAACGACTGGATAACCGTGCACGCCGTCGCCGAAGCCGAGGACATCGACGCCGAGGCGGCGCGCCTTAAGTGCGGCTTCGTCCTCGATGGCGACGACGTCCGCCCGATCCGGCCGCAGCCCACAACCCGCACCAGGACCGCTTGAGCATGGCCAACGTCGTCGTTATCGGCTCCCAGTGGGGAGACGAGGGAAAGGGCAAGATCGTCGATTGGCTGTCGCAGCGGGCCGACGTCGTCGTCCGCTTCCAGGGCGGCCACAACGCCGGCCACACGTTGGTGATCGACGGCGTCACCTACAAGCTGAGCCTGCTGCCGGCTGCGGTCGTGCGCCCTGGCAAGCTCGCGGTCATCGGCAACGGCGTGGTCCTCGACCCGTGGGCGCTGCTCGCCGAGATCGAGGTGCTGCGCGGCCAGGGGGTGGAGGTCACACCGCGAAACCTGCGGATCGCCGAGAACGTGCCGTTGATCCTGCCGATCCACCGCAACCTGGACAAGGCCCGGGAGCTGGCCCTGGGCAACGCCCGCATCGGCACCACGGGGCGGGGGATCGGCCCGGCCTACGAGGACAAGGTGGCGCGCCGGGCAATCCGCCTCGGCGATCTCGTCAGCCGCGAGATCGTCGCGCAGAAGCTGGAGGTGCTCCTCGTCCATCACAACGCCCTTCTTCGCGGACTGGGGCTCGCGGAGATCGACCGGGCGGGGCTGGAGGCAGAGCTGATGGAGGTGGCGCCGAAGGTGCTGCCGTTCGCCGACATCGTCTGGAAAACCCTGGATAGCGTGCGGCGCGCCGGCAAGCGCATCCTGTTCGAGGGCGCCCAGGGCACCATGCTCGACATCGACCATGGCACCTACCCGTTCGTGACCTCGTCGAACACGGTGGCCGGCGCCGCCGCCGCGGGCTCGGGCCTAGGCCCCGGGGTGCTCGGCTACGTGCTCGGGATCACCAAGGCGTACACCACCCGGGTCGGGGGCGGGCCATTTCCCACGGAGCTCACCGACGAGGTCGGCCGGACGCTGGGCGAGCGGGGCAAGGAGTTCGGCACCGTCACCGGCCGGGCCAGGCGATGCGGCTGGTTCGACGCGGTCCTCGTTCGCCATGCGGTGCGGGTCAACGGCATCACCGGCCTGGCCCTGACCAAGCTCGACGTGCTCGACGGCTTCCCCGAGGTGAAGGTCTGCGTCGGCTACCGGGTCGGCGCCGACGCCATCGACTACCTTCCCGCCTCCTCGGTGCTGCAGACCCAGGTCGAGCCGCAATACGAGGTGATGGAAGGCTGGTCCGAGAGCACCCGCGGCGCGCGCTCATGGGCGGAGTTGCCGGCAACGGCGGTGAAATACATCCGCCGCATCGAGGAGTTGATCGGCGCGCCGGTCCACCTGCTGTCCACCAGCCCGGAGCGCGACGACACCATCATGATGCGCGACCCGTTCGTGAGTTGACGCTCCGCTTCGGCGTCTCAGCCAGCTTCGGTAGATCCTCGCGACGAGCGCGAGGATGACGACGAAGGGAGAGGCGCCGCGACCGGAGGATGGCGGGTGGAGCACCTGCAGTGCCTCCCCTGCGTCATGGCCGTGCTTGTCACGGCCATCTACGCCTTGGCTCTCAGCAGGCGACGTGGCGATCGATGATGGCGTTGCGCACCGACTTCTGCAGCTTCTCGAACGCGCGGACCTCGATCTGGCGCACCCGCTCGCGGGAGATGCCATAGCGCTGGCTCAGGCTCTCCAGGGTCGTCGGATTGTCCTGCAGCCGACGCTCGGAGAGGATCTGCCGCTCGCGGTCCGAGAGCGTGCGCAGGGCGCCGGCGAGCAGCTTCCGCCTCGCGCCAAACTCCTCGTGCTTGGCGAACGTCACCTCCTGGTCGTCCTCGCCATCGACCAGCCAGTCCTGCCACTCCCCGTCGCCCTCCTCGCGAAGCGGCGCGTTGAGCGAGGCGTCGGGGCTGCTGATCCGCCGGTTCATCTGGATGACGTCGGTCTCGGGAACGTTGAGCCGTTCGGCAATGTGGCTGACCCGCTCCGGCGACAGGTCGCCTTCCTCGATCGCCTGCATCTGCCCCTTGAGCCGGCGCAGGTTGAAGAACAGCTTCTTCTGCGCCGCGGTGGTGCCCATTTTCACCAGCGACCAGGAGTGGAGGATGTATTCCTGCATCGCCGCGCGGATCCACCACATGGCGTAGGTGGCGAGCCGGAAGCCGCGGTCGGGGTCGAAGCGGACGACCGCCTGCATCATCCCGACGTTGCCCTCGGAAATCAGCTCGCCCAAGGGCAGGCCGTAGCCCCGGTAGCCCATGGCGATCTTGGCGACCAGGCGGAGGTGGCTGGTGACGAGGACGTTCGCCGCCTCCTCGTCGTGATGGTCCGCCCAGCGCTTGGCCAGCCGATACTCCTCGTCGGGGCTCAGCATCGGATAGCGGCGGATGTGCTGGAGGTAGCGGGCCAGATTGCGGTCCGGCGAGATTTCCAGCTCTGATGAGGACACCGACATCGCCTTCCCCTCCTCCGCTGTTGCCAGACCGCGGCGGCGCCGGAGCGCCACACTCAAACCGTACGTCCTATCGATTCACGCATCAAGATAGCTTAGCTGCGCAGTCAAGTATAGGAGTTTTTACAATCGGTCTAATTCGCAAGTTAAGCCATTCAGATCGTGTGGTGTTTCCGAGTGAAAGCTGAGCCGCCGCGCGGAGACGGGATGGCTGAAGGCGATCAAGAATGCGTGAAGGGCCTGTCGATCGAGCAGCGCCGCCACTGCCGGAGACGCTTTCTCGGCGAGATCGATGCGCCTGCGGCCGTAGAGCCGGTCGCCGATCAGCGGGTGGCCGATGGAGGTCAGGTGGACCCGGATCTGGTGGGTGCGCCCGGTCTTCGGCCGGCACTCGACCAGGGCGGCCGCCGTCTTGAAGGCGCGGAGAACGCGGTAGTCGGTCGCGGCCGGCTTCCCGCCCACGGGCGTGAGCGCCATCTTCTTCCGGTTGGCGGCGCTTCGGCCGATGGCGCCTTCGATCCGCCCTTCCGCCGGGCGTGGAACGCCATGGACGATGGCATGGTAGCCGCGCTCGATGGTGTGGCTTGCGAACTGCTCGACCAGCGAGCGATAGGCAACGTCGGTCTTGGCCGCGACGATCAGCCCGCTCGTGTCCTTGTCCAGGCGGTGAACGATGCCCGGGCGCAACAGCCCGCCGGCGCGGGCGAGCTTGCCGTCGCAGTGGCGAAGCAGCGCGTTGACCAGCGTCCCGTCTGGATTGCCGGCGCCCGGATGAACGACCAGACCCGCCGGTTTGTCGATGACGATGAGGTCGTCGTCCTCGAAGACCACCTCGAGCGGAATGGCTTCGGCCAGGACCTCGGGCGGGGGAAGCGGGATGGCCTCGATCCGCCAGGTGCTGCCCGCCGCCACCCGGAAATCCGGATCGAGAACCGTGCCGCCGCCGCCCGCGGCGACGTGGCCGTCGCGGATCAGGGTTTGCACCCGGGTGCGGGAGAGTTCGGGCAGCGCCTCGGCGAGCACGCGGTCGAGGCGCGCTCCGGCCTTGTTCTCCTCGACCGTGACGGTGTAAGTGGTCGCGACCATCCACTTCAAGATGCGTGACAAATGCAGGCCATCAAAGCCTTGGTCATCGGCCTCGGCATTCTCATCGTCGCCGGCATCGCGCTGCTCGCCTACGCCTTCTACGCGCGGATGAACGATCCCGAGTTCAAACTGATGCGGACGGAGCGCCAGCAGGCGTCGAGCGCGCGCGCCGCCCAGCGGGCCGAGGGGTTCGGGCAGGCGAGCCTCGGCCTCCCCGAAGGCTGCAGCATCGTCGAGGTTCAGCCGGACGGGAAGTGGCTGTACCTGCGGGTCGGTCCTGCTGGAGCCTGTGAGCGCGTCCTCATCGTCGATCCCCTGTCCGGCCGGGTGCACGGCAGCCTCACCGCCAGGCCGTGATCTCGCCCACGATCCTGATCGAAGACAAGGTTCTGCGGCAGATCCGCGAGGACGGCGAGCGGCGCTACCCCGGGGAGAGCTGCGGCCTGCTGGTCGGCCGAAGGCAGCCCGGCGGCTCGGTCGAGGTCGCCGAGGCCCATGCCGGCGCCAACGTCGCACCCGAAGAGCGGGGCCGCCGCTTCGAGATCGATCCGGCGCTCCGCTTCCACCTGCTGCGGGCGCTGTCCGGCCGGCCGGAGACGATCGTCGGCCACTACCACTCGCACCCGGACCGGCCGGCGGCGCCGTCGGCTTACGACCGGGAGATGGCGTTCGAGCCGGACCTGGTTTGGCTGATCACAGCGATCGCCGAGGGCCAAGCGGCGGAGACGGCAGCCTTCCGCATCGACGCCGCCGGCGCCCGGCGCCTGAACATCGTGGTTTGCGGCGGAGCCCAAGAGCGGTAAGCGGCGCCTTGGCGGCGCTGCGGCCGGTCCTCTACACTCGATGACCGCAAAACCAGCCCGCGGCTGCGGCAGGGAGGACGACATGGCGCTGAAGGACTTGCTGGTGCACATCGACCAGGGGCCGCATGCCGATGTTCGGCTGGAGGCCGCCATTGCCTTGGCCAGGGACTACGACGCCCACCTGATCGGCGTCCACGCCATCAGCCACCCGCGCATCCCCAACTACATCCGGATGCAGATCGGCGACGACGTGCTGAAGGCGCAAGCCGCCTTTGCCGCCGATGCGCAGGCGAAGGCCCAGGCGTTGTTCGAGGAGCGGGTTGCCCGCGACGGCGTCCGCGGTGAATGGCGCGGGGTCGCGGCGGAACCGCTAGCGGCGCTGACGCTGCACGGCCGCTACGTGGATCTCGTCATCGTCGGCCAGCGCGACCCGTCGGGCGAGGACGCCAGCGACGATCCGACCGTGCCCGACCAGTTGATCCTCTCCCTCGGCCGGCCGGTGCTGGTGGTCCCCTACAGCGGCAGCTTCCCCGCGATCGGCAAGACCGTGCTGGTGGCCTGGGACGCGAGCCGGCTGGCGACCCGCGCGGTCAACGACGCCTTGCCGCTGCTGCTCGGGGCGAAGCGGGTGTGCGTGCTCGCCGTGAACCCGCACGGCGGCGAGGACGGCCACGGGCAGATCCCCAGCGCCGACATCTGCCTCCACCTTGCCCGCCACGGGGTGAAGGCGGAGGCCGAGCACCTCTACGCCGACGACATCGACGTCGGCGATGTTCTCCTCGACCGCGCCGCCGACATCGGCGCCGACCTCATCGTCAGCGGCGCCTACGGCCACGCCCGCTGGCGCGAGCTGGTCCTCGGCGGGGTGACCCGGCACCTGTTGCGGCACATGACCGTGCCGGTGCTGATGACGCACTAAGACTGGCGCAATGCCTGCGCCGGCTCGGCCTTGCTCCCCCGGTGCAGCAGCCAGAACAGGCAGCCCCACTGGCCGACGGCGAACAGCACCTCGGTCACGACCAGGGCCACCGCGCCGCCCATCAGCCCGTACTGGTAGACCAGCGGCAGGCCGACGAGGAGCGTCCCGGCGCAGGCGATGCACTGGCTGATGAAGCGCATGTTGGCCCGGCGCAGCGCCGAGAGCACCACCGCCGCCGGCAGCGGCGCCACGACGAAGAACGGGATCACCGCCATGATCTCGACCAGCGGGAAGGCCGCTTCGATGCCCCCGCCGAAGAGCGCCCGCAGGGCGAACTCGCCGCCAAGGTAGACGGCGATGCCGTAGACGGCGGCGACGCCGAGCAGGGGCAGCAACAGCCGGATCGCATAGTCCCACTGCTGCGAAGGCGACATCCGGTCGACCTCGCGCGCCGCCATCGGGATGAGCATCAGCCCGAGGCCCATCGCCACCTGGAAAAAGGGCGCGACCAGAGCCTCCGCCGCCTTCAGCAGGCCCGCCGCCTCGGTGGAAACCAGCGCGCCCATGACCCAGAAGTAGCCGTGGTACGTCGCCATCCCTAAGGGCGCGGCGAGCAGCACCCATTTGCCGAAGGACCAGTGGTCGCCGGCATAGCGGCGGATCTCGGCCGTGGAGGGCCTGGAGAAGCGATGGTTGACCCGGTCGCGCCCGGCGATGCAGGCGGTGGCGCTGCACGCCGAGAGCAGGACGTAGACGTGCACCACGCTCCAGCCGTCGACGAACAGCAGCGCGGCGAACGCGCCGACCACGAGGAGCAGATACCAAAGCGACTGCGCGAGGGCGCGGAACTGCCGCAGCTCGACATAGAACTGCCGGCGGCGGAAGTAGAGGAAGCAAAAGATGAAGGAGAAGACGCAACTCGCCGCGATCGTGTGGAACAGGTCCGGCTCAATGCCGCCGGCCGCCCAGGCGATCGCCGACCCGGCGGCGATCAGCGTCGTCAACAGCCCCACCCAGATCGTCTCGAGGCCGAGCAGGAAGCCGAAATAGCGTGGCCGCTCCTCGGCCGTCTGCCTGGGGCCAAAAACCGCCATCGGCTCCAGCACCAGGCAGTCCTGAAGGGTGCGGACCAACGTCACCAGGACATTGGTGATGGCGTAGACGCCGAGCGCCTCGGTGCCAAGCTCGCGGCCGATGAGAATGCTGGCGAGGAAGCTGATCGCCGCCGTCGCGCCCTGGTCGGCGATGCTGGCCCCCGAGCGCGCGCCGACCGCGAGGTAGCGCGTGAGGACCGACTTGTTCAGGCCACGCTGCATGAGGGAGGAGAAGGCGACTTGGGCCATGTCTGCTCGTTGATGACGCCTGGAGGCCGGACGGGGAGCTGCGAGCTCCGGGGGTTCGGGCCGGCGGGACGACGGCGCCCCGCCGGACCTCCGCCTCAGGCGGCGTTTCTGCCGCCCGGGGCTTTGCCGACCTCTGCCTCCAGAGCGTCGAGGCCACGCAGGACATCCTCCATGGCCCGCTCCAGCGGCCGGAGCGCCTCGCGCGCCGCGTCCCGACCCTTGGCCGCCAGCGTCTCCAGGACTTGCCTGCCCAGCGCGTGCACCCGCTGATGCGGGTCCGCCAGCCTGGCGAACGCCGGCAGCGCCCGCACCGAGGCGCCGGCGTGCAGGTACCAGTGGCCGAAGCGGCAATGCTCATGGTCGGAGAGCTGGTCGGCGTTGAGGGAGGTCCTGCCCTCCAGCGCGTCGATGATCTTCTGCACGAACGCCTTGTGGTCGGCCTTGGCGATGGCGAGCATCTCCAGATCGCTCCGGCCGGTGAGCCGCATCTCGGCGGTGAAGGTGCCCACCAGCCGCTCCATCGACTGGGTGGCCTCGGTGACCACCTGCGCGACCCGGAGCACCTGGTTGGCGGCGCTGCCGGTTTCGTCGGCGGCGGTGGTGACGCCGGAAATGTTGCCGCTGACCTGCTGCGTTCCCTGCGCCGCCTGCTCGACGTTGCGGGCGATCTCCTGGGTCGCCGCGTCCTGCTCCTCGACGGCGGCAGCAATGGACGCGGAGATCTCGTTGATCTTGCCGATGGTCGAGACGATCCCCTCGATGGCGCCGACGGTGCCGTTGATCTCGCTCCTCACGGCGTCGATCTGGGCGGCGATTTCCTCGGTGGCCTTGGCCGTCTGGTTGGCGAGCGACTTCACCTCGCCGGCGACCACGGCAAAGCCCTTGCCGGCGTCCCCTGCCCGCGCCGCCTCGATGGTCGCGTTCAGCGCCAGGAGGTTGGTCTGGCCGGCGATGGCGTTGATCAACTCGACCACCTCGCCGATCTTCTCCGCAGCCGCCGCGAGCCCGCGCACCGTCGCCTGAGCCTTTTCCGCCTCGCCGGTTGCGTCCCTGGCAATGGTGCTCGATGCGCCCATCTGCCGCGCGATCTCGCGGATCGAGCTGGACAGCTCCTCTGCCGCCGAGGCCACCGTCTGAACGTTGCTGCTGGCCTGCTCCGACGCGGCGGCAACCGCCGTCGCCTGCCGGCTGGTCTCCTCGGCGGTCGCCGACATCGTCTGCGAGGCCTGCTGCATCTCGCCGGCCGAGCCACCCAGCGCCGCGATGACCGCCGCCACCTCGGCGTCGAAGCTTCCCACCAGCTCTTCCAGGCGATGCGCGCGGACGAACTGCTTCTCCCGTTCCCCGGCCTGCTCCGCCTCGAGCCGCCGCTGGTCGGCCGCGTTCTGCTTGAACACCTGAACCGCCCGAGCCATCTCGCCCAGCTCGTCGCCCTGACCGACCGCGGGCACCTCGACGCCGAGGTCGCCCTGGGCAAGCGCCTGTACCGCCTGCGTGAGCTGCTTGAACGGCTGCAGGAAGCGGCGGGCGACCAGCAAAAAGAGCCCGGCCGCCAGGACCGCGATCGCCACGACGATGCCGCTGCTCGCGGCCAGCCCGAGGGTCGCCGCCCTTAGCGCAGCCTGCGCCTTGGCAAGCAGCGAGCCCGCGGCCACATCCTCGACATTCTTGAACAGGTCGATCTTCTTGGTGATGGTGTCGAACCAGACCCCGGCGTTGATGCCCTGGACGTCGTTGCTGTAGGCGCTGGCAATCGCCACGGCGCGGAGACGGTCGACCTCGGCCACCACCGGGTCCCCCAGGACCTCGTCGAGCTTCGCCCGAGCGGCGGCGTCGGCGTTGGCCTTGAACACGGCGAGGAAGGCTTCCTGCTCGCCGACGAGGGCGATGAACTTCCGGTGCAGTTCGGCTGGGAAGCCGGCGGCGGTGAACTCCTGCGCAACGCTTGCCGTGCCGAAGCCGGCGGAGCCCGTTGCCCGCTCCTGACCGGCACGCTCCTTGGCCTGGAGCAGGGCGATGTAGGCCGTGATCGCGGTGTTCAGCGAAGCGTCGTCGGTCAGCGTCTGCATCACGCTGACCACGTTGAGCCAGCGGGCAACCGTCTCGGTGTAGTAGCCGAAGGACTCGGGGAGGCCGAGCGACAGCGCGGAGATGGCCTCCCGCTTCGCCGGCAGCTTATCGAGCCATGACCGGGCCTCGCCGAGGCGCTGGGCAAGGACAGGATCGTATCGTCCGGCATCGAAGGCGGCGAGCCCCCGGCCGAGGCTGCCCATCGACCCGTCCGTCGCCGCGCGCTGGGTCTCCAGGCGGCGCACGAAGGCATCGGATCCCTTCGAGCCGATGAAGCCGGTGGAGGTGCCGCGCTCCTTCTGCAGCTCGTGGATGACGGTGCTGATGTCCGCCGCCAGGGCCATGAGGTGCTCGGTGTTGTGCACCGCCGTGTAGCGCCGGTACTGCTCGAGAACGGCGTGGCCGCCGAAGGCCACCGCCGCGAGCACCGGAACGAGGATCGCGGCGCAAATGATCGTCTTGATCTTCAGCGACTTGAACATGCTCACCTGGACGCATGAGGACAGAACAGCTCTGACGCCGCGCCCCGCGACCAGCGCCGCGGGCGGCATCGCCCGCGCCATCCTGCCGCCGGCCGCTTAAGATTTGCTAAAGGGCGGGCTGCGCCCTCAGCCCCTGCGAACGACGCCGGTGAACATGTAGCCGGCGTGGCGAACGGTCTTGATCAGCTCGGGGGCGTTGGCGTTGTCCTCGATCTTCTGCCGCAGCCGGCGAATGCGGACGTCGATGCTGCGATCGAACGCCGGCGTCTGCGCGCCGTGGAGATAGTCCATGAGCTGGTTGCGGCTCAGCACCCGGTTGGGATGCTCGACGAAGATCTCGAGCAGGTCGAACTCGCCGGAGGTCAGGTCCACCGCCGCCCCGCCCGCGGAGCTGACGCTGCGCCGGGCCGGGTCGAGGATCCAGCGGCCGAAGCGGTAGGTGTGTGCCGGCCCCTGCGCCCCGGCCGCGTCCTGCCGTGTGGGGCGCGGCGGCAACCGCCGCAGGACGCTGCGGACCCGGGCCACCAGCTCGCGAGGCTCGAACGGCTTGGTCAGGTAGTCGTCGGCGCCGATCTCGAGGCCGACGATCCGGTCGGTGGCCTGATCCTGGCCGCTCAGGATGATGATGCCGATGTCGGTCAGGACCCGCAGCTCGCGGGTGAGCGTAAGCCCGTCGATCCCCGGCAGGCCGATGTCGAGGACGGCGAGGCGCACGTCTTCCGCGGCGACGAGTTCCGCCCCGCGCTCGCCGTCGGCGACCGCCGTGACGCGAAAGCCGGCATCCTCCAGGCAGTGGGAAACCACGGCGCGGACGGCGGGATCGTCCTCGACGACAAGAATATGCGCTGGAGACGGCATGGGAACCTCGGCGGAGCCCGGCCGCCGAAACCTCCGGACTTGTTCCGAAACACGGCGGCAACGACCCCGACACTAGCCGGCAACCTCTAACGAATAGTGTGCGGGCTCGTCCGAAGGCGTGGGCAAGGCGCTCGCGGCCTCGGATCCGGGGGATGTTCCTGGCCTGGCTGCGCCAACGGCGCCCGGAACCGGCCCGCGCGCGTGCAGGCGCCGCCCTTCGCGCTCGCCTGCGGCGCAGGGCCGGCAGCCGGCGGCCAGCGTCTTTCCGGACATGATCGTCAAGAAAGCTGAGGCCGCCATGGACGACCTGCTGCAAGAATTCCTCGCCGAAACCTCGGAGAGCCTGGGCCTTCTCGACGGCGAGTTGATCCGGCTGGAGGAGACGCCCAACAACAAGGAGATCCTGAGCAGCATCTTCCGGGTCTTCCACACCATCAAGGGCACCTGCGGATTTCTCAGCCTGCCGCGGCTGGAGAAGGTGGCCCACGCCGGCGAGGACCTGCTCAGCCTGTTTCGCGAGAACGCCTCGCTGGTAACACCGGAGGCGATCAGCCTGATCCTGCGCTGCGTCGACGCCATCCGCGATCTTCTGGGCGGAATGGAGGCCAGCGGCGCCGAGCCGCAAACGGATCATGCCGAGCTGATTGCGGCGCTGAAGGCCGCGGTCGCCGAAAGCGAGGCCCGCGGCGAGGCCGGCGGCGGCTCACCGGCTCACGGTGCGCCGGCGGTCCAGCTTGCGGCCGAGCCCGCGGACGACCCGGAGCTCCTCGCAGACTTTGACGCCGCCGCGCCGGACGAAGCGACGGACGTGTTCGACGCCTTGGCCGAGGCCGAGGAGCCCGAAGCAGCCGCGCCCCGCGAAGCCGCCGCATGCCCAACGCCGCAGCCGGCAGCGCCCGCAGCGCCCGCTACGGCAGCAGCGGCGCCCAAGGCGGAACCGGCGGCCCAGCAGCCGGCCGAAGCGGCTTCCCACGACGCCGGGTCCACCACCAGGACCATCCGCGTCAACGTCGAGGTGCTGGAGTCGCTGATCACCCTGGTCAGCGAGCTGGTGCTGACCCGCAACCAGCTGCTGCAGCTCGCCCGCGATCGCGACGACGGCCGCGGCGCCGACGCCTTCCAGCGGCTGAGCCGGATCACCACCGAGCTGCAGGAAGGGGTGATGAAAACCCGGATGCAGCCGGTGGGCACCGCCTGGGCGAAGCTGCCCCGGATCGTCCGCGACCTGGCGATCGAGACCGGCAAGCAGATCGAGCTGAAGATGATCGGCGCCGAGACCGAGCTCGACCGGCAGATCCTGGAGATGATCCGCGATCCCTTGACGCACATGGTCCGCAACTCGGCCGACCATGGGATCGAGCCGCGGGAGCAGCGCCGGGCCGCCGGCAAGCCCGAGACCGGCACGATCACGCTCAACGCCTTCCACGAGGGCGGCCACATCATCATCGAGATCCGCGACGACGGCCGCGGCCTCGACGTCTCGCGGATCCGCGCCAAGATCCTCGAACGGGGCCTGGCGACGCCCGCGGAGCTCGAGCGGCTGAGCGACCAGCAGGTTCGTCAGTTCATCTTCAAGGCCGGCTTCTCTACTGCTGACACCATCACCAGCGTCTCCGGGCGCGGCGTCGGCATGGACGTGGTCCGCAGCAACGTCGAGAAAATCGGCGGCGTGGTCGAGCTGAGCTCGGAGGCCGGCAAGGGCACGACCTTCACCATCAAGATCCCGCTCACCCTCGCCATCGTCTCGGCGCTGATCATCGGCTGCGCCGGCCAGCGTTTCGCCGTGCCGCAGATCTGCGTGCGCGAGCTGGTCCACGTCTCGCCCGCGGGGCCGCACCGGGTGGAGATGCTCAACAACGCGCCGGTGCTGAACCTGCGCAACCGGCTGCTGCCGCTGGTGTCCCTGCGCGACCTGCTGCGGATCGGCGCGGCCTCCGAGGGTCAGAGCGGCGGCGCGGAGTACTACGTCGTCGTCGCCCAGATCGGCAGCCGCCACCTCGGCGTCATCGTCGACCAGGTGTTCGACACCGAGGAGATCGTGGTCAAGCCGGTGGGCCGGGCGTTGCGCAAGATCCCGTTCTTCTCCGGGACCACCATCCTCGGCGACGGCAGCGTCATCATGATCCTCGACCCCAACGGCATCGCCGCGAGCGTCGGCGAGGCGCAGGTCAGCGCCGCCGAACCGGCCGAGGCGAAGGGTGCCAGCGAAAGCCGCCGCTCCAGCCTCATCGTCTTCCGCGCCGGCGACCGCTCTCGCAAGGCCGTGCCGATGACGCTGGTCGAGCGGCTGGAGAACATCGACGTCGATGCCGTGGAGCGCGCCGGCGGCCGAGACGTCATCCAGTACCGCGGCCACATGATGCCGCTGATCAGCCTCAGCCCGGAGTGCGCGCTGCGCGGCAACGGCCGCCAGCCGGTGCTGGTCTTCGCCGAGCGCGAGCGCACCGTCGGCCTGATCGTCGACGAGATCCTCGATATCGTCGAGGACGACATCAAGGTCGAGTTCCCGGGTACCCAGGAAGGCGTCCTCGGCAGCGCGGTGATCGTCGGCAAGGCGACGGAGCTCGTCGATGTCGGACCCTTCCTGACCGCCGCCTACCCCGACTGGTTCGGCACCGACGAAGAGGTTTCGCCGGCAGCCGATCCGCAAGCGCCGAGGAAGCGCCTGCTGCTCGTCGACGACAGCGCCTTCTTCCTGCGCCTGCTCGCGCCCAGGCTCGCCGTCTCCGGCTACGATGTGATCGAGGCCCTTGGCGGAGGGGAGGCGCTCGCGCTCCACGACCGCGGCATCGACGTCGACGTCATCGTCAGCGACATCGAGATGCCGGAGATGAACGGCTACGCCTTCGCCGAGGCCGTCCACAGCGGCGGCCGCTGGGCGAACGTACCGATGATCGCGCTCTCGTCGAGGCTCACCGAGCAGAGCCTGGAGCGCGGCCGCAATGCCGGCTTCGCCTCGTTCGTCCCCAAGGCGCGCCGCGACGAGTTGTTCGACGCCCTGCGAACCGTCTTCCAGCAGCCAGGAGAAGCCGCATGAGCAGCCACACCCGGGGTTCGGCCGACGAGAGCCGGTTCGCCGGTTCGGGAGACAAACGCGAGTTCCTGACCTTCAGCGTGGACAGGCAGCTCTTCGGCCTGCCGCTGGCGAGCGTCAGCGACGTGCTCGACGCCCGCCCGCTGACGCCGGTGCCGCTGGCGCCGCCGGAGGTCGCCGGCTCGTTGAACCTGCGCGGGCGGATCATCACCGCCATCGACGTCCGCCGCCGGCTCGGACTGCCGGCGATGACGCCCGGCTCCGAGCACATGAGCATCGTCACCGAGAGCGAAGGCGAGCTGTTCAATCTCATCGTCGATACCGTCGGCGAGGTGATCGCCGTCGGCGACGACCAGTTCGAGGACAACCCGGTGACCCTCGACGCCGGCTGGCGCCGCTTCTCGGCAGGGATCTATCGCCTGGAGGAGGGCCTCATGGTGGTGCTCAACGTCGAGCCGCTGCTCGACATCGGCACGGACCAAGTCCTGGCGTGAAAGGAGCCACGACCGTGACCGGTGCTCCCAAGCTTTGCCTGATCGTCGATGACTCGCGGGCGATCCGCAGCGTCGCCCGCTGCATGCTGGAACAGCTCGGCTTTGCCACCGTGGAGGCGACCAACGGCAACGAGGCGCTGGAGGTCTGCCGGCAGCGGATGCCGGACATGGTGCTCATGGACCGCAACATGCCGGGCCTGGACGGCATCGGCTGCGTCCGCGCGCTCAGGGCGCTGCCGGGCGGGCACGAGCCAAAGGTGATCTTCTGCACGAGCGAGAGCAGCATGGACGGGATCGTCGAGGCGATCGCCGCGGGCGCCAACGAATACATCATGAAGCCGTTCGACCGTGAGATCCTCGAGCTCAAGCTGGCGATGGCAGGGGTGCTGTGATCGGCCCGTCGCTGGCGCTGCCGCCGCCGCGCCCGCAGGCGCCCAAGGCCGGCAACGAGAGCCCGATCCGGGTCCTGATCGTCGACGATTCCGCGGTCGTCCGCGGGCTGTTGTCGCGGCTCGTCGCCGAGCAGCCGGATCTCGAAGTGGCGGCGACGGCGGCCAACGGGCAGATGGCGCTGAACATGCTTGCCGAGCGCCGCGTCGACGTCGTCGTCCTCGACATCGAGATGCCGGTGATGGACGGCCTGACCGCGCTCCCGCAGCTCCTCGCCGCCGACCCGCACCTGCGCATCATCATCGCCTCGACCCTGTCGACCCCGGGGGCGGCGGTGACCATGCGGGCGCTGGCGGCCGGCGCTTCGGACTATGTCGCCAAGCCTTCGGCGAGCCGCGAGATCACCCAGGCGGGTTGCGCGAACAGCGACTTCCGCCGTGATCTGCTCACCAAGATCCGCGGCCTCGGCGAGGCCGGCCGGCGGCGGCGCGGCGTCGTCGCCCTGCCCACGGCCGCGCCACAGGCAGGCGCGACGAGGCCGGGCGCTCCCATCGTGCTGCGGCCGCTGCGGGGCGAACGCCCGGGCGTCATCGTCATCGGCAGCTCCACCGGCGGCCCGCAGGCGCTCTCGACGCTGATCGGGGGGCTGGGTTCCGACGTCGCCCAGCCGATGCTGATCGTCCAGCACATGCCGCCCACCTTCACCACCATCCTCGCCGAGCATCTCGCCCGGCTCAGCGGCCGGCCGTGTGCGGAAGGACGCGACGGCGAGGTCATTCAGCCGGGGCGGATCTACGTCGCCCCCGGCGACCACCACATGCTCGTCGCCGCCGACGGGCGAAGGCGCCTGATCCGGATCAACCGCGAAGCCCCGGAGAACTTCTGCCGGCCGGCGGTCGACGTGCTCTTTCGCAGCGCCGCCCGCGCCTTCGGGGCGGGGACGCTGGCGGTGGTGCTGACCGGCATCGGCGCCGACGGCACCCGCGGCGGACGCGACATCGTCGACGCCGAGGGCGCGCTGCTGGCCCAGGACGAAGCGACCAGCATCGTCTGGGGGATGCCCGGCTCCGTGGCTCGCGCCGGGCTTTGCAGCGCGGTGCTGCCGCTGCCGGCCCTGGCCAGGCAGATCAGCCAGATCGCCGGCGGCGCCCGCTCATGACGCCCGGCGACTTCACCACCATCAGCGAGCTCTTGAAGCGCCGCTCCGGGCTGATCCTGCCCTTGGAGAAAGCATATCTGCTGGAGAGCCGGTTGCGGCCGGTGATGCGCAAGCACGCGCTGCCCGACCTCTCCGCGGTGGCCGCGGCGGTCCTGCGCCAGGACGCGAAGCTCATCGCCGACGTCATCGATGCGATGACGACCAACGAGACCCTGTTCTTCCGCGACGTCGTTCCGTTCACGATCTTCCGCGACACGGTGCTGCCGGCGCTGCTCGCAAAGCGAGCGGCTCAGCGGTCGTTCCGTATCCTTTGCGCCGCTGCCTCCACGGGCCAGGAGCCGTACTCGCTGGCCATGATCCTGGTCGAGGAGGCGATGCGGCTGAAGGGCTGGAGCTGTGAGATCGTCGCCTTCGACATCTCGGCCACCGCGCTGGAGCGCGCGAGGACCGGCATCTATACCCAGTTCGAGGTGCAGCGGGGAATGCCGACGGCGCAGCTGTTGAAGCACTTCCGCCGCGTCGGCAACGACTGGCAGATCTCGAGCGAGCTCAGGTCGATGGTGCGCTTTCGCGAGTTCAACCTGCTCGACGACTTCGCTCCGTTCGGCCGCTGCGATGTGGTCTTTTGCCGCAACGTCCTGATCTACTTCGACCCCGCGACCAAGGCGCGAACGCTTGCCAACATCGGCCGGAGGTTGCCGGCCGACGGCTATCTCTTCCTCGGCGCTTCGGAGACGGTGATGGGCTTGAGCAGCGGGTTCGCCCCGGTCGCCGGCTGCAGCGGCGTGTACCAGCCCTCCGCCGCGCCCGCGCGCGCCGCCGGACCCGCCCCGCGGCGAGCGAACCCGTTCGTAACCGCCGGCGACGGCGAAGCGGTGGCCTGAGGACGCCGGCTGATCCGGCTCAGCGAAGCCTGGCGAAACCCGCCGCAACATTTCGACATCTTCCCGCCGCGCCGCGACATCGTCCGACAACGCGACCGGCGTAGCCTCACTCCATCCCGTTCGGCCGCACAGCCCGGCCGTCTTTCGCACCATCCGCCAGGGAGCGCCCCGCCGATGAACAAGAACATGAGAATCCTGATCGTCGATGACTACAAGACCATG
>JAXMOZ010000018.1:0-46149 GCA_034382075.1 Rhodospirillales bacterium
CGTTCATCTGGACGGTCTCCTTCGCTGGTCGGTTCAATGCACCCCAGTTTGGCACATCGCGATGCCGTCAGGGGGCCGTCCACCCAGCATTGCGAGGAGGCGGTAGCCGACGAAGCAATCCAGTGAAACTTGCACTGGATCGCCACGCCGCTGCGCGGCTCGCGATGACGAAGTTTTGTTTCTGGCGGGCCGACCTAATGACAATCCGCTCTAGCCGCCGCGACAGCGGCATCGCGCTCATCGCCGTGTTGTGGGTCATGGTGGTGCTGGCGGCGCTGGCGGCGAGCTTCAGCACCAGTACCCGCACGCAGGTCAACCTCGCCCGCAACATGGTCGCGGCGGCCGAGGCCGAGGCCATCGCCGACGCCGGGACCGTTCGCGCCGCCGCCGGCCTTGCGGCCACCGTTCGCCAGGGCGGGCTCAGGGCGGACGGGACGGTCTACGCCTGGGCCTTCGGCGGCGGCGAGGCCCGCTTCGTCATCGCCGACGAGGGCGGCAAGATCGACCTCAACGCCGCCCCGCGGACGCTGCTGGCCGACCTGCTGGAGGTGGCGGGAGCCGGCCGGGAGGGTGAACTCCTCGCCGATGCCATCGTCGCCTATCGCAGCGGCGGCCTGCCGCAAGGTGTGGGGCAAGCCGACCCGGCTGCGGGCGAAGACGCGGGCGGCGGCGCCGGCGCCGGATCCGCCTTCGTCATGGTGGCCGAGCTTCAACAGGTTCCGGGAATGACCGGGCCGCTCTATCGGCGGCTCGCCCCGGCGCTCACGGTCTACGGCGAGCAGCCGGAGCCCGACGCGCAGGCGGCGGCGCCCCTGGTCCGCGAGGCGCTGGCGCGCCGGCAGAACCGCAACCAGGCCGAGCCGCCGCGGCCCGAGGAGATCGAACCGACGCCGCCGCTGCCAGCGGGCGCGCTCGAGGTTCTGGCGGAGGGCTCGTTTGCCCGCCGCTCGCCGGTGGGGATTTTCACCATCCACTGCGAAGGGCGCAGCCGCGGCGGCGCGGTCTTCGTCCGCGAAGCGGTCATCGCCGGCGACTACGGCGGCGACAGTGCGTTCTCCATCCGCGCCTGGACCCAGGGCCGGCGGATGCTGTTTCCGAGGCCCGGCGAGCCCGACCCTTTCCTTTGAGGGACGGGCTGAGGCCGCTCGCCCGGGCCGGCGCCGTCTGCTATCATCGCTGGCAACGGACAAGAAAAGACATCCGATAGGGAAGGAATGGGCAATGTGCCTCGCCGTGCCGATGCGCGTCGACGAGATCCGCGGCTTCATGGCCCGCTGCTCGGCGAAGGGCGTGGAGCGCGACGTCAACCTGTTCCTGATCGAAGATGAGCCGCTGGCGGCCGGCGATCACGTCCTGGTCCACGTCGGCTATGCCATCCAGAAGGTGAGCGAGGAGGATGCGCGCACGACCTGGGACCTGTTCGACGAGGTCCTGGCCGGCGCGGCGGAGTGAGCGCGTGCACGAGTTTGCCATCTGTTCCGGCCTGCTTCGGCAGGTGCAGAGCCTGGCCGAGGAGCACGGGGCGCGGCGGGTGGTGTCGGTGAAGCTTGCCATCGGCGCGCTCTCCGGCGTCGAGCCGGGGCTGCTCGATCGCGCGTTCGAGGTGGCGCGGCGCGGCGGCATCGCCGCCGCGGCGGAGCTGATCGTCGAGACGCCGCCCATCGTCGTTCGCTGCCGGAGCTGCGGCGGCGAGGGCGCAGCCTCGCCGAACCGGCTGATCTGCGCTCACTGCGGCGACTTCCGGGTCGAGCTCACCAGCGGCGACGAATTGATCCTGCTCAGCGTCGAAATGGAGTGTGACGACGAAGATGCCGCCGTGACGGGCGGCGAGGCGTTTGGGGGCGGAACAATACCAAGGGAAGGAGACGCTCGCCCATGTGTCAGACCTGCGGATGCGCCATAGCGCAGGCACCCGAGGCGGAAGCCGGCGGGACATCCGGCCGCTCCATCGATGTCGAGGTGGTTCGCGGCGTCCTGGTGGAGAACGACCTCCGCGCCGCCCATAACCGCGCCCATTTCGACGACGCCGGAGTGCTCGTCGTCAACCTCATGTCCTCGCCCGGGGCGGGGAAGACCAGTCTGCTCGAAGCCACCATCGACGCGGAGCGCCAGCGCGGGCAGGCGGGGCTGCGGATCGGCGTGATCGAGGGCGACCTGGAGACCGACAACGACGCGGAGCGCATCCGCCGCCACGGCGTTCCCGCTGTCCAGATCACCACCGGCGGCGCCTGCCATCTCGATGCGGCGATGGTTCACGACGCCATGGCCGACCTCGACCTCGCCGCCCTCGACGTGCTGTTCATCGAGAACGTCGGCAACCTGGTCTGCCCGGCGAGCTTCGACCTCGGCCACCATCATGCCGTCGCCCTGCTGTCGACCACCGAGGGCGACGACAAACCCTCCAAGTATCCGGTGCTGTTCCGCTCGGCCGACCTGGTGCTGATCAGCAAGGCCGACCTGCTCGTTCATTTCTCCGACTTCGATGTCGGCTTTGCGGAAGCCGGGGTGCGCGCGCTTGCCAGCGAGGCGCCGGTGGTGGCGGTCTCGGCGCGTGACGGCAGCGGAATGCAGCGCTGGCTCGACTGGCTCGGGGCGCGGGCGGTGGAGAACCGGCGGCGGCTCATGACCGAGCCGACGGCGATGCCCTCGCAGTTCGGGCGGCCGGCGGGGATCCACGACAGCGTTCGCCCCGTCCTCCGCCGCAAGCGCCACCCCGTCTTCGGGCTGTGACCATGGCTTCGCCGGGCCGCACCGGCGTCAGCGCCGAGGCCGAGGCGGCCAGGCGCTGGCTTGAGCGGATCGCGGCGCTCACGCTTCCCCGGCCGGTCAAGATCATGAACGTCTGCGGCGGGCACGAGCGCTCCATCGCCCACGCCGGCCTGCGCTCGCTGCTGCCCGAGGGCGTCGAGCTGATCCCAGGGCCGGGCTGCCCGGTCTGCGTCTGCCCGGAGGAGGACGTCTACGCCGCCATCCGCATCGCCCTTGATCGCGAGGCGATCGTGGTCAGCTTCGGCGACATGCTGAGGGTGCCGGCGAACGTCGGCAAAGGCGAGATCCGCTCGCTGGAGCAGGCGAAGGCGGCCGGCGCCGACGTCAGGGCCGTCGCTTCGCCGCTTGAAGCCGTCGTCATGGCCCGCGCGCAGCCGTCGCGCACCGTCGTCTTCTTCGCCGCCGGCTTCGAGACCACCATGGCTCCGGTCGCGGCGATGCTGAGCGAGCCTTTGCCGGACAACCTGCTGCTGCTCCTGTCCGGGCGGCGTACCTGGCCGGCGGTGGCCATGCTGCTTGCTTCGGGCCGGCCGGGGTTCGACGCCCTGATCGCGCCCGGGCACGTCTCGACCGTCATGGGCCCGGAGGAATGGGCGTTCGTCGCCGAAGAGCACGGGCTTCCCTGTGCCATCGCCGGGTTTTCCGCAGACAGCCTGCTCGCCGCCGTCTACTCGACGCTGCGGCAGGTGGGCGAGGGCCGCGCCTTTCTCGACAACTGCTATCCCGCCGCCGTGCGGGAGGGCGGCAATGCAGCGGCGCAGCGCCATCTTGCCCGGACCATGACCGTCGTCGACGCGCCCTGGCGCGGCATCGGAACCATCCCCGCCTCGGGCTACGCGCTGGCGCCGGCCTACGCCGGCCACGACGCTCGCCCGGTCTTTGCCGCCGAGGCGGAGGAGGGACGCAGGCGGGCCGGCGAGATGCCGCCCGGCTGCGCCTGCGCCGACGTCGTGCTTGGGCGGATCTACCCGACGGCGTGCCCGCTCTACGGCGGCGGCTGCGCGCCGCGCCATCCCGTCGGGCCGTGCATGGTGTCCGACGAGGGCGCCTGCCGCATCTGGTGGTCCACAGGAGCGCGGGGCGGCACGCGGGGCGGCGCGAGGGACGGCTCGACGCCGCGGCGGACGCGGGAGGCGGCTGCGGCGTGAGCGTCGGCGTCGACCGGCACGCCCTCTGCGAGCCCCACCCCGAGGCCGAGGCCGCCGCTGCCATCGAAACGCGCGAGTTCAAGGTCACCGGCAGGGTCCAGGGCGTGGGCTTCCGCCCCTTCGTCCGCCGCCTTGCCGAGCTGCACGGTCTCGCCGGCTGGGTCTGCAACCGTGCCGGCACGGTCGCGATCCTGGTCCAAGGCGAGGCAGCCGTTATCGCCCGGTTCGCAACCGAGCTGATGACGAAGGCGCCGCCGCTGGCGCGCCCCGAGCTTGCCGCCGGCAGGCAACGGCAGACGCGTCTCGAGGGACCCGCGGCCTCGACCTTCGCCATCCTCCCCAGCATCGACGGCGATCCCGGCGAGGCGGTGGTCGCCCCCGACCAGTTCGCCTGCGACGACTGCCTGGAGGAACTGCGCGACCCCGGCGCCCGCCGCTACCGCTATCCCTTCATCAACTGCACCCAGTGCGGCCCGCGCTACACCATCATCGAGAGGCTGCCCTACGACCGCGCCAACACCGCGATGGCGGGCTTCGCGCTCTGCCCCGACTGCCGGCGTGAGTATGAGGATCCCGGCGACCGGCGCTATCATGCCCAACCGCTCGCGTGCCCCACGTGCGGGCCGCGGCTCCGCTACCAGAACGTCTCCGGGGCAGGGGAAGAGGCGCTTGGAGAGGCCGCTTTGGCCGCCTGCATCGCGGAGCTGCGGCAGGGGCGGATCCTCGCGGTCAAGGGCATCGGCGGCTACCACCTGATCTGCGACGCCGGCAGCGACGCCGGGGTGAGCCGCCTGCGCCGGGCGAAGAACCGCCCGCACAAGCCGCTGGCAGTGATGGTCGGCGAGGAGCGGGCGGGCCGGCTGGCCGGCGCCCACAGGCTGGTGCACCTCGACCCCGCCGCCGCGGCCATGCTCGTCGATCCCATCCGCCCCATCGTGCTCGCGAAGACGCGTTCCGGCGCGCGGCTGGCCCCCGGCATCGCTCCGGGCCTCGCCGAGATCGGGCTGATGCTGCCCTACAGCCCGTTGCACCACCTGCTGCTCGCCGACTTCGGCGGACCCGTGGTCGCCACCTCCGGCAACATCAGCGGCGAGCCGGTGCTCACCGAGCCGGCGGAGGCCGAAACCCGGCTCGCCGCCATCGCCGACGCCTTCCTCCACCACGACCGGCCGATCCGCCGCCCGGCCGACGATCCGGTCTACCGGGTCGTGGGCGGCCGCGCCCGGCCGCTGCGGCTCGGCCGCGGCACGGCGCCGCTGAGCCTGACTTTGCCGGTGGCGCTCAAGCGGCCTCACCTCGCGGTCGGCGGGCAGATGAAGGTGACGGTGGCGCTCGGTTGGGGCGACCGCGCCGTCGTCTCGCCGCACATCGGCGAGCTGTCCTCGCCCCGCGGCATGGCGGTGTTTCGCCAGGTGATCGCCGACCTGCAGGCGCTCTACGGTGTTACCGCCGAACGGGTCGTGGCCGACGCGCATCCCGGCTACGGCTCGAGCCGCTGGGCCCGCGGCGGCGGCCTGCCGGTGCTGTCCGTCCTGCACCATCACGCCCACGCGTCGGCCTTGGCCGGCGAGCATGCGGTCGAAGAGGCGATGCTGGTCTTCACCTGGGACGGGGTGGGCCTGGGTGGCGACGGCACGCTCTGGGGCGGGGAGGGGCTCTATGGCCGGCCGGGCGGCTGGCTGAGGGTCTCCTCGTTCCGCCCCTTCCGCCCTCCCGGCGGCGAGAAGGCCGGGCGCGAGCCTTGGCGGAGCGCGCTGGCGTTGTGTTGGGAGGCGGGCATGGACTGGCCCGCCGGCGTCCGCCTTACCGACGACCGCCTGCGCCATGCCTGGGCTACGCGGTTGAACGCACCCGAGACCAGCGCCGTCGGCCGGCTGTTCGACGGGGCGGCGGCGCTGGTGGGGTTGGTGGAGCGCGCCAGCTTCGAAGGCCACGGCCCGATGTGGTTGGAGGCGGCGAGCGACGGGGGTGCTTGCCCCATCGCGCTCCCGCTCGAGCGCGGCGCCGACGGGATCTGGCGCAGCGACTGGGCACCGCTGCTGCCGGTCCTTCTCGACGAGACCCTGAGCGTCGGCGAGCGCGGCGGGATCTTTCACGCGAGCCTGGCCGCGGCGCTCCTCGCCCAGGCCCGGCAGGTCCGCACCGAAACCGGCGTGGGGGTGGTCGGCCTGACCGGCGGGGTGTTCCAGAACCGGCTGCTCGCGGAAACCGCCGGCCGTCTGCTTGCCGCGGACGACTTTCGGGTGCTGATGGCGGAGCGGGTTGCCGCCAACGACGCCGGCTTGAGCTTCGGCCAGCTGGTCGAAGCGGCGTCCCGGCCCGAGCCGTGACCAGCCTCTTCGACGAAACTCCCCGCATCGGCCTCGCCCACGGCAACGGCGGCCGGTTCATGCGCGAGCTGATCGACGGGCTGTTTCGCCGCCATCTCGCCAACCCGCTTCTCGACACCAGCGTTGACGCGGCCGCCCTGCCGCCGGCCGGGCGCCCCGGCACGCTGATGACCACCACCGACGGCTTCACCGTCGAGCCGCTGGAGTTCCCGGGCGGCAACATCGGCAGCCTCGCCGTCCACGGCACCGTCAACGACCTCGCCGTCGCTGGGGCCGAGCCGCTGTATCTCACCGTCGCCTGCTTCCTGGAGGAGGGGCTGGAAGTGGCGCTGCTCGATCGGCTGATCGCCGGAATGGCCGCCGCGGCCGCCGACGCCGGGGTCAGCGTCGTCGCCGGCGATACCAAGGTGGTCCGCCGCGGCGAGGGCGGCGGCGTCTATGTCGCGACCACCGGCATCGGCCTGCGCGACGCCGCCTTGCGGCTTGGCATGAGTGAGATCCGCCCGGGCGACCGGCTGCTGGTCAGCGGCCCCGTCGGCGACCACGGCACGGCGGTGATGCTGGCCCGCGAACAGTTCGGCCTGCGCGGCGATCTCGTCTCCGACGCCGCCTGCGTCCTGCCGATCACCCGCGCCCTGGTCCCCATCCCCGGCCTGAGGTTCATGCGCGATCCCACCCGCGGCGGGCTTGCCATGGTCGCCCACGACATCGCCCGCCTCGCCGACCAGAGCGTTCGCCTCGAGGCCGCGGCGATCCCGGTTCGCGACCCGGTCGCCTCGGTCTGCGAGATGCTGGGCTACGATCCCCTCTATCTCGCCTGCGAGGGCCGTGTTGTTGCCGTGGTTTCGGCTGAAGCTGCCGATCGGGCGCTGGCCGCCATGCGCGGCGCTGCCGGCGGCGGCGAAGCCGCCATCGTCGGCGGCGTTTGCGCCGGGCCGGCGGAGGTGGTGCTGGAGACGGAGCTCGGCGGCGAACGGCTCATCGAGGAGCTGGAGGACGATCCGCTGCCGCGCATCTGCTAGACGCGTGGTCGACGGGGAGTGCTTAATGTGGGTTAACACGCTCATGCATGGTTCGCGTTATCGGTGAATGTCCGCCGGGCGGTCGGCCTGGAGACGTCCGACGCCGCGCTCCCGGTTTTTTGGGGGAAGTGTTCATCCCGTCCGGCGGACCCGCTTTTCCCCACGCTGCAGGATCGAGGTGAGCCGTCATGGAAACCGTCAAGCTCGCGGGCATCGACCGCGTAGCGTCGCGCATTGGTCTCGGCACCTGGGCCCTGGGCGGCTGGATGTGGGGAGGAGCGGACGACGACACATCGATGCGGACCCTGCTCGCCGCCATCGACAAGGGCGTCACCCTCATCGACACCGCGCCGGTCTACGGTTTCGGCCGCTCCGAGGAGCTGGTCGGGCGGACCCTGGCGGAAGCCGGCCTACGCGACCAGGTCGTGCTCTCGACCAAGGCCGGCATCGATTGGCGCGGCGAGACGCCGTTCCGCAACGCCAGCCGCGCCCGCATCGAGCGCGAGGTCGAGGACTCGCTCAAGCGCCTGCGCACCGAGTGGATAGACATCTATTTCGTCCACTGGCCGGACCCGCTGACGCCTTGCAGCGAGACCGCCGCGGCCATGCACAACCTGCTGAAGGCGGGCAAGATCCGCTCCATCGGGGTCAGCAACTTCTCCCCGGCGCAGATGGACACCATGCGCGAGCTCTCGCCGTTGCACGTGGCGCAGCCGCCCTACAATCTCTTCGAGCGCGACATCGAGGCCGACGTGCTCCCCTACTGCCGCGACAACGGCGTCGCCACCCTGACCTATGGCGCCATCTGCCGCGGGCTGCTGTCCGGGCGGATGACGGCGGAGACCGCGTTCGAGAAGGGCGACCTGCGCCGGGTCGACCCCAAGTTCAGGGCGCCGCGCTACCAGCAGTACCTCGCCGCTGTCGCCAGGCTCGACGCGCTGGCCCGCGACCGGTTCGGCAAGAGCGTGATCCATCTGGCGCTGCGCTGGGTGCTGGACCAGCCGGGGGTGTCGGTGGCGCTTTGGGGAGCGCGCAGCCCCGGCCAGCTCTCGCCCATCGACGGCGCGCTGGGCTGGAACCTCGACGCCGAGACGCTGGCCGAGATCGAGCGTATCGTCGCAGAGGAGGTGAGCGACCCGGTCGGGCCGGAGTTCATGGCGCCGCCGGACCGCGAACACGCCGCCGCCTGAGGTGGCGGCGGGGGACGGGGAGGCGGTCCGGATGCCCTCACCCTCCCGCTGCGCGGGGCTCATGCCCTCACCCTCCCGCTACGCGGGTCCCTCCCTCTCCCATGGCTTCGCCGCGGGCGAGGGCGCGCTGGCGGCGCCGGCGGTGAGCGGCTCCCTCTCCCGCGCGCTGAAGGCGCAAGCGGGAGAGGGTCGGGGTGAGGGCCGGTTCGGATCGACGGCCCGCGGCGGCCTGCTTGCCGCGCTCGTGGTCCTGGCGATCGGTTTCTCCAGCCCAACACGCGCGGCGGAGATCGCGCTCTCCTGCGGAGCGGTGGGCCAGGAGCTCAGGCTCTGCGGGGAGGCCGCCGAGGCCTGGGCGGCGCACAGCGGCCACTCCGTGCGCATTATCGCCACCCCCAACGACTCCGACCAGCGCCTGGCCCTCTACCAGCAACTCCTCGCCGCCCGCTCGAATGCCGTCGACGTGATGCAGATCGACGTGGTCTGGCCGGGCATCCTCGCCCGCCACCTCCTCGACCTGTCGCCGTACGTCGGACCCGAGGAGCGGGCGGCGCATCTTCCGGTCATCATCGACAACAACACCATCGACGGCCGCCTCGTCGCCCTGCCGTGGTTCGTCGACGTCGGCCTGCTCTATTACCGCCGGGATCTGCTGGAGAAGCACGAAGCGCCGGTGCCGCGAACGTGGGAGGAGCTGACTGAAACGGCGCGCCGGATCCAGGAGGAAGAGCGGCGGCAGGGCAACGCCCGGCTGTGGGGATACGTGTTCCAGGCCCGGGCCTACGAGGGGCTCAGCTGCAACGCCCTGGAATGGATCGCCGCGCAGGGAGGCGGCCGGCTGATCCACGAGGACGGCGGCGCCGGCTTCCGCCATCCCGAGGCCGCGAAGGCGCTCACGCTGGCGCGCTCCTGGATCGGCACCATCGCCCCGGAAGGCGTGCTGACGTACATGGAGGACGAGGCCCGCGGCGTGTTCCAGTCGGGGCAGGCGGTGTTCATGCGCAACTGGCCCTATGTCTGGGCCTTGGCCGACGCTCCGGGCAGTCCCATCGCCGGCAAGGTGGGGCTGGCGCCGTTGCCGGCGTCGCCAGGGGTTGCGCCGACCGGGGTTCTGGGCGGCCAGCAGGTGGCGGTCTCCGCCTATACGGCGCATCCCGAGGCCGCCGCCGACCTGGCGCGGGCCTTGACCGGAGCGGAGGTGCAGAAGACCCGGGCGGTGGCCGCCGGCTTCAACCCGACCCGGCCGGCCTTGTACCGGGACCCGGAGGTTCTTCGCGCCAATCCGCACTACCAGATGCTGGCCGGCGTCCTGGCGAATGCCATCGCCCGGCCGTCGGGGCCGACCGGCGTCGCCTACAACCGGGTGTCCAGCGCGTTCTGGAACGCGGTCCACGACGTGCTGTCGGGCCGCGCCGAGGCCGAAGGAGCGCTCGCGGATCTCGAGGCTCGGGTCGAGCAGATCCGCGGCGAGGGGTGGCCGCGATGACGCCGGGCGGCGACAGCGCGGGGCCGCTCGGCCGGCGGCGGGCGCGGACCGCCTGGCTGTTCCTGGCGCCGACCCTGGTCGCCCTCGCCATGGTCGGGCTCTGGCCGCTCGCGCGGACGGTTTGGCTCAGCCTCACCGACGCCCGCCTCGGCGACGCCGCCCAGGCCTCGTTCGTCGGCCTCGCCAACTACCGGCTGCTGCTGGGCGACGGCGAGTGGTGGAACGCGGTCTGGAACACGCTGATCTTCGCCGCAAGCTCGGTCGCCATCGAGACGGTGCTGGGCGTGGTCTTCGCCCTGGTGATGAACGCCAGCTTCCGCGGCCGCGGCCTGGTCCGCGCTGCGATCCTCGTGCCCTGGGCGATCCCGCTGGTGGTGTCCGGGAAGATGTGGGCGTGGATGTACAACGACCTCTACGGGGTCATCAACGCCGCCCTGCTCGGCCTTGGCGTCATCGCCGAGCCGGTCGCCTGGCTCGCCGACGCCAACCTGGCCATGGGCGCGGTGATCGCCACCGACGTCTGGAAGACAACCCCGTTCATGGCGCTCTTGATCCTGGCGGCGCTGCAGATGGTGCCGAAGGACGTTTACGAGGCGGCCCGGCTCGACGGCGTGTCGCCGGTGGTCGTCTTCTTCCGCATCACCCTGCCGTTGATCCGGCCGGTGCTGCTGGTCGCCATCATCTTCCGCAGCCTCGACGCGCTCAGGATCTTCGATCTCATCTACGTCATGACCAGCAACAGCCGGCAGACGGCGACCATGTCGATCTTTGCCCGCCGCGAGCTGGTCGAATTCGCCGACGTCGGCTACGGCTCCGCGGCCTCGGTGCTGATCTTCCTCATCGTCGGGCTCTGCACCCTTGCCTACCTCCGCTTCGCCGGCCTGCGGCCGGAGGAGGGCGGGCCATGACGAGGCTCACCAAGGCCTGCGGCCTCTATCTGCTGGTCGCGCTGACCGTGGGCTATACCCTGTTTCCGTTCTTCTGGGCGGTCATCTCCTCGCTGAAGTCGGGTTCGGCGATCTTCGACGCGGCGCTGATCCCCGATCGGCCGACCCTGCAGAACTACCTCGCCATCTTCGCCGAGCAGCCGTTCGGGCGGACGATCGTGAACTCGCTGATCGTGGGCGCAGGCACCGTGGCGCTGTCGCTGCTGCTGGCGATCGGCGCGGCCTACGCTCTGGGCCGGGTCTCCTTCCGCGGCCGGGGGCTGTTGCTGATGGTCATCCTCGCCGTTTCGATGTTCCCGCAGGTGGCGGTGCTGTCGGGGATGTTCGAGCTGATCACCGCGCTCGGCCTCTACGACAGCCACGGCGCGCTGATCCTCTCCTACCTGGTCTTCACCCTGCCGTTCACCGCATGGGTGCTCACCACCTTCATGCGGGATTTGCCGAGGGAGCTGGAGGAGGCGGCGATGGTGGATGGCGCCGGAGCCTTCACCATCGTCACCCGCATTTTCCTGCCGCTGATGGGCCCGGCGATCGCCAGCACGACGCTGCTCGCCTTCCTCGTCGCCTGGAACGAGTTCCTGTTCGCGCTCACCTTCACCCTCACCGTGGAGACCCGCACCGTGCCGGTGGCCATTGCCCTGATCAGTGGCGCCTCCCAGTACGAGGTGCCGTGGGGCCCGTTGATGGCCGCCTCGGTGATCGTGACCGTGCCGATGATCGCGCTGGTCCTCGTGTTCCAGCGCAAGATCGTCTCCGGGCTCACCGCCGGGGCGGTGAAGGGGTAGGGGCAAAGCATGGGTGCTGTCGTGCTTCGCGGGGTTGCCAAGCGCTTCGGCGCGGTCGAGGTGCTGCGCGACATCGACCTGGAGATCGCCGAGGGCGCTCTGGCCGTGGTCGTAGGCCCCTCCGGCTGCGGCAAGTCGACCGTGCTCCGCCTCGTCGCCGGGCTGGAGGAGGCGAGCCGGGGCACGATCGAGATCGCCGGGCGCGACGTGACCCACCTGCCGCCGGCGGACCGCCGCATCGCCATGGTGTTCCAGTCCTACGCGCTCTATCCGCACATGAGCGTCTACGACAACATGGCCTTCGGGCTGAAGCTCGCCCGCCAGGACAAGGCTCAGATCCGCGGGCGGATCACCGACGCGGCGCGGCTGCTGCAGATCGAGCATCTGCTCGCGCGCAAGCCGCGGGAGCTCTCCGGCGGCCAGCGCCAGCGCGTCGCCATGGGCCGGGCGCTGGTGCGCGAGCCGGCGGTGTTCCTGTTCGACGAGCCGCTGTCCAACCTGGACGCCGCGCTGAGGGTCGGCATGCGCCTGGAGATCGCAAGGCTGCAGCGCCAGCTCGGTGCGACCATGCTCTACGTCACCCACGACCAGACCGAGGCGATGACCCTGGCGCAGACCATCGTGGTCATGCGCGACGGGCGGATCGAGCAGGTGGGGGCGCCGCTCGACCTCTACCGCCGGCCGCGCAACCTGTTCGTTGCAAGCTTCCTCGGCACGCCGTCGATGAACGTGCTGGCGGCAACGGTGCATGCCGCCGACGGCCCGGCGTTGCTGGTGGAGGTCGAAGGCGGGCTGCGGCTGATGCTGCCGCCGGTGCCGGGTGTGCGGCCGGGCGAGGGTCTGACCCTGGGCCTTCGCCCCGAGGACCTTCGCCTCGGCGATCCGGCAAGGCCGCCTGACGGGGATGCGGCGATGCCCGCGGTCGTCGCCCACGTCGAGCATTTGGGCGGAGAAAGCCACGTCTACCTGGACGTGTCCGGACAACGGCTCACCGTGTCGGCGCGCGGCGCAACGCCGGTCGTTGCCGGCGAGGCCGTGGGCGTCCTGTTCAACCCCGCCCGCTGTCACCTGTTCGCCGCCGGCGGCGAGGCGCTTCCCGCCGTTACTGGCGCGGCGCCAGGTCGCCCAGCCGGTCCTTGATCTCGCCCAAGGCGTCGGCGTCGAGGCCCGGCGACGCCGGAGCGACGCCCCGCCTGTCCACGTTCGAGGCCGCAGGCCGGTTGCCGGCTTCGGGCGCAGCCGATGCCTGGGCGCGCGGCACAATCCCCCGACCCTGGTTCCAGAAGTCGAGGACCTTCGCCCGGTACCGGCTGTTGCGGCTGGGCGTTGCCGAGTGGTAGCGGCCGACGGCTTCGGGCCAGGATCCGGTTTCGAGGAACAGCGCCCGGAGGAAGGCGGCGCCATAGGCGGCGTTGGCCAACGGGTCGAAGGCCTCCTCCAGGCTCATGAAGGCGTCCGCATGGTGGCCGAGGTTGATCTGCAGGCAGCCGACGTCGACGTTGTCCTGGCCGATGGCCAGGGCATCGGCCGCCGCCTGCATCGCCTCCTCCTTGGTGCGAAAGAACAGCCCGGTTCCGGCGGTGGTCATAGTCCACGGCCACGGCCCGCCCACCCGGTCCTCGGCAACCGGCCTTCCGGACTCGGCCTGGGCGATGGCGCCGAGCAGGTTCCGGGGAATGGCCTCGGCACGTTCGGCCAAAGCGATGGCCTCGCCGCAGAGCAGGCCGGCGTCCTCCTCCTCCGGCTGTGCAGCCGGGGCGGGTTCGGCTCTGGCCATGGCAGCCATGCCGAGCCAGCCGAGCGCCAGCAGAGCCGCAAGCTGGATCCGTGTGCCCGCCATCTTGATGCCGCCGCCGCCGCGGCGACGCGCTCCGTTGTTTCGGTTCTCGGCCGATCGTGCCCGGGCGCCGGGCGCAAGACAAGGCCGCCGCCCCCAATGAGCCTTCCATGAGCCCCAATGAGCGCAGATGCTTCCGCCGTAGACACGCGGGCGCGCCTCTGCGTAAGGTGCGCCGCGTTTTGACCGCCTTCGCCGCCGCGTGACGTTGAATATGCATGAAATGGGACCGACAACGGCTTGCGGGGTGTTCCTCGCGACGCTCATCGCCGCTTCGGCGAGTGCCGGCGATCGGTTGCAGCCCCACGAAGCCGTTTACCGCATGACCCTCGGCCCCGGCAGCCAGGCGGTGGACGTCGCCTCGGCCGAGGGCGTGATGGTCTATCGCGCCGCCCACGAGTGCGGCGGCTGGACGGTCGAGAACCGGACCGTGATCCGATACAGCCAGACCAGCGGCGGCACCATCGACGACAAGTGGGTGTTCACCAGCTGGGAAGCCGACGACGCCTTGAGCTATCGCTTTCGCGTGCTCCACGAGGCGGAGGAGGATGAGAACCGGATCACCGGTGTCGCCAAGCTGGACAAGCCCGGCGGTGCGGGGCTCGCCAGCTACTCGGCGCCGGAGGAGAGAACGGTGGAGCTGCCGGCGGGTGCGCTGTTCCCCACCGAGCATCTCGCCCGGCTTCTCGCCGCGGCCAAGGCCGGGGAGAAGATCTTCAACCGCGTGGTCTTCGACGGGACCACCGAGGAGAACCCGTATCTGGTCAACGTCGTGATCGCGCCGCTGCCGCCCCCGGCCTCGTCGCCCACCCAGGCGGCCGGGGCTCCGCCGATGCCGCTCTACTGGACCCGCGGGGCGTTCTTTCCCTATCGCGAGAGCGGCGAGGTGCCCGAGTTCGAGATGACCATCGAGCTCAGGGCCGACGGCATCGCCGAGCGCGTCGAGCAGGTGTTCGAGGACATGACCTTGCGCGGCACGCTGCTCAGCGTGAAGCTTCTCCCCCAGCCCGAGTGCTGACGCCGGCGGGCGCGCCTTCGCCCGGCGGCAGGGGCCGTGGCGGCCACAGCCACGCCGCGCCGCGGACGCCGCTCGAGTCGCCATGGCGGTTGCGGACGAGCCGGGTTGCGACCCGGTCGGAGAACACCCAGCGCGGCAGCAGCGGCGGCACCGCCTCGTACAGGCTGGCGATGTTCGACAGGCCGCCGCCCAGCACGATGACGTCCGGATCGAGGATGTTGATCACCGAGGCAAGGGCGCGGGCCAGCCGGTCGGCGTAGCCGGCCATCACCTCCTTGGCCACGACATCCCCCTCCAGGGCGAGGCCGGCGACGCCTGCCGCGTCGCGCTCGTGACCGGTTCGGGCGATAAAGGCGCGGGCGATCCCGCTGCCGGACAGGTAGGTTTCGATGCAGCCGTGCTTTCCGCAGTAACAGGGTGCTCGGGGCTCGTCCTCGTCGCCGGCCCATGGCAGCGGATTGTGCCCCCACTCGCCGGCGACGGCGTTGGCGCCGGTGAGCGCCCGGCCCGATATGGCGATGCCGCCGCCGACGCCGGTGCCGAGGATGACCCCGAAGACCACGTTCGCCCCGGCGCCGGCGCCGTCCACCGCCTCGGAAACCGCGAAACAATTGGCGTCGTTGGCGATCCGGACCTCTCTGCCGATGGCCGCGGCCAGATCGCGATGCAGCTCCCGGCCGATCAGCCAGGTGGCGTTGGCATTCTTGATGAGCCCGGTCGCGGGCGAGATGGCGCCGGGGATGCCGACGCCGACGCTGGCGTTCTGGCCGAAGCGCGCATCCAGCTCGGCTACGACCCGGGCAACGGCGGCGACCGTTGCCGGGTAGTCGCCCCGCGGTGTGGGGATCCTGAGCCGAGCCAACTCCGCCCCGGCCCCGTCCAGGAGGATGCCTTCGATCTTGGTGCCGCCGAGGTCGACGCCGATCCTCATTGCGGCCCGATGCGCCGGGTCAGGGTCAGGAGGGGAGCATGTGCGCCGGTTGGCCGGCCTCGGCATTGGCTTCGGCGCCGGAAGCGGCGGCCTCCTCGAAGCCGGAGCAATAAAGCTGGTACAGCGTCGCCAGCACCGCGCTCGCCTCGCCGCCCGCCAGCGAGTAGAAAATGGTCTGCGCCGAGCGCCGGGTCTGCACCAGGTTGTCCCGGCGCAATCGCGCCAAGTGCTGCGACAGGGCGGACTGGCTCAGCCCGACCAGTCGTTCCAACTCGCCCACCGACCGCTCGCCGGTGGCGAGCTGGCAGAGCACCATCAGCCGGTGCGGATTGCCCATGGCTTTGAGCAGGGCGCTTGCCCGCGCGGCGCTCGCCCGCATGTATTCGAGGTCGACCGTCTGCACCAGTGCCTCCCCTTGCATCAGCGTCTTGCTGTCACCCGCGCGAGATCAACAGTCTCCACGCACGCGCAGCGTCCCACACGCTCGCTTGCCCGCCCGTGATGGCGCGATGTTACGCCCGCGTGATTCGCGCGTTTGCCGAATGTAGCTCTGCGTCACCTGAATTTCCACGAGCATGATGTCATAAATGGGGAAAAGCAGAATAAACTACACCTCCTTTTCGCAGTGCAATATTGTCGCTGCACTTGCGCGGCCCGCTGGAGTGGCCGTGCTTGCCGGGCTACAAGGTCACGATCCAAGCATCGTCGAGGAGCAAGCCATGGCCGATCATGTTCTGGACGCCCGCGGCCTGCAATGTCCGCTGCCGGTGCTGCGGGCCAACAAGATGCTGAAGAGCCTGCCCGCGGGTGCCGAGCTCGAAATCCTTGCCACGGACGCGGCGGCGCCCGCCGACTTTGCCAGCTTTTGCAAAACCACCGGCCATGTCCTCGTCAGCACCAGCGACGCCGGCGGGACCCATACCATCGTCTTGCGCAAGGCCGCGGCCGCCGAATGAGGCGGTGGGAGCTTGCCGTGGCGCTTGCCCGGCGACGGGCGCGCGACCAACTCGGCGAAACATGCTGAGCCGGCCAAAGGCTTCGACGCCGCGATGACGGCGATGAAGGAAGAAATTCGGGAGCACGCCCTCGGCCTCGGCTTCGACGTCTGCGGCTTTGCCGGCGCCGAGGCGGACGCCGCCGACGGTGCGAACCTGCGGCGGTATCTGGAAGAGGGCCGCCACGGCGAGATGGAGTGGATGGCTCGGACCGCCGATCGGCGTGCCTCGCCACGGGCGCTCTGGCCGGAGGCGCGCACGGTCATCTGTCTCGGCGTCAACTACGGTCCCGAGGAGGACCCCGGGGCGGGGTTGGCGCGGCCGGAGCAGGGCATCATCAGCGTCTACGCCCGTGGCCGCGACTATCACAAGCTGCTGAAGTCCAGGCTCAAGGCGCTGGCCCGCTGGCTGGTGGCGACCTACGGGGGCGACGCCAAGGTGTTCGTGGACACCGCTCCGGTCATGGAAAAGCCCCTGGCCCAGCGCGCCGGCCTCGGCTGGATCGGCAAGCACACCAACCTGGTCTCGCGCCGGTTCGGCTCGTGGCTGTTCCTGGGCGAGGTGTTCACCACGCTCGAGATCGCCGCGGACCCCGAAGAGGTCGACCACTGCGGCTCGTGCGACGCCTGCCTGCGGGCCTGCCCGACGGCGGCGCTGCCCGAGCCTTACCGGATCGAGCCGCGGCGCTGCCTGTCCTATCTCACGATCGAGCACGCGAGCGACATCCCGGCCGAACTGGCCCCGGCCATGGGCAACCGGATCTACGGCTGCGACGATTGCCTCGCCGCCTGCCCGTGGACCAAGTTTTCCTCGCCCACACCGCACCCGGACCTTCAGCCTCGGCCCGAGTTGCGCGCGCCCGCGCTGGATACCCTGGCGGCGCTTGACGACGAAGGCTTCGCCCGCGTGTTCAGCGGCTCTGCGATCAAGCGCAGCGGCCGGAAGCGCATGGCCCGAAACGTCGCCATCGCCCTGGACAACCGGACGGCGACCGGCCGCCGCTCCAGATCGGTTACTTGATCGCGAGCACTCTCGCGAGTTGGCTCAAGGCCTCGCGGTGACGCTCGTTGGGGATCTGGGTGAAGTTCCTGGCAAGCTCCAGACACATCCGCTGACGAACGGACAGGTCTTCGCCGCCCGGAACATCGTCCAGCCCCTCGTAGAAAAAGCTTACCGGAACGCTCAGAACCCGAGCGATCTCGTAAAGGCGGCCCGCGGAGATGCGGTTGATGCCGCGCTCATACTTGTGCGCCTGCTGGTAGGTTACCCCGATCAGGTTGGCCATTTGCTGCTGGCTCAGGCCAAGCATCACGCGTCGCTCGCGGATGCGGCCGCCGACAAACCGGTCCACATCGGTCCCGCGGTTCACCGGCTTGGTTACTTCATCGAACGGCACCATTTTTTCGGATCTCCAGAACAAGTTCGGTCCCAAGTCGCCGGCCGTTCATCGCCTCCCTGAGCGCTAGTGCGCCGACGCCCCCCGTTCCTTTCGATCCTTACGCAGGTTTCGTGCCAAGCTGCCTATCCCCGCATGACCGGCACGTTTCGCCGCAAGGTCGATGCTTGACCTAGCAATCGTTATCGCGATTGACAAGCAGTATAATTCGCCCGGTGCTCATGCGCGGATGCGCGAGCCCGGAGGGCCACCTTTGGCAGGCTCGCCGAATGACCCGTTCGCCTGTCGGCTGTCGGGCGCCGCTGGGAACGCGGCGGCTACGGGCCGCCGGCGCGCACGCGCCTGACCCCCTGTTGCCCGGCTTCACGGCTCTTCTGCTGGACCGGGGCTTCGTTGTTGTTGTGCGTTTCCGCCGCCGGCGCGTCCTTGTCCGGCCGAGGACCCTGATCGCTTCGCTCCTCTCGCTGCGAGACCAGTTCGTCGAGCTGGCGCTGCATCTCGTTGAGCCTGGAGCGCAACTCCTCGATCTGTTTCTCGGCCGGCGGCGCGGCGGCTGCTGCCGGCGCTTCCTTCTCCTCGGCGGCGTCGTGGTCGGCGTCGGCGTCGGCATAGAAGGGGCTGAACATCTTCACCGCGCGTTCGAACATGGCGAGTTGCTGCTTGCTCATTTCCTCGAAGGAGGTGAACGGATTGAGGCCGTCGAAGGCGCCGGCCATGTACTCGCGCATCTGCTCCTGGTTGCGCGAGAACGCCTGCATGCTCTGCTCCAGATAGCGCGGGACCACGACCTGCAGGCTGTCGCCATAGAAGCTGATGAGGTTCCGCAGGAAGCTCACCGGCAGCATGCTGTGGCCCTTGGCTTCCTCCTCGACGATGATGTGCGTCAGCACCGAGCGGGTGATGTCGTCGCCGCTGCGGGCGTCGTACACCGCGAAGTCCGCGCCGGCCTTGACCAGGTTGGCGAGGTAGTCGAGCGTCACGTAGCAGCTGGTGGCGGTGTTGTAGAGCCGCCGGTTGGCGTACTTCTTGATGGTGATCTTGGCAGACGCGTCAGCCGGAGCCGCGTCGTTGGTTTCGCTCATGCGCAGGTGGCCTCTGCCGGTATCTGACTTGAAGAACCTTTCCCTCAGCCTCCAGTATCCGCCAAAAGATGTTGCAACGCAATATGCGCGGGACAGGCTTCACGGATCGTGAAAAGCGGCCGACGGCGGGCGCATATCGAGGGGCTTCGCTGCTTGCTAAGCGGCAGGGGCCGCCCTATTCTCCCGGCCCACACTGGCAAACACAAGCCCACACGCCGTCAAGCGGTGTGATCCCGGGTGAGGAGAGGAAATCAGCATGAGTGAAATTGTCATAGCTGGCGGCGCGAGGACTCCGGTCGGTCGGTTCAACGGCTCGCTCAGCAGCCTGTCGCCTGTCACGTTGGGCGAGATCGCCGTGAGGGAGGCGCTGCAGCGGGCCAAGACCGATCCCGGCGAGGTCGACGAAGTGATCATGGGCATCGTGTTGCAAGGCAACACGGGCGGCGGCCCCGCCCGCCAGGTATGCATCAACTCCGGCATCTCCGATGCATCGACCGCTTACGCCATCAACCAGCTCTGCGCGTCCGGGATGCGCGCCCTGGCCGAAGGCTACAAGTCGCTGAAGCTCGGCGAGACCGACGTCGTCGTCGCCGGCGGCATGGAGAGCATGAGCTGGGCGCCGCACGAGGCCAACCTTCGCGGCGGCACCAAGATGGGCGAGTTCAAGATGGTCGACAGCATGCTGCGCGACGGTCTGATCGACCCGTTCCACAACTACCACATGGGCAATACCGCCGAGAACGTCGCCAAGAAGTACCAGATCACCCGCCAGGAGCAGGACGAGTTCGCGCTCGCCTCGCAGACCAAGGCGGAAGCGGCGATCAAGGGCGGCAAGTTCAAGGACGAGATCGTCCCCGTCACCATCAAGACCCGCAAGGGCGACACCGTCGTCGACACCGACGAGCACCCGATCTTCGGGACGACGATGGAGACGCTGGCGAAGCTTCGTCCCGCCTTCGACAAGGAAGGCACGGTGACGGCGGGCAATGCGTCCGGCATCAATGACGGCGCCGCCGCGGCCGTCCTGATGACGGCCGAGAGCGCCGCCAAGCGGGGCGTCGAGCCGCTTGCGCGGATCGTCGCCTGGGCGACCTCCGGCGTGGATCCGGCGATCATGGGCACCGGCCCGATCCCGGCCAGCCGCAGGGCGTTGGAGCGGGCAGGCTGGAGCGTGAAGGACCTCGAGCTCGTCGAGGCCAACGAAGCCTTTGCCGCTCAGGCGATCTCGGTGAACCGCGAACTGGGCTGGGATCCGGCGATCGTCAACGTCAACGGCGGCGCGATCGCGCTTGGCCATCCGATCGGCTGCTCCGGCGCCCGGATCATCCTCACGCTGGTTCACGAGATGATCAAGCGCAACGCCAAGAAGGGTCTGGCGACGGCCTGCGTCGGCGGCGGCATGGGCATCGCCATGTGCGTCGAACGCGACTAACAGACCGCGAAGATCCAAAGGGGGATCAAGGGCCGCCTTCGGGCGGCCCTAACTTTTTCCGCCGGCGCCACAATCGCCGGCGCGGCCGCCGCATTCTCCCTGTGCAGGTGCACAAGGCCTTTGTTTCGCTGGCGAAAGCCGTCTAATCTCGCCGGCCTGACGCAAACGAAACCTCGCTCTGGGCACGCGCGGGCAGGTCCCGCCGCCGATGCACCTCCAAGGTCTGCGGAAGGTCTGCGGCTCGCCCAGCGCTCGCACAAAAGGGGAACGGATATGGCCATCACCAACGTCGGTATCATCGGCACCGGAGCCATGGGCCTGGGCATCAGCCAGGTCTGTGCCCAGGCCGGATGCAACGTGATCGCCGTCAAGGCGACGCCCGGATCGTGGGAGAAGGCCAAGACCACCCTCGACCGCAGCCTGGGGAAGATGGTCGAGCGGGGCAAGATGCAGGCGGACGAGAAGGAGGCGATCCTCGGCCGCGTCACGTTCTCCACCGACGAGCGCGCCGTCGCCGAGTGCGAGCTCGTGGTCGAGTCGGTCATCGAGGACATCGAAACCAAGAAGGACCTGTTCCGCCGGCTGGAGTCGATCTGCCGGCCGGACGCGCTTTTGACCACCAACACCTCGACGCTGTCGGTCACCACCATGATGTCGGTGTGCAAGCACCGCTCGCGGGTGGCGGGGCTGCACTTCTTCAACCCGGCGCCGGTGATGAAGCTGGTCGAGATCATCCACGCCTTCGAGACCTCCGACGACACCATCCAAGCCTTGGACGCGTTCTGCCGCCGGATCGGCAAGGACCCGGTGCTGGTTCAGGACACCACCGGGTTCATCGTCAACCGGTTGCTGACCCCGTATATGCTCAACGCCATTCGGATGCTGGAGCGCGGCACCGGCACCATCGAGAGCATCGACCAGGCCATGCGCCTCGGCGCCGCCCACCCGATGGGGCCGTTCGAGCTTGCCGACTACATCGGCCTCGACGTGGTCGAGGCCATGGCCCACAACATCTTCGCCGACGTTCGCCATGAGCATCACGCCCCGCCGCACACGCTGACCCGCCTGGTGCAGCTCGGCTATCTCGGGATGAAGACCAAGAAGGGCTTCTACGACCATTCGCAGAAGCCGAAGGTCCAGAACCCGCAACTGCTGCGCCCGGTCGTCTGAGCCAACAGGGCGGCGGTGCCGGGGGTGCCGCCGCCCGCCCCGTCTTCGGCCGAAGGGCCGGAGGCGACTGCATCGCGCCGCGCCAAGGTTCGCGCGGCCACGGCGATCGGCGGGACGACCATCCTCCTCTGGTCGACCCTCGCCGTCCTTACGACATTGTCGGGATCGGTTCCCCCCCTCCAGCTCGCGGCCATGGCCTTTGCGCTGGCGTCTTCGCTCGCCATCGGCAAGTGGCTGGCTTTGGGCGAGCCGGTTCTGGCCCACCTCCGCTGGCCGAAGCAGGTTTGGCTCCTCGGGGTCGGCGGCCTGTTCGGCTATCACGCGCTCTACTTCCTCGCGCTCCGCACCGCCCCGGCGGTGGAGGCGAGCCTGATCAACTACCTTTGGCCGCTGCTCATCGTCCTCTTCTCGGCGCTCCTTCCCGGCCACCGGCTGCGCTGGTGGCACGTGGCCGGGGCCGTTGCCGGCTTTGCCGGAACCGGGATCCTGGTCGGCTACGGCGGGGGAGGCGGCTTCGCCTTCCGCAGCCAGCACCTGCCGGGCTACCTCGCGGCGTTCGCCGCCGCCCTTGCCTGGGCCGGCTATTCCGTCCTCAGCCGCCGCTACGCGCACGTGCCGACCGACGCCGTCGGCGGCTTCTGCGCCGCAACGGCGCTGCTCGCCGCCCTGGGCCACGTGCTCTTCGAGGAGACGGTCTGGCCCGCGGGCGGTGAGTGGCTGGCCGTCGTCGCCATGGGCTTGGGCCCCGTCGGGGTCGCCTTCTTCACCTGGGATTACGGCGTCAAGCATGGCGACATCCGCGCTCTGGGCGTTGCCGCCTATGCGACGCCGCTGCTCTCGACGCTGCTGCTGGTCGGAGCCGGCCAGGCCCGGCTGACGCCGGCGCTGGCGGGCGCCTGCGCCCTGATCGTGGGCGGCGCGATCGTTGCCGCCCGCGAGGTGATCGCCGGCAGATAAGGCGCAAGCGGAGCCGTGCCCGGAACACTCGCCCCGCGCCCTCGTTAATCGGTGGACGCGGCGGATGGGCCGCGGTGCTCCGTCAACCTCAGGCGCAGTGGAGAAGTTTCATGGCACGTTTGGCGGTGCGCGCGGTCGGCTTCCTGCTGGCCGCCATCGTGGCGCTCATCGCCCTCGCCGTCGCGGCGGTCGTGGTCATCTCGGTGTTCGTCGGCTGGGGCGCGTTCAAGGAGCCGCTGGCCAACGCCGTCAGCGGCGCCATCGGCCGCAAGTTCGCCATCAACGGCCCGCTCGACGTCGACCTCGGCCGGGTCACCCGGGTGCACATGAGCGGCGTCACCCTGGAGAACGCCGACTGGGCCAAGCAGCCGGAGAACATGGTCGAGATCAAGGCCGTCGACGTCGGCATCGACGTGTTCGCCCTGCTCAAGGGCGACATCGTCGTCGATGCCCTGCACGTCGACACGCCCAAGGTGAGCTTGACGAAGAACCAGGCCGGCGAAGCCAACTGGCAGTTCGCCGGGAAGCAGGAAGAAGAGCCGGCGCCGCCCGCGGAGCGGCAGGATCTGCCCATCGTCCGCGACCTCACCGTCAAGGACGCGGCTTTGGACTATGAGGACCGGAAGAGCGGCAACGAAGTCAGCCTGACCCTGGCCACGCTTGCCGGGGCATCGACGCCGGACGGGGTGCGGGTGAGCGGCGAGGGAACGTACCAGGACCAGCCGCTGGCCCTCGACGTCGAAGCCGGCTCGCTGGATGCGCTGCGCAGCGAGGGCGAGGCCTATCCAATCAACATCGACATCGCCAGCGAGGCGATCTCGGCCAAGGTCGAGGGCACCGTCAGCCAGCCGCAGACCCTCCAGGGGCTCGACGTCCAGTTCGCGGTCAAGGGCAACAACCTGGCCGACCTCTACACCCTTGCGGGCGTGCCGGTGCCGCCGTCGCCGCCCTATAGCCTGAAGGGCCAGTTGACCCGCGACGGCAGCGCCTTCAAGCTCGCCGACTTCGCCGGCAAGCTGGGGGAGAGCGATCTCAGCGGCACCGCCGCGGTCGATACCGGCGGCGAGCGGCTGAAGGCGACGGCCGACCTCGTGTCGCACAAGTTCGACTTCGACGACATCGCCGTGCTCATGGGCGGCAAGCGCGAGGAGGAGAAGCAGGCCGAGGCGCAACGCGAGGCCAAAGGCGAGCCCACCAGCGGCAAGGTGTTGCCGGACAAGCCCATCAACCTCTCGGCGCTGCGGGAAATCGACGCCGACGTCCGCATCAAGGCGGGGCAGGTGCTGCTTCCGGGCGTGCCGATCGACGGGTTGGAGGGCGAGGTCACCCTGGACGCCGGCGTGCTGCGCCTGAGCCCGATGACGGTGGAGATCGGCCAAGGCACCATCAACACCTTCATGACCCTGGACGGTACCGTGCAGCCGGCGCGCGCCGACATCGACACCCGGATCAGCCGCGTCGATCTGAAGCGGCTGTTGAGCAAGAGCCCCTTCGCCCAGGAAAGCGCCGGCCACCTCGGCGGCCGCGCCAAGCTCGCCACCACCGGCAACTCCGTCGCCGAGATCCTGGGCTCGGCCACCGGCGACCTGTTCGTGGTCATGTCCGGCGGGCGGATCAGCCACCTGCTCATCGAGCTCGCCGGCCTGGACATCGCCCAGAGCCTCGGCGTCGCCGTCAGCGGCGACAAGCCGATCCCGATCCGCTGCATGATCGGCGACTTCAAGGCCAACGACGGCGTCTTCGCGGTGAAGACCATGGTGTTCGACACCACCGACACCAAGATCGTCGGCGAGGGCCAGATCGACATGGGCGAGGAAACGCTGAACCTGCGGCTGGTGCCTTACCCGAAAGACTTCAGCCCGCTCAGCATGCGAACCCCGCTTGCCGTTCAGGGGACGCTGGGCAACCCGCAGGCGATGACCGACCCGATCGGGATCGGCGTCGAGGGGACGGTGAAGAAGGTCGTCAACGCCGTGCTGACCCCCATCGTCGGCTTGGCCCCGCCGATCGACGAGGGCGTGGGCGAGGACAGCGACTGCGCCCAGCTCATCGCCGATGCCAAGCAGGCAGGCGCCGACTAAGGGCACTGGCCGGGAGCGCTGACGGAGGTCCTGCTCGGCGGTACCCCATTACGACGATTGTCCCGACCCCTCCGCTCGATCTATCTGGGTGGAGCGAGACGGAGGCCGGCGATGAAGACGCTTGGAACGTTCGAGGCAAAGACGCACCTCTCGACCCTGCTGGAACAGGTGGAGCGGGGCGAAGAGATCACGATCACCAGGCATGGCAAGGCGATCGCCCGCCTCGTCCCGGTGGGTGCGATCAGCAGCGACGGGCTCGGCGACACGGTGGCGCGGCTGAAGGCCTTCCGGCGCGGCCGGCGGCTCGGCGACGGTTCCGCGAAAGCACTGATCGAAGACCGGCCTCGTTGACCGGGTTCGTCATCGAGCTATCGACGCTGGCCGCGCCGGCGCCGAAGCAGGGCTTCGATCCACTGCGGCCGCTCGAACACGACGAAGCGCCAGCCAATGAGGGGCGTCGCCATCTGCTTGGGCAGCAACGCCACGGCGGCGATCCAGGCGCCGCGGAAAAGCTTTGCCGCAGGCTGTACGTGGAGGTGGCGCAGGCGCGCAGCGCCGGCCAGAACAGAGCGAGCGGCCCGGCATCCGGGGCGCTCTGCGGGTCGAGCTTGGCGGCCGCCAGCCTGCACTCGAAGACCGGAAGCGCACGCTGGCGAGCCGCGTCGGGGTCGAAGTCGATGCCCCACACCTGGCAGCGCTGCTGCAGGTAGGCGAGCTTCAAATCGAACTTATCGATCGTCCGAACGAACCGGCGATGCGACACGGTGAGATGCCCGGTGACGTTCGAGGCGTGGATCCGGTAGCACCCCAGCGGCTCCCTTAGCGTCAACACCTCGCCATAAAAGGCCGCATTGACCTCCATGGCCGCATCCATCGCCATCCGTTTTTCGGCCGGCATCTCGAAGCCGTTGTCCTGTTCGACCTTCTCGAGCATCCACTTGGCGTAGGCGTTGCCGCTTCCCTGCGCTGCCGGGGACGATCCCGTCCGCAACAGCTCGCTGCGGATGGTTTTCGTGTCGAGGTGGTCGGGATACTTCGGCGAAAAATGGTCGAGAGGCCGGCCCGCGTCGTCGATCGTCTGCAGGCAGAACTGCACCCTGGCCGTGGTTGCGGCGAAGGTGGCGGCGAGCCGGGCCGCCGCATGCGGCAGCATCAGATCATCGGAATCAAGAAAAACCACGACCGGATGGCGGGCCAGCGGCCAAGCGCGACACAGAGCCGATACTTGTCCTATGTTCTCTTCCAGGAGCAGGATCCGTGCCCGATCAGCATGAGACGAGATTATCTTGCTCGAATCATCCGTCGATCCGTCATCGACGACAATGATCTCGACAAGAGGATGGTCCTGCTCCAGCCCGCTCTTGATCGCTTCGCCCACGAATCGGGACATATTGTAGTTCACGATAATGATGCTGACACCAAGCAAGACTGCACTCCAGATATCGGTTGCAAGGTAAGACTTGTTGGTGGGAAGGCCGGGACGTCCGGTCAGGAGACGGCAAACAGGTCGCACAAGCTTCATCCTGTCGCCGGTGGGGCTTCTACGCACTGCAATTTCCAGACCGCCGGGTACGGCTCGCCGTGCGGAGCGCGAAGCGCGGTTAAACTGCCCCTGTACTACCTTAGACCTAGCCCATCCGCGGCCGCTTGCGCAAGCGCAGACGCCCGCCGCTATGGCGAACGTAGGCACGTCGCGCGTTCGGACGCTATCAGCTCACAGCGGCGAGGATGGCCCGCGGCTGGTCCGTTCTTAGCCGTCTCCGGCTTCGGCGCCAACCGTGCCGGTCACTTCGAACACCTGCACCGGGGCGGCGCGGCCGCGGACGGCGAGCGCGCCCATCGGCCTGCAGGCGAAGCCGTCACCGGCGGCGGCGACGGCGCCGCCGGTGGCGAGGACGTAGGTGCCGTAGCTCTTGTTGAGCTGCTCGAGCCGGGCGGCGATGTTCACCTCGTCGCCGTGGACCGTGATCAGCATCCGCTCGGCGGTACCGACGGCGCCGGCGACGAGCTCGCCGCTGCTCACCCCGCAGCGGGTGCGAAGCCGCAGGCCCGGGCCGAACCGCTCCTGGGCCACGACCTGCTGGATCGCCAGCGCCGTCTGCAGCGCGCAGGCGGCATGGTCGGGGACCGGCGTCGCCGCGTTGAAGGTGACGAGCAGGGCGTCGCCCTGGAACTGGGTGATCACCCCGCCGTGGGCGGAGACGACCGAAGCAACCACCGCCAGATAGTCGTTGAGGGTGCGCATCAGCACCTCGGGTCCCAGCCGCTCGGAGATGGCGGAGAAGCCTTCGATGTCGCAGAACAGCACCGACGCCGCCTTGACCTCGCCGTCGCCCGGCTGGATCGCGCTCTCGGCGCTCTTGATGTGGCTGGCGATCTCCGGGGCGATGAAGCGGGTGAGGTCCCGGGCCACGGTCGCGTCGGCGACGGCGCGCATCAAGAGCCGGCGGGCGCGGATCAGGGCGACCGAGAGCACCAGGGTGACGAGCAGGATCGAGATGATCTTGTCGATCTCGGCGCCGATCAGGACCCGGTTCGCGGTCAGGTACTCCACGTAGTTCCGGGTGACCACGCTCATGTCGCGGGTGGCGTAGCCCACCAGGATCGCCCAGCCGAGGGCGGCGGTCAGCCCCGCGGCCAGCACGTAGGTGGGGGCGAAGCGAAGCGCCCGGAGCGCAATGAAGATGAAGACGTAAAGCAACGTCGGCGCCTTGAGGTAGAAGGGAGCCGGCTGCTGGTATTGCAGGTGGAAGCTCCAGATCAGCAGCATCAGCAGGCCGATGTCGATGACGATGGAGACGAGCACGAACCAGCGCGGCAGCCGCCAGGCGTAGGCGAGGGCCAGGCGGACCAGCGAGAAGCCGAGGTAGACGGTCAGGAGGTAAGGAACCGGCATGAACGGCGTGCCGGCGGAGGTCTTGGGCGCGATGGAGTAGAGGGCGAAGAAGAAGCTGACCAGCGCCAGCTGCACCCAGCCGATCAGGATCTCGGCGCGGGCCTCCTCCACCGCGATGGCCCAGCGGATCCGCCGGGGAAGCTGGCCGCCGACCGGCTCGCCGAAGACGAAGTGCGCGATCCGCTTCCACATGGGAGGGCTCTCCGCCGCGGCAAAACCGCACGCATGGTAGCGGCATCGCCGCCGGCGATCCACGCTGCGCGAGCCTGATGAGGACGGCCGGAACGTCGGAGGCAAAGGCCCACCTCTGGAGCAAGGTGAGTTACGCTCGGATGGGGAGAACCTGTGGCGCCTCGCCCTCCGAGCCTGTGGGTTTTTAAGGTCATGGCCGTACGTGTTACCGCTACCACGCCTTCAACTGGACCCCCGGAACAAGTCCGGGGGTGACGGCGGGATGGTTTTATAGACCCGTGTTGAATGACGTTCTTGCAGATTGATCGAAGCACGGCCAGCGGTGCCTCGCTCGGCGCATCTGGTTGTTCACCGCCATGGCCGTACTTGTTACGGCCATCCAGCCCTTCAGCTGGACTCGCGGAACAAGTCCGGGGGTGAAGGTTTCAGACCTACTGAGGATGTTAACGACGTTGCGTGAAGATCCTGCTGCGGCATCCTAATCAGCAGCTACGGCTCCAGGCCGAGCAGGCTGCGGGCGAAGGCGCGGGCCTCGAAGGCGCGCATGTCCTCCATGCCCTCGCCGACGCCGACGGCGTAGACCGGCAGGGCGAACCTTTCCGCCAAGGCCACGACGACGCCGCCCTTGGCCGAGCCGTCGACCTTGGTCACCACCAGCCCGGTGACGTTGACCATCTCGCGGAACACCTCGACCTGGGCGTGGGCGTTCTGCCCGACGGTGGCGTCCAGCACCAGCACGCAGTCGTGGGGGGCGGCGGGGTCGATCTTCGTAAGCACCCGCTCGATCTTCTTCAGCTCAGCCATCAGGTCGGTCTTGTTGTGCAGCCGGCCGGCGGTATCGATCAGCAGGATGTCGGCCCGCTGCGACCGGGCCTGGGCGTAGGCGTCGTAGGCGAGGCTGGCGGCGTCGGCGCCGGGAGCCCGGGCGATGATCTCGCAGCCGGCGCGCTGGCCCCAGATCTGCAGCTGCTCGATGGCGGCGGCGCGGAAGGTGTCGCCGGCGGCCAGCACCACCTCCAGGCCGACGCTCTTGAACAGATGCGCGAGCTTGGCGATGGTCGTGGTCTTGCCGCTGCCGTTGACCCCGCAGACCAGGATCACGTGCGGCTTGTGCGCCTCGTGGATGGTGATGGTCTGCGCCACCGGCTGCAGCAGCTTCGCCACCTCGTCGGAGACGAAGCCGCGCACCTCGTCTCCCGTCACCTCCTGGTTGAACCGGGTCTTGGCCAGCATCCCGGTGATCCGCGTCGCCGTGCCGACGCCGAGGTCGGCGCCGATGAGCAGTTCTTCCAGGTCCTCGAGCGCGTCGTCGTCCAGCTTGCGCTTGGTGAACAGGCCGGTGATGCCGCCGGCGAGCTTGTCGGAGGAGCGGCTCAAGCCCCGGCGCAGCCGGCCGCGCCAGCTGCCGCCTTCGCGCACAGTGTCGTCGCTCATGCCGCCGGTGCTCCGATCAGATGCTCGGCCGAAGAGCCGACGATATCGACCGGCACGATCTCCCCGGGCGTAGCCGGCGCCTGCAGCGCCACCGGGGCGTAGTCCGGACAGCGCCCGGTGGTCTCCGTCTCCACCACGACCTCGATCCTGGCGCCGACGCGGCCGGCGAAGTGGCGCGCCCGTGCAGCCTCGCCGGCCTCGCGCAACCTTGCCGCCCGCTCGCGGCGTATCTGCCCCGACAGCTGCGGCATCCGCGACGCCGGCGCCTCGGGGCGGGGGGAGAAGGGGAAGACGTGGAGATAGACCAGCCCCGCCTCGCCGACGAAGGACAGCGTGTTGGCGAACGCCGCCTCGGTCTCCGTGGGGAAGCCGGCGATGATGTCGGCGCCGAAGGCGATGTCCGGCCGGCGCGAGCGGAGCACCTCTATCACGGACAGCGCCGAGGCGCGCGAATGCCTGCGCTTCATTCGCTTCAAGATCAAATCGTCGGCGGCCTGCAGGCTCAGATGAAGGTGAGGCATCAGCCGCGGCTCCTCGGCGAACGCGACGATCAGCTCGGCGTCGATGACTGCCGGATCCAGCGACGACAGCCGCAGCCGCGGCAGTTCGGGCGCTTCGGCCAGCAGCAGGCGGACGAGGGCGCCCAGCGTCGGCCGGTCGGCCACGTCGGCGCCATAGGAGCAGATGTCGACCCCAGTCAGCACCACCTCGGGAAAGCCGCGGCGCGCCAGCGCTTGGACCTGCTGGAGGATGCGCGCCGCCGGCACGCTGCGGTTGGGCCCGCGGGCGAAGGGAATGGTGCAGAAGGTGCAGCGGTGGTCGCAGCCCTGCTGGATCTGCACCATCGCCCGGCTGCGGCCCTCGAAGCCTTCCAGCAGGTGGCCGGCGACCTCCCGGGCCGTCATGATGTCGGAGACGATCACCCGCTCGCTGCCGCCGTCCGCCTCGTAGCTCCGCCGGGCAAGCTTCTCGGCGTTGCCCAGCACCCGGTCCACTTCCGGCATTGCCGCGAAGGTCTCTGGGGCGAGCTGGGCGGCGCAGCCGGTGACGACGATGGTGGTGCCCGGCCGCTCGCGCCTGAGTTTGCGGATCGCCTGGCGGGCCTGGCGCACCGCCTCGCCGGTCACCGCGCAAGTGTTGACCACGACGGTTTCGCCCGCGCCGGCCGCGGCCGCCTCCCTGCGGATGATCTCCGACTCCAGGCTGTTCAGGCGGCAGCCGAAGGTGACGACGTGCGGATGCGTCATGGGCGAACGGGCCAGGCTGTTGTTGGAAGGCTCAAGCGACGGCGCAGTGCGACCGTACATCGATATAGCAGGCTGGCGACGAAAATGGAGCCGGCGTCGCCTCGCCCCGGCCGACTGGCGTTCTTCGGCCGTCTCCTCCTTCGCCCGCCTGGAGCAAGGTGCGAGCAGGTCGAATTAGATACCCTGTGGCACACGCGGGGCGAGCAACGAGGTATTCAACGTCATGGCCGTACTCGTTACGGCCATCTACCCCCTCCGAATGGACCCCCGGAACAAGTCCGGGGGCGACGATGAAATGGTTTCCAGACCAAGGTGCGACGTGCTTGCGGGTCCTGCTTCGTCAACCTGATCACGAGTTGCTTTAGAACTAGCTCGGAGATGCTCCGATCGGCGCCAGCCCGCCTCGCCGGCGCCGTCGGCGGCCTCGACTACTCCGCGGCGGCGGCCGAGCCCTCCATCTGCTCGATGGCTTCCGCCATCTTCACCAGCCTCTGCGCGCTTTCGACGTGCAGGTTCTCGATCAGCTTGCCGTCGACCACCGCGACGCCCTCGCCCCTGGACGCCGCCTCGGCGTGGGCGGCGATGATCTTGCGCGACCACTCGACGTCCTCGGCCCTGGGGGTGAAGACGCGGTTGCAGGCGGCGATCTGGTTCGGATGGATCAGGGTCTTGCCGTCGAAGCCGAGCTCGGCGCCCTGGCGGCAGGCGAACTCGAAGCCGCTTTCGTCCTTGAGGTCGAGGTAGACGCCGTCGACGATGGCAAGCCCGGCGGCGCGCGCCGCCAGCATGCACAGGCTGAGCGAGGTGATGAACGGCAGCCGCTCGTGGGTATGGGCGCAGTCGAGCTCCTTGGCGAGGTCGGAGGTGCCCATCACCAGGCAGGCCATCCGCGGCGTCGACTCGGCGATCCGCTGGGACTCCAGAACGCTTCGCGGCGTCTCCATCATCGCCCAGATGGCCATGCTCTCCGGAGCGCCATTCGCCTTCATGATAGCCTCCATGTGGCGGATGGCGTCGGCGCTCTCGACCTTCGGCAACAGGATGGCGTCGGCGCTGGTGCGCGCCGCGGCGGCGATGTCGTTGTAGCCCCAGGGCGTGGCCAGGCCGTTGACGCGGATGATGATCTCGCGCATGCCGTAGCCGCCGCCCTTCACCGCGTCGCAAACCTGCTTGCGCGCCGTCTCCTTGGCGTCGGGCGCGACCGCGTCCTCGAGATCGAGGATCAGGCCATCGGCGGGAAGGAGCTTCGCCTTTTCCAGCGCCCTGGCATTGGATCCGGGCATGTACAGGACACTGCGGCGCGGGCGAGCGGTCTTCGGCATCGGGCGATCTCCCCTCCGTTAAGGTTTCCGTTTATGTTTTGCGCTTGCGAAAGCGTAATCCTGGAGCCGGGTCGATGGCAAGGCGGCGCGAGACGGTCGAGACGGTCGAGACGGTCGAGACGGTCGAGACGGTCGAGACGGTCGAGACGGTTGGCTCCCCGCGGACGACGTGACCATCCTCTCTTTTCAATCGCGGGTCTCCTACGGCTGCGTCGGTCACGGCGCCGCCGAGTTCACCTTGCGCCGGATCGGCCTCGACGTCTGCCCGATCGACACCGTTCGGCTCAGCAACCATCCCGGCTATGGCCGCACCCGGGGCGGCGCGGTGGCAGGCGCGGACATCGCCGACCTCGTCGCCGGGCTGGAAGAGATCGGCGTCCTCTCCCGCTTCGCCGCCGTACTCAGCGGTTATCTCGGCACGGCCGGGGCGGGGGAAGCTGCCCTGGCCGCGGCGGCGAAGGTCCGGGCAGCAAGGCCAAGCGCGCCCTACTGCTGCGATCCGGTCATGGGCGACCGGGGAACGGGCCTCTATGTCGCCGCCGATCTCGTCGCCTTCTTCCGCGACCAGGCCGTTCCCGCGGCCGACATCGTCGTTCCCAACCACTTCGAGCTGGAGGTCCTGAGCGGGCGAGCGCTGCCCAGCCTTGCGGACGCCGTTGCCGCCGCGGCCCGGCTGCGCCGGCAGGGGCCTCGCCTGGTCTGCGTCAGCTCGCTGAGCGTCCCTGAGCTTGGCGACAGCCTCGGCACGCTTCTGCTCGACGAAAGCGGCGCCTGGCTGGTGACGACCCCGCATCTCGACATCGACGCCAAGGGCGCCGGCGACGTGCTGAGCGCGTTGCTGCTCGCCCATCTGCTCTCGCACAAGCCGCCGGCAGAGGCCCTGGAGCGCGCGGTTGCCTCGACCTTCGCCGTCGTCGAGGCGACATTCGCCGCAGGCGAACGGGACCTTGCGCTGGTCGCAGCGCAAGACGCCCTGGTCGCGCCGCCGCGGCTGTTTGCCGCCGAAGCGCTTAACCGGGCGGGCTGACAGCCTCGCGGGGTTCGAGCGCCGCGCACTCCATGGCGATCCGGTGGCGCAGCAGCAGCGCATTCAGGATCGACCAGATCAGCGCGATCTCCCAGGCGCCGAAGGCCAGCGGCAGGACGGCGATCTCGCCCGCGACCACCCAGTAGTTGGGATGGCGGACGAAGCGGAACGGGCCGTGGCGCACCAGCGGCGCGCCATCGACGGTGATGATCCGGGTGGTCCAGTAGCGCCCGAGCGTCGCGATCACCCAGACGCGCAGGCCCTGGAGGACGAAGAACACGCCGATCAAGGCCCAGACCGGCTGCTTGTCTAAAGGCGTCGCCGCGGCGATGGCGATCAGCCAGGAGGCGTGGAGCAGGATGAACAGCGGGTAGTGGCCGCGGCCCACCTCCCACGCCCCTTGCGCCAGCAGCCGCCGGGTGTTGGCCCGGGCCAGGGCCAACTCGCCCAGGCGCTGGATGACGACCAGGGCGAGGATCCAGGCGAGCGGACTTGCAGCGAGCTCGGCCGGCGCCTGGCCCACGCCTCAAGCCGCCTCGAGGATCATCATGCCGGCGGTGAAGCCGGGGCCCAGGGAGGTCAGCAGCCGCCGGCCCGGACGCTTGGCCGCAAGCGCCGCCTGCAGCACGAACAGCACGGTGACCGCCGACATGTTGCCGTAGTCGCGCAGGATGTCGCGGGCGTGGGTCAGGCTGCCGCGCTCGATCTCGAAGCAATCCTCCAGCGCGTCGAGGACCTTGGCCCCGCCGGGGTGCGGGACGAACTCGTCGATGTCCGCCAGGGCGATGTCGTGGCGAGCGAAAAACGCATCGAGCACCGGGCGCAGCTCGGTCTGCACCAGCGTCGGAATGTCGCGGGAGAACACCACCTTGAGCCCGTCGTTGGCGACGTCCCAGCCCATCACGTCGAGGCTGTCGGGCCAGGTGTGCTCACCCCACGGGCCGAGCCTGGGCGCGGTTGCCGCGCCGGGGTCGTCCTCGCGGCAGGTGACGACCGCGGCGGCGGCGCCGTCGCCGAACAGTGCGGTGGCGACGATGTTGCTCTTCGAGCGGTCCTGCCTGCGGAACGTGAGCGAGCAGAGTTCGACGACCAGCAGCAGCACCCGCCCTTCCGGCATCGCCTGCGCCATGGCCGCCGCTCGCGACAGCCCGAGCACGCCGCCGGCGCAGCCGAGGCCGAACACCGGCAGGCGCTGGACGTCGGGGCGAAACGGGATCTTCCCCATCACCATGGCCTCCAGGCCGGGCGTGGCGATCCCCGACGAGGAGATGGTGACGATGGTGTCGATGTCTTCGGGCTGCAGCCCCGCCTGCGCCAGCGCCTCGCTCGCGGCTTCCGCGAGCAGGGCCACCGCGTTCTCCAGAAACAGCGCGTTGCGCTCGGCGAAGCCGTGCTCGTCCAGGAACCAGTCGATGGGCGCGCAGGCGTGCCGACGCTCGATGGCGGCGTTCTGGTACACCGGCGCCAGCCGATAGAAGCCGCCCTCGACCGTGCCGAAGATCTCGGCAGCGCGGCTGACGACCTCGTCCTGGCCGAGGATCACCTCCGGGACCGCGGTTGCCAGCGCCAACAGCCGCGGGATGGGACCGATCCGGTTGTCTCGCCTCTTTGCTGGGCTGCCGTCGATCGGTCCGTCCGCCTTTATGCCAACGCCACGCTGCGCGCGCTCACGCCGGGACCCCGAGGTAGCTGCGCACCAGCTCCTCGGCAATCTGGACCGCGTTCAGGGCCGCGCCCTTGCGCAGGTTGTCGGAGACGACCCACAGGTTGAGCGCGTTGGCGACCGTTGGGTCCTTGCGGATCCGGCTGACATAGACCGCGTCTTCGCCGGCGCTCTCAACCGGGGTGACGTAGCCCTCGTCTTCGCGATGATCGACAACGACCACGCCCGGCGCCGCCCGCAGCGCCTCGCGCGCTTGGTCCTCGCCGAGCGGCGTTTCGAACTCGATGTTGACCGCCTCGGCGTGGCCGACGAACACCGGCACCCGCACGCAGGTGGCGGTGAGCTGGATCGACGGGTCGAGGATCTTCCGCGTCTCGACCGCCATCTTCCACTCCTCCTTGGTCGAGCCGTCGTCCATGAAGGTGTCGATGTGCGGGATCACGTTGAAGGCGATCTGCTTGGTGAACTTGTGCCGGTGCTGGTGCGCCGGCTCGTTGACGTAGATGCCGCGGGTCTGGCTGAACAGCTCGTCCATCGCCTCCTTACCGGCGCCCGACACCGATTGATAGGTGGACACCACCACCCGCTTGATCCGCGCCAGGTCGTGCAGCGGCTTCAGCGCCACGACCAACTGGATGGTCGAGCAGTTGGGGTTGGCGATGATCCCGCGCTTGCCGTAACCGGCGATGGCGCCCGGGTTCACCTCCGGCACCACCAGCGGCACGTCCGGCTCCATGCGGAACTTCGAGGTGTTGTCGATGACGACGGCGCCGGCGGCCGCGGCCTTCGGCGCGAACACCGCCGAGACGCTGGCGCCCGGCGACGACAGGACGATGTCGACGCCGCGGAAGTCGAAGTCGGCGAGATTGCGGACCTTCAGCGTCTCGTCCTCGCCGTAGGAGACCTCGACGCCGGTGGAGCGGGCGGACGCAACCGGGATCACTTCGTCGGCGGGAAAGGCGCGTTCGGCCAGGGTCTGCAGCATCTCCCGGCCGACGTTGCCGGTGGCGCCGACGACGGCGACACGATAGCCCATGGGTGTGGTCCTCCTTGTCGTGCTCTATGCGGCAATCTTGTCGAGCTCATGGACGATGGCCTCGCCCATTACCCGCGTCGATACCCGCGCTTTGCCCTGCTGCATGATATCGGCCGTGCGCAAGCCGCCGTCGAGCACGCGCTTGACCGCATTCTCCAGAAGCTCGGCCGTCTCGGCCATGTCGAATGAAAAGCGCAGGCACATGGCGAAGCTCAGCAGGACGGCCAGCGGGTTGGCCATCCCCTTGCCGGCGATGTCGGGAGCGCTCCCGTGCACCGGCTCGTACAGCGCCCGCCTCCGCCCGCCGGCATCGGCCGCGCCCAGCGAGGCCGACGGCAGCATGCCGAGCGAGCCGGTCAGCATCGCCGCCTCGTCCGACAGCATGTCGCCGAACAGGTTGTCGGTGACGATCACGTCGAACTGCTTCGGCGCCCGGATCAACTGCATGGCGCAGTTGTCGGCGTACATGTGGCTGAGCGCGATATCCGGGTACTCGGCGTCGTGCAGCGCCTGCACCTCCTCGCGCCAGAGAACGCCGCTTTCCATGACGTTGGCCTTCTCCACCGAACAGACCCGCCGGTCGCGCTTGCGCGCCATCTCGAAGGCGACGCGGGCGATGCGGTGGATCTCCTCGGTGGTGTACACCTGGGTGTTGACCCCGCGCCGGCCGCCGCCCGGCAGCTCCTCGATGCCGCGGGGCTCGCCGAAGTAGACGCCGCCGGTGAGCTCGCGCACGATCATGATGTCGAGGCCGCTGACGATCTCCGGCTTCAGCGGCGATGCATCGACCAGCGCCGAGAACACCACCGCTGGCCGGAGATTGGCGAACAGCTCCATCTCCTTGCGCAGCCGCAACAGCCCGCGCTCGGGCTTCTGGGCGAAGGGCAGGGCGTCCCACTTCGGGCCGCCGACTGCGCCGAGCAGCACCGCGTCGGCGTCCAGAGCCTTGGCCATGGTTTCATCGGTCAGCGGCACGCCGTGGGCGTCGATGGCGGCGCCGCCGACGAGATCCTCGGCGACGGCGATGCGCACGTTGCGCTTGCGCTCCAGCCAGTCGATGAACCGCCTGACCTCGGCCATGACCTCCGGGCCGATGCCGTCCCCGGCCAAGATGAGAAGCTTGTTCCGATCGGCCATCAGATCCCCGTTGTTCTTGTTTGGCGATGCCGGCCTTCCGGCCGGCCGGGCCTCGAGCGTTCTGTGATCCGGTCGATTACGATACCGTCATCGCGAGCCGCAAAGCGGCGTGGCGATCCAGTGTTGAAGGCAATGGATTGCCGCGTCGGCTTCGCCTCCTCGCAATGACGGCGTGGCTGTTCTGCCTCAAACGCCTCCACGAAGCGCCTAGCGGAACAGCCATGGCTGGCTTGCCTTGTGGCGCTCCTCGAAGGCGGCGATGAAGGGCGCCTTTTGCAGCGTGAGGCCGATCTCGTCAAGGCCGCCCAACAGGCAACTCTTGCGGAACGGGTCCACCTCGAAGGCCATGGCGACGCCGTCCGGCGCGGCGATCTCCTGGCGCTCCAGATCGACGGTAAGCACGGCGCCTTCGGGGCGGGCCGCCAGCGCCATGAGCGCGTCGACCTGCTCGCGCGGCAGGACGATGGGCAGGATCCCGTTCTTGAAACAGTTGTTGTAGAAGATGTCGGCGAAGCTCGGGGCGACGACGCAGCGGATGCCGAAATCGAGCAAAGCCCACGGTGCGTGCTCGCGCGACGAGCCGCAGCCGAAGTTGTCGCCGGCGATCAGGATCTCGGCCTGGCGATACGGCCCGCGGTTCAGCACGAACTCCGGCTTCTCGGAGCCGTCGTCGTCGTAGCGCATCTCGAAGAACAGGCTTTCGCCGAGGCCGCTGCGCTTGATGGTCTTCAGGAACTGCTTGGGGATGATCATGTCGGTGTCGACGTTGATCATCGGCAGGGGCGCCGCCACCGCCGTGAGCCTGGTGAAGCTCTGCATCGTTTGCCCTTTTCTTGGTTTGGCCCGCTACCGTCATGGCCGCACTTGTTGTGGCCATCCACGCCTCGAAGCATCCGCCTCGTGGACGGCCGGGACAAGCCCGGTCGTGACGGATTTCGCTGAAGAGCCGGTCAGCGCATGTTGCGGACGTCGGTGAGCCGGCCGGTGACCGCCGCCGCCGCCGCCATCGCCGGGCTCATCAGGTGGGTACGCCCGCCGCGGCCCTGGCGGCCCTCGAAGTTGCGGTTCGAGGTCGAAGCGCAGCGTTCGCCGGGCGCCAGCTTGTCGGCGTTCATGGCAAGGCACATGGAGCAGCCGGGCTCGCGCCACTCGAAACCGGCCTCGCGAAAGATCCGGTCCAGACCCTCCGCCTCGGCCATGCGCTTCACCAGTCCGGAGCCGGGCACCACCATCGCGCCGACGTTGGCCGCCACCTTCCGCCCCTTGGCCACCGCCGCGGCCTCGCGAAGATCCTCGATCCGGCCGTTGGTGCACGAGCCGATGAACACCCGGTCGATGGCAACCTCTTCCATGGCCCGGCCGGCTTCGAGACCCATGTAGGCCAGCGAGCGCAGTAGAGCCTGGCGCTGACCTTCGTCGTCGACCTCGTCGGGGCGGGGAACTGAGCCGGTGATGGGCACCACGTCCTGCGGGCTGGTGCCCCAGGTCACCTGCGGCGCGATCGCGGCGGCGTCGAGCCGCACCTCCCGGTCGTAGACGGCGCCGGCGTCCGCGGGCAGCGTCCGCCAATAGGCGACGGCCGCGTCCCAATCCGCGCCCTGCGGCGCCATCGGCCGGCCGTGCAGGTAGGCGAAGGTCGTCTCGTCCGGAGCGATGAGCCCGGAGCGGGCGCCGGCCTCGATCGACATGTTGCAGACCGTCATCCGCCCTTCCATGCTGAGCTGGCGGATCGCCTCGCCGGCGTACTCGATGACGTAGCCGGTGCCGCCGGCGGTGCCGATGGCGCCGATGATCGCGAGCACCAGGTCCTTGGCGCCGACCCCGAACGGCAGGTCGCCGTCGACGGCGATCAGCATGTTCTTCGCCGGCTTCTGCAGCAGGGTCTGGGTCGCCAGCACGTGCTCGACCTCGGAGGTGCCGATGCCGAAGGCCAGCGCGCCAAAGGCGCCGTGGGTCGAGGTGTGGGAATCGCCGCAGACGATGGTCATGCCGGGCTGGGTGAAGCCCTGCTCGGGGCCGATGATGTGGACGATGCCCTGGCGGACGTCGTCCATGGAGAAATAGCGAATGGCGAACTCGCCGCAGTTGGACGCGAGGGTGTCGACCTGCAGCCGAGACTCGACGTCGGCGATGCCCTGGGAGCGGTCCGTGGTCGGCACGTTGTGGTCGGCCACTGCGAGCGTCGCCTCCGGCCGGCGAACCCGCCGCCCGGTCATGCGCAGGCCTTCGAAGGCCTGTGGGCTGGTGACCTCGTGGACCAGGTGGCGGTCGATGTACAGCACGCAGGTGCCGTCGTCCTGGACCTCGACGACATGCGCGTCCCAGATCTTGTCGAAGAGCGTCCGCGCCCTGCTCATGCCTTCGCCCTCTTGCCGCGCCAATGCCGTGGCCGGCGGCGGCCGTCCTATTCGGATGCGGCGGCCGCCTCGGCCTTCGCCTTCGCCTTGCTCTTCACCCGGGCGATCGCGTCCTGCTTCTCGCGGCTCGCGGTTTCGCGCTCTTCCTGCGCCACCTTGGCGGCGAAGCCGTCGGTCTTCTCGGAGATGCGCGCGCGCTTGCCGCGGAGCGCCCGGAGGTAATAGAGCTTCGCCCGGCGGACGTCGCCGCGGCGGACGATCTCGATGCCCGAGACGTTGGGCGAGTACAGCGGGAACACCCGCTCGACGCCTTCGCCGTAGGAGATCTTGCGCACGGTGAAGGACGAGTTCAGGCCGCGGTTGCGCCTGGCGATGCACACGCCCTCGAACGCCTGGACCCGCTCGCGGGAGCCCTCGACCACCTTCACCTTGACCCTGACGGTGTCGCCGGGAGCAAAGTAGGGCACCGGCCGGTCGCCGCTGAGCCTTGCGATCTGCTCCTGCTCGAGTTGTTGGATGATGTTCATCGCGCGTCGTCCTTACCGCTTGCTGTCACATATGGGCGAGCGCCGCTGTCCCTCAATGACCCGGCGCCCCCCGATCCACCCTCGTCTTGGTAGCGCGCCCACAGGTCCGGGCGCCGCTCCCGCGTCAGTCGTTCCGCCTGCTCGCGCCGCCACCGGGCGATCCGCCCGCGGTCGCCGGACAGCAGCACCTCGGGCACACCGCGACCCTGCCACTCCCGCGGCCGGGTGTAATGCGGATACTCGAGCAGACCGTGCTCGAAACTCTCCTCGTTCAGCGCCGCCGGCTCGCCAATTACTCCCGGCAGAAGCCGCACGCACGCCTCGACCAACACCATTGCCGCGACGTCGCCGCCGGCCAGAACGAAATCCCCGAGGCTCACCTCCACCGGCCGGTGCGCCTCGATGACCCGCTCGTCGACGCCCTCGTAGCGGCCGCACAGCAGCACCAAGCCGGGTCCGGCGGCGTGCTCCTTGACCCAGGCCTGATCCAGCGGCCGACCGCGGGGCGTCAGATGAACCAGCGGCAGCACCGGCGACGAGGACAGGCCCGCGGCGATGGCCGCATCGACCACATCGGGCCGCATGACCATGCCCGGCCCGCCGCCAAACGGGGCGTCGTCGACAGTGGCGTGTTTATCGCTTGCGTATGCGCGGATGTCCAACGTTTCGAGCCGCCACAGCCCGCGAACCAGCGCCTGGCCGCTCAGGGAGGCGCCGAGCGGGCCCGGAAACAGCTCGGGAAACAGGGTGAGCACCCGCGCGGTCCACGGCGGCTGCGCTGCAGGCTGGTCCTTGGTCATGGTCGCGGTCACCCGCGCCCCGGACGGCGCGCGCCAGCGCGGCGTTGCAGCCGCAAGCCTCGCGGAGAGCGAAGGCCCGCACCCCGACCCTCGCCCGCTTGCGCGTTCCGCGTGCGGGAGAGGGAGGTGCTCGTCGACACCGCAGCAGGCTTCCCCTCGCCCACGCAGTGGGAGAGGGGCGTCCGCATCGCGGGCGCGCCCGCGAGCTTCGCGAGCGGGAGGGCGAGGGCGCTAATCGGCATCCCGAACAGTCTCCGAGGACGCATGAGCTGGCAGGGCAGGAGGCTGGCCGCGTCTAAGCGTCGCCGACCGGCGGTGCGGGCTCGGGCTCTCCTTCGGCGGCGCCGAGCAGGCCGGGAACGGCGGCGATGGCGACCCGGCCTTGGGCAAGATCCACCACCGGCACGACCTCGCGGGTGAACGGAACCATCACGGGCGGCTTGCCCTCGACGGCGATCTCGATCACCGGCCCGGCGCCGAAATCCTCGACCGCGCACACCGTGCCCAACGGCTGGTCGGTCCCTCCGTCCTCGGCCAGGAGGTCGGCGCGAAGGCCGATCAGGTCGGCATGGTAGTACTCGTCGCCTTCCGCCGGCGGCAGCCGGTCGCGTGGCACGTGCAGCCTCAGCCCCCGCAGCCGCTCGGCGGCGTCCCGGTCGTCGACGCCCTCGAACCGGGCAACGACCGCGCCGCGGACCATCCCGCGGCGCTGAGCGCGGAAGCTGCGCTCGCCGGTTTCGTCGTAGAGCTCGCCGTAGGCCACCACGTCCTCGGGCCGTTCGGTGAAGCTCCGGATCTTGACCTCGCCCCGCACCCCATGGGGGGCGCTGACGATGCCGAGGCAGATCATCCGCGGTTCGCTCATGTCGGCCCCGCTCGCGGCGTCAGGCGGCGGCCTCGCCCGCGGCGGCGGCCAAACGCTCCTGCGCCTTCTTCTTCGGCTGCGCCTTCTTCGTCTGCTCGGGCCGCTGGCGCGGCTCCATCAGCCCGGCGGTGGCGCAGAACTTGGCAACCCGATCGCTGGGCATGGCGCCCACGCCGAGCCAGTGGCGGATCCGCTCCTCCTTCAGCACCACCCGCTCCGGGTGGTCGGTTGCCAGCATCGGGTTGTAGGTGCCGAGCACCTCGATGAAGCGGCCGTCGCGGGGGCTGCGCGCATCCGCCACCACGATCCGGTAAAAGGGCCGCTTCTTCGCGCCCCCTCGGGTCAAACGCAATCGCAATGCCATGGGTCGGTTCGTTCCTTCTCGTCCTCTTAAGGGTCTTCAAAACCGCGTGGGCGGCATCGGCGGCATCAGCCCCGGCGGCAAGCCGCCGCCGCCGAGGAGCCCGCGCTTGCCGAGCTTACCCACCTTTTTCATCATCGCGCTCATCTGCTGATGCTGCTTCAACAGCCGATTGACGTCGGCGACGGTGCTGCCCGAGCCGGCGGCAATCCGCCTTCGCCGCGATGCGTTCAAGAGCTTGGGGTTGCGCCGCTCCGAGGGCGTCATCGACAGGATGATGGCCTCCTGGCGGGCGATCATCTTGTCGTCGACCTTGGCCTCGCTGAGCTGCTTTTTCATCTTGGCGATGCCGGGCAGCATGCCGAGCAGGCCCTTCAGGTCGCCCATCTTGCGGATCTGCTGGTATTGCGCCGCCATGTCCTCGAGGGTGAACTCGCCCTTGACGATCTTGCTCGCGAGCTTCTCGGCGTCTTCGCGCTGGATCACCTCCGACGCGCGCTCCACCAGGCCGACCACGTCGCCCATGCCGAGGATCCGCCCGGCCACCCGCTCGGCGTCGAATGCCTCGATGGCTTCGAGCTTTTCGCCGACGCCGATGAGCTTGATCGGCATGCCGGTGACCGCGCGCATCGATAAAGCCGCGCCGCCGCGGGCGTCGCCATCGACGCGGGTAAGCACGATGCCGGTGATCTTGACCCGCTCGTGGAAGGCGCGGGCGACGTTGACGGCGTCCTGGCCGGTCATGGCGTCGGCGACCAGCAGCGACTCCAGCGGCCGCACCGCCTCCTTGACCGCCGCAGCCTCGCTCATCATCGCCTCGTCGATGGTGAGCCGGCCGGCGGTGTCGAGGATGACGACGTCGAAGCCCTGCTTGCGCCCCATCTCCATGGCGCGAAGGGCGATCTCGACCGGGTTCTCCCCGGCCTCGACCTTCATGACCGGCGTCTCGGTCTGCTCGCCGAGGACGGCAAGCTGGTGCTGCGCCGCCGGGCGGTAGACGTCGAGCGAGGCCATCAGCACCCGCTTTTTCTCCCGCTTGCGCAGTCGAAGGGCGATCTTGCCGGCGGTCGTGGTCTTGCCCGACCCCTGCAGGCCGACGAGGAGAACCGGGACGGGCGGGGTGCCGGCGAGGTTCAGGCCGGTGGCGTCCGCGGCCCCGCCTTCGCCCTTGCCGCCCAGCATCTCGATCAGATCGTCGTTGACGATCTTGATCACCATCTGCCCCGGGGTGACGCTGCGCAGCACGTCCTGGCCGACGGCGCGCGCCCTCACCGAGGCGATGAACTCCTTGACCACCGGCAGCGCCACGTCCGCCTCGAGCAGGGCCACGCGCACCTCGCGCAGCGCCTCGCCCACGTCGGCCTCGCTCAGCGCGCCGCGCTTGTTCAGGCGGTCGAAGATCTTTCCCAGGCGATCGCTCAGGCTGTCGAACACCCGCAGGCCTTCTCTCTGTCCAGGTCACTTAGAATCGCGGTGGAGCGCGCAATAGAGATAGGCCGCGGATTGGCCCAAGCCACCGCGCCCCAACGCCGGTCGCGTCTTCTAGGGCTCCGGCCCCGGCGCGTCAAGCCGGCGCACGCGGCGTCTTGCCGGCGGCAAGGCCTCCAGGGAGGCTGGATCTGGCTGGGGTTAGGCCATATTAAGCGCGGCATGAACGCGCTCCCGTTCCTCAAGATGCATGGGCTCGGCAACGACTTCGTCGTCCTCGACGCGAGGCGCAAGCCGCTCGCGCTGAACGCCGGGCAGGTCCGCGCCATCGCCGACCGCCGCACCGGCGTTGGCTGCGACCAGCTCATCGTCATCGAGCCTCCGGCGGCAGCCCTCGCCGACGCCTTCATGCGCATCCGCAATGCCGACGGCGGCGAAGTCGCGGCCTGCGGCAACGCCAGCCGCTGCGTCGCCTCGCTGTTGATGGCGGAAAAGAACACCGAGCACGTCATCATCGAGACCGCCGCCGGGCTGCTCGACGCCGAGGCCCGAGGAGATGGCTTGGTCGGCGTCGACATGGGCCGGGTCAGCTTCGATTGGCGCGACATCCCGTTATCCAAGCCCGCCGACACCCTTCACCTCGACGTCGCCGCCGGGCCGCTGCGCGACGGGGTCGCGGTCAACGTCGGCAACCCGCACGCGGTCTACTTCGTCGCCGACGCGGCGGCGGCGCCGCTTGAGGCGGTCGGGCCGATCATCGAAAACCACACGATGTTTCCCGAGCGCACCAACGTCGAGGTGGCGGAGGTGCTCGGGCCGGATCGCATCCGCCTCAGGGTTTGGGAACGCGGCGTCGGCATCACCCGCGCCTGCGGCTCCGGCGCCTGCGCGACGCTGGTCGCGGCGGCAAGGCGGGGGCTTACCGGCCGCAGCGCCGAGGTCGTCCTCGACGGCGGCCGGCTCAGCATCGAGTGGCTGAAGGACGACCACGTGCTCATGACCGGCCCGGTCGCCACCAGCTTCACCGGCACCATAGACGCCGCCCTGCTGGCGAGGTGAGCGCCGGCACCAAGTGTCGCCTTCAGGCGAGTTCGGCGGTGGCGGTCATGGCGGTCCGGCCGTCGGGGCCGTGCGCCTCGAGTGCGACGCCGGCCTCGCTAGGAACACCCACCAGCCGGAACGGCGCCAGGTCGAACAGCGGGGCCTGGCCACGGAAGGTATAGCCGCGGACCGGCTTGGTGCTGTTGCGCCGGACCAGCTCCATCAGCAGCACCGCCGTCAGCGGCCCGTGGACGACCAGTCCGGGGTAACCCTCGGTGGCCGTAGCGTAGGGCCGGTCGTAGTGGATGCGGTGCGCATTGAAGGTGAGCGCCGAGAAGCGGAACAGCAGCCGTGGGTCGGGCGCGACCGTCCGCGTCCAGGCCCCGTCCGGCGGCGGCGGAAGCTCGGCTGGCGTCGGCGCCGGGACCGGAGCGCCCGGCTCGCGGTAGACGATGTCCTGGTGCTCCTCGATGCAGAGCCGCCCGTCCTGCTCGATGCGGTAATCGATGCCGACGAAGGCCAGCGTGCCGCTTTTCCCCGACTTCTCCAAGACCGAGGCGATCCGCGCCGTGCGCCGCGCGGGCTGGCCTATGGCGAGCGGGTGGTGGAAGCGGAGCCTGGCGCCGGCGAACATCCGCCGGGGCAGGGCAATGGGCGGCATGAAGCCGCCGCGCTCAGGATGGCCGTCCTCGCCCAGCCGCGACTGCGGGACCGGGTTCAGAAAGAAGAACCAGTGCCACAAGGGCGGCAGCGGGTCGCCCTCGGCGAAGGCCTGCGGATCGTCATCCAGGGTCGCCGCCGCCGCCCGCACCGGCGCCAGAGCGATGACGTCCTCGCTGGTCTCCTCGCGGCCGATCCACTCGGCGAAGCGGTGTTGCCGCTCGATCATGATGGTCTCCTCCCAGTGTCCGCGTCGCAAGCCAGCCCGTGAACGCAGCGTGCGGGGCCATGAAGAAGGGGCGAAGCGCGGCCGAAGGCGAGCAAGAAACAGCGGAGCGGCGTGGCGATCCAGTGCAAGGTTCACTGGATTGCCGCGTCGGCTTCGCCTCCTCGCAATGACAAATTCTTGTTCTGGTTCAACGCGATGGTAAGCTGCTCCAGAGCGGATTGTCATCAGGTTGACCCTCCAGAAACAAAAGGTTGTCATCGCGAGCCGCGGAGCGGCGTGGCGATCCAGTGCAAGGTTCAGTGGATTGCCGCGTCGGCTCCGCCTCCTCGCAACGACCACGTCTTGTTCTGGACCAACGCGGTGACACGCTGCTCTAAAGCTCGATCGGGCCGCCGATGATGCCGCCGTCGCGGAGCTTGCCGATCTGGCCGTCGCCGAGGCCCAGCGCGGTCGCAAGAACCTCGTCGGTATGCTCGCCGAGGATCGGCGCGCGGCCCGGCTGGCTCCTTGGCAGGCCGGAGAACGACAGCGGCGAACCCGGGACCAGGTAGGAGCCGATCCCCGGCTGTTCGATCTCGGCGAACATCGGGTTGTCGGTGGAACAGCGCGGGTCCTCCTCGACCATCTGCAGGAAGGTCTGGTAGGGACCCCAGCAGACGCCGGTGCCGTCGAAGGTGCGGGTGACCTCTTCCAGGCTGCGCTCGGCGAACCACGGCTGCAGCACCGCCGAGATGGCGTCGCGGGCCTTGAACCGGTCGCCCTCCTTGCTCAGGTCGACGCCCAGCAACGGCTCGATCAGATCCAGCCTGTCCTTCAGCCCGGTGGTCTTGCACAGCGCCTGCCACTGCCGCTTGGTGATGGCGACAACGTAGATGTAGCGGTCGTCTTTGGTTTCGAACTCGCGGCCGTAGGCGCCGTAGAGGTAGTTGCCGAAGGACATGTGGTCTTCGTGGTTCACCTGAGCCTCGGCGATGAGGCCCAGGTTGCCGACCATCGCCATGGCGACGTCGGCCAGCGACACCTTGACGTACTGGCCCTCGCCGGTGAGCAGACGGTGGCGTTCGGCGGCGATGATGCCCATGGCCGCGGTCAGCCCGGTGATGCAGTCCCACGCCGGCAGCACGTGGTTCACCGGGTTCACCGGCTTTTGCCCGTGGGTGGGCCCCGTCGCGAACGGGATACCGATGGCGCAGTTGACGGTATAGTCCACCGCCGAGCTGCCGTCGGGGTTGCCGAACAGGTTCATCATGATCACGTCGGCGCGGCGCTTCTTCAGGGTCTCGTAGCCGAGCCAGCCGGACGCGGGGAAGTTGGTGAGGAAGATGCCGTTGCCGGCGCCGGCGGCGGTGAT
>JAXMOZ010000019.1:0-44810 GCA_034382075.1 Rhodospirillales bacterium
GCTTCAATGAGGCCGCGGCGGAGTGCCGCGGAAAATAGCCGCCCCGGACGTCATTGGGCCTGCGATACCGGGAGAGGCCGCTGCGAGCGCTTCTTCGCCGGTGCCGGGGCCGGTCGCGAAGGCTTTATACACCTTCTTCACGATGTTCAAGATCGCAGCGCCGTCAGATACTTGCTTCCGCGAGCGGTCCCGGCCCGTGCAGCAGCACCGGAGCGCTCGAATGCGCTCGGCGCCCTAGACGATGACCGGCTCGCGCACCACCGGCTCGTAGGGCTTCCCCAGGCTGAGAACGCGCAAGTCTACCCGCTCGACGTCGCCGAGGTCGAGGATCAGCACGTGATCCTGGTTGTGGTTGATGAGGGCGTTCAGCGCCGTGGCCAGTTCGGCCCTCCTGCGGCGCGTCAGCCGGCACTGGAAGACGGAGAGCTGCAGCCATTCTCCGTAGCCGTTCATCAGCTTGAACACCCGGCGCCAGCGGCGCGGCTCGCCGATGTCGTAGGCAACGACGTAGAGGTGCTCATCCAAAACGGCCATCGCCTTCAGCGGGTCACGACCTGAGGGAACTCCGCGAGTTCCCCCAGGAGGTGGCGGCCGAGAAGCCGGGCCTGCAACTCGATGACGCGGCGGTAGCTTGCGCGGTACTGAAAGATTGGGTGGGTCATTTCCTGGCTCAGGCGGCGCTCGAAGGTCGCGATGAAGCGCTTTCGGCCATCGGGCCGCAGCGCGACCGAGCTGGCGGCGCGAACGAAGTCTTCCATGTGGACCTCGCCGTTGTTGATCGCCTGGATGACGCTCGACTCGGCGATCAGTGGCCGGAACGGTTCCATCAGGTCGAGTGCCAGCGCAGGGCGCCCATACCGCGGCTGGTGGTAGAAGCCCCGGTACGGGTCGAGGCCGACCGCGGATAGGGTTATCGTGAAGGTGCGGACCAGGAGCGTGTAGGCGAAGGAGAGGAGCGCGTTGACCGGATCCGCCGGCGGTCTGCGGCTGCGCCGCGCGAAGTCGAAAGCTGCACCGGCGGGGTCCTGCTTCAGCATGGTCGCGAAGTGGGCGAAGTAGATCGCCGCGGCGTTTCCCTCGATGCCAAGAAGCTCCGCCATGCCGGCGGCATGGCGGGCGCGCTCGGCGTGGCGCTTGAGTTCGGCCAGCGCCTGCTCCGGAGGCTGCGCGTCGCGGCAGTCTCGTCTCAGCAGCGTGCGGGCGTTGCGGATCTTCGCTTCGACCAGGCTTCGGGCGACGCCGAGGCACACGGCAGGCTCGAAGCTGGCCCGGTACTGCGCCGTCCGCAACTCGACGTTCTTGTGGCCGGTGCCGACGCTGTGGCCGAGGAACCAGCCGCCGTAGGAATGCCAGGAGATCGGGATGTCACGGCGCAGAAGTTCGTGCACGCAGGGGGTCGTGATCGAGATGTTGCCGAGAAGCACGACCTGGGAGACGTCGACAAGACGAACTGTCGAGGACGGTTGATCCTCAACCGCGATCTCGAGCGTCTCGCCGGCTTTTGAGATGCGGGCTCGTGGCGCCTGGACGTAGAGCGGCAGAAGGTCGTCGCGGGGAACTGCAAGCGGCCGAGGCTCGATATCGCCCTTGTTGAGGAAGTTCACCTCATCGGGCAGGCAGATCCCGACGAGGGAGCAGCGCGGGCACTTCGGGCTGTCGTCCAGCGGCGGCGGGATGCGGCCGCCCGCCGCCATCAGCCGCAGGCCATGCACCGCACGCAGCGTCTGCGCCCGAAGCTCATGGTCGAATGGCACCCGGACCCGCTCCCGGCTCTCGACGAAGTAGAGCACGCCCGCCGGGCAGGGGTAGCCATGTTCCTCCAGGATGAGGCCCTGGACGCAGAGCTGTACGCGCTCGGGGTCATGAGCCCCCGCCGCGACGTGGGGACGCTTGCCGCGCTTGTAGTCGACGGGGAGAAGCGCGCCGCCGTCGGCCTCGACGAGATCCATGCGGGCGATCAGGCCAAGGCGCTCGGAGGCCAGCGTCAGCGACCGGGCTTCGATCCGCTCCTCGTCCTCGAGCCGATCCGGCTCCGGAAGGCCGCCGGCCGGCTCGGCGGTGCGGCGGTGGTGGAACCGCCCCTCCACGGTATCGGCCGAGTCCTGCCACTCGCTCTGCACCCATTCCAGGTAGGCGAGGCGCGGGCAGTACTGATACTCGTTGATCATCCGCGCCGGCAGCGGCGGCATGTCAGCCGGCAGCGGCGGCGAGGGGAGTGGAAGCTCGGGCTGATCGTCGGTCATGCCTTACGTATCTCGGAGAATACCATAGCTCATTTCATCCCCGGCTTTAAACCGCCTTCCAAACGAGGCATGCACAGCATGATCTGCGCCTTCACCTTGACATGCCCCAAATGGGATGTAAGCGTAGCCGTCGCGGCGCGCAGGTGCGCCGCTGGCTTCGTTTGCTTCCGCGTCTCCGAGAGGATCGACATTGGACATCGGGTCGGAAGTTGCCCGCGCGCCCGGGGCTAACCCAGCCAGCTTTGCCCAGACCTTCCAGCGACTGACCGGAAACCCCCCCTTCCGATGGCAGGAGCGGCTATACGAGCGGTTCGCCAGCGTGGACACCATCGATCTTCCGACCGAAATCGACCTCCCGACTGGCCTCGGCAAGACCAGTGTGATGGCGATCTGGTTGCTGGCGCGTCGGGCAAACCCAAAACTTCCGCGGCGCCTCGTCTACGTGGTCGACCGCCGGGCGGTGGTCGATCAGGCGACGGAGTATGCCGAAATGCTGCGGCAGGGTGCGGCAGCGCTCGGTTTCGGCCCTCTACCCCTCTCCACGCTGCGCGGCCGGTTCATCGATAATCGCGAGTGGCTCGCCGATCCGAGCCGCGCCGCGATCATCGTCGGTACCATCGACATGATCGGCTCCAGGCTGCTGTTCGAGGGCTACGGCGTCAGTCGCCGAATGCGGCCCTACCAGGCGGGGCTGCTGGGGGTGGATGCTCTGGTGGTCCTCGACGAGGCCCATCTCTGCCCGCCGTTCCAGGCGCTACTCGGTACGATCGACGAGCTGGATGAGCTGAAGCCGAAGGGCGAACGACGGCGGGCTCTCGTTCCTGCCTTCCGTCTGCTGCCGCTGTCGGCGACAGGCGGAGAGGCGGGCGCACGTCCGTTTCGGCTTGAGCCGGGAGACGCGGATGCCGTTCAGCAGCCGGTTGTCCACGCGCGCCTGACGGCGAGGAAGCGGCTGGCTCTCCGTGAGCTCGAGGGCAAGGCGGAGCTGGCTAACGAGCTGGCCAAGGCTGCCCTCGCCTTAGCCGAGGGCAGCGGGCGGATTGTCGTCTATTGCAACACCCGAAATGACGCTCGGAAAGTCGAAAAGGAGCTTGTGGAGGTCTCCACCGCCGGCCGCGTCGAGCTGATGGTTGGGGCCCGGCGTGTTCGCGAGAGGGAGAAGCTGGGCGCGAGGCTGCGGGAGCTCGGCTTCCTTCTATCCCCCGGCAATGCTCCCTTGGCCGAAGAGGCGGCGGGCGCCTCCTTCCTAGTGGCAACATCCGCGGGAGAAGTGGGTGTCGACCTCGATGCCGATCACATGGTCTGCGACCTCGTCGCCTTTGAGCGGATGGCGCAGCGGCTCGGGCGCGTAAACCGCCGCGGCGGCGACGGAAGGGAAGCTCGCGTCGACGTCTTCTTCAAGCGTCCTGACCCGGCCAAGCCGGATGCAAAGGATGAGGTCACGCGAAGAGCGGAGGCCGCAATTGCGGTGTTCGAGGCTCGGCTGGCAGCACTGTCGGCGCTGCCCGTAGGCGAGGATGGGCGCCACGACGCCAGCCCGGCGGCACTCGTGAGGCTGAAGGAAGAGCATACGGAGCTGGTGAGGCAGGCGACGACGCCTGAGCCGTTGCGGCCGGCGCTCGATCGGGCGGTGATCGATGCCTGGTCGATGACCTCGCTCCGCGAGCACTCGGGCCGCCCGGAGCCGGAGCCCTGGTTGCGCGGCTGGGTGGACGACGAGCCGCAGGCGCAGGTGCTCTGGCGCCGGTGGCTGCCGTGGCGGAGCGGCGATGCGAAACCGGACAAGGAAGAAGTCGAACGCTTTTTCGACGTCGCCCGGCCGCATGCGAGTGAGCTCCTGGAGGCGCCGGTCCACGAGGTGGTTGAGACGCTGGTCGAGCGCGCCAAGACAGTGCGGGAGCAGCCGACCGCCGGCACGGGCGGCGACCGGGGCGGCGACCGGGGCTCGGCATCGGCTGCGGGCACCGCCAGTGGCATCATCGTGCTGACGCCGGCCCGCGAGCTGAAGCTCTCCATGTCGCTCGCCAACCTGGCGGAGCTCGCCGGCAAGGCAAAGAAGCGCGGAACAGACGAACTGCTGGGAAGCCTGGCGGGCGCCATGGTCGTCGTCTCGGCAGCGCTCGGCGGCCTCGACCCGAGTGGGCTTCTGGACAAGGAGGCTAGAGAGCCGGAGACGCTCGATGATGGCTCCCTCGAGCCCGCAGAGGAAGTGGCCGCCTCGACGATCGGCTTTCGCGTTCTTTCCCCGGGGGAGGCGCCGCCGGATGAGGGCGTCTGGAAGGAGGTCCTGACCTTCTCCCTCGCCGGCGGAGACGAGGACGAACCGCGCCATCTTAGGGTCGTTGCCGCCCGCGGTGCCGGCAGCGCTCGCGTGGGCGATCCGGCCGTGGCACGGCGTGCCCAGTCGCTGCAGGAGCACGGTGCCTGGGCGGCGGCAGCGGCAGCGGACCTGGCCGACGCGCTCGGCCTGGATGCGGATCATCGGCGCATGTTGATTTTAGCCGCTGGTGCCCACGACCTCGGCAAGAACCGCAACCTCTGGCAGGACGCGATGGCGGCTTCGAGAAGCGGGCGGCCATTCGCGAAGACGACGCGCCGGGGAGACCCTGCGCGGCTGAAGATCGGGAAGTGGACCTACCGGCACGAGTTCGGCTCGCTTCGGGATGTCGAGCGCAGTGCGGAGCTGCTGGACTTGCCGACAGAGCTTCGCGAGCTGGCCCTGCATCTCATCGCCGCCCATCACGGTCATGCCCGCCCGGTCATCGCGCCGGCCGACCCTGCCGAGCCGCCGTCTGCGAGCGAAGCCCGGGCGCGGGACGTGGCGCTGCGCTTTGCTCGCCTGCAGCGCGACTGGGGACCCTGGGGGCTGGCATGGTGGGAGGCGCTGCTCCGCGCCGCCGACTGGCGGGCCTCCAGCCGCCTGGACGAGGTTCGTGGCTGATGGGCGAGGCGATCATCCCCGTCGACCTGCGCAATCCGGGGCAGGTGTTCGCGTGCCTCGGCTTCCTCGAGGCGGCCGACGTGCTCTGCGGCCCGGCGGAGGGAGGCTTCGACTGGACGGGCGACGAGCGGTTCATTCTGCGCGCGGAGGGCGCCGAGAACCCGGTGGAGGTGGTGCTGGAGTTCCTCAAGGAAGCGGATGTCAAGTGGCTGAGCCCCTGTGGCGCGCTGCAGGAGCGGGATGGAGGAAGCACCGTCGTCGTCACCAACGTAGCCAGCTCACCGGAACCGAAACCTGCGGATCTCCCCGCCGTCCTGGTCGGGAGCAACGCCCAGCAGATCTGTTTCGGCTTTTGGGCAGACGGCTCATCCCGCTTCAACACGACATTCAAGAAATCTACCTACGGGTCGTCTTCACATATTCGATTCAGGAACGCCGTCGATGGCATATGCGGTCTCGATCCTCACCTCTCGGTAGTTGACCCTCTTAATCAAGCCGTGAAGACAAAGTCGCTGTTTCGTCTCGATCCGCGGGGTAGCGCAGATCCTATTGACGCAGGAACCTCTCCAGATAAGCTGAGGAAGGGTGGAATAGAGGTGAGGGTGGCAACTTACCCTATATGTGAAGCTCTTGCTGTGCTTGGACTGGAGTATGCAAGACCTCATCGAGTTGATTCTCAGAGACTTCGGTACTCCGTGTGGAGTTCTTTGATAAGCTGCCACTGCGGCGACTCGGTTCTTTTGAGTCCGACGCTGTCACGTGCTGCTATGGCTGGCCAGTTCGCCTTCTTGCGCATGCGTCACTTCTCAGTTAGCCACGAAGAAGTGAAGAAAGGCGGCGACCGCAGAATAACGAACATCACTGAGGAACTTCACATTGACTGATACTGATGCAGTAGGCGTGAGCCGCGAGCTTATCGACTCGTGGCTCGATCCGAATGGCTCCGTGGCCTTGTACCTGAAGCAGAAGCTGCTGCCGGTTGAAGGCGAGGGTGGCGTCATCTTCCCGCCGACCTATGCCGACATCGGGTACAACATCGATACGCTCGCCGACGGAACTAAGGTGGCGACCATCGACAGCGTCGGTTCCCAGGCCAATCGTATGGAGCCAGTTTTCAAGTGCCCGCCGTACTCCGACCTCGTTCCTCAGATCGAGATCGAGATTCCTCTCAAGGACGAGAATGGGGTGAAGTACGTTGATCGGCGGTCGCTTCTCGATCTACCGCATCGTGCCGCTGATGCTGTGGTGATGTCTTGCCCTCAACTTGCTCCTCTTGCAACCAAAGCGTTTTCTGATTTGCGGAAGCACAACGACGCTGCAGCGCTTTGCTCTCTTGCTCCGACCTCGCTCGTGTTCGGCGTGTGGGACTCGCGAGGAAAAAGTGGTCAGAAACGGCCGCGGCTGGTCCGCTCGATTATTCGGGCGTGGGACGTGCAGCCCCTGCACGCGGCCGCGCAGTTCAATTCGGTGTGGAAGCTCTTGGACGCCGACCAACAAGAAGAATTGAAGAAGGCTGCCAAGGGCAAGCCGGCTGATAAGGGATTTGCGGATGCGCCGGCCATCTTCCGAAAAACCTCGAAGAACATGCCAGAATTCCGGGATGGCGCACCGAATCCCGAGCGTCGGGTCCTGGGCGGCGTCGCTACGAGCGGTCCGATCGCGCGGGACGTGACGATCAACTTGGTCGCCCTTCGAAGTATCAAGGCAGGTGGCGAGGAAGCTACATCCCGGGTCCAGCGCTATTTGCTCGGACTGGTCCTGATCGCTGCCACCGCGGATATCGAGTTCTTCCTGAGGGAAGGGTGCAATCTACGGCTCGGGGACGAGCAGAGCTGGAAGGAAGTTCCTCGACGCGGTGAGAAAAAACCCGTGGATCTGACTTCCGAAACGGCCCGAGGGATCATCGGCGCGTATGCGATCTCGGCAGCTGAGATGCTCAAGCCGAGCTGGCCAGAGACGCTGGTATACACGTTCGATCTTAAGGAGGCCAAGAAGCTGTGCGCAAAGAAGAGTGAGGAAGAAGAAGAGGCCGGTGGCTGATCGCAATGCCGGGCTCGGTCTTGCTTTTCTCCGTCCACCTCCACGACCACCGCTGGCACGGGGCCGGCGAGTGGCCGCCTTCGCCGGGGCGGCTGTTCCAGGCGTTGGTGGCTGGCGTTGCCTCGCGGGCTGCACTGTCTCCTGAGCATCCTCATCGGGAGGCGCTGGAATGGCTGGAGGGGCTGGCGCCGCCGGCCATCGCCGTTCCTGGCGGCTGGCCAACCAAGGGTTTTCAGACCTACGTCCCGAACAACGACCTGGACGCCGTGAACGGCGATATCCGGCGCATCGGCGAGATCCGCGTCGGCAAGACCATCCGGCCGCGCCTGTTCGAGGGCGAGGCGGTGCTGCTGTTCGCCTGGGACATCGATGCCGGAGAGGACGCGGAGAGGCACGCGGCTGTGCTGGGCGAGGTCGCCCGCTGCCTTTACCAGTTTGGTCGCGGCGTCGACATCGCCTGGGCCGACGCCGAGGTCCTCGCCGACGGCGAAGCCGACGCACGGATTGCCAGGCATGATGGAGAGGTATGGCGACCGGCAAAAGAAGCGGCGGCAGGAGGAACAGCGCTCCGCTGCCCGAGGCGCGGAACGCTAAAGTCACTGCTCGACCGCGAGGAGGATCGCAGGAAGCGCCTCCTTGCAGGCGTACTGCGCCAGCCGCGGCAGCCGGCCTTGCGTATCGTTGCCTACAACTGCCCGCCCGATCAGCTGCTCTTCGACCTCAAGCCGTCGGAGCAGAACCGCAGGTTCGAGCCGTGGCCGCTGGTGCGGGTCGCGGAGCTCGCTACACGAGTGCGGGATTACGCCGCGAAGCGGCTGTCGCGCGAGCTGGCAGGCCAGGCTGGCATGATCGAGCGTATCCTGATTGGCCGCGGCGCCAGCGAGCGGGACAAGGCGCAGCGGGTACGGATCATCCCTCTGCCCTCCATCGGCCATACCCATACAGACACGGCGATCCGCAGGGTTCTAATCGAGCGACCTTGCGACTGTCCGATCCGCGGGGACGACCTGAATTGGGCGCTGTCCGGCCTCGACCTTGCGGTGGATCCGGAGACCGGCGAGTTGCCGGCGCATTCCGGTCCAATCCTGGCGCCGGCGGACGACCGGTCGATGCTCCGCCACTACGGCATCGAACCATGCTCGTCGGCCTGCACCTGGCGCACCGTCACCCCGGTTGCCCTACCGGTCCCGCCGCTGCGCGGGCGCGCGAAGGGCAGCGAACGGCTAGAGAATGAGATGCTGGCCGCGCACGCCGTCGCGCAGGCGCTGCGCCACGCCGGCGTCGGAGCGCGCCTCGATGCCGTCCGCGTCCAGCGTGAGCCCTTCTTTTCGGCGGGCATCCGGGCGGAGGCGTTTGCTTCCGCGACCCGGTTTCCGAGCTCGCGCCTGTGGCACGCGGAAATCACCTTTGGCGAGAGCGTAACCGGGCCGCTCGTCATTGGCGACGGCAGGTACTGCGGGCTCGGCATCATGATGCCCCTCGAAGCGAGGCGCCGCGACGCCTTGATCCTGCCTATCCGCGCTCACGAGCGTCCGCCGGTCGGCCATCGCCGGGCGGTCATTGCGGCCCTTCGTCGAGCGCTGATGAGCTTGGCGGCGGATGCTCAAGGGTTCGTCGCGACGCTGTTCTCGGGGCATGCGACCGGCACGGAACCGGCGAGGCCGGGGCAGCACAGGCACGTCTATCTGCTTGCTGACGACGCCGACGGCGACGGGCTGCTCGACCGCCTCGGCGTCGTGGCACCCTGGCGCGTCGACCGCAGCTGGCACCCCAGACTGCAACTGCGCGAGGACTTTGAGCATGTAGCTGGAGAACTGAGGGTGCTGCGCGCGGGCGCGGCCGGTCTTCTTTCTCTCGATGTGCCGCACGACCCCGCTCCCGATGATCCGCTCTTCGCGTCTTCGCGGGCGTGGCGATCGCGGACACCGTACCAGGTAACCGCACGTTCACTGGGCGGGAAGCCGGCAAGGGCTGCCGTAGAGCGTGACGTCGTCGCCGAGTGCGGGCGGCGCGGCCTCCCAAAGCCGGATGTCGTGGTCGCGCATCCCGAGGATGGATCGGGGCGAGGAAGTGCCGGGATCATTTTGCACTTCTCGGCCGCAGTACCCGGGCCGATCATGCTCGGTCGTGATGCTCATGCCGGCGGGGGCCTGTTCGAGGCCTTACGCTACTGTGTGCGAACGTAATCGGCCTGCCGAGGCAGCTGCCGGCCGGAGCTGGACCCCAGTCGCTGGCCTTCGACTGGCATGACCTCGACTGGCCGACGCTGTTCGTGCGTCTCAAGGCGCGCTACGGCGTTTGGGAGCTGGCCCGGATGGAAGCGATCCTTCGCCTTGCCGACCACCGCGCCTCCGAAGGCGAGATAGCCCCGTGGCGCGCCGGATGACCGCCGCAACGATCCACCGGCTCGACGGGCTGGAGCCGGACAACCTTCTCGCCTTTCTCGCCCTGCTCGGGCTGCTGCGGTCACTCGAGGCCGACGACAGGGAACGCTCTGAAGAGGACCGGGCGCGGCCGCGGGCGGCATGGGACGTCGCCTCGCCGCCGCTCCGGCCGCGGCTGCATCTCGTTCTGGCCTTGACGCGAGAGGCGATCGCGGAGCGCGCGAACAACGGCGTGCGCCGGCTTGCCGGCAGCCACGACTTTGCAGGCCGGCAGGATATCAACTTTTCGCAGGAGGAGTGCCGGGCGCTTCTGAAGTCGGCCGCCGAGGAGGCGCGCCACGACGCCCGGGATCGCGTCGACCTGCTCGCGGCCCTGATGAGCGACGCCGCGATCAAGGACGGCAAGGACAGGGAGGTCGATCCCACCCCGCTCTGCCTGCTGTTCGGCCAAGGCCATCAGCATTTTCTCGATCGGCTTGCGAGCGTGCCCCTGCAGGACGCGCCGCCGCCTCGGGGGCGAGGCGGGCTTGGTGTTGGAGGCACCGCAGTCCAGTCTTTGAACGAGGCGCTGTTCGAACCATGGCGCCGTTCGGATCAGACATCTTCGTTCCGCTGGGATCCGGCGGAGGACGTGCGCTACGCTCTGCGGCCTGGAGATCCGACCGACTCGGCTTACAAGGCGGCAACGCAACACGGGGCAAACAGACTTGCCGCGATCGCGCTTGCATTGCTGACGCTGGCTCCGGAGACGCGGGCGGGGCGCGTCCGGCCGACCATCATAGGCGGCAAGGCAGGCGCTGACGGCTTCCGTTTCGCCTGGCCGATCTGGCGCGAGCCGGCAACCCTCGCGGCGATCGCCGCCCTGCTTGCGGACCCCGACCTGACCGAAGCAGGCGCGATGTCCTATCTCAGGGTCGAACGCGTCATGGTCGCCCACCGCATCTCTGTGGGAAAATTCATGAACATGTCGCACGGACGCACCCTCGCCGGCGCATGATCCGGCGGTCGCTGGCGATCCTGCATGACCAGATGGTGGTTGATGGTCGCGAACATGCCCTCGCGGCGGAAGCGCAGAAACCAGCCGTAGACCGTCGTCATCGGCGGGAAGGTATCAGCAGACGCAGTCCTTCCCGATGCTCGCCTTGCCGTTCTTCATCCTCGCCGGGAGCCTCATGATGAGCGGCCGGCTGCCTTCGTGCTGGTCTGCAACATCTCCGCCCGCCTTCGTGGCTTCCCGCATCAGAAGCAGCCATTCGACTGGGGTCGCTTCGGGAGGTTGTTTCTCCAGGCGAGCCCGGCGTTGCGATGCCAATCCTGATCCTCGTGCTGCTGCGCTTTGGTATCGCCACGCCGACGGAGGTGTCGGTGCTCGCCGTCCTCTACTCGCTGGCGGCCGGCGTCCTTTTCTACCGAGACATGACTTGGCGCCGGTTTGCGGAGGCGGTTGTTTCCGCCGGCATTGCAACCGGCGTCGTGATGCTGGTGATCATGGCATCGGCGGCCGTCGGCTGGATCATGACCTTCGTGCAGGCGCCACAGGCCTTCGCCGAGTGGTGCCTGCAGACACTGCAGGAACCGTGGCTTATCGTGCTGGCGATGCTCGGCATCATGCTCGTCACCGGCATGTTCATCGATTTGCCTGCAGCGGTTCTACTGCTCGGGCCGATCTTCGTGCCGCTGGCGCAGGCGATCGGCTTCGACCTCCTGCAGCTCGGCGTCGTCATGGTGCTTACTCTTGCGGTCGGGCTCTACACCCCGCCGGTCGGCACGACGCTGTTCATCATCAGCTCGATCGCCAGGGTTTCGATCGTGCAGGCTGCGCGGGAGCTTTGGCCGTACTATTTGGCCGCGATCACGGTCGTGCTGCTGTTCAGCTACGTTCCGGTGCTGACCCTGCGCTGAGCCGGCCTGTCTTCAAGTCCTGGAAGGAGGAGCGGCGATGAGCGAACCCGGGGGTCCTCGCATCGTCTTTCTCGACCGCGACACCATCGCGCCGCAGATCGCCATCCGCCGGCCCGCGTTTCCTCACACCTGGACCGAGTATCCGCGAACCTCGCCGGGCGAACTCGGCGAGCGGCTGGGCGGGGCGGACATCGTCATCACCAACAAGGTGCCGCTGCGTCCCGCGAGCCTGGAGCGGGCGCCTGGCCTGCAGCTGATCGCCGTCGCCGCCACCGGCACCAACGTGGTCGACGTCGGCTACTGCCGCGAGCACGCCATCGCCGTCTCCAACATTCGCGGCTACGCCGTCAACACCGTGCCCGAGCACACCTTCGCCCTGATCTTCGCCCTGCGGCGCAGCCTGCTCGCCTACGCCGAGGCGGTGCGTCGCGGCCGCTGGCAGGAGAGCGGGCAGTTCTGCTTCTTCGACCATCCGATCCGGGACCTCGCCGGCAGCACCCTCGGCATCGTCGGCAGGGGCGTGCTCGGCCAGCGGGTCGCCGAGATCGGCCGGGCGCTGGGGATGCGGGTGATCTTCGCCGGGCGCAAGGGCCGGAGCGACCTCGGCCCGCCGTACACGCCCTGGGACGAGGTGCTGGCGACCAGCGACGTGATCACGCTCCACTGCCCGCTGACGCCCGAGACCCGGAACATGATCGCCATCGCCGAGTTCCGGGCCATGCGCCGCCGGCCGCTCCTGATCAACACCGCCCGGGGCGGCCTGGTGAACGAGGCCGATCTCGCCGCCGCCCTGCGCGAAGGTCTGGTCGCCGGCGTCGGCTTCGACGTTCTGACCAGCGAGCCACCCGCTGACGACAACCCGCTGCTGGGCCTGGTCGACGCGCCCAACTTCATCCTCACCCCGCACGTGGCCTGGGCAAGCGATGAGGCGATGCAGACGCTCGCCGACCAGCTCATCGACACCATCGAGAGCTTCGTCCGCGGCGAACCCACGAACCTGGTGACGTAATAGCTTGGCGGCATAGCTTGGCGGGCTTGACGTCGGGCAAGGCCGTCTGAAGCCGCCCATGCCGTGGCCCGCCCCGCTGCCCGGTGGGACCTTGATCCACAACTTGACGCCTCCCGCCTACTAGCGACGCAAGGCCGGGCGCCTCCTTGTCGCTGCCAGCCAGGTTGCTTACTTTGCCCCATATGAGTTAATTACGGGACCGGCCGGGCGCCGCGCGGCGCCCTGGACGAAGAGCCACAGGGCTTTCAGCGCGAGTAGCCTGCCTGCATGCAGCTTGCCGGCGTCATCGAGGCGCTCAGCGGAGCGACCAGCCCGGAGGAGGTGTTCGAGCTGGTCCGCGGCGCGGCAGTACCCCTCGGCTACCGCTGGGTCGGGCTGTTCGCGCTGACGGACGAGGCCGCCGCCGCCGCCGGCGCGTCATCGCCGATCGTGATCTGCAACTACCCCGACGGCTTCGCCGAGAGCTACGTGCGGCTGGAGCGGCACGCGGTCGATCCGGTGCTCGCGCTCGCCGCCGAGACGATCACCGCGCTCCTCTGGGAGGACGTCGTCGCCGTCAGGACCTTGTCGCCCGAGCAGCGCGAGCTCGATGCCGAGCGGCGCCGGGTCGGGCTGCACGACGAGGTCACCTGCCCGATCCACGGCGCCCACGGGCAGCGCTTCGCCCTGCGCTTCGCGAAAGCCGAGCCCGGATCCTGCGACCGGGCGCAGACCGGCAGCCTGCAGATCCTGGCGATCCACGTCTACTACGCGCTGACGAGGATGTGGGCGGAGGCGGCGAAGCCCGTCGCTTCGTCCGAGAGCCTGGCCGACCACGGGCAGGCGTCCATCGCCGGGCTGTGTGCGCTGAGCCAGCGCGAGCAGGAGGTCATGCTGTGGACGGCGCGAGGCAAGAGCGCGTCCTCGATCAGCGTGATCCTCGACCTCTCCGAGAACACCGTGAACTTCTACGTCAAGAACGCCATGAGGAAACTCGGCACCACCAACCGCGTCGTCGCCGTGGTGCTGGCGGTCCGCTCCGGGCTGATCGCGCCATGATGTGCGCCAGCGATCCCAGCATCAGCCGGAAGCTCAATACCCCTGATCAGGTGTATTCCGCCGGTGACAGTGCGCCGATACGGTCCGCAGGCTCGATGTGAACAATGTCCGAAGCACGAAGGCCGCTGACGCGCCGGGACGAGGGCTCGCGGAAATGACCATCACCTCGCCCACCGCCGGCCAGCGCCAGGCTCTCGCCGACCTCACCGACGCCGTCGGCGCCGGCCGGCCGCTGATCCTGCTGTTCGGCGAGACCGGCGCCGGCAAGACCAGCGTCGTCGGCGCCTTCCTGGACGCCGTGGATCGCGACGCGGCCCTGGCCGTGGGCGTCTCCGCCACCGGCGGCGAGTTCGTCGCCTCGCCGACCTTCGACACCCTGCTGGCGGCGATCTGCGCCCGCCTCGCGCTTCCCACCGTTGCCGAGCAGGGTCCGGCCGCCCTGGCCGGTCTCGGCGCCCTGATCCGCGCCCGCGCCGACGCCGGCAAGACCGTCGCCGTCGCCGTCGATCACGCCGACCGGCTGGGCGACGGCGTCATCGCCGAGCTCGTCCGGTTGCACGAGGCCCTTGGCGTCCCGGCCCAAGCCTTCGTGCGCATCTTCGCTGGCACCGCCGCCCTGGCGCCGCGGCTCGAGGCGAGCTTGAGGCAGACGGGCAGCGACGAGCGGCTGACGGAGATCCGGCTCTCGGCGCCCACCGCCGACGAGGTGGCGACGATCCTGGCCTACGCGGACGCGGCGAGGCCCGGCGGCCCGGTGCTGACGCCGGACGCCATCGCCGCGATCTGCACCTATGCCCGGGGGGACCTGCACCTGGCGGCGCCGATGGCCGACGCGGTCCGTAGCCTCGCCGAAGAGCAGGGGGCCGGCGAGATCACCGCGCAGCTGGTTCACGAGACGCTGCTCGGTCTCTGGGCGCCGGAGCAGGCGGAAGCCGCGGTCCAGACCCCCCGCGGCCTTCACGACGGTGCCGGTCAGGCGATCCTCGGGCCGGCGTCCGTCGCCGCTTGGGGCGGGACGGGGTTACCGGGGTGGTTCGGGCGGGCGAAGGCGCTGGCCAACCGTAACAAGCCCCTGCTGGCGCTGTCCCTGGCCGGGTCCTCCCTGCTCGTGGCGGCGCTGCTCGCCTTGGCCCTGGTTGCGGGTCGCGATGACGGGTCGCCGCGCCAGGCGGCCGACACTCAGCCTCCGCCGGCGGACATGGCCGCCGCTCCCGCTGATGCGCCTGTCGCGCCGACGGCGCCCGCGCCCGCGAACTTGCCCGTGGATGCGGAGGCCGAAGCGGCGCCCCAGCCGCCGGAGCTCCTGGCGCCGGCGCCCGTTCCCGCCACTTCGGCGGCTCCCGAGCCCCGGAAGGACGGCGAGGCCGCCGCCAGGCCGAAAAAGCCGCGGGCGCCGAAGCCCGTTGCCAAACCGGATGAAAAGCGATGGGTGCAAACCAGGTGAGGCGCTTGGGCGCCGCCGCGGCGGTCTGCGGCTTGGCCGCCTGCCAGCCCGTGGGCCAGTTCATGGACGACCTCGAGTTCGCAGGCGCCGGCCAGGCGCCGGGGCGCAAGCTCGTGGTCCTGCCGGACACCGTCTGGAACCGCGAGAGCTGCGAGGCGCGGCCCTTGCCCTACCTCCGGCTGGAGCGCTCGGACGTCCAGCCGAAGCAGGCCCGGGCCGGCGAGGAGGTCCTCCACCGGCTTGCCTACGTCGCCTGCGTCCCGCCGCAGCCGGGTTACCTCTTGGGCAGGATCCAGACCCGCATCCACTTCGAAGACCGGCTCCTGAGCGAGAGGTCCGATCCGAACTACCCGGTGGAAACCGGCAAGTGGGTGGTGAACACGAAGATCGACGTTCCCCCCCAGGCGGTGCCGGGGCGGTATGTCCTCTCCGCCACCGTGTCGGCCGCCGGCGCCAGCCTCAAGGACCAGATCGGCTTCGAGGTCATCGAGTAGCCTCGGCCCGCCGTGTTGCGGCTCAGGCGGCGGCCTTGCGCCGGCCCAAGAGGCCCATGGAGCGGAAGCTGCTGTGGCCGCGGCGCGAGACGATGATGTGGTCGTGGAGGACCACGTTCAGGTTGCCCATCGTCTCCTCGATGATCCGGGTCATCTCGATGTCGGCCTTGGACGGCGCCGGGTGGTTGCTCGGGTGGTTGTGGACCATGATGATTGCCGAGGCGTCGAGCTCCAGCGCCCGGCGCGCCACCTCCCGGGGATAGACCGGGGTGTGGTCGATGGTGCCGGTGTGCTGGACCTCGTCGGCGATCAGCACGTTCATCCGGTCCAGAAACAGCACCCGGAACTGCTCGACCATCTGGTGCGCCATGGTGGTGCGCAGGTACGCGATCAGCTTGTCCCAGGCGTCGAACACCGGCCGCGCCGAGACCTCCTCGCGGGCAAGCCGGGTGCCGGCGGCCCGGACCAGGCCGAAAAAGTCGAGGACCGCCTGCGGCACCTCGGCCGCGTCGGCGACTTGGCCCGGCCGGGCCGCGATGACGCCGGCGAAGGAGCCGAAGCGGGCGAGCAGCGTCTTCGCCAACCGCCTCGCGTTCACCGCGGTGCCGAGGTGGGACAGCAGCAGCGACAGCAGGTCCAGGTCGGAGACGGCGCCGTCGCTGACGGTGAGCAGCCTGGAGCAGATCTCCTTCCAGTCGTCCGCACCCTCCGGGCCGACCGGCTCTGGCGCCTCGACCGGGCTGCAGGTGACGGCTTCCGCCGGAGGCGGCGCCAGCGGGACCTGCTCACAACTGTCGAACAGGCCCTGAACCGCCTCGATGACCGCGTCGACCAGCCCCGCACCCGGAGCCTGGGGGAAGTTCGCAAACGTGATCGCGGCGCTGGTCATGACGGCATGCACTTTCGCAGCTGAGACCGAATCCTGTTCGCCGAACCGGGCAACGAAGCGGCTTCGATACTGGGAGAAGCCTTGTGCCCTTCCGGCGTTTACAGTGGGAAGTCTAGCGAAGGCCGCTTCCCGCGCCCATACACCCGATCAGGTGGAGGCAGAGGGGGGAGGCAACCCCGGCGCCGATGGCGGGCAGGCAGCGATGAATCCGACCTACGCCTGGAACACCGTCGCCCGGTGGATGGCGAGGTACGGCAGGTGCGCGGGCTTGAGGCCGGCGAGCCGGGGCAGCGCGCCGACGCCGAGACGCGTGCGGTCGCCCTCGGGCAGAGCGGGTGAGACGAGGACGTTGCCGGCGTCGGTGAAGCTGATCAGGCCGGCGTCGAAGGCGGCGTCCAGGTGAGCGGCGAGCAGCAGCCCGTTGTAGACGTCGAGCCGCTCCGCGTCCGTCTGGCAGTCGGCCCAGGGCCGCATGTGGCCTGCGCGCAGAAGCCGGGGATGGCGGATGCCGGTCAACGGGCAGGTGCCGCCCCAGTAATCCAGCAGCGCGGCGCGGAAGATGTCCTGGCCGACGCGCTGGACGACCAGGCGCTCGGCCTCCGTCGTCTTCGGCAGGGCGCCGGTTCGGGCGACGAAGCTGTCGAGCGGCGCCGTCGGCAGGCTGCGGGCGAGCGCGAACAGCCGGCGGATCGTCGGCCCCAGGGCATCCACCGCCACCGCCGCACCACCGTCTGGGCGCGCCACCGGTGCCGCGGGCGTATCGGCCGCGACCTCCGCCATGGCGCCGGTGTGGGCCAGCCCGACGAGCCACTGGCTGTCATGGCGGGCGATCCACAGCCGGTGCGGGCAGGCGAGGCCAGTGAAGGTCAGCCAGCCCGGGCCTCCCCCTCCGGCAGGCCGAAGCCGTTGTCCTCCGTCAGGCGCTCAACTTCCAGCCGCTCCAGGAAGGTGAGCGGCGAAACGATCACGCGCTGCCGGCAAGCCCGAGATCGCGCAGCACAGCCTCCGCACGATCGATATTGCTTTCCGTCGCTTTCAGTTTCTTGCGGATCTTCAACTGCTCGCGCCAGTTGCCGATCTGCTCCTTGACCCTGAGCCAGTGGATGGTGGCGGCGAGTTCGAGGATCACGGACGGCTGCGTCTTCAGCGTTGCGACAATGGCTTTCATCTCGGGCGCCGCCGGCCCGCCTACCACATCCGCGGGCTCTTCCTGCGACGCCTTCCAGCGAAAGGCGCTGTAGGTGGAGCCGAAGCCGGTTTCGCGCGGCGTCTCCTCGACGTCTTCTCGCATGACCGCCCAGTCGAGAGCCTCCGACAGCTCCCGGCTGAAGGGTCCATAGTGATGGTAGGTGAAGAACAGGTCGCTGCGCCCAGCCTTCTGTTGCAGCAAGTAGGCGATTTTCTGCAGGCGGATCCGGCCCACGATCTCGCCGTCCGCGGCCGCGAAGATCTGTTGCAGAACCTCGTTCGGAGCAGTCATGCCCTCAGCTCCCTCCCGTCATGAGCCGATACGCGCGCGCATATTCTTCCGAGTCGCAAAAGTAGTAACGAACGAACGCGGCCTCTCGTTTAAGATGCTCGCTGATGATCGTGTCGCGAAATTGGGATATCTCTTTCACGCCGTCCCTCGTGCGGACCCGGATGAGCTTGTGCTCTTTCGCGGCAACTCCGCTCAAGTCTTTGTACAAGCTGGTGGTGCCGTAGTCACGGAAGACCGTCTTTCCGAGTTGCTTTGAGAACGTCCTCCTGATCTTGTTATCGGTTCCCTCGATCATCCCCGATGATGTCCCGAAGTGTCTCGACAGATCCAGGCATTTCGGCCGGTCGCGGTCGAGGAGGCACCGCGCGAGCCTGCGGGGAAGGGCCTCGGTGGAGCGGCCAAGCCGTTCGATGAGGCCCCAGACCACAACGTCGTCGAGGTGGGCATAGTCCTCGACGCTGCCATCGCCGTCGGCGACAAGGAAGCGGATCAACGGGTGGTCACCCTCGATCCCAACCTGCGCCGCGTTGGCCGGCGCGCCCAGCCATTCGATCAACGCGCCGACGACCTTCTCGAAGCCGCGCGTCGTCTTGTGGAGGTAGACGTTTGTGTAGAGCCGGTAGCGCGCGAGCAGGAAGTCCTCGGCGGCGCCGCGCGCCTTCTCGGAGAAGGCGAAAGTCGGCGCCATCGTCGGGTTCGGATCGTCTTCTTCTTCCTGGCCAAGCGGGATCAGCTCGATGATCAGGTTCCGCATCAGCCATTCGAGATCGACCGAACCTGCCCGCGTGCCGGTCATGTAGCGGTCCCGCTGCAGGTAGTCGAGGCGATCGGCATCAAACGAGCTCGAGACGACCGCGTGATAGATATCCGCGGGGTCGTCGGCCTCGATCACTTGCGCGACCTGTTCCGGCAGGTCGGGATCGAGCTCCGAAAGAACCCTGCAGATGGCCATGTCCGGATGCCGGATCAGTTCGGCGCTGTAGAACTCGTGGTCGTTGATCTTTTCCCGGCCCTGCTTTCGTGCAAGCGCCCTTCTCGCGCCCTCGAAGGCGTGGCTGAACGGGCCGTGGCCGATGTCGTGCAGCAGCGCCGCCAGCCTGATTACCGTCGATCGATCCTGGGATGGCGGTAGGTCGGGCTGGCTCGCGGATCGTTTCGGCGAATCGAGGAGGTGATCGTCGATCAGGCGGACCAGGCGGCGGGCATTGTGGTAGACGCCGATGGAGTGGGTGAAGCGGGTGTGGGTCGCGCCGGGGAAGACGAATTCGGAGACGCCGAGCTGGCGGATGCGGCGCAGGCGCTGGAATTCCGGGGTGTTGATCAGCCGCCAAGCGAGCTGATCGACCTCATCCTTCTCGTCGAACACGATCAGGTCGTGGATCGGATCGCGGATGCGCTGGGTCGTCGCCATGGGCATGGCCCATTCTACCAGCCCGAGCCAAAGCGGGCGCCGGGTGGCTTTACGTCACGCCTTCGAGGCGGTCGTAGGCGTCGAGGACGAGGCGGCGGGTCCGGTATTCGCCGTAGCGAGCCGTCGAGATGACCGTCCGGCGTAAATTGCGATGACGTTATTGGCGCTCAAGCTCGGCGACAGCTTCGTGGATCCTCGATATTGGCTCCGGCAAGCGATTTGTCTCAGGTGCTTTCCCTTGTTGTCACGCGGCCGAGTTCAGCTGGCCGGACTTCACTCGGTCCCAGGCCTCCAAAATCAGCCGCTGCGTTCGATACTCGCCGAATTCTCGTATTTCTCGGTTGCGAAGTGCCTTGAAGGTCTCGACGCTGCAGTTCTCGCCCAGGATATTGGCAGGGTCGAGCATGTAGAGCATCTCATCCCTGGTCAGGCCGTAGACGTCGCGGGCGACCAGAACGTCGACCTCGCCCGCAAGCACGGCGCGGCGCGCGGGGTCTTCGACGACATCGTCGACTGAGCGCAGGATGCCAGCCTTCACGGCCGCCTCGCGGAAGGCTTTCATCTCAGGGCCGACGGCGCACAGTGCGCATACGCGGCGGGCGATCTCCTCCGAGGATGGAGTGGCGTCGAAATCCCGCGGAAAGGGCAGGCTGTCCATGACCGTGTAGGACATCTTCAGCGAAACCTTCTTGCGCACGAGGAAATCCATCGCGAGCGCGTTTGCAACGCCGAGCCAGAGCAGATGGTCTCGGTCGTTGGTACTGATGATGATCGTCGGAACCTTGTCGCCGCAGATCAACAATGGCGGCACCAAGGCAGCGCAGAGCCCCCGCTGGTTTGTTGGGCTGGCGACATCGCCGAAGCCGATCCGGTAGCGGTTGATGCGGCCCGCCAGCTTGTCGGGCATACTGTCCGGCAAGATCCTCCATTGCGGCTGGATGCGCTTCGCCGCGGAGCCAAAGGGCAGATCCTCCCACACCGCAGATCGCCCTCGCCCCGAGACATAGCCCTTGGCGCGATAGTCATAGGCGTCGATCATCCGCCCTTCGAAGACGGGCAGCCCCTTCTCATCCTCCGAAAACAGACCGCGGTCGTTGCCCATATGGACCTCGGCCATGTAATGCCGAAACGGCAGACCTTCGATCTCGGCGCCGAACTTCGGGTAGAGCCCATACATCTTGGCGCAGACGTCGATCTCGGACTGCGCGGCGAATTCCATCACCGCCATGGCGTCGGGCGAGAACTCGGCGACCACCGGGACAGGGATCGAAAGCGACTTACCGGACGCGAAATCCTGCAGCCGCTCCATCGTGTTAATCCGGAATGCGGCCGCGAAGCGATCAGTACGGCCGCTCTTCCAGGCGACGTAGAGGCAGAACTTTGTCCTGCTATCGACCCGCTTGAACCAGATTTCCTTGGTGTTCTCGAAGCCGCCGAGCTTGGTCAGACGGAAGTGGTCGAATAGGTCCTTGCGGATTGCGGTAGCGTTCGCCCCATTGTAGAGCCCCTCGGGCACAAACTGAGCGGCCACGCCATGGTGCCGGGCGGCGGCCAGCGCGGTCTCCACGAACATCCGATAGACGTTGAAGTCCCCCTTGCCGAGGTTGCCCGGCGCGAACAGGCGGTAGCGGCCGCTCGCCTTCATGAAATGCACAACGGCATAGAGATCGCGACAATACCGCTCCCACTTCGCGGCAATGCCTGGGTGTTCGAGCAGCCGCGCAACGGCCGCCCGCTGGTCCGGGGGCGCCATGAAGCGGACATCGGAGTCGTAGGTCGAGAAGAACTCCTTGTAATCGGGGCTCATGGTCTCCCACGGGGGGTTGCCGAGTACGACGTCAAACCCGCCGCGGCCCATCGCGTCGGCAAAGGCGATTGGCCAGTGGAAGAAGCGGTAGTGGCAGGCGAGCTCGGCCACCGCGTTCGTCAGCAGGCCAAAGGGCTGTCGCCCGCGCAGAAGCTCCCCGGGCGTGCCTGAGGTGGCGACCGTTTCGGCCCCACGGCGGGGCAGGCCGTCCGAACCGGCGACTTTTCCGCCCTTCACCTTTCGTGCGAAGAAGGCCGAGGTCCACAGGTCGCAGGCCCGATCCAGCGTCCAGGCGGCGCCGCCCTGCCGGGTCAGCTCCTCGAACCGTGAGCGCTTGTCCGCGACCTGTTCGACCGTTTCCTCAGGCATATCGGCCAGCGCGGCGAGGTCCCGCGCAAGGTCCTTCTGGCGGGCGAAGCCGAACCCGCCTTCCACCCGGTCGCGTTCAGCCATCTCGCGCTTGTTCTTCGCCTTGTAGTGATTGGCGACCTCGCGGTCGTCTCCATCGAGCGGCTTGTAGGCCTCGTCCGGGATGCCGTCGTGCAGGACAGAGAGATCGAACACGCCGATCAGGCTGTCGCCGCAGACGATGCGGTGGTCGAGGAAGCTCAAGGGCCGGCCCGGCTCCAGCGCCTCGATCCACAACGCCACCTTGCACAGCTCGACCGCCAGCGGGTTGCGGTCGACGCCGTAGATGCAGCGCGACACCACCCGCCGCAGTGCATGCTGGAATGCGTCGGTGCTGGCGGCGCCGGCGGCGGCGGGATCCTCCAGGGCGACGATGCGGCCGGCCATGCGGCGGGCAGCGCCGAGCAGGAAATGGCCCGAGCCGCAGGCCGGGTCGAGCACGGTGAGGTTCAGGATCGCCTCGACGGGATCCGGCCTCGCCGCCGCCTGATCGAGCAGCGGATCCAGGGTCTTGTCGAGGACGAGGCGGACCAGGGCGTCGGGGGTGTAATAGCTGCCGCTGCTCTTGCGCTCGGAGCCCGCTGCCCCGGAGATAGCGCGGAAGCCGAAGGTGCGGGCCTCGACGTTGACCTCCGGGATCAGCTCCAGCAGGCCCTCGTAGACCGAACCCAGCTCCTCCGTCTGCATGTCCCGCCAATTCACCCGGGCAAGCGACTGGCCCTGCGGCCGGATCCAGGCAAGGCGAAAGATCGCCTCCATCAGCGGCCGGTTGCCGATGCGAGCGCCGTCCAGGTTGGGCGTGCGGCCCGGGTCGAACAGGCCGCCCAGGCCCGGCAGGCCGACGGCGGGTGCGCCGTGGATCAGCGCGCGGAAGACGGCGCGCAGCCCGTCCCAGGCGTCGTGGTGGCGGTTCCAGGACGTGCGGTGGACCGCGCGTTCGCGCAGGCGGCCGACGGCGTAGCCCGCGGCGTAGGCGCGCCGGGCCGCCTCCGGCGTCTCCGGCGGGTGCAGAAGGTCGCGGTCCTCGGCGGCGAACAGGAAGATCAGGCGATAGACGACGCCCAGCAGCTCTTCGTAGAAGCCCTGCGGGCTCAGGACGCCGGACGCCAGGGCGTCGCGCAACGCCACATTGTCTGGATGCTCGATGGCGCCCTGGCCGAGCAGGGCCAGCGCCGCCTCGACGCCTGCGCGCAGGTTCTCGCGAGCGGCAACGCCCTGTTCCTTGCCCTGCTCGCGCCAACGCTCCAGCGGGCAGTCGGACGGCACCGACCCGTCGAGCCCGAAGCGGCTGCGGTGGATCAGCAGCCACAGGGCCGAGAAGTCGGAGTACACCCGGTCGCGGAACATCTTGGTCAGGTCGACGTCCACGTGGGCCGGCCGGGTCAAGCTCAGGTTATCGCGCATGAGCCGGAGGGTTCGGCCGTCGGTGGCGATCCCCCACAGGCAAGCCTCGTCCGCGTTCAGGTATTCCTGCAGAAGCTGCGTCGCCGACCGCCGCCGGCCGCCGTCGGCGAACCGCTCGTGCAGCACGTCGAGGCCGGTGCGCTGCCGGCCCGGATCCGTGGCCGGCGCGACGACCACCGGCACCCGGCCGCCGCCGCCGGCGTGGCCGATGGGGAAGATGCGCTCGCCGAGGCGCACCGGCGGCACCGGCGCAAGGTCGTCGAAGCCGAAGACGCTCTTCAGGATCTCGGGCACGAAGGTGTTGTCAAGAGCGGGATTGGCTTTGTGGCCGTCGTCGAAGCGGCTCCACTGCGCCTCGGCCATGCGGAAGGCGCGGGCGATCTCGTCGCGCAGCTCCAGCCCCTCGGGGATGCCGTAGGCCTTGCGGGTCGCCGCGTCGCTGGCGGGTTCGGCGATGCGGGCAACGATGTCGGGGGAGAGCAGACCGCCGACGACCTCGATCGTCGGGAAGGTCAGGTGACGGGTGCGCCGGGTCGGCCGCAGGCGGGCGGTGCGGGGCATGTCTCAGAGGCTCGGCAACAGCACGTAAAGGCCGATGACGTCCACCGGCTCGACAGGGGCAACGCTCACCTGCGCTTGCGAGCCGAGGACGCGGCGCACCCGGCTGTGGTCCTCGGCAAGCTGCGCCGCCCGGGCAGCGGCAAACGCGTTGAGCTCCCCCATGCGGGCCGGCAGGGCTTCAAGGGCCGCCGCGATCTCCCGCGCCTTGACGGCATCGACGAGGTCGGCGCTGTCGCCGTCGAGCAGGGCGAAGGCGTCCGGCCCGGAGGCCAGAGGAGCGCCCGACTTGCCAAGCGCCAGGGCGGCGGCCTCCTCCGCCATCTGGAAGCGCGGCGCGCCGAGCCGCCCGCGGCTGTCGAGGCGGTGGCGCAGGCGCAGAACGAACAGGTGCGTGGCCCGCTCGACGCCGCTGGACTCCCAAACGCCGACCCTCGGCAGCGCTGCCGGATCGCCGCGCCCGGAACCGGCTTCCAGCGCTTCCTCGAGAAAGGTTTCGGCGAGAACGCCCGGCAGCGGATGCGTGCGGTGAACGGCGATCGCACGCGCCGACGCCTTCGCGCCGAACGCCAGCCGCGCCGGAGGCGGTTGGGGACCGTCGTCGAGCAGCCCCTCGGCGATCAGCCGCTCGCGCAGCATCGGACTGTCCACCGCCAGCGACGCTCGCCAGCTGCCGTCGGGAAGTTGCTGCGGGGGCGCGGCCAAGACGGGATAGGGCACTGGTGACGAAGCGTTCGGTATCCTCGGCGCCGCCGAGCGCGAGCCGCGTCGCGTCCCACTCGGCCGCGACCTCATCCGGCTTGAGGGTCCGCTGCGCGAACACCGTGCGCGAGCGCTTCTCCTGCTCCGACGCGTTGGTCCAGGCCACCTCGAAGTCGTGCACTTCCGGCGCCCGAAGGTCGAGCGTCAGCTGACCGCCCGCGCGCGCTCGAAGCAGCACCTTTGACATCAACGCCTGGGTCAGGCTGCCGTCCTGATCGGGCAGCGGCACGCGCACGCCCGTCTCCTGCTCGATGCGCCGCGCCTTGCGCAAAATGACGTCGAGCACCGCGCCGTCGACGGGGTTGTTCTCGCCGTACATCAGAACGGTGCGGACGCGCTCCGAGGGCTGGCCGAACCGGTCGATGCGGCCTTCGCGCTGTTGATGCCGGGTCGGGTTCCACGAAAGGTCGTAGTGGACGACGGCGTCGAACCAGGCTTGGAGGTTGACGCCCTCCGAGAGGCAGTCGGTCGCGACGAGCAGCCTGCGGTCCGCCGCCTCCGCCAGGGCCTCGACCCGCGCTTCGCGTTCGTCGGGAGGCAGCTGACCTGTCACCGTCTCGACTTTGACGTCGCTCAGATCGCGTGCCAGGCAGGTGCCGACCGCTTCCGCTGTCGCAATGAAGCGGCAGAACACCACCGGGCGGAAGCCCTCGGCGATCAGGCTCCTGAGGAGCACCAGCAGGCAGGCGTACTTCGGATCGTGGCGCGGGTTCTGGGCCAGCCGGTCGGCTGCTGCGATGAGGTCTGCGAGCCTGGGGTCGTCGATGCCGGCGGCTGGCTCCACGTCGTCTTCGGCCGCCTCTTCGTCGTCGATTGCCCGAGCCGCGATCTCCGCTTCCTCCTCGGCATCGACATCGATGGCGGCGCGCGTTCGCAGAGCCCGCGCCGCCGCCGCCGGGCTGGAGCCGACACACCGCATCAGCGCCAGCGTCCCCCAGAAGGCGAGGCGTCGGCGGCGGTCGCCCTCCGCGGCCTCGACCACCTCGGCGCAGTAGGCGAGGACGTCGTTGAACAGCCGCTCGTGGGGCCCGGAGAGGCGATAGGGGAGGTCACTGGTCTCCCGCGTCGGGAACAGGCCCGGCTCGCGCCAGTCGGCGATGTCGGCGCGGCGGCGCTGGATGAAGTGCCCGGAGAGACGCTCACGCAGCCTGCGCCGTTCCGCCTCGCCGGCTCGACCGACCAGGGCGAAGTCCGGGTCGAGCAGGCCGAGCAGGTTGTGGAACGCCTCCTCGTTGCCGGAATGCGGGGTCGCCGTCAGCATCACCATGTGCTTCGGCTTCTCCTGGTCCGCGGCGAGGTCGCGCAGCAGACGGAACCGCTGGTGGCGTTCGCGGCCTCCGCTGACGCAGGCATGCGCCTCGTCGATGACCACCATCTCCGGGCAGGCGCGCAGGAAGTCGTCGCGGCGACGGTCGCTCTTGATGAAGTCGAGGCTGACGACCGTGAACGGGTAGGCGTCGAAGACGCTGACGGTGTCGGGCAGGTCCCGCTCCAGCCGTGCCGCCCCGGCGGCCGTCACCGCCATGGCCGAGAGCGCGAACTTCTCCTCCAGCTCGCCGGTCCACTGGTCGACCAGGTGCGGTGGGCACAGCACGGCGAAGCGCTCGATCTCGCCGCGATCGAGGAACTCGCGGACGATGATCCCGGCCTCGATGGTCTTGCCGATGCCGACGTCGTCGGCGATCAGGAGGCGCGTCGTCTCCTGCCGGAGCGCCATCAGCAACGGCGCCAACTGGTAGGCCCGCGGCTCGAAAGCGAGGCGCCCGGCGCTTCGGAACGGCCCCGCGCCCCGCCGGAGCGACAGCCGCAAGGCGTCTCTGAGAAGCTGGGCCGCTTCTCGCCCGCCGGTGCGCCGGGCGTCGGGGAGGGGAAAGGTCGCGGGGGTGATGTCCTCGAGTTCCAGGGCTGGCTGCAACAGCTCGATTTCGCTGTCGGTGCCGGTGAGCGGCCGGACGCGCAGGCCACCGTCGGCGCCCAACACCACCCACTCCCGGCCGCGGGCGCGCACCAACTCGCCGGGGGCAAAGGCACGGTCTGGCGCGGTCATCCGGCGTCCCGGAGGCGACGGGCCAGGCTCTCCAGGCCCGCGGCGCGCGCGGCAGGTTCCGCCGGCAAGACGGCGACCCACAGGCCGCGGTCCTCAAGCTCGGCGGCCAGACCGGCCGCAGGGGTTCCGGCCTCGACCGCAACGATGCGGTGGCGCCGCCACACCATCGGTAGCTCCATCCCGTCGAGGCGGAGCGGCTCGGCGTCGGGCGACGGCAAGCCGTCCACTCCACCGTCCGGCGGAGGACCGGGGCTTTCGTCTGGCGCCGCGAACTGGGCGGTCAGAAGCCGCAAAAGGAAGCTCCGCAGGATCGGCAGCCGGCGGTCGATGTCGGCATGATCCGGCTGGTTGTAGTAGGAAAGCAGGCACTGGTAGCAGCCGGCGACACAGCGCGTGCCGGCCGCGTCTGCCAGCGCCGCCGGCCCGGAGGCGGCCGCGGCCTCGATGCTGCGGTCGGTAAGGTGGATCGCCGTCAGGGCGCCGCGGGCCACGGCCCGGAATTGCTCGATCTCGTGGACCAGACGGCCGAGCGCGCCGGCTCCGCCTTCCGCGGCCTCGTAGAACAAGAGCGCGTTGCGGTCGGTGCGGCTCGGCGTCGGCTCGCCGAGGATCTCGCCCTCTTCCAGCTGGAAGTTGGCCTCGATGCCGCGGGCGAGCGCGTGCTGCAGGGTCACCATGAAGGCGTCGGCGTCCTCGCTGGCCTCGCCGCGCAGGGCCGTGGGGAAGCGGATCATCAACGCGTTCTTGTGGTCCTCGACCACCGGCGTGATGCGCTGGAGCTGGTCAGCCGGCGCCGGCTCATTGCCTTCGCCGGCGGACCTGCCGAGCCAGCGGCCGGTCCGCGGGTTGATCAGGAATCCGATTTCCGCTTCGTCGCGCCGGCGGCGCAGACCCCGGTTGATGCGCCGGATCCGCGCGGCCGGGGCGAAGGTGACGGTAGCGAGTGGTGCGCCAGCCGCATCCAGCAAGCCGACATCCATCCGGCTCGCGTCGGCCGGCATGTGAACGGTGGTCTGAAGGTCGAAGCCCTGGCGGCGCCGCTCCTCGTCGTTGGCGGTGATCCGCTCGGTGGGCCGGGTGCCGACGTTGTCGATGCGAAACAGGTCGCGGGTCATGTGCGCCCTGGCGAGCGCATGACCGCAGAGGTGGCAGGACTCGCGGTCTTCCTCGTCATGCCCCGCCCCGCAGGCCGGGCAGATGGTCGTAGCAAACGTGACCAGCCGGCCGTCGGCGCTGCCGCCGGCTCCAAGCAACGCGCGATCGACGCGATAGGCCCGGCCTTCGTGGTAGACGAGGCTGCCGGGCCCGAACTCGGAGATGGCGAGGAACCGGGCGCGCTGGAGGTAGCGGTCGCGCGTGCGACCGGTGCCGCCTGGAATGAAGGCCATGAGCGGCAGGCGCGGAAAGTTGTAGCCCGGCAGGAACCCTTCGGTCGCCAGGAAGCGGTAGACGTAAAAGTCGGACCCGACATTGGCCGAGCCGCCGAGCAGCAGCGAGATCTGCCCGAGCGCCTGTGCCATCCGGGTTGCCGCGGACTTACGCTCGTACTCCGAAATCGAGTAATCCTTGAGGACGCGGTCGGCCTCGTCGCGTTGCGTCTCCGCCGCAGCGAACAGGTCTCGCCAGCGCTTGAAGGCAGCGTCGAAGGCGCCGGCGGCGTTCGCTGCGAGCCGGAGGGCGTAAGCGTCGACGCCGTCGAACCAGGGTGCTGTGGCAAGATCGGGCGCCGCGGAGGCAAGCACGGAGGCTACGGCCCGCGCGCCCGCTTCCGTCGCTTCGGCCGACGCAACGACGCTGCGGACGTGCTCGGACAGGGGGCGGTTCGGCGCCGACATGTCCAGGTTCTCGGGGATGTTTGGGTTGAGCTCGAAACGCGTCGCGGCGAGCCACTCGGCGTGCAGATGGCTGTCGACGAGGTCTCTGTTCGCAAGATCGATGGTCGGAGCCTTGACCACGCCGGCAACCATCGCGGCGGCGTTCTTGAAGAAGTACTGATCGTGCGGGCTTTGCGCCGCGCAGTAGGTGAGGATCAGCGCCGCCTGGCCGCTGCGCCCGGCGCGTCCGCTGCGCTGGACGTAGTTCGCCGGCGTCGGCGGCATGTTGCGGAGGTACACCACGTTCATCGACGATATGTCGACGCCCAGCTCCATGGTCGGCGAGCAGAACAAGGTCGGAAGGAAGCGTGCGTCCTCGGACGCGTCCTTCAGCTCGGCGAGCTTCTCCTTGAGCGTAACCTGGTCGTCCTCGCCGTAGCGGAAGCGGGCCTCGCGCATCTGCCGGATGAAGGGATCCACCTGCGCGGTGTGCTCCCGCCCCTCGAAGCCGAACAGCGCCTGGCCGCCCTCCGCCAGCATCTGCGCCACGATACGGTAGAGATCGCCGAAGAACGCGTTCGGCCGCTCGGCGTCGTCGTCGCCGTCTTGAGCGCGAAAGACAACGACGTTGGCGTTGAGGCGCCAGCCGGCCCCGTTCCCCACCGGCGACGGACGCGGAGTAATGAGGCCGTACGTCCGCGCCGCCTCGACCAATCCGTCGATGATCTCCGTGACCTGCCTTGGCTGCGGCGGCAGGCCGTTGAAGCGCAGCTTGCGAAGCTCCCGGCCGAGCGCGCTGCGGGCGCTGCCCCGCAGCAGATAGGCTTCGTCTGCGAGCTTTATGTCCGTCCGCCGCGGAGGATCGACAACCAGCGTCGTCGCTCCCCGAACACGGTCCTCGGCGATGGACCAGGGCGGCTTGACCGTCGTCCGCATCCGCCCGGCCAAGCCTTCGACCATGGTCCGGTCGAGCGCGTCAACTTCGACCGCGAGCCCTCTCCGCAGGGTGTCGAGAAGCGCTCGCGCGGCGAGGCGGCGTTCCTCGCTGCTTGCCGAGGCGAGCGGCTCGACATGAGCGAACTCGGCATCGTCCGCGCACATCTCTTCGAGCGACAGGTAGTCGGCCTGGAGCAGGCCCAGCTGTTCAAGATTTGGATTGGTGAACCGCCAGCCGCGCCGCTGGTCGATCCAGAACCGGTGGGCGAGGCCTTCGCGGACGGCTTTCTCGGCATCCAGGCGGCCGGCGCCCTTGATGTCCGGATCCTCCATCCACTCGTTGCGTCCCCACGTTGCCGGCGACGAACCCGAGAGCAGTCTGGATGGCCAGCCCAACCCGCTCGTGGCTCAGACCCTCTGGCCCTGCTTTGTCGAGCGCCGCCAAGATCGCTCCCCGCAGCAGCGTCACGAAGATGAAGTCGTTGAAGTGGCCCGCCTGTAACGCCGCATCCTGGCGGTTGTCGGTGAACGCGAGCAGCTTGCGCTGTTGCGGCTTGAGCGCCGGGGCGCCGCTTTGGTGCATCCACCTCAGGACCTGAGTTACCAGCACGGTCGTTGCGGAACTTCGGCCCTCAGCACTCAAAGACGCGAGGCGGTTGATGTCGCGCGTCGAGTCGGTGTGGTAGTCGCCGCAGGCGGGGCAGAACTTGAACCGCCCCGGCATGAACCAGGCGCGGACGCCTTCAACGCCAGCCGTTCCGCTGGAGTGAACGTTGTAAAGAGCCGCCCTGGCCTTCCGGAAGCTCGCCTTCAGCCGAACCTCGCCTCGGTTCGTCGCTTCCTGCCACGGCTCGGGATAATCTTCAGGTGCTCCACCAAACGAGAACTCGCCGTCGCTGGGCTCCGGCATCAGGAACCCCCAACGCCCGGCGCCAAAGTCCGGATCATCATCCGCCTCGACGGGTAAGTCGTCGATCTCCCGCTTCCCGAACCGGATCTGGCCGTCACGATCGGTGAGGAATACGGGGTGGTGCTCCTGCCCACACTTGCGGCAGAAGTGCGTCGCGAACAGAAGCTTATCCGGGTGCTCGGGATCGTAGACCTGCCCGTCGAACGTCACCGTCCGCACGCCCGGAGGGTCCAGCGTCACGTAAAGTCGCCCGGCCCCGCTTATCAGCTGGTGCAGACGGAACGCGAAGAGCGGACCATTGAGGCTGCCGCCAATCCCGCGCTCGCTTTCGCGGAGGCTGTAAGCAAGGAGCGCCGCGCGAAGCGCGCGCTTGCAGGTCTCGACTTCGACGCCCGTATCGTGCGCAAGAAGGCGTTCGGCTTCGTCCACCGCCATTGGCGCGGCCCGCTCTGCCTTGACCTCGACGTTCTTGAGCCCGAGGCGCGTCTCGACCCAGATGGCCAGCGGGTCGCGAGCGAGTTCGGCGTTTGTTTTCCCCTGTTGAGCGCCAGGTTCTGCGGCTCCTTTTACGGCTTCCGCAAGGCCTTCAAGATTCCGCCCTGCGGAACGGGTTGCATCGGTTGCGCGTTGAAGCGACTCGGTGATCACGGCGTCGATCCCGATCCGCGTCCCAAAAATGCGGGACGCGACGTCGGCCACTGCACGCTTGCGCTCGTACTCGTCTTCGGCGCTCGACATCGTCGCCGACGTCCCGATCGCGACTGGCGGCTGTTCAGGAGCGCAGACCCGGGCCTTCAGCCTGCGCATCAACAAGGCAACATCGGCGCCCTGGCGGCCGCGGTACGTGTGCAGTTCGTCCAGGACAATGAACTTCAGCCCGCGGCAGTTCTCCAGGACCTTGCGGTCGAGTTCGTTCTGCCGGGTCATGAGAAGCTCGAGCATCATGAAGTTCGTGAGCAAAATGTCCGGAGCACGGTCGCGTATCTTCTCGCGATCATCGCGAGACTCCTGGCCGGTATACCGGGCGAATCGCACGGCTCTACCGGGCTCCACCGCGGCGGGACGGGCAGCGGCGAAGGCCCGGCGGTGCGCCGGATCTTGGAATGCGCACCTGCGCCCGAATCCACGTCCGCCGACGCCGCAGCCTCGGATCGCGGACGCACACGGTCACCGCAGCCACGTCAGCGCCGTCCGAGCCCTCTTCGTCGCTCTGCTCATCGACGGCAAGAACCGGGCGCTCAAGGAGCGCCGCCAGCGCTGCTGTGGGGTTCGCTTGATCGGGAGCAACCAGCGCAAGACGTGGCTTCCCGCCGCGACTGCCGACGATCCGATACCTGAACAGCCTCCACGGTTCCACGGCCGAGCGAGCCGGCCCCCCACCATGAAAGGGCAAAGGTCCATATACTAACTTATTGAACTTTTGCCCTTTCATCAGAACTTCCGTTTCAACCTCGCCCGTATCTTGAACGGTCCCGCCCGAAGCCGCTTCAAATCGCTGGACTAGACCTGAGATGGCGTATTTGAGGGCTCGCTCGGACGGCTTGTCGCGATGGGCGCCCGGCACCAATGCAAGCGCTTCGTGCACCACGAGCCACTTCGGCGTCAGCGGTAGCACGCCGTTACGTCGCTTCAGCGCCGCTTGGATTGCGACTTCCCGCAGCAGATCGTCGGCGTCCATAAGCCGATCCACCGTCACGTCCACCGGCAGCGAGCCCAGCAGGTAGACGTGCGCCGGCTGTTCCCGATGAACCAGACGAAGACGATCGACGGCTTGGCCAACTTCGCGCTCGCGGGGAAGTTCGTGCAGCCGCTGCACCCGCGGGTCCGGGTGAACCCAGACGTCCGCGCCCGCCCGACAGTCGCTGTTCAACCGGTAGCCCCGCCGCTCCGTGCCATAGGCGCCGGTGAGGCCGATCGGCTCCGGGTCGTCCCAGTAAAGCGCGCGTGCCTGGGCCTCAACTGCCTCCGGCCGTGGCTGCTCTCGTCCGACGATCACCACGCAGGCGTAGTCCTTCCAAGTGTCGATGCCGCGGATGTTGCCGAAGTGTGCGATCGCGGCGCCGCCCAGGTCAGCTGCCGCCGGAAGCGTCGCAGATGGGTTCTCTCCTGTGAGGGCGCAGCGCACCGGCTTGTTCGCCACCACCAGAACCTTGTTCGAGCCGTATACGGTCACACAGTCGCCGATGAACCGGCTGACCCTCTCCAGCGTCCTTTCTGCGGTCTTAAGCGCCTTCTCCGACTGCCAGCCTAAGTCGATCAGCGACGACTTGCTGAACGTCGCGTCCCTGACCTGTGTCACGATGGCGTTGCGCCGCACCGGCAGCGACAGGTGGCGGAGCCGCCCGCCCCACAGAACCCGCCCGATGCTCTCGTCCGCGTCGGCGTCGATGATCAGCACCGCCTCCGTGCCGAGTTTCGGCTTGCGCCGCCAGTGTAGCCGGACCTCGTCGTCCCGGACCTCGACCCCGTGCAACAACCCCCGTCGAAGCTTCATTTCCGCCGCCAGCGTCTTCAGCATCCGGGTGATGGCGCCCCCCGGGCACCGCACCAGCCTGCCGACCCGCGCCAGCGCGTCGTCCTCCTCCATGTTCAGTAGGCCGGGCATGTAGACACCACGGGCATGCTCGCTCGCGAAAGCTGCCGCGGCCTCGATCTCGCTCAACGGAGGGAGAGGCACCTCCTCAAGCCGGATGGCGCCCTTCACATCCTTGAAGGCGTCCCGGATCGTTCGACACCTCGTCAGGAAGTCGTCCATTTCTCCCATCGCGCTCTCCGGCACGCCTCGCCAAGGCTCCGACTTCCCGAGATCGGACAGCTTCAGCGTCTTGTGCTCACACAGCGCGCTTAACGCGCTTTCATCGACCACCGCGAAGTCAGCGGCCGGCAGTCCTTGCCAGTCCGACCACTTCGGTTTCGGAGAGACCAGATAGCTGTGCGGCATGATGATTACCGTTGGCCGGTTGCCCGTCTCGATGTCCCGCACCTGACGCATGAAAGCGCATTGCTGGTAGTGCTCGCACTGATGGAATTCGTTTTTGCACAGGGACTTCTTGACGTGGGCGCCGGCCTTGCCCAGCGCGTCCGCCAGCTTCGAGTGCCGGCACATGGGGTTGCCATCCCGGCCGGCGGCCGTGCGGCCGCGGATCACGTAGGCGCGCACGCCGGGCTGCTCGAACCGATCGGCAAGCCCGCCCGCCAGCTTGTGCGTTGGCACGAAGACATTGACGACGAGCGGGGCGTTCTTGGCCGCGATGGCGTCGATTACAGCCTTCGTCTTGCCGATGCCTGCGCTGGCGCGATCTGGAGCCGTTCGCGCTGCGGCAGCCTCCGGAGCCCATGCTTCGTCAGCACGGCTTTCCTGGCCTGCTGCTTGGCCCGCGCCACAAGTCGCTCATGGGCTTCCGCCGTAACGGGAGAGATCAACGCGCTGAGGGTAACGGCCGGATCGAGCTCCGGATGCGCCGCCAGCGCCTGCCGAACGGCCTCTTCTTGCGCCTGAGGAACCTCTGCGCGTATCGCTTCCCTGTCGACGAAGCCCCTTACCTCCATCTCCAACGCCGCGAAGGCCGCCCCCACGTTCATCGGCTCGACGTCGTAGTGCGGCGCGATCCCCCGCCAAGCCTCCGCGCGTTCCAGCAGGGCGCGGACGGCCGCGACACCGTCCTGCAACAGCACGTCGTTGAAGTCCGTGCCGGGCTGCGGGGGCAGGGCAATAGAGACCTCTCGGCCTTCGCTCATCCAGCGATCCGCCGCCGCTTGGGCCGCCTTCTGCCCTGCGCGGCTGGCGTCGTTGTCGGCGCAGATCAGCACCTCGCGGACGTCGTCAGGGAGTTGCAGCGCCTTCAGGTTGCCGGCGTCCAGCGCGGCCCAGACCGCGAGATCAGGGCGAGCTCCCAGGATGGAGAGCCCCGTCTCGATCCCTTCCGTCACCGCCAGCACTGGCCCAGCGGCTGTGAGGCGGACTGCGCCACCCTTCTTGATGCCGTGCATCTTTTTTGGCGAGGGCACATCTGCCTTGCCCGCGCCGTCGAGGCGGAGATGTGTGACATGCACTCCGGCGACGGTGCCGTCCGGTTGCGCGATCTCCGCGACCATGGCCGCGGTGAAGTCAGTCTCGATCCCATCCTCATAGTAGGGGAGCCCGAAGATGGGGTCCCCGTTTTCGTCGTCGTGGCTAAAGGGCTTCCCACAGTCCCGCAGCACCGGGGGGATCGGGCCGGAATAACCCCGCTCCCGCAGGTAGCGCGCGACGGGCCCGCCGTCCCTGGCGGGTGAGGACCAGCCCAGAAAGCGGTGCTCGACCCCTGCGTGCGCAAGAGCGATCGGATCCCATAGCGACCGCGGCAACCACGGGAGGCTTGTGGGCACGCTCGCTGGCGGGCTTCCTGCGGGCGTATGGCAGGCAACCCCCGTCGGTTCTGCTGCCGGCGCGGCTGCTGGGGCACCAGCGCGAGCGGGAACCTCATCGATCCCGAGCCAGCGCAGCGCCCACTGCCTTGCGTCGGCTGGGCCGATCTCCCGCTTTACCAAGCTGAAGGCCCCGCCGCCGCTGCCGACCTCGTGATCGAACCATCCGCCGCGCTTGGGGCCGTCAAGGACGACGGAGAGCGAGCCTTTTTTGCGGAAGCGCAGATCTTGCCGCGTGCTCAGCCGCCGATTGGGCTCGCCCAGCAGTTCCCGGGCCAGGGACTCGATATCCTCCGCGAGGCGCTGGCTGATTTCGCGGACAGACAGGCGAGGTCTCATCGACACCACCTCGCCCGTCCACCGGAGATATTGACATGACGAAAAACGCCATACATGCGGTCGCGATGATCTTCAGAAAATGGTACGGTTGCGATTGTATTGTCGCGGGAGTTGGTAGCAGCGCTTATCGCAGCGCCTGTCTCCGGCCGGCCTCTGGATCGACCTCGCACTGCTCAAGCCATGCGGAGAGGGTGCCCTTTCGGTACAGCACGCGCTTGCCGACCTTGCAGCGCGCCGGCCCCTTCCGCTTCGACGCCCAGGCGCGGAGCGTCCCCACCTTGACCCGGAGAATGCCGGCGGCGTCCTCTTCGCTAAGATAATCGTCCATCACGTCTTCAATGTCCTTGATTGATAATACGATGCCGAAAGCCTCATATCCGCATATTACCCCATATGTGGTACACGGTCCACCGTATTGGCACACGATGTGGGCCAATTTTTCGGTTCACCGCGATTTGGTGCGCTGGGTTAGGTCCATATTGAGCGTGGCGAGCAGGGGGACGCCCGGAGGGTGGGGGTGATGCGGGTGCGGCGTCGGGGCGGGGCGGCACATCCGGATCGCCGCGCGCCGTTCCGCCTGCGTGGTCGGCGGCACCCTGCCTGACCGGGGCCAGCGTCCAGGCCTCAAGCGCCGGGACGTGATTGAGCCGCGCAGCCACCCGGCTTGGCCAGCTCTCGCCGGCGCTGCTCTGGCGTCTCCGCGCACCCGCGGCACCGGTTTGCTAGGCCTCAGGCCGACATGGCGCCGACACGACTGGGTTGACTATGCGGGAGTTTCCGCTAAGTGCTTGATTTGATGGTGCCGGATGAGGGACTCGAACCCCCGACCTACTGATTACAAATCAGCCGCTCTACCAGCTGAGCTAATCCGGCGCCGCGCGCGTGGGCGATCCCCAGGGAAACCGGGGGCCGCTGGGGCAGCCCTCTGGGCGCAGCGGAACGGCGAGGGACGGCCGCGGCGTGACCGAGCGCGCCTAAGGTGAGAGTACCGCGCCGGCCGGTTCGCCGTCATCCCCCTCTCGCTGTCGGTCCGTCGTCGCCGCCGCGCCGCCTTCAACGGATCCATGGAAGACCTTCTGCGTTGCGGGCTTGCCGTCGGTCCGCCGGCGCCGCCGCGCCGCCTTCAACGGAGCCATGGAAGACCTCGTGCGCCGCGGGCTTGCTGCCGACCCATTCCGCCCTCCGCCCCGCCTGTGCAGCATCCTCCGTGGAAGACCTCTTGCAGCTCCCGAAGCTTTGGATCGCGAGGCCACCGACCTCCTGGTTGACGTCGAGGTCCCCGCAGCATGCTCGCGCCAGCGGCCGGATCGCCGCGGCGGCTGGACTCCGCTCCGCCTGCGCAGAGCCCCGTGGAACAGCGGTTACAGCCCCAGAAGCGGTAGACGTACCCGCGTCCGGGGCCGGCGTCCCCGCGGCCGGCACCGGTTGCCTTGGCAGCCGGATCAGCCGTCGTCTCCAGCCTCGCGGGCGAGTTCGTAAAGCGCGATGGCGGCGGCGGCGGACAGGTTGAGGCTCTCGCTGTCCGTGGCGATGGGGATGCGGGCGAGCGTGTCGCAGCTCTCGCGGACCAGCCGGCGCAGCCCGCGGCCCTCGGAGCCCAGCACCAGGGCGACGCGGTCCGCCCGCGGCAGCGCCGCCAGCGTCAGCTCGGCCTCGGCGTCGAGGCCGATGCAGCAAAAGCCGGCCTCCTGCAGCGCCCGCAACGCCCGCGCCAGGTTGACCACCGCAACCAGCGGCACCCGCTCCAGGCCGCCGGCCGCGGCCTTAACCAAAGCGCCGGTCGCGGACGGTGCGTGCCGGTCCTGGGTGAGGACCGCGGCGGCCGAGAAGGCGGCCGCGGAGCGGATGACGGCGCCGACGTTGCGCGGGTCGGTTGCCTGGTCGAGGACGACGAGACGGACGCGCCGGCCGTCGTCCTTCAGCCGGTCGAGCAGATCTTGCAGCGACAGCTCGGGGAGCGGCGCGGCCAGCGCGGCCATGCCCTGATGCACGGCGCCGGGGGGCAGCAGCGCCTCCAGCGCCCGGCGCTCGCAGGCCTCCACCGCCGGCCGGGCGAGCGGGGCGGTGGCCGCCGCCGCCTGCAGCCGCTCGCGCGCGCCTTCGGCCGCGGCCAGCCTGCGGATCCGGCGCGCCGGGTTGGCCACGGCGGCAAGCACCGCGTGGGTCCCGTAGAGCCAGATGCCGGAGCCGCCCGGCTGATGGCGGCCGGGCCTCGAGCCCGGGCGCGAGGGGCGGTCGGAACGGGGTGGCTTCGGCATGGTCCGGCGCGGCTCGCTTGGCGGTTGTCAAGGCTGTTGAAGATTGACAAGCACCGGCAAACCCCCTATTTGCAAGCGCTCGTTCCGCCGGCTTGACCGGGCTCGGCGGCGCGCCGGAGGGGTGCCCGAGTGGCTAAAGGGGACGGGCTGTAAACCCGTTGGCGCACGCCTACGTAGGTTCGAATCCTACCCCCTCCACCATCGGCTTGGGCAGGGCGAACCTCCGGAGCACGAACCCCACGGAGCCTGGTCGCGCGGGTGTAGCTCAGTGGTAGAGCAGGAGCCTTCCAAGCTTCAGACGAGGGTTCGATTCCCTTCACCCGCTCCAGCAAGGCCCAGGCGGCGCGGCGGGTGCGCCGTTGCGGGTATGACGCACGATTGTAAGCACGCATTGGTTTGACCTTTCGGACGCGGAAGACGGCAACGAGATGGCGAAGGCGAAGTTTGAGCGGACCAAGCCGCACTGCAACGTTGGGACGATTGGCCATGTCGATCATGGCAAGACGACGTTGACGGCGGCGATCACCAAGGTTTTGGCGGAGGCCGGCGGGGCGACGTTCATTCCGTTCGATCAGATCGACAAGGCGCCGGAGGAGAAGGCTCGGGGGATCACGATCTCGACGGCGCATGTCGAGTATCAGACCGAGAACCGGCACTATGCGCATGTCGATTGCCCGGGTCATGCCGACTACGTGAAGAACATGATCACCGGCGCGGCGCAGATGGACGGGGCCATTCTGGTGGTGTCCGCCGCCGACGGGCCGATGCCGCAGACCCGCGAGCACATCCTCCTGGCGCGTCAGGTCGGCGTTCCGGCGATCGTGGTGTACCTGAACAAGGTCGACATGGTCGACGACCCGGAGCTGCTGGAGCTGGTCGAGCTCGAGCTTCGCGAGCTGCTCTCCAGCTACGACTTTCCCGGCGACGACATTCCGATCGTCAAGGGCTCGGCGCTGTATGCCTTGGAGGGCCGCGACGGCGAGATGGGGCCGCAGTCGATCCTGGAGCTGATGAAGGCGGTGGACAGCTACATTCCGCAGCCCGAGCGGCCGAAGGACCAGCCGTTCCTGATGCCGATCGAGGATGTGTTTTCGATCTCCGGCCGCGGCACGGTGGTCACCGGCCGGGTCGAGCGCGGGGTGGTGAAGGTCGGCGAGGAGGTTGAGATCGTCGGGCTGAAGGCCACCACCAAGACGGTCTGCACCGGGGTGGAGATGTTCCGCAAGCTGCTCGACCAGGGCGAGGCCGGCGACAACATCGGGGTGCTGCTGCGCGGGACCAAGCGCGAGGATGTCGAGCGCGGCCAGGTTCTGGCCAAGCCCGGGACGATCACGCCGCACACCAAGTTCGCCGCCGAGGCCTACATCCTGACCAAGGAGGAGGGCGGCCGGCACACGCCGTTCTTCACCAACTATCGGCCGCAGTTCTACTTCCGCACCACCGACGTGACCGGGACGGTGGCGCTGCCGGAAGGCACCGAGATGGTGATGCCCGGCGACAACGTGTCGATGGAGGTGACGCTGATCCAGCCCATCGCCATGGACGAGGGCCTGCGCTTCGCCATCCGCGAGGGCGGCCGAACCGTCGGCGCCGGCGTCGTCGCCAAGATCATCGAATAGCCGAAGCCACGTCGGAAAAGCACGGCGCCGACGGCATAAAGGGGTATAGCTCAGCTGGTAGAGCGGCGGTCTCCAAAACCGCAGGTCGCGGGTTCGAATCCTGCTGCCCCTGCCAGAATGCAATAAGGTCATGGCACGCACCAACGTCGCCCAATTCTTCCGCGAGGTTCGCCAGGAGACCGCCAAGGTCACCTGGCCGACCCGGCGCGAAACCGCCATCTCCACGGGGATGGTGGTGCTGATGGTCGTGCTCGCGGCGATCTTCTTTTTCGTCGTCGACCAGATCATCGCCACCTCGATCCGCTTCCTCCTGGGCCTGGGGAGCTAGGCCATGGACGCGAAGTGGTACGTGATCCACGTCTACTCGGGATTCGAGCGCAAGGTGGCGCAGTCGATCGAGGAGCAGGTTAAGCTCGCCGGCATGGTCGACCGCATCGAGCAGGTGCTGGTGCCGACCGAGGAGGTCGTCGAGGTTCGCCGCGGCGCCAAGGTCAACGCCGAGCGCAAGTTCTTCCCCGGCTACGTGCTGGTGAAGATGGCGATGAGCGACGAGACCTGGCACCTGGTCAAGAACACGCCGAAGGTCACCGGCTTTCTCGGCGGCCGCGGCCGGCCGACGCCGATCAGCGAGGCCGAGGCGATGCGGATCATGCACCAGGTGCAGGAGGGCATCGAGCGGCCGAAGCCGTCGGTGACCTTCGAGGTTGGCGAGCAGGTGCGGGTCAGCGACGGGCCGTTCACCTCGTTCAGCGGCTTGGTGGAGGAGGTCGACGAGGCGCGGGCGCGGCTGAAGGTGGCGGTGTCGATTTTCGGCCGCTCGACCCCGGTCGAGCTCGAGTATTCCCAAGTCGAGAAGATGTAGGCAAGCCTGCTGGCAGGACGAGAGCCGGCCGCGGGCAGGTGCGCCCGGCCTTAAGGAGAGACGATGGCGAAGAAGATTGTCGGGTACATCAAGCTGCAGGTCCCGGCCGCGGCGGCCAATCCGTCGCCGCCGATCGGACCCGCGCTCGGTCAGGCCGGCCTGAACATCATGGAGTTCTGCAAGACCTTCAACGCGCAGACCCAGGGGCTCGAGCAGGGGATGCCGATCCCGGTGGTGATCACCGTCTACGGCGACCGCACCTTCTCGTTCGTGACCAAGACCCCGCCGGCGAGCTTCCTGTTGAAGAAGGCGGCGGGCGTGCCGAAGGGCTCCGCGGACAACGCCAGGCAGCGCATCGGCCAGGTGAGCCGGGAGCAGGTGCGCGAGATCGCCGAGATGAAGATGGCCGATCTCAATGCCAAGGACTTGGACGGGGCGATGAAGATGATCATGGGGTCTGCGCGTTCCATGGGCCTCGAGGTGGTGGACTAGGACGATGGCGAAGAAGAGCAAGCGGCTGCGCTCGGCCTACGACGGGATCGAGCCCGATGCGTCCTACGATCTGGCGGATGCGATCGAGCTGATCCGCGAGCGGGCGTCGGCGAAATTCGACGAGACCATCGAGGTGGCGCTCGGCCTGGGCGTCGATCCGCGCCACGCCGACCAGATGGTGCGCGGCGTCGTGAGCATGCCCCACGGCACCGGCAAGACCCTGAGGGTGGCGGTGTTCGCCAAAGGCGACAAGGCGGCCGAGGCCACCGCGGCGGGCGCCGACGTGGTCGGCGCCGAAGACCTGATGCAGCAGATCCAGGGCGGCGAGATCAACTTCGACCGCTGCATCGCCACACCGGACATGATGGGCATCGTCGGCCGGCTGGGGAAGATCCTCGGTCCGCGCGGGCTGATGCCGAACCCGAAGCTCGGCACCGTCACCCAGGACGTGGCCGGGGCGGTGAGCGCGGCGAAGGCGGGCCAGGTGGAGTTCCGCGTCGAGAAGGCCGGGATCATCCACGGCGGCGTCGGCAAGGCCAGCTTCCCGGCGGAGAAGATCGACGCCAACGTCCGCGCCTTCGTGGACGCGGTGATCAAGGCCAAGCCCAGCGGCGTGAAGGGCACCTACCTGCAGCGCGCGGCGATCAGCTCGACCATGGGGCCGGGGATCAAGGTCAACATCGCCAGCATCGCCGGATAAGGGATCTCGCGCCGGCACGCTGCCGGCTGAAGAGTTGTGGTGCCGCCCACCCGCAGGCGAGTGAACGGGCGGCGAGTGAAGGAGACGAGCCTCAGGGCTTTTGAGAGACGCTTCGTCCTGTCCGAGACAGCAGGCACCGCGGGCCGAGCGCCCGGGTTTAATGGCAAGCCCGCCTGCCGAGACGGTATCGAGCGTAAGGGTCCGTCGGAGCGATCCGAAGGTCCCCGGCTTGAGCCGGCGCCTGGACAGGCGCACGCAGCCCCGCCGCGCAGAGCCGCGTGGCGAGGCATGATGGATACGGCCATGGCCCGCCGGCTGCTCAGGCAGCCGGAACGGGCCGAGACGGGGATGATCGATGGATCGGGTAGCCAAGGAAGAACTGGTCGCCTCGCTGCACCAGACGTTCAGCGAAACGACGGCGGTGGTGGTGACGCACTACTCCGGCTTGTCGGTGGGTGAGATGACCGAGCTGCGCTCGCAGATGCGCGGCGCCGGCGCCAACGTCAAGGTCACCAAGAACCGGCTGACGAAGCGCGCGCTTGCCGGGACCCGGTACGAGGGCCTGGGCGAGATGTTCACCGGGCCGACGGCCATCGCCTACTCCGCCGATCCGGTGGCCGCGGCCAAGATCACCATCGCCTTCGCCAAGACCCATCCGAAGCTGATCGTCATCGGCGGCGGCCTCGGCGAGAAGGTGCTCGACGCCGAGGGGATACGCTCGCTGGCCACGCTGCCGTCGCTGGACGAGCTGCGCGGCAAGCTCATCGGCCTGATCAACGCGCCGGCCACTCGCGTGGCTGGCGTGCTGCAGGCCCCGGCCGGGCAGCTCGCTCGGGTGTTCTCGGCCTATGCCGAGACCGGCGAGGTCGAAGGGCAGGGCGAAGCGGCCAGCGACGAGCAGCCGGCGGCGTGACGACAACGGACCTGATTTAGCGCAAGGAGCGAAAGAAAAGAGATGGCCAATCTGGAAACCCTGGTGGAGCAACTCTCCGGCCTGACCGTGCTGGAGGCTGCCGAGCTCAGCAAGATGCTCGAAGAAAAGTGGGGCGTATCGGCGGCAGCGCCGGCCGCCGCCGCCGCACCGGCCGCCGCCGCGGCGCCGGCCGAGGCGGCCGAGGAGAAGACCGAATTCGACGTTATCCTGGTCTCCTTCGGCGAAAAGAAGATCAATGTCATCAAGGAGGTGCGCGCCATAACCGGGCTCGGCCTGAAGGAAGCCAAGGACCTGGTCGAGGCGGCGCCGAAGCCGGTCAAGGAAGCGGTGAAGAAGGAAGACGCGGCGGAGATGAAAAAGAAGCTCGAAGAAGCCGGAGCGACCGTCGAGGTCAAATGAGGAAAAGCGTCTGGCAGGGGTTGGTCCCTGCCTCGGCGCAGAACATATCTGGAGGAGACGAAGCGTCGGGGCCGCAGCGCGGCTTGCCGGCGCTTCTGTTTGCCCGCTAGGCATCCGCCCGCAGGGGTCTGACCGCGACCGGGAAAGCGGATGTTTTGGTCGATGCGCGCCGTCCGGGTGGCGCTCGCCGTGAGGCGCACCCGGCGGAAGACGCGATTTAAGGCTACTCCAGGCTTCGGGGAGCGGTTCCCCGGCGGCTGGAGGCCTCGGCCCAGCACACTCGTGAGGACCCTCTATGGCTAGAAGTTTCACCGGTCGCAAGCGCGTTCGGAAGAGCTTTGGGCGCATCGCCGCCGCCGTCCCGATGCCGAACCTGATCGAGGTGCAGAAGAGCTCCTACGATCAGTTCCTGCAGCGCGAAGGGCCGGCGGATCAACGCTCCGACAGCGGCTTGCAGGAGGTGTTCAAGTCGGTCTTCCCGATCAGCGACTTCTCCTCCCGCGGCACCCTGGAGTTCGTCAAGTACGAGTTCGAGGAGCCGAAGTACGACGTCGAGGAGTGCCAGCAGCGGGGCATGACCTACGCCGCGCCGCTGAAGGTGACGCTGCGACTGGTCGTCTGGGACGTGGACGAGGAGACTGGGGCCCGCTCCATCCGCGACATCAAGGAGCAGGACGTCTACATGGGCGACATGCCGTTGATGACCGACAACGGCACCTTCGTGGTCAACGGCACCGAGCGGGTGATCGTCTCGCAGATGCACCGCTCTCCCGGCGTGTTCTTCGATCACGACAAGGGCAAGACCCACGCTTCGGGCAAGTACCTCTTCGCCGCCCGGGTGATCCCCTACCGCGGCTCGTGGCTGGACTTCGAGTTCGACGCCAAGGACCTCGTCTACGTGCGCATCGACCGGCGGCGGAAGCTGCCGGTGACCACGCTCTTGATGGCGCTCGACAGCCATGCGACCGAGCTGTTGCGCCAGGAGCGGGGAGCCGAGGGCCGGGGGCTGGAGCAGGCCGAGGTCACCGGCATGACCGCCGAGGAGATCCTCGACTACTACTACGACAAGGTGACGTTCCACCTGGCGGAAGGCGGCTGGAAGACCGAGTTCCGGCCCGAGCGCATGCGCGGGGTGAAGCTGCAGCGCGACCTGATCGACGCGGGCAGCGGCGAGCGCATCGCCGAGGCCGGCACGAAGCTTACGCCGAAGCTGCTGCGCGAGCTTTCGGCGAAGGGGGTGACCGAGCAGCTCGTTCCCGACGAGGATCTGGCCGGGCGCTACATCGCCGAGGACGTGATCAACGAGGAGACCGGCGAGATCTTCATCGAGGCCGGCGAGGAGATCACCGAGGTCAACCTCGAGGCGCTGAAGAAGGCCGGGATTGTCGAGATCCAGTCCCTGGCCATCGACCACATGAACGTCGGGCCATACATCCGCAATACGCTGGCGGTGGACCGCAACTCCAGCCGTGAAGAGGCGCTGTTCGACATTTACCGGGTGATGCGCCCGGGCGAACCGCCGACCATCGACACCGCCGAGGTGCTGTTCCGCGGCCTGTTCTTCGACCCCGAGCGCTACGACCTGTCCGCGGTGGGCCGGGTGAAGATGAACTCCAGGCTGGGCTTCACTACCGACGACTCCCTCAGGACGCTGCGCAAGGAGGACATCCTCGCCGTCGTCAAGGTGCTGGTCGACCTCAAGGACGGCCGCGGCGAAATCGACGACATCGACCACCTCGGCAACCGCCGTGTGCGCTCGGTGGGAGAGCTGCTGGAGAACCAGTACCGGGTCGGGCTGCTCAGGATGGAGCGGGCGATCCGCGAGCGGATGAGCTCGGTCGACATCGACACGGTGATGCCGCAGGAGCTGATCAACGCCAAGCCGGCGGCGGCGGCGGTGCGTGAGTTCTTCGGCTCGTCGCAGCTCAGCCAGTTCATGGACCAGACCAACCCGCTGTCGGAAATCACCCACAAGCGCAGGCTTTCGGCGCTGGGGCCGGGCGGGCTGACGCGCGAGCGGGCGGGCTTCGAGGTGCGCGACGTGCACCCCACCCACTATGGCCGGATCTGCCCGATCGAGACGCCGGAGGGGCCGAATATCGGCCTGATCAACTCGCTTGCGACCTTTGCGCAGGTCAACCGCTACGGCTTCATCGAAACGCCGTACCGACGGGTCGAGGACGGGCGGGTGGTCGACGACGTCGTCTATCTGTCGGCGATGGAGGAGGGCAAGTACACTATCGCCCAGGCCAACGCCGAGCTGGACGGCGACGGCCGGTTCACCTCCGACCTGATCAGCTGCCGGCGGGGCAACGACTTCGTCATGGCCAGGGCCGGCGATATCGACTTCATCGACGTCTCGCCGAAACAGCTCGTTTCGGTGGCGACGGCGCTGATCCCGTTCCTCGAGAACGACGACGCCAACCGGGCGCTGATGGGCTCCAACATGCAGCGCCAGGCCGTGCCGCTGCTCAGGAGCGAGGCGCCGCTGGTCGGCACCGGGATGGAGATGGCGGTCGCCCGCGACTCGGGCGCCGCGATCGTGGCCAAGCGATCGGGCGTGGTCGATCAGGTGGACGCCACCCGCATCGTCATCCGCGCCACCGGGCAGACCTCGCACAACTCGCCGGGCGTCGACATCTTCAACCTGCTGAAGTTCCAGCGGTCGAACCAGAACACCACCATCCACCAGCGGCCGCTGGTGAAGGTGGGCGAGACGGTGGAAGCCGGCGACATCATCGCCGACGGCCCTTCGACGCAGCTTGGCGAGCTCGCCCTCGGGCGCAACGTGCTCGTCGCCTTCATGCCCTGGCAGGGCTACAACTTCGAAGACTCGATCCTGATCTCCGAGCGGCTGGTGCGCGACGACGTCTTCACCT
>JAXMOZ010000020.1:0-44041 GCA_034382075.1 Rhodospirillales bacterium
TCAGCCAGGAGCAGCAGCGCGAGCGGTTCCTCTCGCGCATGGAGGACCCGGTCAAGCACTGGAAGCTCTCGCCGATGGACACCGAGTCGGTTCGCCGCTGGTGGGACTATACGGACGCGATCAACCGAATGATGCTGGCGACGGACACCCAGTTCGCACCGTGGTACGTGGTTCCCTCCGACGACCAGCGCCGGGGCCGGCTGAACTGCATCGCCCACATGCTTTCGGCGGTCCCGTACGAGGCGCAGCCGTTCGCCCCGCCGGACCTGCCGAAGGTGCAGAAGAAGCCGGACGCGGTGCCGGAGGCGCCGATGTATCGCAACATCGTCCCGCAGGCGTACTGACAGCGCCGGGCCGGCGCCTCGGCCGGCGCGCCGGGCCACGCTCGTCACGCAAGCTCGTCCGGCCTTGCCTTAGCCGGCTCCTTCCCCTATCCCCGTCGCGGATACCGGCGGCGGGGTGGTGCGGGATGACAGATGGCGGGTGACGACGCGAAGGAAGCAGCGCCTGCCGGCGTGGCGCCGTGGCGCTTGCGGGCTCGGGCGTTCGTCGAGCAGCCGGCCTTTCAGAACGCCGTCCTCTGGCTCATCGTCGTCAACGCCGTCACCCTCGGCCTGGAGACCTCGCCTACGGCCATGGCCACGGCCGGCCCGCTCCTCCTCGCCATCGACCGGGCGATCCTCGCCGTTTTCGTCATCGAGATCGCACTGCGCCTGGCCGGCTACGGCTGGCGGTTCTTCCGCGACCCGTGGAGCATTTTCGACTTCATCGTCGTCGCCATCGCCCTGATCCCCGCCAGCGGCCAGTTCTCGGTGCTGCGCTCGCTGCGGATCCTCCGCGCCCTCAGGCTGATCTCGACGGTGCCGAGAATGCGCCGGGTGGTCACCGCCCTGCTCTCGGCGATCCCGGGGCTCGGCGCGATCATCGCCCTGCTCAGCCTGATCTTCTATGTCAGCGCGGTAATGGCGACGAAGCTGTTCGGAGCGTCGTTCCCCGACTGGTTCGGGACCATCGGCGAGAGCCTGTATTCGCTGTTCCAGGTGATGACGCTGGAGAGCTGGTCGATGGGGATCGTCCGGCCGGTGCTCGAGATCTACCCGCTGGCCTGGCTGTTCTTCGTCCCCTTCATCCTCATCACCACCTTCACCACGCTCAACCTGTTCATCGCCGTGATCGTCAACGCCATGCAGGCGGAGCACGACCGCGAGGCTGAGGCGGCCGAGGCCGAGGCCAAGGGGGAGCGGTCGCTTCTGCTCGAGGAGCTGCAGGCGGTCCGCCGCGAGCTCGCGGAGCTCAGGGCCGACTTGGGTAGAGGCGCGACGGGCGCCTGAGGGTTCCCGCCGACCGTCGTCGGCTCAGACGACGGGCAGGGCGTCGGTGGAGCCGCCGCGGGCCACCTCGGCGACGATGTCGATGGCCCGGGCGAACCGCTCGTCGGAGCCGATGGCGCACAGGCACAGCCGAACGTGGTCGTCGGCCTCCTCCACGGACGCATCGCCGGCAAAGGCTTCCCCGGGCGTCACCGCCACCCCACGGTCGGCAAGGCGCGCCGCCAGCTCGCCCGGCCGCCAGGCCGGCGGCACCCGCAGCCAGAGATGGAAAGAGGCCGGGTGCGTCGAGACGGCGAGCCCGGCCAGCCTCTCCGCCGCCATCCGCTGGCGCCTGCGCGCCTGCGTCCGCTGACGCTCGGCGGCCTCGGCGGCGGCGCCCGACAGGATCAGCTGGCTCGCCAGCTCGGCCGAGACCGGCGAGGTCATCAGCACGTTCGCGCGCACCGCGCCGGCAAGGCGCGAGCGCAAGGCGGCGGGCGCCCACAGGTAGCCGACGCGCAGGCCCGGCGCCACCGACTTGGAGAGGCTGGTCACGTAGAGGCCAAGTTCGGGAAGGAAGCTCCTGAGCGGCGGCGGCCGGTCGTCGAGGAGGAACCCGTAGACGTCGTCCTCGATGACGAACAGCTCGTGCGCCCTGGCGATGGCGGCGATCTCGCGCCGACGCGGCTCCGGCATGACGATGCAGGTGGGGTTGTGCAGGCTGGGCATGGTGTAGAGCAACCGCGGCCGGTGCGCCCGGCAGGCCGCTTCCAGGGCGTCGGGACGCAGCCCCTCTGCGTCCATCGCCACCGGCTGAACACGCAGCCCCAGCGGGGTCGTGGCCGCCCGCATGCCGGGCCAGGTCAGCGCCTCGGTCAGCACCGTCTCCCCTGCCCTTGCCAGCGCCATGAAAGCGGCCAACAGCCCGCCCTGGCAGCCGGGGACGATGACGATGTCCTCCGGATCGGCGGCGATCCCCAGCCGCTGCAGCCAGCGGACCGCGGCGGAGCGATGGGCCGGCATCCCGCTCGGCGGCTGGTAGCTGCCGATCCCGGCCAGGGTGGTTTCGTCGAGCCGCGCCAGGCCGGCCAACCCGGCAGCCAATCCGGCGGTGAGCGACGGCGTGTGCGGATAGTTGAGGCTGAGGTCCAGGCTTTCCCCCAGGCCTTCCCCCAGGCCTTCCCCGTCGCCGCGGGGACGGTAGATGGCGTCGAGCGCATGCTCGCCCGGTCGCTCTCCTTGCCCGATCCCCGGCCCCGGCGCGGCGACATAGGTGCCGCGGCCGACATGGGCGGCGATGAGGCCGCGGCGCTCGGCCTCGCCGTAGGCCCGGCTGACGGTGCCGACGGTGACACCCAGGCGGTGGGCCAGCTCACGATGGGTCGGCAGACGCGCGCCCGGGACCAGCCGGCCGGCACGGACGTCGCCGGCCAACGCCTCGGCAATCGCCAGATAGCGGGGGCCGGCACCGGCCTGCAACCGCGGCAGCCACATTGTCATGGTGACAATGTAAACATTGACCTGATCCGGCTGTCAATGTTTGCATGGTGCTGCGACAACTTGAGGTGAAGCCATGCCCGCTCCAGATTGTATCGATACAATACTGTATGGGTCGCCCGAGCCGCGCTTCCCGAGCTGGAGGCAGTGGGTGGCCATCGGCATGCGCAAGGCCGGCGAGGACGCCCGTGCGAGCATCCTGCTGCTGGAGTTGTGGGCCGAGCGCCACCGGGGGCGGCGGCAGCTGCTGGCGTTGTGCGGGCGGATGCGCCGGGATCTCGGGCTCAGCGACGCCGACATCTGGGCCGAGGCGCGAAAGCCGTTCTGGCGGGCATAACCGGGGTCGAGGTGCGAGTCGTTTCCAGCGGAAGATGCGCTCTCTCCCACGCGAAAAGCGCGGGAGAGGGAGTTGCGCGTCGACACCGCAGCAGGCTTCCCCTCGCCCACGAAGTGGGAGCGAGCTCTCTGAGCGGGAGGGTGAGGGAACTCCGCCGTCGCTTACGAAAGGCCTATGGGCTCAAGTCCCGCCGCCCGGGTCTGGTGCCAACAGCGCGTCCGCGTCCGGGTCGTAAAGCACCACCGTCTCGCTTTCGCCGGCGTCCGAGCGGGCGACGATGGCCATCGCTGGCTCGTCGGCACTGAGGTTGCGCGGCTGGTGCGGAACGTCGGCGGGGATGTAGACGAAGTCGCCGGCCTCGTTGACCACCGAATGGCGCAGCCTCCGGCCGTAGCGGGTTTCGACCCTGCCCTTCAGCACGTAGATCGCGGTCTCGTAGCCGCGGTGGACGTGCGGCTCGGCGGCGCCGCCGGCCGGGATCACCACCAGGTTCATGGCAAGGCCCCGGCTTCCCGCCGTGCCGCTGGAGATGCCGACGAAGTAGGGCAGCCGCTGGCGGGTCATGGTTTCCGCCGGAACCCGCACCGTCACCACCGCGGACGCGTCGTCGTTGAACTCCGCCGCTTGCGTTACCGTCGGCGCATCCGCAGCCATGAGCACACCTCGATCCGGCCGAACCGGTTGATATGTCGGCGGCGGCGTCCTTAGCTTCAAGCAAGCCGGTGCGGCCACGGGCGAGGTAGCCTCCTCGCCGGCCAAGAGCAACGAACTCGAGAGGAGGCGACCATGGCGGCACGAAAGGCCCAGGCGACCTGGAACGGCGACCTCATCGGCGGCAACGGCGAGGTGGAACTCGGCAGCGGCGCCTACAAGGACAGCTACTCGTTCAAGTCCCGCTTCGAGGACGGCAGCGGCACCAACCCGGAGGAGCTGATCGCCGCCGCCGAGGCCGGCTGCTTCTCCATGGCCTTGGCCCACAGCCTGGCCAGCGCCGGGTTCAAGCCGAAGTCGGTGACCACCAAGGCGGTGGTGCATCTGGCCAAGGCAGGCGACGGCTTCGAGATCCCGCGCATCGAGCTCGAGGTCGAGGCCAGCGTCGACGGCATCGACGAGGCGACCTTCCGCGAGCACGCCGAGAAGACCAAGGTCGGCTGCCCGGTCTCGAAGGCCCTCGCCGGCCCGGAGATCACCCTGAACGCCCGCCTCGTCTGAGAACCACGGCGCGGCTACGAGGTTGGGCGGGGCGCCGGCAGCGCCTTCGCCTCGATCAGCCCTTGGACGTGCGTATGAAGCGCGTGCACCAGGCGGGCCTGTTCGGTGGCGCCCTCGCCCTGGTCCGGTAGCGCCCGCGGGTCGACGGGCGGGCAGATCCGCACCCGGATCGGCCTGAGCCTCGGCAAGAGCTTGTGCCTGGGCCAGGCGTCGTACGCGCCTTCGATCACCACCGGCACCACCGGCACCGGCACATGCGCGAGCAGCAGGCCGACGCCGGCGCGGAACGGCTGTAGCGTCCCGTCCGGAGTGCGCTGGCCTTCCGGGAACCAGATCAGGTCGTCGCCGCGCTTGAGCACCGCGGCGCCCAGGGCCAGGGACGAAACCACCGCCCGGTCCGGGTCGATGGGCACGACCTGGCAGACGCGGCTGAACCAGCGCCGGAGCGGCGTGTTGAAGACGATCCCGGTCCAGCCGGCCCAATAGGTTCGGCGCAGCCGCGGATAGTCCAGCGCGGCGCCGATGGCGAAGGGATCGAGCAGGCTGCCGTGGGTCGGCGCCATCAGGTATGGCCCCTGCTCCGGCAGGTTCTCGTGGCCCGAAGCCTCCAGGCGGAACAGCCTGGTCATCAGGAAGCGGTTGATCACGAACAGGCGCCTCGCCCAGCGCTCCTGGGCCGGGCTGAGCGGGCTGATCCAGCGCCTGTCGGCCGCGCCGATCGCCGCTTCCGGATCGTCGAGGAGCGCGGCGTTGACCTTCGGTCCCGCCTCCTTCGCCTGCCCCACCTCGACCAGGAGGTCGCGCACTGTCTCGATCCGGCCGATGGCGCCCTCGTCCAGCTCGACGCCGGTGCGCTGGGCGATCTCCAGGGTGAGGTTGAGCCACTCCATCGAATCGACGCCCAGGTCGAGCTGCAGGTTGCTGTCCGGGGTCAGCGGCTCGCTGGCGTACTTCGATGCCAGGTAGTCCCAGGCCGAGCGCGCCGCCTCGTCCTCCAGCAGGGTCCGGTCCTCGGCGGCCATCTCCTCCACCGCGAGCGGATGCGCCCGGGCCGCCGCCGGCGCCTCGCCGCGCACGGCCTTCTCGTATCGCTCGGCGAGAAGGTGGCGGCGCGGCTTGCCGAGGCGGGTGCGCGGCAGGGTCTCCGCCGTCAGCACGAAGTCGCCGAGCCGCTGGTACGAGGGCAGCTTGCGCGAGATGTCCCGCAGGGCCGCCGAGATCGCCTCGCGCTGGGCCGCGGGATCTGTCGACGGCAGCGCCTTCGTCTCCGCCACGATCAGGCCGACGAGCTTGCCCTCCCGCTCCAGCACGGCGATCTCGCGGACCAGCGGGCTTGCGAGATAGGCGTCCTCCACGTCCTCCGGGTAGACGTTCTTGCCGCCCTCGGTGACGATCATGGTCGACAGCCTGCCGCTCAGGCTCAGGAAGCCGTCCGGCATGAGCGCGCCGAGATCACCGGTGCGAAACCAGCCGTCGGCGGTGAAGGCCTTGCTCGTCTCCTCCGGCAGGTTGAGGTAGCCGGCGAAGACGTTGGGCCCCCTCGCCTGCACCTCGCCCAGGGCCGCGCCGTCGCCGCCCCCGCCCTGGGTGTCGCCGCCGCGCTCCGTGACCGCGCCGCGGTCGATGCGAAGCTCGACGCCGTCGACCGGCTTGCCGGCGCTCTCCAGCCTGCCCGTCTCCGGCTCGTTGATGGTGAGCATCGGCGACGTCTCGGTCAGGCCATAGCCGGTGGCCACCGTCCAGCCGAGCCCCTGCAGCTTCCAGGCGAGCTCGGTGTTGAGCGCGGCGCCGCCGGAGACCAGCAGCCGCAGGTCGGGGCCAACGGTCTCGTGCAGCTTGGCGAACAGCTTCAGGCCGAGGTTGCGCTTGAACGACCGGCGTAGCGTCATCGACAGCCAGAGCAGCGAGCGAAACAGCGCCGCCGGCACCTTGCCGCGCGAGGCCACCCGGCCGGCGATGCCGGTGAACATGGCGGTATAGAGCCTGGGGACGCCGATGATCACGCTGGCCTTGCCGCCGCGGATGGCCTCGACGATCTGCGGCCCGGTCAAGGCGCGGGGCAGGATCAGCGGCAAGCCGGCGGCGAGCCCGGTGAGCATGCCGACCACGAACGGGTAGACGTGGTGGAACGGCAGCGGCAGCAGCACCCGGTCGGTCGGGGTGACGATGCCGGACGCCACCAGCACGTCGATTTCGAAGCGGATGTTGCGATGGGTGAGCGGGACGCCCTTGGGCGTGCCGGTGGTGCCGGAGGTGTAGAACAGGGCGGCGACGTCGTCGTCTCCGGCCTGGGCCGGAGGCGGCGGCTCCTCGTCGGTCAGCAGCGATGCCCAGACCGCGGCGCCGTCCGGCGCCTCGTCGGCCAGCAGCACCACGTCGACGCCGTCGCCGAGCAGCGGGCGGATCCGCTCGGCCTCGACGGAGGTAGCGAACACCAGCCTCGCCTCGCTGTCGGCGAGCACGTGGCGGAGCGCGCTCTCGCCCATCTGCGCGTCGACCGGGATCACCGTCGCTCCCGTCCGCAGGATCGCGAGCGCCGCCACCACCCACTCCGGCCGGTTGGTGGCAAACAGGACGATCCGGTGGCCGAGGCCGAGGCCGCGGGCGCCGAGCCCGTTCGCCAGCCTGCGGGTGGTCGCGTCGAGCTCGGCAAAGCTCAGCCGCTGCTCGCCGCTCCGGCGGAAGGCGACGATCGCCTCGCCGTCGCCGTGCCGCCCGAGCTCGGCCACCAGCTGTTGCAGCGTGCCGGCTTGGCCCGATCCATTTGCGTCCGCCATCGCCCGCGCCTCTCCGCCGTTGTTTCTTACGCCTTCGGGATGTCGCCTTGCCGTTCGCGGGCGACAAGGTCGTCCACGGCACTGACGTAGCGGCCGATGTCGAACTTCCGCTCCAGGCCCGCCGCGTTCATGTAGCGGACCTTGCCGAAGATCGGCCGCTCGGTCCATGCCCGGTCGTGCAGGCCGAAGCACCAGGCGACGTTGGTATAGGCGTTGGGGTCGCGGCCGCAGAGGAAATAGCGGTTGTTGAGCATCAGCGTGGTCTTGAACGCCGTCTCCGGGTCCCTGGACCACTCCAGGATCTTCTTGCCCCAGTACATCCGCATGTAGTTGTGCATGAAGCCGGTATGCGCCATCTCGCGCATCGACGCGTTCCAGTAGCGGTCGTGGGTTTCGGCGGCCGCCAGCTCCTCCGCCGAATAGAGGTGCGGCCGGTCGTCCCCGGCATGGTCTGCGAGCGTCCGCCGCGCCCATTCTGGGACGCCGTCGTAGCGGTCGTAGGCCGGGTTGTAGACGACGTTGTTGATGGCGAGCTCCCGGCGGACGATCAGCTCCTCGAGGTACGACGCCTTGTCCTCGACGCTGCCGGCCCTGGCTTCGCGCGCCGTGAGCGCGATCTCCACGGCCGAGATCTGGCCGAAGTGCAGGTACGCGCTCATGAACGAGCAGCGCCAGTCGGCCGGCTGGTTGCGGGCCGAGGCATAGCCGGTGAAGGCCGCGCAGAACGCCTCCAGCCTTCGGCGCGCTTCGGTGGTGCCGCCCTTGAGCCTTTGGACCGGGGGAACGGAGCGATCCAGCTTGAGCGCGGCGACGGCGGCATCGACGTCGGCGAGGTCGACATCGGAGGCGAGGCCGTGCGGGCGCGCGTCCCTGGCCACGTCCTGCTCCGGCAGCGGTTTGAGGAACTGGTCGCGGTGGCGGAGAATCCGCGGGCGGATGGTCCGCGCCGCATGCTCGGCCTTGGCCGAGGCGAGCGCCACCGGCACCACCGCGTCGCCCTCGACCCTCAGCACCGGACAGCCCGCACCCTCCGCCAGCCGCTGGCGCCACAGCCGCTGGTGGCGGAGGTAGCCGGCATCGCAAACGACGAGGGCGGCGTCCGCGGCAAGATCCAGCGCCACCGCATCCGGCGCGCCGCGGCGGATGACGAAGGCAATGCCACGGGCGGCCAGCGTGGCTTCGACCTCCCGCAGGCCCTGGAGCATGAAGGTGTAGTGACGGGCGTTGGCCTCCGGGTAGTCGTCCATCAGCCCGAAGCCCACCACCACCGGCAGCTTCCGGTCGTTGCCGATGCCGACGGCGAGCTCGAGCGCCGGGTTGAAGCCGGCCCGTTGCGATTGCTGCATCCAGTAGAGGACGTAGGCGCCGTCGCGCTCGGGACGGTCGTTCAGCCTGCGGATCCGTTCGGCCTCGATCATCGGTCTCAGCCCCGGGTTTGCGCGGTCATCGCCGCCTTCAGTCCGTCCGCCCGCCTGCGGATGGCGGCAAGCTCGCTTGCCGGTTTGCGCTCCAGGTTGCGGAGCTGCATGGTCATCCGCCGGTTCGGCGAGAAGCGCTTCTTGTGGCGGGCGAGGAAGTCCCAGTACAGCGTGGTGAAGGGACAAGCGTCCTTGCCCTCCGCCCGTTTCGGCTGGTAGCGGCACGAGCGGCAGTAGTCGCTCATCTTGTCGATGTAGTTGCCGGATGCGCAGTAGGGCTTGGTGCCGACCAGGCCGCCGTCGCCGTACTGGCTCATGCCGAGCACGTTCGGCAGCGACACCCAGTCGATCGCGTCGGCGAACATCGACATGTGCCAGCGGTGCACCGCGTAGGGGTTCACCCCGAGCAGCAGGTTGAACAGGCCGAGCACCATCAGCCGCTGGATGTGGTGGGCATAGGCGTGGTCGACGAGCTGGCCGACGGCGGCGCCGACGCAGGCCATGTCGGTCTCGCCGGTCCAGAGGAACCGCGGCGCCGGCAGCTCGGCGTCGAGGGCGTTGCGCTCGGCGTAGGCCGGCATCTCCCGCCAGTAGACGCCGTGAACATACTCCCGCCAGCCGATGATCTGGCGAATGAAGCCTTCCGCCGAGTTGAGCGGCGCGGCGCCTTCGACGTACGCCTCCTCGGCCGCGGCCACCGCCTCGCGCGGATCGAGCAGGTGCAGGTTCAGCACGCACGACAGCCGCGCGTGGTAGAGGTAGGGCCGGCCGCGGGCCATGGCGTCCTGGAAGCGGCCGAAGTTGGCAAGCCGGTGGGCGACGAAGTCTTCCAGCGCCTCCCGGGCGTGTTCGCGCGTCACCGGGTAGTCGAAGCGGTCGAGCGAGCCCGGGTTCTGCGCAAAGCGCCGGCGGACCAGCGCGACCGCCCCTTGCGTCGTCTCGTCCGGAGCAAATCCCCGCGGCGGCGGGATCTCCGGCGGCCCCTTGCGGCCGAAGGCGGCGCGGTTCTCCGCGTCCAGGTTCCAGGCGCCGCCCACCGGCTCCTCGCCGTCCATCAGCGCGCCGAGCCGGGCGCGGACCTTGCGGTAGAAGATCTCCATCACCAGCGACTTCCGCCCGGCGGCGAAGGCCTCGAACTCCCGGGGCTGGACGATGAAGTGAAGGTCGTCGCGGACCTCGATGGGCTTGCCCAGGCTGTCCGCCGTCCGGCGCAGCGCCTGCTCGACCCGCCAGTCGCCGGGCTTGGTCACGACCAGCCGCTCGCAGCCGCCGTCGTCGACCCGGCGCGCCAGCTCGGCCGCGAACGAGCCGCGGTTGGCCGGATCGTCCATCTCCGAGTACAGCACCTCGATCCCCCGCCGGCGCAGGTCGTCGCGAAAATGGCGCATGGCGGCGAGGAAGAAGGCGATCTTGAGCTTGTGCTGGGGGATGTAGCTCGCTTCCTCGTCCACCTCCATCATCACCACGGCGTCGCGGTCGGGGTCGATGTCGGCGAGAGCGGCGCCGTCGCCGGCGAGTTGATCGCCCAGAACGATGATCATGTTGCGCCACTTGTCCTTGGCCATCCGCCCCGCCCGTCTGCCCGCCGGTTCTGCCACACCCAAACTAAGGCCACAGCCGGCGCCGGCCAGAGCTTTCTGCCGGAACAGTCGTCATTGACGCGCACCGGCCGGACTTGGCAACGATGGCGCCGGGCACGAGCGGCTGAGGAGCAGGAGATGGCTTGGCTTCGCATCTTTTCGCGCGCAGGGAGCGCCACGGCGCTCGCCCTGACGCTTCTCCTTGTGGCGTGCACCACGCCTGGGCCGCCGCGCATCCCCGACGGCGGCAACGCCTTCATCTGGCCGGTGGAAGGAACGCTGCTATCGGCCTTCGGGCCGAAGCCCGGCAAGCGCTTCAACGACGGGGTCAACATTGCCGCGCCCGCCGGCACGCCGGTGCGGGCCGCCGCCAGCGGCGTCGTCATCTACACCGGCAACGAGCTCAGGAGCTTCGGTAACCTCATCCTGATCCGCCACGCCGGGGGCTGGAGCTCGGCCTATGCCCACACCGAGACCGTCCGGGTCAGGCGGAACCAGCGGGTGGAGAAAGGCGCGGTGATCGCCGCGGTCGGGCGCAGCGGCAGCGTCGCCTGCCCGCAGCTCCATTTCGAGCTGCGCCGCGAGGCCAAGGCGGTCGACCCCTTCGCGGTCGTCGAGGGCCGGCCGCGCGTCCTCAAGACGGCCTCCGGCACCCCCGTGGACACCGGCTGCCCGCCTTCGGCAGACGGGCGGCCCGTGAGCTGAGCCGCCGTGCGCGGCCGAATCCGGCTCAACCGGCCGGCTGGCGCACCGAGAGGATGGTCAGCCGGTGGCGGCGCCCGTCCCGGGCCAGCCAGTCGAGGGATTGGCCGGGAGACAGCCCGAGCAGCGCCGTGCCGATCGGCGTCAGGATCGAGACCTTGTTCTGGGCGATGTCGGCCTCGCCGGGGAACACCAGGGTGACGGTGCGGCTGCCCCCGGCCTCGGTCCGGTACTCGACGGTCGAGCCCATCCGGACCACGTCCGGCGCGATCTCGCCATCGGCCACCACCCCGGCGCGGTCGAGCTCGCCGGCCAGTTCCTCGGCGACGTCCGGCTGGCGCACCCTCGCCACAGTGGCCAGGCCCTGCAGCCGCTGGTAGTCGCCCTGAGTGACGATGATGCTTGCCTTCTGCTTCGCTGCGAGCGTGCCATCCATGATCGTGACCCCAGTACGGCCGGCGGCTCCGCACGGGATGCCGCCAATGGCCGTTTGTTCTTAAGCGTTGATTTTATTGCCGTTGAGCGTTTTGAAGCGCCGCCCGATGGCAGGCGCCCGTCGCATGGCTGCGGCCTGATCCCCCGCGGCCGTGCTATCTCGAGCGCGGACCGCGGGTCAGCATCCCGCGATGGGACACACCCGGAAGACGACCGTCAGGTTCGGGCCACCCGAGATGATCATGGAGGTCATGGTGGGCGTCGGCGGGTGGCCTGTCAACCTCCGCACGGGGAAGCTGTGGGGAAGCTGAATGCCAGGCGGTTGCCGTCGGCAAAGGCCGCCGGCCGGGGGTAGCAGGACGCCGAGCGGGCGAGAAAAAAGGGCCGGTCTTTGCGGACCGGCCCTCGAGGTGTGCTCTTGAGGGAAGGGAGAACTCCGGATGAAAAGCCATCCGAGAGTGAGTATCCTCCAAGCCCGCCTGCGGCACTGTGATGCGGATCACAATCAGCGGATTTTTTTGTCGGCCGCGCTTGGAACGTTTTCGGGCATGAGCGACCCGTCCACCGCCCCCGCCGTGCCCGTCCCGGGCGAGGCCGCGCTGGTCGACGCCGCCGGGGTCCGCCATCGCCCCGCGGGCCCGAACCCCCGCATCGTCTCACTCGTCCCCAGCATCACCGAGACCCTGTTCGCCCTGGGCCTGGACCAGGCGGTGGTCGGCCGGACCGCCTTCTGCGTCCACCCCGAGGGCCGGGTGAAGCGGGCGAGAAGCGTCGGCGGGACCAAGCGGATCAACCGCGAGAAGCTGGAGGCGTTGGCGCCCACCCACGTGATCGTCAACGTCGACGAAACCCCACGCGAGCTGGCGGCCGAGCTCGCCGCCGCCGGCTACGGCGTGGTCGTCACCCATCCCATCGAGATCGAGGACAACCTCGGCCTCTACCGGCTGCTGGGCGGCCTGTTCGGCCGTGGGGCCGAAGCCGAGGCGCTATGCCGGGCGTTCGTTGCCGAAGCCGAGGCTTTGTCCCAGGCCGCGGCCCGCCTTCCTGAGCGCCGGGTCCTCTACCTGATCTGGAAGGACCCGTGGATGACGGTTTCGGCGGACACCTACATCGCCCGGATGCTGGCCAAGATCCGCTGGCGGACCATCGCCGGCGATCCCGCGGTGCGCTATCCGGAGGTCCGGCTGGACCAGGCGCTGTTGGCCGAGACCGACCTGGTCCTGTTCTCGACCGAGCCGTTCCCCTTCGCCGAGAGCCACCTGGAGGCCTTCCGCGCGGCGCATCCGAAGCACGCCGGCAAGGCCATGCTGATCGACGCCGAGATGATCTCGTGGTACGGCAGCAGGGCCGTTCTTGGGCTGCGCTATCTCCATGACCTCGCACGGCGCCCTTGCGCCGGCACAGGCCTCGCTCCGGCTTAAGTCCAGTCGCCAACGCCGGCCGATTTGGCTAGACTTCGCGCCGCGCGCGCTCCTTCTTCATCCGCTCGCCCAGCTGCATTACGGGGATCGATCAATGAAAGTTTCCAAGCTTTTGAAATTGCACGGCATGCTGGTTTTGACGCTGCATCCGGACGTCACCCTCGCCCAGGCCGCCAGGCGCTTTGCGCAGACCGTCGGCGGGCGGAAGTTTTCCCTCGCCGTGGTCTGCGATTCCGAGGAGCAGGTGTTGGGCGTCATCTCGCTGGGCGACATCACCCACGCGCTGGGCCAGCAGGAGGAGAAGGCGGCGGCCATGCTGGTGCGCGACGTCATGACCACCAACGTCATCACCTGCGGCCTCGAGGACGACGTCGAGGACGTGCTGCAGACCATGGCCGACCGCGGCATCCGCCACACCCCGGTGGCCGAGGGCGGCAAGCTGGCCGGGCTGATCTCGCGCCGCGACGCGCTCGAGTTCATGTACGGTCAGGTTGCGCTCGACGCCCAGAACCTGACCGACTGGCTGTTCCGCTCCGACGCCCGCTACTAGGCGGCGCCGGACCCTCCCGGGCATGAGCGGCGGACGGACCTTGTGTTGACGAGCCGGCGGCCTACTCTGCCGCCGGTATGATCGCTGCCCGCCTCGCCGCCTTCTATTTCGCCTTTCTCGCCGTCTATGGGGTCCAGATCCCGTTCTGGCCGGTCTGGCTCGCCGCCCACGGGCTGGGCCCGACCGACATCGGCGTCATCGTCGCGGTCGGCGTCGGCGCCCGGCTGATCGGCAACCTCGTCACCGCCCACGTCGCCGACCGCAGTGGCGAGCGCCGCCGGTTGATGCTGGCGCTGGCGGTGGCAGGGCTCGCGGCCTACGGGCTGTTCGTCTTGGTCGACGGCTTCTGGGGCATTCTCGCCGTCAGCATCGTCTCCTCGCTCCTGTTCCCACCGATCATGGCCTTGGGCGAGAGCCTGACCATGACCGGCGTCGGCCGCTTCGGCCTCGACTACGGCCGCATCCGGCTGTGGGGCTCGCTCAGCTTCATCCTGGCCGCGGCGGTGTCCGGGCACGTGCTGGTCGAAGCGCCGCCTTCCGCCATCCTGTGGATGGTGCTGGCAACCGTCGCCGCCACCGCCCTTGCCTGCGCCGTCCTTCCCGATCTTCGCACCGACGCCGCACCCGTCTCGGCCGGCCTGCCGCTCACCCGCGTGCTCGCGGACCGCGGCCTGATCCTGATGCTGGCCGCGGCCGGGCTGATCCAGGGCAGCCACGCCGTCTACTACGCCTTCGGCACCCTGCACTGGCAGGCGGCGGGGATCAGCGACGACGTCATCGGGCTGTTGTGGGCCGAAGGCGTGGTCTGCGAGATCGTGCTGTTCGCCGCAGGCGGCGCGGTGCTGCGGCGGGTCCGCCCGCCATGGCTGATCGCCATCGCCGGCGGGCTCGCGGTGCTGCGCTGGCTGGTGCTGGGCACGACCACGGCGCTGCCGGCGGTGGTCGCCGTCCAGGCGCTGCACGCCTTCTCCTATGGCGCAGCCCACCTCGGCGCGATCCACGTCATCGCCAAGGCGGTGGCGCCGGCCTTGTCGGCGACCACCCAGAGCCTCTACGCGGCGCTGGTGATGGGCCTGGCGCTGGGCTCGATGCTGCTCGCCGCCGGGCCGCTCTACGAGGCGTTCGGCGGCGGCGCCTACTTCGCCATGGCGCTCAGCGCCGCCCTCGGCTGCGCCCTGGCGGTGGCGCTGGCAAGGCGGCGGTGACGCTCTCTGGCTCTTCAGGCGCTCCAGGGATCGACGAGGACGATCCCGAGGTGGTCGAAGTGGCGAATGTTGCGGGTGGCCAGCGTCGCCCGCCGGACCGCGGTGATGCCGGCGATCTGCACGTCGCGGACGTCGACGGTTCGCCCGTGCAGCCGGCCCTCGGCCGCCATGGCGCCGGCCGCCGTCGCGGCTTGCCGGTCGAAGGCCAACACCCGCCCGCCAAGAACGACGGTGATTGCGTGATCGAACGCAGCTTCCAGCCTTTGCCGCCGGCGGCCGGACGGCAGAAGCGCCAGCCCGAAGTGGACCTCGAAGACCGTGATGGTCGTCGTCCACACCGACTCGACGGGCTGAGCGTCCAACCACCGAAGCACCGCAGGCTCCGGCGTCGCCTGCATCAAGGCCGAGAGGACGTTGGTGTCCAGCAGGATCACCCGACGTCAGCCGGACGGGCGACTTGACCGCGCAGTTCGGGGATCTCCTCGTCTAGTCCGATTCCCTCGAACAGCAGGCGGAAGCGCTGCCCCAGCGGCTCGACGGGCTCCTCCTCGCCCATGACGGCGCGGCGGAGGATTTCGCGAACCTCCTCCTCGGTGCTGCGGCCGTGCTGCTGCGCCCGCGCCTTGAGCCGCCGCTTGACGTCGTCTTCCAGATTGCGAACCAAGAGCTGTGCCACGGCGCCCTCCATGTCTGATATCATGATATCAGACGTTAGCAGGGCTGCACAAGAGGCTCGCCCTGGAGCCACTTCCCGGCGGGCCGATCCCCTCGAACAGCAGGCGAAAGCCCTGCCCCGGCGGCTCAGCGCGCGCAGAACCGACCTCCCAATCCGTCACCCGCGGACTTGTTCCGCGGGTCCACGAAGCCATGGATCGCCGCAACAAGTGCGGCGATGACGGCCAAAGACAGCCCGACGCCGGTCCAACTGCATTCGTCGCCTGTCGCGGCAGCGTTGCTTGGGTTCCGGTGCAGCAATCCCCGTACGACCGTCGCTACCCCCTTCGCTCCCAGGCGCCGGTGTCGGTCTGCTGCCAGTAGGTGAGCGTGTGGCCCTGCGCCTTCAGCGCCGCCCAGCGGGCGCGGGCGGCGCCGACCGCGGCCTCGTCGTTGCCGTCGAACAGCTCGAAGCAGCGCTCGAAGTCGCCGAGTCGCGCCGACGTGGCGCCGTCGGTGAGAAACAGGAAGGCGGCGCCGTTGGGGTTCTCGTCGTGATCGCTGAGCCAGACCGGCTGGTCGGCGGCGAAGCCGTCCTTGGCGGTGCCGTGGGGCAACCACGCATCCGGCCGGTACGTCCAGAGGAGGTGCGCCAGTGCCTCCACCCGTTCGGCCGAGCCGGCCAAGACAACGGCGCGCTTCTCCGCCGCGAGCGTGCGCTCCAGGAGCCGCGGCAGGACCGCGTCCAGCGGCGAGCGCTGCAGGTGGTAAAAGGCGATCTCGGTCATGTGGGGCGCAGTTTACCACGCCGCCGCCGTACCGGCGTAGGGCGGGTCGAGGCGAAGCCGGACCCGCCCTCATCCTTCGGCGGCGGGATACGCCTCCGGCGATCCCGCCCTACCGAACAGCTTCGTGTGTCAGTCCTTCTTCAGGCTGTCGCGCACGCCCTTGGCGCCTTCCTTGACGTCGTGGGCGGCGCCCTTGGCTTCGCCCTTGCCGCGGTCAGTCTTGCCCTCGGCCTCCGTCCGCTTGTCCCCGGTCATCTTGCCCACGGTTTCCTTTACCGTGCCCTTCGCCTTGTCCATCTCGCCGGCCATGTCGCTGTCTCCATCAGAATGAGGTGCGACATCAACAACGGCTGCGGCCGTGGGTAGTTCCGCGTGAGCAATGGCCGGGCTCGCGATGCCGCGGCTGCTCCTGCCTCACGCACTCTCGTAGTTGTCGGCGACGAAGCGGTCGAGCAGGCGCACGCCGAAGCCGGTGCCGCCCTTGGGCACGGTGCCGGTGTCCTTCTTTCCCCAGGCGACCCCGGCAATGTCGAGGTGTGCCCACGGCGTGCCGTCGACGAAGCGCTGCAGGAACTGGGCGGCGGTGATGCTGCCGGCGCCGCGGTTGCCGATGTTCTTCATGTCGGCGGCGTCGGACTTGATCAGCTTGTCGTATTCCTCGCCGAGCGGCATGCGCCACAACCGCTCGCCCACGGCGGCGCCGGCGGCGGCAAGCTTGGCGGCAAGGTCGTCATCGTTGGAGAACAGCCCGGCCATCTCGTGGCCAAGGGCGATGATGATCGCGCCGGTCAGCGTCGCCAGATCGACGATCAGCTTCGGCTTGAACCGGTCCTTGGTGTACCAGATGGCGTCGGCCAGGACGAGCCGGCCCTCGGCGTCGGTATTCAGCACCTCGATGGTCTGTCCGGACATGGAGGTGACGATGTCGCCCGGGCGCTGCGCCGCCCCCGAGGGCATGTTTTCCACCAGTCCGACCACGCCGACGACGTTGGCCTTGGCCTTGCGCCCGGCCAGGGCCTTCATCAGCCCGATCACCGCCGCCGAGCCGGCCATGTCCCACTTCATGTCCTCCATGCCGGCGGACGGCTTGATGGAGATGCCGCCGGTGTCGAAGGTCACGCCCTTGCCGATGATGGCCACCGGCGCGGGCACCTCGGGCCTGACCAGCTTCACCCGCTTGGCCTTCTTCCCCTTCTCCTCCGCCTCCGGCTTGCCGGCGCCCCACCACTGCATGACCACGAGCTGGGACTCCCGCTCGGAGCCCTGGCCGACGCCCAGCAGTGCGCCCATGCCAAGCTTCTTCATCTCCCGCTCGCCCAGCACATCGACCTCGACGCCGAGGGCGCGCAGCTCTTCCGCCTCGGCCGCCAGCGACTCGGGGTAGATGACGTTGGCGGGCTCGGAGACCAGGTCGCGGGTGAAGTGCACGCCGGCGGCGACCGCCTCCTTCGGCGCGAACAGCTTCTTCGCCTGGCCCTGGTTGTCCGCGTGGAAGGCGAGCTGCTCCAGCGACGGCTTGTCCTCGTCCTTCTCCTTGGTCAGGTACTTGTCGAACCGGTAGGCGCGGAGCCTGGCGCCGAAGGCCATCTCCGCCGCCATCTCCGCAGGCGAAAGCGCGGCGCCGTCGAGGGCGTCGACAGCAACCGCCGCGGCCTTCACCCCATCGCCGGCCAGCGCCGCGTAGATCTGCCCGCCGGTCACCTGCAGCCGCAGCGCGTCCAGCTCCGCCGGCTTGCCCAGGCCGATGAGGACGATGCGGTCGTAGGGGCCCTCGGCCGGCGCCGGCAGCGACAGGACCTGATCCTTCTTCCCCTTGAACCGGCTGGCCTCGATGGCGCGGACCAGCGCGCCCCGCAGCCGGTCGTTGAGCAACCGGGCGCTCGGGCTCAGGTCGCGGTCTTCGAGCACGAACGCGGCGACGACGCCCATTTCCGGCAGCCCCGGGGCGGCGAAGGTCAATTTCATGGAAGTCCCTCTCTACGGCTGGGTTCCTCGGCGGCGGCCGACCAGCTTCCTATTTAGGCGAAGTGCGAGGGAAACGCAGCCAGGTTTCGCCGACGTTACACCCGAACGGGCTCGGCCAGCCGCACAGGCCGGCGCCTGCGCCCCCAGGAGCCGGCGGGGCCGTCGAACACCCCGGCGCAGCGTTCGCCGCAGGCGAGGCAGTGGCCGTCGTCGCTGAGCCCATAGCCGATCAGCTCGTACCAGTCGCGCTCGATCAGCGCCGCGCCGCAGCCGTGGCAGCGGGTGGCATCGCCCTCGAGGTCGTGGACGTTGCCGGTGTAGGCATAGCGGAGCCCGTTGGCGACCGCGATCTGCCGTGCCCGAGTGAGCGTCGCCGGCGGCGTCGGCGGCGTGTCCAGCATCTTCCAGTCGGGGTGGAAGGCGGAGAAGTGGATCGGCACCTCCGGCCCGAGGCTCTCGGCGATCCACCGGGTCATCGCCTCGAGTTCCTCGTCCGAATCGTTCTCCCCTGGGATCAGTAGCGTGGTGATCTCCACCCAGACGTTCGTCTCGCGCTTGAGGTAGACGAGGGTGTCCAGCACCGGCTGCAGCCTGGCGCTGCAGAGCCGCTGGTAGAAGGCGTCGGTGAAGCCCTTCAGGTCGACGTTGGCCGCGTCCATGTGGCGGAAGAACTCGGCGCGCGGCGCGGGCTCGATGTAGCCGGCGGTCACGGCCACCGTCTTGATGCCGCGCTTGTGGCAGGCTTCCGCAACATCGACGGCGTATTCGAGGAAAATGACCGGGTCGTTGTAGGTGAAGGCGACCGAGCGGCAGCCGGTGGCGGCAGCGGTCTCGGCGATCGTCTCCGGGGTTGCCTGGTCGCAGAGCGTGTCGGTTTCGCGCGACTTGGAGATGTCCCAGTTCTGGCAGAACTTGCAGGTGAGGTTGCAGCCGGCGGTGCCGAACGACAGGATCGGCGTGCCCGGAAGGAAATGGTTGAGCGGCTTCTTCTCCACCGGGTCGATGCAAAAGCCGCTGGAGCGGCCGTAGGTGGTGAGCACCACCTGCTCGCCTTGCCGGGCGCGGACGAAGCACAGCCCACGCTGGCCGTCGTGCAGCTTGCACAGCCTCGGGCAGACGTCGCACTGGATCCGCCCGTCGGCGAGCGCATGCCAGTAGCGCCCGGGAACTGCCCCTTCGAAGCGTGCCGCTGCGGTTCGTGCGCCCATGGCCCCTCCTTTCGCATGCGAACGATCATGCGCAAGGCCGGCACGGCGCGGTCCGACGGGTTCGGGAGCGAATTGAGCCGGCCGCACCGGCTTGCTAGAATCATAGCATAGGACAGCGGAGTTGACGGAGATGAGTTCCATCCGACCCGCCGCCGTCGCCGGCATGTTTTACCCCGCCAAGGCCTCCGAGCTCGACGCCATGGTCCGCGCCATGCTCGCCGAGGCCGAGCCTTCCCCGCACGGGCGGGCGAAAGCCATCATCGCCCCCCATGCCGGCTACATCTATTCCGGCCCCATCGCCGCCAGCGCCTATGCCTGCCTGAAGCCGTTCGCGGCTGAGATCCGCCGCGTCGTCCTCATCGGCCCGGCACACCGGGTTCGCGTCGACGGCATCGCCGTCTCTGCCGCCGAGGCCTTTGCCACGCCGTTGGGGCCGGTTCCGGTGGATGCCGCCGCCGTGGCCGCGGTGGCCTCACTGCCGCAGGTGGTTCGGCTCGAAGCGGCGCATGCCGAGGAGCACTGCCTGGAGGTGCACCTGCCGTTCCTCCAGGAGCTGCTGGGCGCGTTTTCGATCGTGCCGATGCTGGTGGGCGACGCGTCGGCCGAGGAGGTTGTCGAGGTCCTCGACCGGCTGTGGGGGGGAGAGGAGACGCTGATCGTCGTGAGCTCCGACCTCAGCCATTACCTCGACTACGAGAGCGCCAAGCGGCTGGACGCCCGGACCACCCGGGCGATCGAGACTTTTGCCCCAGGCGAGATCGGCAGCGAGCAGGCCTGCGGCCGGATCCCGGTGGCCGGGCTGCTAAGCTTGGCGCGCCGGCGCGGCCTGTCGGTGACGACGCTGGACCTGCGCAACTCGGGTGACACCGCCGGCGACCGCCGCCGGGTCGTGGGCTACGGCGCCTGGCTGTTCAGCGGAAGCGCAAGCAGGCCGGCACGGGCGGAAGGGGGCGAGGCGGACCGTGACGGGGAGGACGCCGACCTCCGCGCCCTGGACGGCGTAATCGCCGATCACGGGCAGACGATGCTGGCCATCGCCGCGGCCTCGATTCGCCACGGGATGGAGACGGGCAAGCCGCTCATGGTCGAGGCTGCGGCCTATCCGCCGGCCTTGGCGGAACCTGGCGCCTCGTTCGTGACCCTTCGCCACGAGCGCCGGCTGCGCGGCTGCATCGGCAGCGCCCGGGCCGTGCGCGCGCTTGCCGAGGATATCGCCGACAACGCCTACGCCGCAGCCTTCGAGGACCGCCGCTTCGCCAAGCTCGGCCACCGCGACCTCGACGGCCTCGACGTTTCGGTCTCGCTCCTCAGCAAGCCTAGGCCGATCGCCTTTACGGGCGAGGCCGACCTGGTGCGAAAGCTCAGGCCCGGCAGCGACGGTCTGGTCATCGCCGCCGGCAGAAGGCGGGCGCTGTTCCTGCCGCAGGTCTGGGCGACCATCCCCGAGCCTCGCGACTTCCTCGCCCAGTTGAAGCGCAAGGCCGGCATCGACGAGGACGTCGCGGAGGGGGAGTTGCGGGCCTGGCGCTTCGTCGCCGCCTCGGTCGGCGGCGAGATGGCGGCGATCCCGGCCGGCTGAAGGCCGTATCTTCGCCAAGGCCCCTGGCGCGCAGCCGGCCGCGACAGTCGGCCACGTTGCGGCTAAGACAAGCCCACCTGGCCGAAGCGGAGGAGATCCCGGATGCCACGCATTCAGAGCTACGACGACGTGCCGATGACCTGGGTCGGCGACTGGGCCGGGCGGCGCGCCGCGCTCACCCCCAACCGCACGGGCCTCTACGACTCGGCGACCGGCGCCTCCTACACCTTCCGGGAGCTGAACGAGCGCGCCTGCCGGGTCGGCGCCTATTTCGTCGATGCGCTGGGCCTGCAGAAGGGCGACGTGGTGGCGCTGATCTGCCGCAACCGGATCGAGGCGATCGACGTGTATCTCGCCTGCGGCAAGCTCGGGGTGATTTTGGCGCCGTTGAGCCAGCGGCTGAAGAAGCCGGAGCTGGACGACCTGTTGGCGAGGCTCGAGCCGAAGATCCTGATCCACGAGACCCAATTTGCCGATCTGGTTGCGACGCTCTCGCCGCCGGCCTCGGTGCAGGCGGTGATCGACATCGACGACGCACGGGCCGTGTTCGAGAGCGTGATCCTTGCGACCGAGCCCAGGGAGGTGAACGTCCCGCTGTCGATGAGGGACGTCTGCCTCTACGTGCACACCGGCGGCACCACCGCGGTGCCGAAGATCTGCGTCGTCTCCCACCGGCAGATGGTTTGGAACTCGTTCGACATCCTGGCGACCGGGATCGTCGGTCCGTTCCGCAACGTGCTGATCACCTTCCCGTTCTTCCATATCGGCGGCTGGAACACCATCACCCCGCTGATCCATGCCGGGGTGACGGGCGTGCTGATGCGCGAGTTCAACCCGGGGCTGGTTCTGGAGCTGATCGACCAGGGCCGGGTGGAGAACTTCGGCGCGGTGGAGGCGATGCTGCAGTTCCTGATCGCCCATCCCAAGTTCGCCGAGACCGACTTCTCCAGGGTCAAGGCGATCACCACCGCCGCCGCCCCCTGCTCGCGGGCGGTGATGCAGGTGTTCCTGGATAAGGGCATCCCCATCAGCCAGACCTACGGGATGACCGAGGCCGGGCCCTCCAACTTTGCCTACCTGCCCCGCACCGGTACGATGGAGGAGCTGCTCACCAACGCCGCCAGCATCGGCACCTCGATGTTCCATTGCGACGCCAGGATCGTCGACGCCGAGACCGGGGCCGAGGTGGGCGCCGGCGAGGTCGGCGTGCTCTGCATGCGCAGCGCCCACAGCTTCGACGGCTACCTGAACGACCCCGAACGGACGGCCAAGGTGCTCAGCGAGGACGGCTGGATCTACACCGGCGACCTGGCGGTGAAGGACGAACAGGGGCTGATTTCGATCAAGGGGCGAGCGGACAACATGTTCATCTCCGGCGGCGAAAACGTCTCGCCGGAGGAGATCGAGCAGGCGCTGATGAAGCATCCCTCCGTCGCCGGCGCCATCTCCGCCGGCATCCCGGACGCGAGGTGGGGACAGGCGCCGGTGGCTCTCGTCGTCTTCCATGCCGGGAAGGCCGTCGCCGAGGACGAGCTCAAGGCCTTCTGCCGCGAGCACCTCGCCGACTACAAGGTGCCGAAACAGATCCGGATCGGCGCCGAGCTGCCGCTCACCGGCGCCGGCAAACTCGACCGCAACGCGTTGGCGGCGATGTTCGCCACCAATGACCCGACGTAATGAAATAGCGAGACGTCATTGCGAGGAGGCGCAAGCCGACGAAGCAATCCAGTGTATTTTGTCCTGGATCGCCACGGCGCTTCGCGCCTCGCGATGACGGTAGTAGTAGTCTCAGAGGATTGTTTCGTACAGATCAGCCCATTGCGGGTTCAGGCTCTCGATCAGAGCTATCTTGTTGTTCCGCGACCCGGCCTTAATCTGCTTCTCCCGGGCGATTGCAGATGGCATGTCCTCATAAACCTCAACATACACAAGCAAGCGACAGCCGTAGCGTTTTGTAAAGCCTTGGACCGAACCCTCCCGGTCCGCCCGCCGCTTGAGGTAGCCGAGGCGACACCGGCACGGGGGGACGGCCTTCGTCTGAACCCCTACAGCCCGCGCAGGGACTGCTTCACCGGCGGCATGTAGGAGCCGAGGTAGCTGGGCACGATCGCCTCCACCGCGGTGGCTGGGATCCCCAGGTCCTTTAGCCCGAGCGCCTTGGCGGAGACGACGTTGTCGATGCCGAGCAGCTTGACCTGGTCGCGGGTCAGCATTGGCTTCGGCAGCTTCTCGAAAAACCACCCCTGGATCGCGGCGATGGACAACGGCAGCGGCATGAGCAGCCGTTTGCGCCCGGTCTCCTCGAGCACGATCTCCATCACCTCCCGGTAGGTCATCACCCTGGGGCCGCCGAGTTCGTAGGTCTTGCCCTTGGTGGCGGGCTCGTCCAGCACCTTGATCGCGGCGTCGGCCACGTCGCCGACGTAGACCGGCTGCACCTTGGTCTCGAACGTCGGCAGCACCGGCATCATCCGCGCCAGCCGGGCGAAGCGGTTGAAGAAGTCGTCCTCCGGGCCGAAGACCACGCTGGGCCGGAGGATCGTCACGTCGGGGAAGGCGGACTTGGCCGCCTGCTCCCCCGCCGCCTTGGTCCGGGCGTAGAGCGAGGGCGAGTTCGGATCGGCGCCGATGGCGGAGAGCTGGATCAGCCGGGCGGCGCCGGCGTCGCGGGCGGCGGCGGCGACGTTTGCCGCGCCTTGGGCGTGGATTGCGTCGAAACTGTTGCGGCCGCTGGGGGCGAGAATGCCGACGAGGTTGATCACCGCGTCGGCATCGACGACCGCCGAGATCACGCTCTCCGGCCTGGTGATGTCGGTGAGGATCGGCACCACCTGCCCGGGGTCGCCGTAGATCTTGAGGAATTGCGGGCGCTCCCGGTCCCGGGAGGCGACGCGGATGATCCAGCCGTCGCGCGCCAGCCTGCGGACGATGTGGCGGCCGAGGAAGCCCGCGCCGCCGAACACGGTAATCAGGCGCCGATCCAACACGTCCAGCCCTCCACTGCGCCCAGGCGCACCCGGACGGCGGCCCATTGGCGAGCCTCGCCGCTTAGCTCAGATGCCCCGCGCCGTCAACCTCGGCAAGGCGCGAGAAGCCGCGGGAAGCCGCCGCGCCCGAGCAACCCCATTGACAGGCCGAAGGACGGGGCGTACCTACGCCCACGTGCGCTGCGGCCCCGGCCGCGGCGCTTCCGTTCCTGCGCCCAGGTGGCGGAATTGGTAGACGCGCAGGTTTCAGGTACCTGTGGCCGCGAGGCCGTGGAAGTTCGAGTCTTCTCCTGGGCACCATCCACACATAGGCCATCACGGCCATGACCAGCATTGGCGGCGGGGTCAAGTTGGACGGCACGTCCATCGAGCTGCATCGCGGCGACCTGCCGGACGGGCTCTCCTTCGGCGACGTCGTCGCCGTCGACACCGAGGCCATGGGCCTGCGCTGCCACCGCGACCGGCTGTGCCTGGTGCAGCTCTCGGCCGGCGACGGCACCTGCCATCTGGTCCAGTTCCCCCCGAACGCCGGCGACGACGCCTACGCCGCGCCCAACCTCAAGGCGCTGCTGGCCGACGACGGCGTGACCAAGCTGTTCCATTTCGCCCGCTTCGACGTCGGGCTGATGCACCGCTACCTTGGCATCCTCTGCGCTCCGGTCTACTGCACCAAGATCGCCTCGAAGCTGGTGCGCACCTATACCGACCGGCACAGCCTGAAGGAGCTGTGCCGCGAGCTCCTCGGCGTCGACCTCACCAAGGAGCAGCAGAGCTCGGACTGGGGCCGCGACCACCTGACCCCGGAGCAGCTCATGTACGCCGCCAGCGACGTGCTCTACCTGCACGAGCTGCGGCGGAAGCTCGACGAGATGCTGGCCCGCGAAGGCCGCACCGAGCTCGCCGAATCGTGCTTCCGGTTCCTCCCCGCCCGCGCCCGCCTCGACGTCGACGGCTGGGCCGAGGAGGACATTTTCTCCCACTGAACCGGACGGACGGCGTGCTGTGGGCGCGGTTTTGCTGCCCTCGTTGATCCCGCGGCGTTCGCCCACCATACTCGGCCCACAATAGCGCTGGCACCGGCCGCGACGGCCGGCCGCGGCGACGAAGAGCGAAGCCGGGACAAAGGGGCGAGGGACGTGAACGACGCAGCGGCCGGACTGCTGACCAACCGTACCCATGGCGGCCTGGACTCCGCCCGCCGGGTGCTGCGGCTGGAAGCCGAAGGCATCGAGGCCCTGAGCCACGGCCTCGGCGAGGAGTTCATCCGCGCCGTGGACCTGCTCGAGCGCGCCACGGGCCGCGTGATCGTCACCGGCATGGGCAAGAGTGGGCATGTCGCCACCAAGATCGCGGCGACCCTGGCCTCCACCGGGACACCCGCCTCGTTCGTTCACCCGGCCGAGGCCAGCCATGGCGACCTCGGCATGATCACCGAGAACGACGCGGTGATCGCGCTGTCGAACTCCGGTGAAACGACCGAGCTTGCCGACCTCGTCACCTATGCCAAGCGCTTCACCGTCGGGCTGATCGCCATCACCGCCAGGCGGCAAAGCACCCTGGCGCAGGCCGCCGACGTGGTGCTGCTGCTTCCGGAGGCCCCCGAGGCCTGCCCAATGGGGCTGGCGCCGACCACCTCGACGACGGTGATGCTGGCACTTGGCGACGCGCTGGCGGTCGCCATGCTGGAGCGCAAGGGCTTCTCCGGCGACGACTTCCACGTGCTGCACCCGGGCGGCAAGCTGGGCCGCAGGCTGCTCAAGGTTTCCGCCATCATGCATGGGCCGGAGGCGCTGCCGCTGCTGCGCATCGACGAGGGGATGAGCGAGGCGCTGATCGTCATGAGCACCAAGAGCTTCGGCTGCGTCGGCATCGTCGGCGACGACGGCAGGCTCGCCGGCATCATCACCGACGGCGACCTGCGCCGGCACATGGCGCCGGACCTGCTGTCGCAGCGCGTGGGCGAGGTGATGACCCCGAACCCGAAGACCATTCGCCCGGACGCCTTGGCCAGCGAGGCCCTGGGCTTCATGAGCAGCCGCAACATCACCAGCCTGTTCGTGGTCGAGGAGGCGCGGCCCGTCGGGATCATTCACATCCATGACTGCCTGCGGGCGGGAATCGCCTGACGAATCCGCCCTCCCCTGCCGAAGGCCCGTCGCCGCCGGCCTCTGCGACACCGCCTGCCATGACCGCCGATGACGATGCGCTCGAGGAGGACGCGGCCGATACCGGTCGGCGCGACGCCGCGCGCAGGAGCCGGAGGTTCGTCCGCATCGCTGGACCGGTGCGGCTTGCTTTGGCAGCCGTGGCCGTGCTCACAGTCGCCGTCGTCCTCGTCTGGCCGCAGATCCAGCCCCGCGTCGACCGGCTGCGGGTGGGCATGGCGACGCTCGACGTGGTCGGCACCGACGCCGAGGGCCTGGTCAACGCCAGGCTCAGCGGCAACGATGCCCGCGACCGGCCGTTCACCATCACCGCCGAGTTCGTCCGCCAGCTTGCGGGCGCGCCGAACACCCTCGGCCTCGACCAACCGCGCGGCAGGATCGTGATGGAGGACGGAACTGAGACGACCATTCGCGCCGATGCGGGCACCTTCGCCCAGGACACCAGCATGCTCGGCTTGACCGGCGACGTGGTCCTTCTGACCGGCGACGGCGCCCGCTACGAAACCGCCTCGGCGCAGCTCGACCTCGAGTCCGGCACCGCGTCCGGGACCGAGCCGGTGCGCGGCGAAGGCCCGTTCGGGACGGTGGCCGGCGAAGGCTTCCGCGCCGTGGACTACGGCGACACCATCTTCGTGAACGGCCGCTCGACCTTGATCGTCAGCGAGACGCAGCCGGCGGAGCCGTCATGACCGGGCCGCGGACTGGGCTCGCATTCGCCCTGGCAGCGTCGATCCTCGCCGGCGCCGGCGCCATGCCGGCGGCACCTGCGGCTGCTGCGGAGGCCACGGCACGACCGCCCGGCGAGCTTCGCATCGATGCCGACCAGGGGCTCGAATGGCAGCGGCGGGAGAAGGTGGTGATCGCCCGCGGCAACGCCCGGGCGGTGCGCGGCGACATGCAGGTCCAGGCGCAGGAACTGCGGGCGCTCTACCGCGACGGCGGCGACGGCAAGGCGGAAATCTACCGGGTCATCGCCCAGGGCTCGGTGCGAATCGCCACCCCCAACCAGACCGCGTTCGGCCAGCACGCCACCTTCGACGTGCCCAGGGACCACCTGCTGCTGACCGGAGGCGAGCGGGTCCGGCTGGAGAGCGGCGCCGACACCATCAGCGCGGAGCGCAGCCTCGAATATTGGCCGCGGTCGGACCGTCTGGTGGCCCGCGGCAACGCCGTCGCCATCCAGCCGAACCGCGAGGTTCACGGCGATACGATCACCGCCTATTTCGCCCCCGGGCCTGACGGCAGCAAGCAGCTCGACCGCGCCGAGGCGGTGGGAAACGTCAAGGTGGTGACCGCCGAGGAGACCATCTTCGGTGACCGCAGCAATTATGATGCCAAAACCGGGATGGCGAACGTCGAAGGATCCGTTAAGATCCTCCGCGGTCGTGACCAGTTGGACGGCTGCCGGGGCGAGATCGACTTCAACTCCGGCGTCAGCAAGCTCTTTGCCTGCGAGCGGCCGCAGAGCCCGGAAGGGCGCGTGCGCGGGCGAATCCAGTTGAACGGCGGCAAGGCCGACTAAAGCTTACTGGTGTAGATCATCGACCGGATCATGGACGCAGGAAGCACCCTTCCCTCCCGACCGGCGGAGCAGGCTGCCCGTCAGCCGCCGAGGCCCCGCCTCGTCAGCGGCGACCGTGGCCTGTTCGCGGTCAACGTGACCAAGAGCTATGGCCACCGTCCGGTGCTGCGCGGCGTCAGCCTGGCGCTGCAGCGTGGCGAGATCGTAGGGCTCCTCGGCCCCAACGGCGCCGGCAAGACCACCTGCTTCTACATCATCACCGGCCTGCTCGCTCCGGACCAGGGCAGCGTCACCCTCGACGGCCAGGACATCACCGCCCTGCCGATGCATCACCGCGCCCGCCTGGGCGTCGGCTACCTGCCGCAGGAGGCCTCGATCTTTCGCGGCTTGAGCGTCGAGGACAACATCCGCTGCGTGCTGGAGGTGGTGGAGCCGAAGCGCAAGCGGCGCGAGGCGGCGCTGGAGGGGCTGCTCGAGGAGTTCTCCATCGGCCACGTCCGCCGCTCGCCGGCGCTGGCGCTGTCGGGGGGCGAACGGCGGCGGGTGGAGATCGCCCGGGCGCTGGCCTCGGGACCCCACTTCATCTTCCTCGACGAGCCCTTTGCCGGGATCGACCCGATCGCGCTCAGCGACATCCGCGACCTGGTGGTGCACCTCAAGGATCGCGGCATCGGCGTCTTGATCACCGACCACAACGTCCGCGAAACGCTGGACGTGATCGACCGCGCCTACATCATCCACGACGGCGTGGTCCTGACCGAGGGGACGGCCGCGGACATCGTCGACAACGAGGACGTGCGCCGGGTCTACCTCGGCGAGCGGTTCAGCCTCTAGGACGGATCCCGGATGGTGTTAGGTCCCCGCCTCGACCTGCGGCAGACGCAATCGCTCGTCATGACGCCGCAGTTGCAGCAGGCGATCAAGCTGTTGCAACTCTCCAGCCTGGAGCTTTCCACCTACGTCGATCAGCAGGTGGAGCAGAACCCGTTTCTGGACACCGGCGAAGGCGGTGCCCCCACCGAGCCCGCCGAGGTTCCCGAGCCGTCGGCGGCCGAAGCTGCGGATGGGGGCGATCCGCGCGCCCTGGACCGGGCCATGGGCGACGAGCCGCCCAGCTATGCCGACGCCGGCCTCGACAGCGATTTCTACGGCAACGTCTTCGATCACGACGGGCGCAACGGCGGCGACGGGGCTGGCAGAGGCAGCGGCGGCGACGGGGGCGGCGGCGACGCCCTGTCGGGGAACTGGCAGAGCGGCAAGGGCGGCAGCTTCGACGAGCACTCCGGAAACTTCGAGGAGCTTCTGGCCGGCAGCACGTCGCTCAGGGAGATGCTGAACGCCCAGCTCTCGATCGACGTGAGCGACCCGGTGGAGCGGCTGATCGGCCATTACCTGATCGACCTTTTGGACGACGCCGGCTATCTGGGCGGCGACCTGTCGGCGGCCGCCGAAAGCCTCGGCTGCTCCCTGGCCCAGGTCGAGGCGACCCTGGCCAGACTGCAGACCTTCGAGCCGGCCGGGATCTTCGCCCGCAGCCTCGCCGAGTGCCTGAGCCTGCAGCTGGAAGACCGGGGCCGCCTGGATGAGCCGATGCGGGCGCTGCTTGCCAACCTCGAGCTGCTGGCGAGGCGCGATTGGGCGCAGCTTGGCCGCCTCTGCGGCGTCGGCCACGAGCAGCTCTCCCGCATGGTTGCGGAGATTCGCACGCTCAGTCCCAAACCCGCGCTCGCATTTGATCAGACGATCAGCCAGCCGGTGATCCCGGACGTGATCATGCGGCCGCAGCCTTCGGGCGGCTGGGTGGTGGAGCTCAACAGCGAGACCCTGCCCAAGGTTCTCGTCAACAATCACTACTACGTGAGGCTCAGCCGCTCGGCGAAATCCAGGGAGGACAAGCAGTACATCGCCGAGTGCATGCAGTCCGCCAACTGGCTGGTCAAATCCCTGCACCAGCGCGCGACCACGATCCTCAAGGTCGCGGCCGAGATCGTCCGCCAGCAGGAAGGCTTCTTCATCACCGGCGTCCACGGCCTGCGGCCGCTGATCCTGCGCGACATCGCCGAGGCCATCAGCATGCACGAAAGCACCGTGAGCCGGGTGACCTCGAACAAGTTCATGGCGACCCCGCGGGGGATCTTCGAGCTCAAGTACTTCTTCACCCACGCCGTCGGCGGCTCGCGGGGTGGCGACATCCATTCCGCCGAGTCGGTGCGTCACCACATCAAGGCGCTCATCGAGGCGGAAACCGCGGACGACGTGTTGTCGGACGAGGGGCTTGCGGCGATCCTGCAGAAGGAAGGTATCGACATCGCCAGGCGAACTGTGGCCAAGTACCGCGAAGCGATGGGCATCGCCTCCTCGGTGCAGCGGCGCCGGGAGAAGGACGGAATGCCCAGCCATGAGGGAAAGGGCTCGGCTTGACACCCTTGGTGCGGACAACTATCGTCGCGGCCTCCGCGGACCCAAGCGCGGCGCGCTCATGCGCGTTCTCCCCGGTCTGTGCCTGAAAGTCTGGGACGCTTTCGGCACCTCCTTGGTGCGACAATCACCCGGCTCCAGGATCCGCTTTCATGGATATCTCTATCAACGGCAAAGGCTTGGACATCGGTGACGCGCTGCGCGCCCATGTTGGCAGCCTGCTGACCGGCATCGTCGGCAAGTACTTCCCCAAGGCCCACGACGCCATGGTCACGGTATCGCGCGAGGCGCACCTGTTCCGAGCCGATGTCACCGTGCATCCGACCCGCGGCTTCGTCGTTCAGGGCCGAGGCGCCGCCGACGACGCCTATGCCGCGGTCGACGCCGCGGTCGAGCGGATCGGCAAGCAGCTTCGCCGCTACAAGCGCCGGCTCAACGACCACCACGGCCGCCGGCCGGCCGAGGAGCCGATGCCGGCGCAGCAGTACATCATCGCCGCCGAGAGCGACGAAGAGGAATTGCCGGCAGAGGGTCAGCCTGCAATTATCGCCGAGATTGCGACGGAGATCGCGACCATGAGCGTCGGGGAGGCGGTCATGCGCTTGGACTTGGCGGACACTCCGGCGATGATCTTCAACAACCGGGCGACGGGCGGGCTGAACGTCATCTACCGCCGCGCCGACGGCAACATCGGCTGGATTGACCCCGCGAATGCGCGCAAGGCGTAAGGGGTGCGTGTGCTATGGAAATTTCGGACCTAATTAAGCCCGACCACGTCATCGCCAGGCTCAGGGCAACGAGCAAGAAACAGGCCCTGCAGGATCTGGCGAAGCGGGCGGCCGAGATCACCGGGCAGCCCGAGCGGGCGCTGTTCTCGACGCTGATGAAGCGCGAGCGGCTCGGCACCACCGGCGTCGGCAATGGCATCGCCATCCCGCACGGCAAGCTCGGGACGTTGGACAAGCTGTATGGCGTGTTCGCCCGGCTCGACCAGCCGATCGACTTCGACGCCATCGACGATCGGCCGGTGGACCTGATCTTCCTGCTGCTGGCGCCCGAGTCCTCCGGCGCCGATCACCTCAAGGCCTTGGCCCGGGTGTCGCGCCTGCTCCGCGACAAGCCCACCTGCGAGAAGTTGCGCGGCACCGACGACGCGGAAGCGCTCTACGCGCTTCTGGTCGATACCGCGGCCAGTTGGGCGGCCTGACCGGGCCGCCTCCAGCGCAGCGTCCGCCGCCTGCCGCTCAGCTCAGTGCACGCTCAGCGGCTCCAGATCATTCTGCCGGACGATCGCCAGCGCGGCGTCATGGCTTCCCTGGATCACCGCCAGCACCCGCCCGTCCGCGGCATGCACGGCCCAGCCGGCACTTCCCTCCGCCGCCGCCGGCCTGAGGTAGGCCACGACGTCGTTGCCGAGCGTCGCGAACGCCGCCGGCTCGATGTTTCGAAGCTCGCCAGCGGCGGCGGCGAAGCTGTCTCTGTCGTCGTGCTTGTTCATTCGCATTCCTCCGGTGGATCAATAGCGAGGCGCCCGAGCCATGCCGGGCGTGCCCCGCCGATCGTCCTCAGGCCTCAGGCGCGGGTTCCGGCGATCGGGATGCTCTGCCCCCCGTCGTCCCCTACCCGCTCGAGCTCGATGTTGAGGAGGCCGTTCTCCAGCCGCGCGCCGGTCACCCGCAACCCGGCTCCGAGCACGAAGGCCCGCTGGAACCGGCGCATGGCGATGCCGCGGTGCAGGAAGCATCGCGGCTCCGGGTCGGCTCGGCGCCTTCCTCGAACCAGCACCTGAGCCCCTTCGACCGACACACAAAGCTCGTCGACGGCAAACCCGGCTACCGCAAGGGCGATGCGCAGCCCGCCGTCGCTGGTGGAGAGGATGTCGCACGGCGGGTACCCGTCGCCCGAGCCCAGCAGCCGGCGAACGAAGCCCTCGAGTTCAGGTAAGCTTGCGGAAACCGCAGTCAGAGTACGCACGCATTCTCCTCGTCCCGAGCGAGAACGTCATCGGCAGGCCCGCCATCGGCGCCCGCCTCGGCCGCAATGCGGCTGTGCGAATGTGGGCGCAGGCCGGCGCGTCGTCAACGCCTAGCCTGGGCCCCCTCCCTGGCAGAGAACCGTTCGATCCGGAGCGCCATATTGCGCCCGGTCGATCCGGTGTCAGCGAACCACCTAGTAGATCAGCGCGGCCACCGCCCAGCCGATGGTTCCAACCAGCATCCAACTCAGCGCCATCGCCGTCGGCCATACGATCACCGCCGGATGCTTGTCCTCATCGCAGCAATCGTGATGCGGACTACTGCCGAACACGCGGACCCTCTCGTAATGCCTTAAAGGCGCGTTCATCGCGCTTTCCCTTCGACGTTCCATCCAACCCACCATTTGCACACCCGTGCGGTCCTAGCCTTGTCTCGGGTCGCGCAGCCGCCTGTGCCGTGGCACCGTGCGTCTGCATCGCTGGCTACTTCTCCCGCAACCACATTGGTTACAGTTTATAGTTCTGCCCAATAGAATCAAGCCTGGGAAACGTGGCAACAGGGCAAGCCACTTTCCCGACACATTCGAGACCGGTGTTACTATTTAAGAATAACGCTCCGGCGCCCGAGTTTCATTTTCAAAGCGAGGCGCCACGTGCGCGGAGCAGCGACATCAAAGCTGGTTCTCCCGCAGCGCAGATCAGGCGGGGCGGGCCGTGATTACTCGGCACATCTGGCCGCGGGCGCGGTGGTCTTCCCCAATGAGGCGAAGGGTGAAGGAGAGATCGCTTCCGGACACTGACGCGAACCCGCGTTCGCCCCAGAGGGCGAACGCCGTGTGCTGTTGCAGATTTTTGCGCTGAGCGTCCGCGCAGGCGCCAACCCGGGGGGCAGCGCTACTCATGCGGGCTCGCGTGCGCCGGTGCTGGCGGGGAGGAGGGTGCCGGGGAGGATGGTGGAGCCGAGGGGAGTCGAACCCCTGACCTCCGCAATGCCATTGCGGCGCTCTCCCAACTGAGCTACGGCCCCGAGGATAATGTCGCCGCCGCGGCTTAAGCCCCCCGGCAGCGGCGATACCCTAATAAACCTGCCCTGAGGCGGGCAAGGGAAAACTCATAACCGCCTGCTACGGCTTGTCTTCGTCCTCGTCGACGTGCTCCATCACCTCGCCGATGTCGTCGTCGTCCTCGCCAAGATCGGAGGTGTCCTCGATCAGATCGCCCTCCTCCGTCTCGGTGTCGTCGTCCCCGCTCTCCTCGAGCTCGTCGATTTCGACGGTGACCGCCTCCTCCTCGACCGTTTCCTCGTCGTCCTCGACGGGAACGGCCCGGCGCGGCGCCGGCGCCACCTTTTCCTCGCGCGCCACCGGTCCGCCGCGCTTGGGCTTGGGCAGGCGCTCGGGATCGAAGACCGTCTCGCAGACGGGGCAAACGATCGTCTCGCGGCGCAGGTCGTAGAAGCGGGCGCTGCAGGTCGGGCAAGTCCGTTTCAGCCCCCATTCTGGCTTCGCCAAACCGTATGCCTCCAGCGCTTGTTGTGCCGACCCTGTGGGAGCCAATTGCCACGATCGCTCGCGGCGTGTCAAAACCAATTGATGATGATCGCTCACCCCGTTGCCGCCACGCCCGGGTCCGCCGCCGGCACGAGCCCCGTTCTGCCATTGCGGGCGGAGCCGGCCGGGCCGCTGCGAGGGCGCGTCGCCGCCCCCGGCGACAAGTCGATTTCGCACCGGGCGCTGATCCTCGGCGCTTCGGCCGTGGGCGAAACGACGATCGCGGGGCTGCTCGAGGCGCAAGACGTGCTGGCCACCGCTCGCGCGCTGGCTGCGCTGGGCGCCGGCATCGAGCGTGAGCCGGGGCTGTGGCGGGTGCGCGGGCGCGGCGTCGGCGGCCTTTGCGAGCCCGATCGGATCCTGGACATGGGCAACTCCGGCACCGGCGCGCGGCTGCTGATGGGCTTGGTGGCGAGCCACCCGTTCATCAGCTTCTTCGCCGGCGACGCCTCGCTCAGCGCCCGGCCGATGCGCCGGGTGATCGAGCCGCTCGGCGAGATCGGCGCCTGCGTCTGGTCGCGAACGGGCGACCGGCTGCCGCTCGCCATCCGCGGCGCGCCGGACCCGCTGCCCATCGAGCACACCCTGGCGGTGGCCTCGGCGCAGGTGAAGTCGGCGATCCTGCTCGCCGGGCTGAACGCGCCGGGGCTGACGACGATCCACGAGCCGCAGCCGAGCCGCGACCATACCGAACGGATGCTCGCGCACTTCGGCGCCGAGATCGCCTGCAGCGACGGCGAGGACGGCGGCAGGACGATCAGCCTGGTCGGCCAGCCGGAACTGACCGGCCGGGAGCTGACGGTCCCGGGCGACATCTCCTCCGCTGCGTTCCCGCTGGTCGCCGCGATCATCGTCCCCGGCTCGCGGCTCAGCATCGACGGCGTCGGGGTCAACCCGCTGCGAACGGGCCTCCTCGAGACGCTGACGGAGATGGGGGCAAACATCGAGGTCGCGAACGGACGCACCCTCTGCGGCGAGCCGGTGGCCGATCTGGTCGTGACCGCCGGTCCGCTTAACGGTGTCGAGGTGCCGGCCGAGCGGGTTCCGCGGATGATCGACGAGTTCCCGATTCTCGCCGTTGCCGCCGCGTTCGCCGCCGGGCCCACCCGAATGAGCGGGCTTGCCGAGCTGCGGGTGAAGGAAAGCGACCGGCTGGCGGCGATCGCCGAGGCGCTTTCCGCCTGCGGGGTCGCGACCGAGAGCGGCAAGGACTGGCTCGTCGTCCACGGCTCGGGCGGCAGCGTTGCCGGCGGCGCAGAGGTCCAGGCGCACTTCGACCACCGCATCGCCATGGCCTTCCTGGTGCTTGGCACCGCCGCCCGGGCGCCGGTTGGCGTCGACGATGCCACCGCCATCGCCACCAGCTTCCCCGAGTTCGTCGCGCTGATGAATGGCCTCGGCGCCGCCGTCGGCGCCTGAGGCGCGTTTGCTGTTCAGCCCGCGGGCACCTGCGGGGCAAGCGGCGACGCGCCTTCCACTGCCGCCTCGGAAACGATCGCCTCGAGCACGGCGCCGACCGCCTCCGTCGTCCGCGGCAGCGGCGTCGCCGGCGCAAGCATCCCCATGGCGCGGGCATGGAGGCCGATCCTGAGCGCGATCGGCATGCCGAGGCCGGCGCGGGCGAGCCGGGTCTCGTCGGCGAGCACCTCCTCGCTGCCGCCCGCGGCGATGGTGGCGCCGTCCTCGATGATCACCACGCGGTCCGACCAGGCGTAGGCCAGGTCGGCGTCGTGGGTGCTGTAGACGACGCTCCGCCCGCCCGCCACCAGCCGGTCGAGGGACGCGAGCAGGCTGCGGGCGCCCGCCGCGTCCAGCCCCGCCGTCGGCTCGTCGAGGACCAGCGCCCGCGGCCGCATCGCCAGCACGCCGGACAACGCCGCGCGGCGCCGCTGGCCGTGGCTCAGCATGTGGATCGGCCGGCCGGCGAGCGCGCCCATGTCCATCTCCGCCAGCGCCTCCTCGACCCGGCGGCGCACCTCCTCCTCGCCGAGGCCGAGGTTCATGGGCCCGAAGGAAACGTCCTCGAACACGGTGCCGGCAAAAAGCTGGTCGTCCGGGTCCTGCAGGACCAGGCCTACGGTGGTGCGCCAGACGCGCAGGCCGGCGCGGTCGTACCGGGCGGGAGCGCCGTCGATCCGCACCGCGCCCCCGCTGGGCCTCAGGCTCCCGTTCAGGTGCAACAGCGCCGTGGTCTTGCCGGCGCCGTTGGCGCCGAGCACGGCGATGCGGCAGCCGGCTGGAACCTCCAGATCGAGGCCGCGCAGGGCGGCGACGCCGCCGCGGTAGGCATAGTGCACGCCCTCCAGCGCCAGGATGGGCGGCATGGTCAAGGCCAGAGGCCGCGCCAGACGCTGCTTGCGACGACGATGCTGGCGGCAAGACCCGCCGCCGCGGCGACGAACGGCGCCGACAGCCGCCACCTGGGCGCCAGGGTCCGCAGGCTGCCGTCGTAGCCCCTCGCCGCAAGGCCGGCCTGAAGCCGCTCCGCGCGGATCAGGGTTTGCGGCAACAGCCGGGCGGCGAGCAGCCCGGTCGAGCGCAGCGAGGTGGCGAAGCTGCCGTGGCCCAGGCGGTTTCGCTGCGCCTGGTGCGCCGTCGTGGCAAGGGCAATGGTCAGGCCGGTGAAGCGGTAGACGAGAAAGCAAAGCTCGATCAGGGGCTCGGGCAGGCGCAGGCGTCGCGCCAGGTGGATCAGCGCCGGCAGCGGGGTCGTCAGGATGATCAGCATCGTCGCCGAGGTTGCCGCCAGCGCGCGCAGCGAAACCGCCGCGGCGGCTTCCAGGCTCTCGCCGCTGATCTGGATCGCGGTTCCCTCTGCGTCCAGGTCCAGCGAGACGGCGAGCATGGCGCCGCCGCTGAGCAGGAACGCCAAGGGCAGCGCCAGCACCCGGAGGACGGACGCAAGCGGAATGCGCGCGCCCAGCATCAACGTGGCAAAGACCGCGACGATGATCAGCACCGCCGCCGGCCACGGCGGCAGAAGCACGCTCAACACCAGCAGGCTGCCTCCCAGCAGGCTCTTCTCCCCCGGGTGCCGGCCGCTCCAGGCGTTGGTATGGGCAATGATGTCAATCGCGTTCATCGCCGGCATCGTCGCTGGCCGCAGCGCCCGCCCGCCGCTTGCCGCGGCTAAGCCCGAGGCAGTAGCCCAGCACCCCGGCGCCGACGGCCGCCTGCAGGGCGAACAGCAGGCTTTCGGTTTCTTTTCCCGGCGGCGTCCACAGTGGCGCCGCCCACGGCCGGTAGGCTGGCTCGATGCTCTCGATCAGCGCCTGGGCCTTGCCGTCGGCGCCGGCGAACGAGGCGCCCTCGAGTTGGGGCGCAAGCAGCGGCAGCAGCACGATCGCCGCGGCGAGCAGCAGCAACGCCGCGTTTCGCCGCCGCTTTCGCCGCGCCACCTCAGGCCCTCCGCAGCCCGGGGACGACGCCCCCGAACGTCGCCGCGGCATGGCTGGTCAGCGCGCCGGCGACGACCACCGTGAGCAGCCCCTCGACGATCGCCAGCGGGATCTGGGTGATGGCGAAGATGCCGGCGAACTTGACGAACGAGGCGGAGATGCCGCCTGCGGGATCGGGAAAGGCCAAGGCCAGTTGCAGGGAGGTGGTGGCGTAGGTGGCGAGGTTGCCGATGGCGGCGGCAAAGAACACCGCCACGGCCATCGGCGCAAACAGGCCGCGCAGCCCGCGGAAGACGGCGAAGGCGGCGAACGGGCCGACCACGGCCATGGCGAAGGCGTTGGCGCCCAGGGTGGTCAAGCCGCCGTGGGCAAGCAGCAGCGCCTGGAACAACAGCACGATGGTGCCCAGCACGGTCATGACGCTCGGGCCGAAGAGGATGGCGCCAAGCCCGGTGCCGGTCGGATGCGAACTGCTGCCGGTGACGGAGGGCAGCTTGAGCGCGGAAAGCACGAGGCTGTAGGCGCCGCAGGCCGCCAGCAGCAGCCGCGTCTCCGGGTGGCGGCGCATCGTCCGCAGCAGCCGGACGCTGCCGTAGATCACGAACGGCGCCGTCACCGCCGTCCAGGCAGCGGCGTGAGCCGCAGGCAGGTAGCCCTCCATGATATGCACGCCGCGCCCTCCATCGCTTCCAGCCCAAGCGTCCCGCGCCGGCGCGAATGAAGGAAGGCCAAGCCTCGGCCAGACCTGCACGTCTGCGGTACACCCCGCCCGCAAGCGTCGCGTCGACTCGAGTGACGGCAGGTCTCCTGGCTAGCGGATCACCGCCCCCGCCCGGCCTTCCCGTCCGGTCGTGAGATCCGACCGGCAGTGGCCAATAGCGGACGGGGGCTACCCGCTGACAGTTGCGGGGGCAGCCACGGCTAAGATCCCCTCAAGGGTCGATCCCTCCGTGTTCCCTATTAATCCCGAGGCTCTGTCGCCCGATCGGGAACCGTCGGGAGAACTATAGGGACCGGAAAATTTTGCCGTCAAGCGCGACCGGCGGCCCACACGTCGGATCGCGATCACCGCCTCGTCCCGCCGGGAATACAAACAGAAGGCGAACATCGTGTCGCAGCGCCTCGGATCCGACTATATTTTTGCCACCGAACGCCCCTCAACTGCGTCGCACCACTGCGAACGCGCGGGTGATGTGGTTCAACAACGAGCAGGTGACGCAGTGCCCGAAACGATCGCGCTCGTCGACGACGACCGGAATATCCTGACGTCGGTGGCGATGGCTTTGGAGAACGAAGGCTTCACCGTGCACACCTATTCCGACGGCGCCGAGGCCCTCGCCGGCCTGTCGCGCCAGCCGGTGGACCTGGCCGTCCTCGACATCAAGATGCCGCGGATGGACGGGATGGAGCTTCTCAACCGGCTGCGCCAGCAGAGCGACATGCCGGTGATCTTTCTCACCTCCAAGGACGACGAGCTCGACGAGGTTCTGGGCCTGCGCATGGGCGCGGACGACTACATCACCAAGCCGTTCTCGCAACGGCTGTTGATCGAGCGCATCCGCGCGGTGCTGCGCCGGCGCAGCGTGCCCGGCGAGGGCGAGCCCGAAGGCGAGGTCATTCGCCGGGGCGAGCTGGTCCTCGATTCCACCCGCCACCTGTGCGCCTGGAAGGGCGAGCCCATCAACCTGACGGTGACCGAGTTCCTCCTGGTGCAGGCGCTGGCGCGTCGCCCGGGCCACGTCAAGAGCCGCGACCAGCTCATCGACGCCGCCTACGGCGAGCACATCTACGTCGACGACCGGACCATCGACAGCCACATCAAGCGGCTGCGGAAGAAGTTCAAGGACGTCGACGACGACTTCGCCCAGATCGAAACCCTCTACGGCGTCGGCTACCGCTACCGCGCGGCGTGATCTGCACGGCATGGCTCCGGCGGAACCCAGCAAAAAGCGGAACCGGCTGTTGTCGCCGATCACCAGGCGGATCCTGGCGGTCAACATCCTCGCGCTGGTGGTCCTGTTCGCCGGGATGCTGTTTCTCGACAACTACCGCCGCGGGCTCATATCGGCGGAGCTTGCGGCGCTGCAGACCCAGACCGAGCTGATCGCCGCGGCCCTGGGCGAAAGCGCGGCCGACGCGGAGCTGCCGGCGGGCGAGGCGCTCAACCCCACGCTCGCTCAGCAGATGATCCGCCGGCTGGTCGAGACCACCGGCACCCGTGCCAGGCTGTTCGGCATCGACGGCTCGTTGCTCGCCGACAGCCGGATGCTGGCCGGACCCGGCGGCATGGTGCAGATCACCGAGCTGCCGGTGCCGAAGACCACGACCGAGCCGCTGGAGGCCGTGCTCGGCCTCTACGATCTGGTCGCAACCAGGCTGTCGACCGGCTCGGAGCTGGTGCCCTATTCGGAGTACGCGGTGCAGACGGCGGCTGACTACCAGGAGGTGGTCCACGCGCTGTCCGGCGGATTGAAGGAGATGGTGCGCGCCGCGCCCGGCGCCGACGCCATGGTGCTGAGCGCCGCGGCGCCGGTGCAGCGCTACAAGCAGGTCCTCGGCGCCTTGATGCTGAACAAGACCTCGCGCGACATCGACGCCGCGGTCCTCGACGTGCGGCTGGACATCCTCAAGGTGTTCGCCATCGCGCTCGCCGTCACCGTGCTGCTGTCCCTGTATCTGGCGCGGACCATCGCCAGGCCCATCCTCCGCCTGGCCGCCGCCGCCGAGGGCGTCCGCCGCGACCGCCACCGCAAGCGCACCCTGCCCGACTTTGGCAACCGCGGCGACGAAATCGGCCAGTTGGCGGCGGCGCTCAAGGAGATGACCGAGGCGCTGTGGCTGAGGATGGACGCCATCGAGCGGTTCGCCGCCGACGTTGCCCACGAGATCAAGAACCCCTTGAGCTCGCTCCGCAGCGCGGTGGAGACGGCGGCGCGGGTGAACGATCCGGCGCAGCGGCAAAAGCTGCTCGACATCATCCAGCAGGACGTGGGCCGGCTGAACCGGCTGATCAGCGACATCTCCGACGCCTCGCGGCTGGACGCGGAGCTGTCGCGGGCGGAGCCGCAGCCGGTCGACGTGGGCCAGATGCTGGCGACCCTGGTGGACGTGACCGAGGCGTCGGCGGCCGAGCACGAGATGCGGCTTCGCCTGGACGTGCACAACCGCGGCAAGCTCGTTGTCAACGGCATCGAGGACAGGCTGGTGCAGGTCTATCGCAACCTGATCGTCAACGCGATGTCGTTCAGCCCGCCCCACGGCATGATCATGCTCAAGGCGGCGCGCCGCAACGGCATGGTGGTGACCGAGGTGCTCGACGAGGGCCCGGGGATCCCGGAGGGCAAGGAGCAGGAGATTTTCCTTCGCTTCTATTCCGAGCGCCCGCAGGGCGAGAAGTTCGGGATGCATTCCGGTTTGGGCTTGAGCATTTCCAAGCAGATCGTCGAGGCCCACGGCGGCAGCGTCGCCGCCTTGAACCGGCGAGGGCGGAACGGCCAGGTCAAGGGCGCCCGCTTCGTCGTCCGCCTGCCGGTTGCCTGAGCCTGCGCGAGCCGGCAAGGGACTTGCCAAGGACTGCCGCGGTTGACAGCGGCCCGCCGCCTCGCCACGGTGCGGCCGATGGAGCGGATCAACGCCACGACCGTTGCAATCGAAGGCCACGGCGTGCTCCTGCGCGGGCCGACGGGGGCCGGGAAATCGGACCTGGCGCTGCGGCTGCTTGGCGACGGCGCCCACTTGGTCGCCGATGATTACACCGAGGTCGAGTGTGAGGGGGAGCGGCTGATCGCACACGCGCCGGCAACGATCGCGGGGCTGCTCGAGGTCCGCGGCGTCGGCATCCTCAGGGTGACGCCGGTCTCGCCGGCGGTCCTGGTGGCCTGCGTCGATTTGGTCGCGCGGGCCACGATCGAGCGGATGCCAGAGGATGATCGGGCCGCGATCGGCGCCACCGGCAAGCACCTCCCCCTGTTCCGGGTCGCGGCATTCGAAGCCTCGGCGGCGGCCAAGGTGCGCTGGATCGTGCGGCTGTGCACCGGCAGCCTCCAGCGGGTGTCATGAGCGAAAGCGGAGTTTCGTCCTCGCCCTTGGCGCCGGCCCCGACAGCGGTGGCGCAGCAGCCGGAGCCGGGACAGACGCGGCTGCTGCTCGTCACCGGCATGTCGGGTGCCGGCAAGACCACGGCGCTGAAGGCGCTGCAGGACCTGGGTTACGAAAGCATCGACCATCTCCCCCTCGCCCTCCTCGACAAGCTCGTCCCGGATAACGGAGCGGAGCCGGCGCAACCGGGCGAGCGGCTGCTTGCCGTCGGCATCAACGTCCGCACCCGCGACTTCACCGTCGAGGCGCTGATGGGCGCGGTGAAGCGCCTGGACGAGCAGCCGAACCTGGACGTGAAGGTCTTGTTCCTCTCGTGCGACGACGACGAGTTGTGCCGGCGTTACCAGGAGAACCGCCACCGTCACCCGCTGGCCGTCGACCGGCCGCTGTTCGACGGCATCGCCACCGAGCGGCAGATGATCGAACCCCTGCGGGCCCGCGCCGACCTGACCATCGACACCACCTTCATCTCCCCGGGCGCGCTCAAGCGCCGGCTGGAGCGCACCTTCGGCGGCGCCGCCCCCGCCGGCCTGGTCGTTCTCGTCGTCTCCTTTTCCTACGCCTCCGGCGTGCCCCGCGACGCAGACCTGGTTTTCGATGTCAGATTTCTCGTCAATCCCCATTATCAGCCGGCCCTGCGGCCCCTGACGGGGAAAGACGCCCCGGTCGCCGACTTCATCGCCGCCGAACCGGCGTTCACCCCGTTCTTCTCGTCGCTGACAACTCTTCTCGAACCGCTGCTGCCGCGCTACGCTGCTGAAGGAAAAACGTACCTGACGATAGGGGTGGGCTGCACCGGTGGGCGGCACCGTTCGGTGTTCGTCGCCGAGCGTCTCGCCGCGTGGCTCATGTCCCGCGGGCAACACGTGCTGATCGAGCATCGCGGTCTGGACCGCCTGGTGGGATGACAGTGGTCGCTGCAGCGAAGGATCGCGCACGAGGATGATCGGACTGGTGCTTGTTACCCACGGCCGGCTCGCGGAGGAGCTCGTCGGCGCGCTCGAGCACGTCGTCGGGCCGCAGGCGAACATCACCGCGATCTGCATCGGCCCCGAGGACGACATGGAGCAGCGCCGCGCCCACATCCTCGAGGCGGTGGCGCGCGCCGAGGAAGGCAACGGCATCATCCTGCTCACCGACATGTTCGGCGGCACCCCGTCCAACCTCGCCATCTCGATCATGGACAAGGCCAACGTCGAGGTCATCGCCGGGGTCAACCTGCCGATGCTGGTCAAGCTGGCGAGCGTCCGCCAGACCGAGTCGCTCGAGGAGGCGGCGCAGAGCGCTCAGGAGGCGGGCCGCAAGTACATCAACATCGCCTCCAGGCTGCTCACCCAGGAGGAGTCCTAGCACGGGGCGATGGCGGACCTCTGCCGCGACGGCGACACGCTCCGGTGTGTCGCAGTGATTGCCAATCGGCGCGGCCTGCATGCCCGCGCCGCCGCCAAGTTCGTCAAGCTGGCTGCGGGCTTCGACGCCGACATCACCGTGACGACCAAGCGTGGCCAGACCGTCTCCGGGCTCTCCATCCTCGGGTTGATGATGCTCGCCGCCGGCCCCGGCACCGAGCTCGAAATCGCCGCCTCCGGCCGCGAAAAGGAGGAAGCGATTACCGTTCTCAGCAACATCATCGAAGCGCGCTTCGAAGAAGACTGATATGCTGAGCTTGCCGGCGGGAACGTCGGCGACACCGCGGTGACGGTGTAGAACCGATGGAAAAGTCGGCGAACCAGGGAAGGTCATGTCCGAGAGAGATGCTGAAGAGCGCGTCATCCACGGCTTGGCGGCGGCGCCGGGCGTGGCGCTCGGCAAGGCGTTCGTCCGCGAGCCGAACCGGCTGCACGTACCGCGCTACCGGATCCCGTCACAGCACATCGAGGACGAGCAGCGCCGCCTGACCGCGGCGATTGCCCGCGCTCGCCGGCGGATCACCCGGATCCGGGTCAGGACCGCGAACCGGGCGAAGCTGATCCCGGAAATGGGCGCCGAAGAACTCGGCTACCTGTTCGACGCCTACGTCCACATCCTCAAGGACTCGCGACTGGTGCGCGGCGCCCTGGCGCGGATCGCCAACGAGCGGATCAATGCCGAGGAGGCGGTCAGGATCGAGGTCGCGCTGATCGCCGAAGCCTTCCGGCAGATGGACGACCCGTACCTGTCGGCGCGGGTCGACGACATCCGCGAGATCGGCAACCGGCTGATCGCCTTCCTGCTGAAGAAGGACGACAGCAAGCCCCCCTCGTCGCTGCCCCGCGGCTGCATCCTGGTGGCGGAAGAGCTGACGCCGGCGGACGCCGCCCAGCTCAGCCCGGACGCGATCGCCGGCCTCGCCGCCCAGATCGGCAGCCCCCAGGGGCACACCGCGATCATGGCCCGGGCGCTGGGCCTGCCGGCGGTTCTGGGCATCGGCGGGCTGCTCGGCGAGATCGAAACCGGCGACGACATCGCCATCGACGGCGACCGCGGCGAGATCGTCGTCCATCCGAGCGCCGCGACGCTGCGCGCCTACCGGCGGCGGATCGACCAGCACAAGGCCGAGCGCAAACAGCTCCGCCGCCTGGCGAAACGGCCGGCGGTCACCCGCGACGGAGTCGAGGTCAGCCTGCGCGCCAACGTCGAGCTGCCGTTCGAGATGGACGCGGTGGCGGAAGCGGGCGCCGAGGGCGTGGGCCTCCTGCGCACCGAATTCCTGTTCCTGAACCGCGGCGCGCCGCCGGACGAGGACGAGCAGGCGGCGGCCCTGATCAGCGTCGTCGAGCGCGCCGGCGGCCGGCCGGTGACCATCCGCACCCTCGATCTTGGCGGCGACAAGAGCGGCAGCGACCTTGTCGCCCAGCTCGGCGAAAGCGCGGTCTCGCCGCTCGGCCTGCGCGGCGTGCGCCTGTCGATTGCCTGCCCGGACATGCTGGAGACCCAGTTCCGCGCCATCCTCCGCGCCTTCGCCCGCGGGCCGGTGCAGATCCTGCTGCCGATGGTGACATCGGTGCAGGAGATCAGGGCGGCCCGCGAGCTGCTCGCCCGGGCGGCGCGCTACCTGCACCGCTGCAATGTCCCCATCCCGCACCCGCTGCCGCCGCTCGGCACCATGATCGAGGTGCCGGGCGCGGCGCTCTCCGCCGACGCGCTGGCGCAGGTCAGCGACTTCTTCGCCATCGGCTCCAACGACCTGACCATGTACACCCTCGCCATCGACCGCGGCGACGAGCACGTGGCCCACCTCTACAACCCGCTCCACCCGGCGGTTTTGCGGCTGATGCAGTTCGCGAGCGCGGCGGCGGTGCGGGCCCGCC
>JAXMOZ010000021.1:0-42573 GCA_034382075.1 Rhodospirillales bacterium
TTCGGTTCCGCGCTCTATGCCAAAGAAGAGCTCTGTGCCGAGATGACCAGCGCATTCGTCTGCGCCACTCTTGGCATCGTGCCGACGGTGCGCCATGCCGACTACATCGGTTCCTGGTTGGAGGTGCTCCGCGAGGACGACCGCGCCATCGTTCGCGCCGCGAGCGCCGCGTCGAAAGCCGCCGACTATCTGCTCGCCTTCCGGCACCATCCCGACGAGCCCGTCGATATCACGGCCGACGAAGACGAGCGGGAGGCGGCGTGATGCGATTCCGTCGCTGGCCACGCGTGTCGGCCTATGAGGACACGCCCCGCAAACGCGCTGCCTGGCTCGCGCCCAACAGGCCCAGCGCGACAAGCTCCCGCTGCTCGCTCCGCTTATTGCGGAACAGCAGCCAGGCGCTGATGCCGAGATGGCCCGCCGGTCCGCATGGTGGCCAAGGGCGCAGCAGCGCGACCGCGACCGCCGAGCCCATGACTGGCGACGCGCCCGCGCACGGCTCGCTCGCTATGGGGATAATCTACGCCCGGTGCTGATCCAGCTCTGGAACGGGTGCCCCTATCCGGCCGATCCGGTCTATCTGCTCGACATGCTGCATAGCATCGACACGGGACGGATCGACCCGGAACGTCCGCCATGGGTTCCCCGACACTCTGATTCTTTCGGCAAGCTGGTCCCGGCGGTGGCTCCAGAGGGAGAGGCGGGAAGGGGACTTTGTGACGGGTTTGGAGGTCGAGAGAGAGGCTCCCGGCCGGCCCGTCATGGAGAACCGATATGGCAACCGCCCATCCCAAGATCGTCCTGAGCCGGTCCCAGGACATTCCCTTCAACAAGCTGGTGCTGTCCCAGGCAAACGTGCGCCGGGTGAAGGCCGGCATCTCGGTCGAGGACCTGGCTGAGGATATCGCCCGGCGCACGCTCCTGCAGAGTCTGAGCGTGCGGCCGGTGCTGGACGCCAACGGTGCCGAGACCGGCATGTACGAAGTCCCGGCCGGCGGCCGGCGCTTCCGGGCGCTCGAACTGCTGGTGAAGCAGAAGCGCATGGCCAAGACGCAGCCCGTGCCCTGCGTCGTGCGCGAGGGCGGCACGCCCGAGGAGGACAGCCTGGCCGAAAATGTCCAGCGCGTCGCCCTCCATCCGCTCGACCAGTTCCGGGCCTTCCAGACCCTTCGCGACTCGGGCCTGGGCGAGGAGGAGATCGCCGCGCGATTCTTCGTCAGCCCCGGCGTCGTGAAGCAGCGCCTGAAGCTCGCTTCGGTCTCGCCGAAGCTCCTCGATATCTATGCCGAGGATGAGATGACGCTCGAGCAGCTCATGGCCTTCACCGTCACCAATGACCATGACCGCCAGGAGCAGGTGTGGCAGCAACTCGCCAGCTCCTATAATAAGGAGTCCTATTACATCCGCCGCCAGCTTACCGAAGGCGCCATCCGTGCTTCCGACAAGCGGGCGCAGTTCGTCGGCATCGACGTCTATGAGGCGGCCGGTGGCGCAGTCATGCGCGATCTCTTCCAGCAAGACGACGGCGGCTGGCTGCAGGATCCGGCACTGCTCGACCGGCTCGTCGTCGAGAAGCTGACCAGCGAGGCGGAGGCGCTCCGCGGCGAGGGCTGGAAATGGATCGAGGTCGCGGCGGAGTTTCCCTACGGCCATACCTCCGGTCTGCGCCGCCTTGCCGGGGAGACGGCATCGCTTTCCGATGAGGAGCAGGCGAGCCACGACGCGCTGCGCGCCGAGTACGACAAGCTGGAGGAGACCTATGCGGAGGCCGAAGAGCTCCCCGACGAGGTCGACCAGCGTCTCGGCGAGATCGAAACGGCGCTGGAGGCGTTCGACGATCGCCCTGTGATCTACGATCCCGCCGACATCGCCCGCGCGGGCGCCTTCGTCAGCATCGACGGCGACGGCGATCTGCGCATCGAGCGCGGCTATGTCCGTCCCGAGGATGAAGCGCCGGCCGAGCCGGACGCCGACGGCGAAGCGCCCGAAGGTTCCGAGGACGACGGCGATGTCCAGCGCACGGTGATCACCATCGGCGGCAACGGATCGTCGGCAGGCGCCGAGACCGCCGAGGAAGATGACGGCATCAAGCCGCTACCTGACCGTCTCGTCACCGAGCTGACGGCCCATCGCACGCTGGCGCTGCGCGACGCGCTGGCGAACGATCCCGACACCGCCTTCGTCGCGGTCCTCCACGCGCTCTGCCTCAACGGCTTCTATCACTACGTCTCGGAGACCTGCCTGGAGATCACGGCGAAGAGCGCGAGCTTCGGCACGCAGGCGCCAGGGCTCAACGACAGTGCGTCGGCCAAGGCGATCGAGAGCCGGCACACGCAATGGGCCGGACAGTTGCCGAAGGACGCCGGCGACCTCTGGAACGCGCTGATCGCTTTCGACGGCGACAGCCGGGCCGCGTTGTTCGCGCACTGCGCGTCGCTTTCGGTCAACGCGGTCCATGAGCCCTGGAACCGCAATCCCCGCCGCATCGCCCATGCGGGGCAGGTCGCCCGGGCCGTCGGTCTCGACATGGTCGCGGCCGGCTGGACGCCGACCGTCGACAACTATCTCGGCCGGGTCACCAAGGCACGCATCCTCGAAGCCGTGCGCGAGGCCAAGGGCGAGGCCTCGGCCCAGCTCATCGACCACCTCAAGAAGCCGGACATGGCGAAGGAGGCCGAACGCCTGCTCGCTGGATCTGGGTGGCTGCCCGAGCCGCTTCGCCTGCCTAACGTCGAGACAGCCGTCGACGAACCGGCCACGACCGAAGATCTGCCTGCCTTCCTCGATGACGACGAGGGCGCCTCGGCAGGCTCCGATCCCGAAGAGCCGCAGCCACCCGCCATCGCGGCGGAGTGACCTCGACAGCGGGGCGGCGCTTGTCGCCCCGCACCCTCTCACACAGAGCCCGGCCTGCTGAGCTTGTCGCAGGGGCGCCGGGCTTTCGCATTTCAGGAGACTTTCGATGGACTGGTACGCCTCCTGCTCCTACGAGCCCGATCGGAAGCGTCGCTTCCATACCGTCGCCCGGGCGCGGCTTCGTCGTCTGGCCGCGGAGCTCGGATTTCCACGGGCATCGTTCGATCTACGCTCAAACCAAGGCGGGATCGCCGTGTCCGGCGAGATCACGCTCCATCATGAGCACGTCTATGTACAGGTCTGCCAGCCGGCGACCCGTGCCGACACCGGCATCCTCATCCGCAGTTGCGAAGGCCGGCGCGACTATACGGGCGGGCGCAATCATTTCGCACCGCTGTCCATGCTCGACGACATTCCGGCGTTGGCGGCCAGAGTCCGGACGGTGATGGCGGCTGGCACCGGCGCGGTCCGTGTCGCCTGAGAGGAAGAGAAGGGCCGGGACGGGGTGAGCCGAGGGGCATGAGAGAGAGCGCCCTCGCGGCTCGTCCCGCTCCTCGCGCTCTCTCGGGAAACCTCAGCCATGAACGTCATGACCGCATCTTCCGCCGCAGCCGCGGCGGCTGACCAGCCTATTGTCCCTGCATCCGCGCTGTTCCACGCCGCCGGGCATCTGCTCCCGGATCTGGAGCGGGGCCGCATCGTCGATGCGCGTACCCTGCGCGCCGCCATGGAACAGACCTTTGGCGGCACCGACGCCGAAGGCGCATGGAGCTGGAAGGACGCCTACGAAGCCTGTGAAGCAGCACAGGTCTTGTTTCTGCGCAAGTTCGGTCCGGCCATGCGCGCTCGGGCCGAAACCCCGATCACGCTCCTCGCGATGCTGGCCAAGCTCGGCGCCCTCCTTCCCTCGCAAACACGTCGCTCGCAGGAAAGCCAAGCGCTTCAGCAGTTCTCCACGCCGATTGCGCTTGGATATGTCGCCAGCGTCGCAGCCCACATCACGCCCCGCGACCTGGTGCTGGAACCATCGGCCGGCACGGGACTGCTGGCCATCTTCGCCGAGCACGGTGGCGCCTCGCTCGCGCTGAATGAATTGGCCGAGACGCGTGCCGGCCTGCTCTCGCATCTGTTCGCCGGCACGGCCGTCACCCGCCATGACGCGGCACACATCCACGATTATCTCGACGCCGGCATCCGGCCGAGCGTCGTGATCATGAACCCGCCGTTCTCGGCAGCGGCGCATGTGGACGGCAAGGTCGCCGACGCCGCCCTCCGGCATCTCTCGTCGGCGCTGGCGCGTCTCGCCGAAGGCGGCCGCCTCGTCGCCATCACTGGCGCCAATCTGTTCCCCGACAATCCCACTTGGCGCGACGGATTCGTGCGGCTCCAGGAGCGGAGCCGTGTCGTGTTCTCCGCGGCCATCGACGGCCGCGTCTATGCCCGCCACGGCACCAGCGTCGAGACACGTCTGACGGTGATCGACCGCATCCCTGTCGGCGATACGGCGTCGTTCCCACCTTTGCTGGGCGCAGCACCTGACGTCGCCACGCTGCTCGACTGGGTCATTCGCCACGTCCCGCCGCGTGCCGCCATGGCGGCTTGCCCGGCGACACAGACCGCGACACCCGCAGGGCGTCCGTCATCGGCACGTTCAGCGCCGCGCGTGGTGCCGCCCCAACACATCGGACCCGTTCCGGAAGATGCCGTCGAGGTCGCCTATGAACCTTGCGACTGGGCGCCCTCCAAAGACGGGCGCATCAGCGAGGCGCTCTATGAGAGCTATGGCCTCCAGTCGATCCGCATCCCGAACGCCAAGCCGCATCCGACCCGCCTGGTGCAGTCGGCGGCCATGGCGTCGGTTGCGCCGCCCAAGCCAGGCTACCGTCCGCATCTGCCGGCGGCCGTTATCGTTGACGGCCTGCTGTCGGACGCCCAGCTCGAGAGCGTCATCTATGCCGGCGAGTCTCATGCCGGCTTCCTCGCCGGGGCATGGACCGTCGACGAGACCTTCGACATTGTCGCGGCCGCACCGGACGATGCCGAGACGGCCGTCCGCTTCCGTCGCGGCTGGATGCTCGGCGACGGCACCGGCGCCGGCAAGGGCCGCCAAGTCGCGGGCGTGCTGCTCGACAACTGGCTGCAGGGCCGCCGCCGGGCGGTCTGGGTATCGAAGTCGGACAAGCTGATCGAGGATGCCCAGCGCGACTGGTCAGCGCTCGGGCAGGAGCGGCTGCTGATCACGCCGCTCGCGCGGTTCCGGCAGGGCACGCCGATTCGCCTGGAGCAGGGCATTCTCTTCACCACCTATGCGACGCTGCGCTCCGATGCGCGGGAGGCGAAGGCCTCGCGCGTGCAGCAGATCGTCGACTGGCTGGGCCGCGACTTCGATGGCGTCATCGTCTTCGACGAGAGCCACGCCATGCAGAATGCCGCGGGCGGGAAGGGCGAGCGGGGCGATCAGGCTCCCTCCCAGCAGGGCCGCGCCGGCCTTCGCCTGCAACATGCCCTGCCCAATGCTCGCGTCCTCTATGTCTCGGCGACGGGCGCCACCACGGTCCACAACCTCGCCTATGCCCAGCGGCTCGGACTCTGGGGCGGCGAGGACTTCCCGTTCGCCACACGGGCCGAGTTCGTCCAGGCGATCGAGGCTGGCGGCGTCGCCGCCATGGAAGTGCTGGCTCGCGACCTGAAGGCGCTCGGCCTCTATGCATCTCGTTCGCTCTCCTACGAAGGCGTCGAATACGAGCTGGTCGAGCACGCGCTGAGTGCGGAGCAGATCCGCATCTACGACGCCTATGCCGGCGCATTCCAGATCATCCACAACAATCTGACCGCGGCGCTGGAGGCTGCGAACATCACGGGCGAGGGCGGCACGCTGAACGCCCAAGCGAAGTCGGCTGCGCGCTCCGCGTTCGAAAGCTCGAAGCAACGCTTCTTCAACCACCTCATAACGGCGATGAAGACGCCGACGCTGATCGCCGCCATCGACCGCGACCTGGACGCGGGCCACGCGGCCGTCATCCAGATCGTCTCGACCGGCGAGGCGCTGATGGAACGGCGGCTCGCGGAGATTCCGACCGAGGAATGGGGCGACGTCCAGGTCGACATCACGCCCCGCGAGTATGTCCTCGACTACCTGGCGCATTCCTTCCCGACGCAGCTCTACGAGCCCTTCACCGACAGCGAGGGCAATCTGTCGTCGCGTCCGGTGTTCCGCGACGGCCAGCCGGTCCAATGCCGCGATGCCATCGAGCGGCGCGACCGCCTGATCGAGAAGCTCGCGGCGCTTCCGCCGGTGCAGGGTGCGCTCGACCAGATCGTCCAGCGCTTCGGCACCGACATGGTCGCCGAGGTCACCGGCCGCTCACGGCGCATCGTTCGGCACGTAGATGTTCTGCGCGTCGAGAGCCGAGCCGGATCGGCCAATCTCGCCGAGACGCAAGCCTTCATGGACGACGAGAAGCGCATCCTCGTGTTCAGCGACGCGGGCGGCACGGGCCGCAGCTACCACGCCGATCTCGGCGCGAGGAACCGCCGCCTGCGTGTCCATTACCTGCTCGAAGCCGGCTGGAAGGCGGACACGGCGATCCAGGGTCTCGGGCGCTCCAACCGCACCAACCAGGCGCAGCCGCCGCTGTTCCGGCCGATCGCCACCGACGTGAAGGCGGAGAAGCGCTTCCTCTCGACCATCGCGCGCCGCCTCGACACGCTCGGCGCCATCACCAAGGGCCAGCGCCAGACCGGCGGGCAGGGGCTGTTCCGCGCCGACGACAACCTCGAATCCGTCTATGGCCGCGCTGCGCTGCGCCAACTCTACGTCCTGCTCTATTCCGGCAAGGTCGATGGCTGTTCGCTGCAGGCGTTCGAGGACGCCACCGGCCTCAGGCTGACGGACGGCGATGGCAGCCTGCGCGAAGAACTGCCGCCGATCACCACCTTCCTCAACCGGTTGCTGGCGCTCACCATCGACCTGCAGAACGTCCTGTTCGGCGTGTTCGAGGAATTACTGCGCGCCAAGATCGAAGGCGCCGTCGCGTCCGGCACATACGATCTCGGCGTCGAAACGGTCACGGCCGAATCGCTCCGCGTCACCGATCGCCGCACCATCTACGTTCATCCGGGCAGCGGTGCGGAGACGCAGGTCTTCACCGTGGCCCGCCGCGATCGCAACCGGCCGCTCGGCCTCGCCGAGGCCCTGGATCGCGCCGGCGATCCCTGTGCGACGCTACTGGTGAACGGCCAGTCAGGCCGCGCCGCCGTACAGGTCCCCGCACCGAGCCTGATGCTCGATGACGGGGAGGTCGAGCGCCGCGTCCGTCTCCTGCGGCCGATGGAGCGCAGCGCCGTTTCCTTGGCTGCGATGGCGCAAAGCCATTGGCGCGAAGCCGACCGCGACGCCTTCGCCGCCGCCTGGGACGCCGAGCTCGCCGGTCTGCCGGAGTTCACCGACAGCCGGATCCATATCGTCACCGGCCTACTCCTGCCGATCTGGAGACGGCTCCCCGACGAAGGATGCCGTGTCTACCGGCTTCAGACCGACGAGGGTGAGCGGGTAATCGGCCGCCTCGTCTCGCCGGCCTGGGTCGCCCAGGCGGTCGCGACCGACATGCCGACGATCAGCCCGGCCGACGCCTGGATCGCCGTCCTCGACGGCCGCACCGTGCTGGAGCTCGCCGACGGCCTCCAGCTCCGCCGCGCGAAGGTCATGGGCACGTTCCGCGTCGAGCTCTCCGGCTTCACCGACGGCATGGTGGACCGCCTGAAGGCGATGAGGCTCACCTCCGAGATCATCGCTTGGAAGTTGCGCCTGTTCGTTCCGACCGGCGCGACCGGCCCCGCCATCCTCGGCACGCTGATGGAGCGCTATCCGCTCGTACGCATCGCCGACCGCAACGCGGCGTGAGGGGAGGCGATCATGTCCAGCATCATGTCCAGCCGGGCCGCCGACCTGGCGCGGCGTCTCGCGCGCGATGCCGAAGGCGTCTGCCGCCACTATCTTCCCAACGGCCGCCGCCATGGCCGCTACTGGCTCGTGGGCGATGTTCGGAACACGCCCGGCCGCAGCCTCTATGTCCGTCTCACGGGACCGGAGTCCGGGCCCGGGGCCGCCGGCAAATGGACCGACGCCGCCACCGGCGAGCATGGCGATCTCCTCGACCTGATCGCCCTCAATCGCGGGCTCGACGCCTTCCGCGACGTGCTCGACGAGGCGCGCCGCTTCCTCTGCCTGCCGCGTTCCGAGCCCACGCATCCGACCCGCGAACCGCCTGTGCCCGGCGGATCGCCTGATGCCGCCCGCCGTCTGTTTCGCGCCGGCCAGCCTGTCGCCGGCAGCCAGGCCGAAGCCTATCTGCGGGCGCGCGGCATCACCGCACGGCTCGACTGGCCGTCGCTGCGCTTCCATCCTGCGCTCTGGTACCGGTCCGATCGCGATGCGGCCCGCGAGTCCTGGCCGGGGCTGCTCGCCGCCGTGACCGACGCGGACGGCCGGATCACCGGCGTCCACCGCACCTGGCTCGACCGGCAGCGTCCCGAGAAAGCGCCGCTCGCCGATCCGCGCCGCGCGCTCGGCCACCTGCTGGGCAATGGCGTGCGCTTCGGCCGCGCCACCGACGTGCTCGCCGCCGGGGAGGGCATCGAGACCATGCTCGCCCTCAAATCGGTGCTGCCCGATCTGCCGATGATCGCCGCGCTCTCGGCCAACCATCTCGCCGCCCTCGATCTCGCCCCGATGCTCGCCCGGGTCTATGTCGCGCGGGACCGCGACGCGGCCGGCCGGCTGGCGGCGGAACGGCTGCACGCACGCGGACACGAGGCATGCATCGAGGTCCGCGACCTCATGCCGGCGAGGAGCGATTTCAACGTCGATCTGCGCCGGCTCGGCCCCGACGCCATGCTGGCCCGGCTGGCGGACCAGCTCGTCCCGGCCGATGCGCTGCGGTTCGTGCGCCGTCTCGACGCAGCCTAACCGGAAGGCCGAGCGCGGCTTCTCTCTCGGTTCGGTGTCGGACCGGAAGGGGACGGGAGACACGTGCGGCGGGACTTCCGGGCCGGCCAGTTGTCCGCGCCGGCGGCCTTCCCGAGCGGCGATCTGCCAGGGCCGGCCCCGGTCCGGCAATGGCGTCCGGCGGCTATTTTCCGCCGCCGGACGGAAGACCGCCCGGCTTTGCATCGCGAAACAAAATAGCCGCCTCCCGCCATCCTCCGCGTGCGCTCCGGCCCCTTGCCGGCACGCCGGCGGCGGGGTGCAGGCCCGGCTCCGTCCCCGGCGGGCGATCGCCGTGAAGGCCGCGATGGGCGCGGCCAGACCGGCAACAGGAGCCCGCCATGACGCACGAACCCATGCCCTTCCTCTTTCCCGACACCGAACCCGCCGACGAGTTGCACGCCGTCTCGCCCACCGCGCATCTGCTCGACGAGCTGGCGCTCTATGGCCATCGGCCTGGCCGGGACGAGCCCGATCCGCGGCCATTGCCCGAGGCGGATGCCGTCCGCGCCGCGCTCGGCGCGATCGTCGACGGTTTCGCCGCGATCCTGACCGACACGCGGCTCGAGGACGATCTCGATGACCTGCTCTGGTCCTTCGTCAACCTGTTCCACCGCAAGCTCGACCGCATCGAGCGCGATCTCGACACCAACGAGCAGGCGCAGCGCCGCTCGCAGCTGGAGCAGAACGGCTCCGAGGTCCGCTCGGTCGAGCTCGAGCGCCTCATCGATCAGGGCCTCGGCCTGGTCGAGCGCCGCAACGCCTTCGAGTTCTGCCGCGACCATGCCGCCGAGCACTACGAGGCCGTCACCGGCTCGCTCTGGCGGCCCCGCTCGGGCTCGATGGTCAACCATCGCGCGCTCACCTCCGCGATGATCGACAGCCGCGAGTTTATCGCCGCCCAGCGCCGCGCCGAGGCGCAGCTGCTCGTTCCCGCGGGCAGCCGCATCGCCTTCACCGGCGGCTCCGACTTCAACGACCACCAGCGCATCTGGGCCGCGCTTGACAAAGTCCACGCCAAGCATCCCGACATGGTGCTGTTGCACGGCGGCAGCCCGCGCGGCGCCGAGCGTATTGCCGCCTGTTGGGCCGACAACCGCAAGGTCGTGCAGGTCGCCTTCAAGCCCGACTGGAACCGCCACCGCAACGCCGCGCCCTTCAAGCGCAACGACCAGATGCTCGATGCCCTGCCGATCGGCGTCATCGTCTTCCCCGGCTCGGGCATCTCCGCCAACCTCGCCGACAAGGCCCGCAAGATGGGCATCCCGGTGTGGCGGTTCAGCGAACAGGGCGGCGCGTAAGCGCCGCCTAGTTCTGCAACGAACGAAGTAGTGCTTCTCTATTCAACTCACCCCTCTGTTCGGTCAGGTCGAGATACTTATCGACGGCCTTCGCGACGCTCCACCGTGTCTGTCCAAGGTCCTTCCAGGAGATTGTCCCCTTCGGGTCCCCGAGGCTGTGCAAGTACTCGTCTCGTAAACCATAACCACGCTTCAGCCACTTGAATTCCTCGCCATTTCCCAGAAGGTGCTTGTATCTCTTCTCCATCTTTTCGCGGCCTTTCGGTCCTTTGAGCATGAGCGTCGCCTCTATACAGCTAATATTGGCAACGATCTCGTCGATCCCCTCTTCGGCGAGGGCCTTAACGAAGAAGTGTTTCGTTAGCGGATGGAAATTGGCTTGCTTGGTATCTGTTTTTGTCAGGGCGGCTTGGAGCTTCTGCCATCGCCGCTCAAGCGCTTCAAGTTTTTGATGGTCTATTTCGAAGGATTCTGAGCGGTCTGGCACTTCGAATTCCTCGTCTGGGTGGCCAATGAGGGCCCAAGTCAGTGCCGAAGGGTCGGGAGCGCGAGGTGCGTCGGCGAACGGGTCGTCCGTGAACGAATAGACCCACGGAACAGCAAATGGTGCCCATGGGGCCTCCTTTGATTCCTTAACGAGACTCAATAACAGGACAAAGAGGGCATCTTCGATCGGGGCGGGATAGACCGGTTCAAAGACAGGAACTTGTCCTATCTCATCCCAAATTTTGTGAAGGATGGCGAGCCAAGTGCGCTCCCAAATTGGACCAGCTTCTTCGCGCTTACTTACGACAAGCCAATAAAAATCGTCTAACTTTTCGGTTGGGAACTGGTGCCAACGACCGAATCGTTTCAGTGCGTCGTGGCGGACGTTCTGGCCGAGTGCAGCGCTGCTGAGGAGCGCGATTTCGTTGGGCCCGAAACGAACACTCTTTACCGGTTCATGAAGGCGCTGCGTGGGGTTTTCCAGGTCAAGCCGATCTAACGGTGCCAAATGAGTTCGCTTTACTTCCGTCGCCATGAACGCTTGATGCAACGCCAACGCTGTTTCGTCGGCATCCGGACAAGGTCCGCCGTACCAGGGTGCGCCGTTCCAACGGAAGAAGTTTCGCAGGGCTGTTTGCAATTCATTCGGTTGAGCGTTTGTGCTGGGTTTTTGACGAAGCCGTGAATCCTCAATCGCCAAATAGACGGCTTCGCTATTGACCTCCAGGAGCCGGAATGCCCCGGAATTGAAGGCGCTATCCTCAGTATGGCTTGACCTCCGCCATAGTTCCGCGATTGCGGAACGAACTGGTTGGGGTATCTCTGGTGTTTCGCGGCCCATGCCACCTCCCTGTTCGCCGGTGACCCCCTGACTACGTCTCATTCAAACCACGATAATAACTTGTCATCCACGTGTGCGAGACGACTTATGTCCATTGTAATTCAGGAGCAGCCCTAATCTGACCTTGTAGTATGGCGCCCGCGCGGGCGAGCCCGCGCGCCGGGCTCTCGTGAACCGAGCCGCCTTGCGGCGTCTCGGCCCTGGCGGGCTTCGATCCCTGGCGCAGCGCTCACGGATGCCGGCTCAAAGAGGCATCAAGGCGAGCCGCGATAGTCTCCTCCCATCGGAGTCCTTCCGATAGATCGGCGTGCAGACCTTCAGCAAGCCCCGCCGCGCTGATCCGCACGGCTTCGTGGCGGCTGTTCGGCATCGCGTCCAGCGCGCGCATGGATGCATCCGTCGTTGTACCGATCATGAGGCCGGCACCGGTGCGCCTCAGCCCGACCATCGGCGCGTTCGCCATGAGAACCAGCCTGTCCCATCCCTCGACCGCATTGTCCTGGCAACCCGTTACCGACTTCTCGCTGCCGTCTTGAAGGCCCGTATGCGAGGGCGTGGCGGACATCATCGAAATGCGTCTGGAAGACGGCGGCGGCGCGGGTCAGGGCCGTCCGTTCCGGCACGGTCGAGACGAAGGTGAAGGAGTGCGGGTGCTCCGGCCAGGGTCTCCTTGCGTGCTGAGATTCGCAGACCGTCCCTGCATGTCTCTCAAAGCGCTAGAGCCCGCGTCGCCCCTCTCCAACCTGTCCGGCGGAAGAATTTCCCCGGCCCGCAAGCGGGCCTCCTCGCGGACGCTTCGCTCCAAATTCTCCCGCCTCCCAGGTCCTCCACTCCGTTCCGGCCGCTTCGCTGCGCTCGCGGTGATGAGGGGCGCCTTGCGGTCTCTGAGCGCCGAGCCATCGCAGGGCGGTCCTGCGACTCAAGCGAAAGGAGACCACATCATGGCCATCACCCTCGGGACCTTCACCAAGCTCGACGACGGCGTCTTCACGGGCACCCTCAAGACCCTCAACGTCACCGCCGCGCTCACCATCGTCCCCATCGACAAGATGTCCGAGAACGCGCCCGACTATCGGGTCTATGCCGGCCAGCGCTACGAGGTCGGTGCCGCCTGGAGCCAGGTCGCGAAGTCGAGCGGCGAGACCTACCTGAACCTCAAGATCGGCGCGCCCGAGTTCGGGCCGAACTGGGTCCGGGCCCGGCTGGTCAAGCTCGAACACCCCAACGGCGACGGCGCCACGCACATCGCGCTGTGGGAACCGCGCGACCGATAACGCCCAAAGCCCCGTCGCGGATCGCCGCGGCGGGGCTTTCCTTCTGCGTGTGATTTCGTACACCCGCTCGAATTCGCGGGGGGCGCCTTTTCGAGCGTCCCCGAACGCGCCCCATCGCGCCCATCCTCGCCTGGTGCGCGGCGACGTTCGCCATCGCCGCCGGCACCGCAATTGAGGAGCGCCGAGTATGGATGACGAGATCGTCCGGGCCGCCAATGCCAAGAAGGGCAGCCCTTTTCTGACCACCGACCAGGCCGCCCATTATGTCGGCCTGTCGCGCCGCACGCTCGAAAAGATGCGCACGGCTGGCGATGGGCCACGCTTTCGCAAGCATGGCCGTTACGTCCGCTATCACATCGACGACCTCGACGAATGGTCGGCCGAGCACGTCAAGACATCGACCTCGGAGCCTGACCGTCAGCGTCCCGCCCAGCCTGAGAGTGGCAGGGCACGGCGATGATCGAAAAGGTCCTCAGCCGCGCCCAGCGGCGCCGGCGCGGGCGCAAGCGTCCGCGTACAGTCTTCGCCCTCACCTTGTTCGGGCTCGGCCTCATCGGCCTCGCAACGCTCGCCCGACCGGCGCCGTGGCTGGTGTGGAACGCCAGCGCCAGCGCGCCCATCGGCCTCTACCGCGTCCTTCCGGGGAAGCCCGCCTCCGGCGATCTGGTCCTTGTCCGCACACCGGACTCCGCGCGGCAGCTCGCCGCCGAACGCGGCTATCTCCCTCATGACGTCCCATTGGTGAAGCGCGTCGCCGCGCTCGACGGCGACACCGTCTGTGCCGCTAACGATGTGATCTCCGTCAACGGCCGCGTTGTCGCCGAACGGCTGGCGCATGACCGGCTCGGCCGTCGGTTGCCGAGCTGGAGCGGCTGCCACCTCCTCGATGGCGGCGAAGCCTTCCTGCTCATGGAAGGCGTCGCGGATTCCTTCGACGGCCGTTATTTCGGGCCGGTCCCGACGGTCGCGATCATCGGGAGGCTCGCGCCGCTATGGGTCGAGTGACTCTCCTGCTGCTCGGCGCGCTGGCGGCCGGACCCATCCCAGGGGCTATGCCTGCCTATGCTGAACCCGTTGCGACGGCCGATGCCGCGCTCGATCGCTGGCGGGATTCCATCGCTGAGGCGTCGCGCCGGTTCGGCGTGCCCGAGGCCTGGATACGCGCGGTCATGCAGGCCGAGAGCGGCGGCCGGACGATGCTCGATGGCCGTCCGATCACCTCGCGCGCCGGGGCGATGGGTTTGATGCAGGTGATGCCCGACAACTATGAGGAGATGCGGCGCGCGCACGATCTCGGCTCCGATCCGTATGACCCGCGCGACAATATCCTGGCAGGCACGGCCTATCTGCGCGCGATGTACGACCGTTATGGCTATCCCGGCTTGTTCGCCGCCTACAATGCCGGGCCGAAGCGATACGACGAGTATCTGCGCGATGGCCGGCCTCTGCCGCTCGAGACGCGCGCCTATCTCGCCACGATTGCGCAGACTGATCCAAGTCCACCGTCGCCGCTTGCCGTGGCATCGGCAACGCAGCTGTTCTTCGCGCTGCGAACCACCGCCCATGCGCCGCCCGGTCGCGATGGGGTGGCGCCGTCGAGCGATCTGTTTGTCCCTCTGACCACCGTGTCGGATCGCCAGCGATGAAGGGCGATAGCGCTATCGGAGTCCCTCCGGAGAGAGGGGCCTCGTCTCGGTTTTTTCATCCTACCAGCCAGGACGAAACGCCCGTCAAGGATGCGCGGTCCCCCCAAAATGCTGGCGCATTTTGGCTCCCCCACGCCCCGCTGCGCGGCGCCTTCGGCGTCCTTGACCGGCGCTTCGCCGGCCGATGCCAGGGCCTGTCCTCGATGAGGAGGACATCAACCCTGGAGATTCAGATGACCACGCTTCACATCCATCCACACGCCGCATTCGACCGTTTTCCGATGCTCGTCGAGAGCGTCAAAGAGCAGTTCGGCACCGAGGGACTCATGTCGAACGTCGAGCGTTTCATCGAAGCGGAACGCGCCGATTTCCACTGGGACGGGCGGCTCGCGGAGATGAATCTCGGCGCCTATGAGAGCCTCGACGACGAGGACGAAGCGTTCGAGCGTGTGTCGATCATCGGCTATTTCCGCAGCCGCTATTACGTCGCGACCTGCGTCGTGGATGCCGAACGGCACGTCCACTGGATGCTCCGTCTACGCCATTTCGACAGCTTCGAGAGCGCCGAACAGGCGTTCCTGGCGGGCGGTGGCTAACCTCACCGATCGCTTCGGGAGCGGCGTCGTCCCGGCGTCGCTCCCATCATTTCAGGCGACGACTCCGCCTGGTGCATGGGCATCGTCGTGAGCCGAGCCGGGGCAGGAGAGCGTAAGTAAGCGCAGGACGGACGGAGAGCAGATCGGAAGTCGCGTAAGGCAAGATTAAAGGGGTGTCTCGCATGAGCCACTATGTCTTTGTCTGCACATCGTTATTTACAGAGACCTGTATCGCAGGCTTCGAGACTCCTCCGCGTAAGTCTTTGATTTCCCGCGTGGCGATGGAGACGCCTTGCGGCCCGCGCGCGGGCGCTGCTTCCTCACGTTGTTGGACACTTTGGATCGTCGCCGAGGCATGGCCATGACGCAGGACGACGACTTCGAACCGAAGCTCGGAAAGATCCGCTCTCGTGGCAGCAAACGCGGTCGCAAATATCTGCACCGGGTACTGCAGGCGACGATGCTTGCCGGCGGGCGCCTGCGGATCGGACCGTCAGCACGCAAAGCAAAGTTCCACGGCAGTCAGTTCGGTCGCGGCGCCGGCATCGGCCGCATGCTCGCCACGCGTGATCGCTATGCGGCGTTCCGGAGTCGTCGCGTCGTCGTCAAGTCCCGCATCGTCAAGCTGGCCGGCAACGGCATCAAGGGCGCGCGTGCGCATCTGCGCTATGTCCAGCGCGATGGCATGACCCGTGATGGCCACCCGGGCGAGCTCTATTCGGCCGAGCAGGATCGCGCCGACGGCAAGGCATTCATCGAGCGCTCGACAGGCGACCGACATCAGTTCCGCTTCATCGTCGCGCCCGAGGACGGTGCTGAATACGACGACCTACGTCCCTTCGTGCGCCGCCTGATGACGCAGGTGGAAGAAGACCTCGGCACGAGGCTCGAATGGGTCGCGGTCGATCACTACAACACCGGCCATCCGCACAGCCATATCATCCTCCGCGGCAAGGACGACCAGGGGCAGGACCTAGTCATCGCCCGCGAGTACATCACCAAGGGGCTGCGCGAGCGCGCCGCCGAACTGGTCACGCTGGATCTCGGGCCGCGCTCCGATCTGGAGATCGAGAACCGCCTGCGCAACGAGGTCGAGCAAGAGCGGCTCACCAGCATCGACCGGCGCCTGCTGCGCGACCGGGATGGGGGAGGGCTGGTCTGGTCCGCGGACAAGGACGCCTTCCAGCAGACCCTTCGGGCCGGCCGCCTGCAGAAGCTGAAGCATCTGGGACTGGCCGAGGAAGTGCGGCCGGGTGAGTGGCGCATGGCGGGCGATCTCGAGGAGACGCTCAAGCGCATGGGCGAGCGCGGCGACATCATCAAGACGATGCACCGTGAGATGACGGAAAAGGGAGTGACGCGCGCCGCCGCCGATTGCGTGATCTTCGACCCGGCCGCGAAGGACAGCCACCCGATCACCGGCCGGGTGGTCGCACGAGGCCTATCCGATGAGATCAACGACCGCCATTACCTGATCGTCGACGCTCTCGACGGCCGCACCCACTATGTCGACATCGGCAAGGGGGAGGCGACCGAGTCCACTCCTGAAGGCGCCATCGTGCGCATCGATCCGAAGCGCCCCGAGCCCCGGCAGGTCGATCGCACTGTGTCCGAAATCGCGGCCGCCAATGGCGGGCGGTATGACGTCGATATCCACCTCCGTCACGACCCGTCCGCCAGCGCCAGTTTCGCCGAAGCCCATGTGCGCCGGCTGGAGGCGATCCGCCGCGTCACCGGCGGCGTCGAGCGCGAGCCCGATGGAACCTGGGTGATCGCTCCCGACCATCTGGAGCGGGCGGCGGCGTTCGAGCGGCGCCAGGCGCAGGCTATCCCCGTGGTGGTGCAAACGCTGTCGTCGCTACCGCTGGAGCGCCAGGTCGGTGTCGATGGCGCGACCTGGCTCGACCGCGAGCTTGTCGCGGACGCCCCGGAACCCGTGCGCGACGAGGGCTTCGGGCGGGAAGTGCGCGCGGCGCAAGCGCGGCGGCGGCAATGGCTGATCGTTCAGCAGCTCGCCCGCGAGGAACAGGACCGAATTGTCTATCGTGCCAACCTGCTCGGCATCCTGCGTCGTCGTGAGCTTGCGCGCGTCGCCGGCCAGCTGTCGGGCGAGCTCGGGCTGGGCTACGTCGAGACCAAGTCGGGGGAGCGGGTCGAAGGTGTTTACCGCCGGCACGTCGATCTCGCGAGCGGCCGGTTCGCCGTCATCGAGAAGGCCCGCGAGTTCACGCTGGTGCCGTGGCGCCCCGTGCTGGAGCGCCATCTGGGCAAGCAGGTCTCTGGCATTGTGCGCGGCGACAGCATCTCCTGGACCATCGGGCGCCAGCGTGGTGGACCGTCGGTGTCGTAAATGGTCGATTTTGAACCATTCTGTTGAGCAACTCGGCTGTCGCGGTTGATCCAGGTTTTTCAGGGACGTGGATGCGGTCGTCGAGAGAGGACGCAAGGGGGCGCCTCGAAGCACTGTGGGGCTTCCACAACTGATTTGTGATGGCCTTTAATAGTACTTGCCAATCGCAAGGTTTGTTGAGCGAGGTGGTATCAGTCCTCATTTTCTGAGTTTTTCGGCAGAATCCTCAGACCAAGGGGGTAGAAACGTACATGTTTCGGAAATTCACGCATCCGGATTTCGGTGCTTCGGACCGGACAGCCCCTTGTCGCTCAAGCTCCGGCGCGGCTTGAACATCCTTGTCGGGCCGAACGATTCCGGGAAGACTGCCATCATCGATGCGCCGCGGTTCGTGCTGTGGACACGAGGCGATGACTTCCTCCGGCTTGAGTCGGGCGACTTTCATGTCAAGCCCGACGGCACCAAAGTGGGTGAGCTTTCCGTCCGCTGCACGTTCGAGAGTTTGACGCCGGACGAGGAAGCCCGTTTTCTCGAATGGTGCTCAAATGAAGCCGGCACGATGCGCCTGCATGTTTGCCTGCGGGCCAGCCTGCGCAAGGCCGCCGGCGGCGGCGAGTCTGTCATTACGCAATACCGAGCGGGCAGAAACGCGGACGGCCTGCCGCTTGAGGGCGATCTGCGCGAGTACCTGAAATCCACCTATCTCCGGCCACTGCGGGATGCCGAGCGCGAATTGCGCTCGGGGCGGCGGTCGCGGCTCTCCCGGATTCTCGGCGCGTTGCCCGCCATGGCCAGCCAGGCGGCGCCGGCACAGCCGGGTCAGCCTGCAACGCTGCGCGACACCATGAATCAGGCCGATACGGATGTCGAAGCCAATCCGGCCGTGCAGGCGGTCCAGAGCAATGTAAACACATCCTATCTCGATGACCTGTCGTTTGCAGACGATCGCCTCGCGGCTACACTTGGCCTCGGCGCCAAGGGTTCCTTCGACCAACTTCTCGAACGGCTTGAGCTTTATCTCAACCCGCCGCCGGGACGGGCGGTGCGTCTTACGCGCGGCCTTGGATATAACAATCTGTTATTCATGGCGGCGGAGTTGCTACTGCTTCAGTCGCATCCCGATCAGGTTCCCTTCCTGCTGCTGGAAGAGCCCGAAGCCCATCTTCACCCGCAGCATCAGACGCTGTTCATGCAGGTGCTTGAGCGCAGGGCCGCACCTATTGCGGCGGGCGAGACCGGCCAACAGGTTCAGGTTCTGCTCAGCACGCACAGCCCGCAGCTCGCCGCAGGGGCCGATCTTGACGCCATGGTGATGGTGCTCGGGCATAAGGTGTTTCCGCTGGCCAAGGGCATGACCAAACTTGAGGCGGACGATTACGCCTTTCTGCGCCGGTTTCTCGACGCCACCAAGGCCAACCTCTTTTTCGCGCGCGGGCTGGTCATTGTCGAAGGCGATGCCGAAAACATACTGCTGCCCGCGCTGGCAGCGAAAATCGGGCGTCCGTTCGGCAAGCACGGCGTTTCGATCGTCAATGTCGGCCATCGGGGGTTGTTTCGCTACAGCCGCATTTTTCAGCGTACCGACGATACCGTCGTCCCGGTGCCGGTGGCCCTTGTGCCGGACCGCGATATACCTCCGGACGCTGCCGGCGAGCTTGTCGGTGAGGACCGTCAGACGCAAGGACAGTGGGAGGCCGCCGCCCTTGCTGTATATATGCAAAACCTGTCGAAGCATGCGGGTGGAACGGTTCGCGCGTTTCCTTCCGAACAATGGACGCTTGAATTCGACCTCGCTCGGCAGCCGGCGCTCGCCAGTCTTGTGCATCAGGCGGTTCAGGTCGGCAAAGGCAGGGCCAACAGAACCCGCGCACAGATCATTGAGGAAGCGAGGGCCGAGGTTGGGGCGTGGCAAGCCGACGACGCCAGGACCGTCGATGACATCGCGGTGCTCATATTCACCCCGCTTCACAAGAAGCAGGTTTCCAAGGCTGTCGTCGCCGAGCAGCTTGCCGCCCTGATCGAGGAATTGCCCGATGACGCCGCCGCATTCAGGGTGAAGCTACCGGCGTATCTTGTGACGGCGATCGAATACGTCACGGCGACGCCGGGCGCTGCCGCAGGCGGGGAACAAGCGGCCGTCGCTGATGCGGGACCGCCCCCGGCATGATCGCGCTTCCGCCCCTCACTCCGGACCTGCTGGACCAGCTCGGAACAGAGCTGGGCGGTTGCGATTTTACCGGCGCGAACCAGCAGGCCTTTTTATCCAGCGTAGACTCCTGCGACGTGCAGGCGGCACCGGGCCACGGCAAGACGACGTTGCTCGTCGCGAAACTCGCCTTGCTGTCGCGATGCTGGGATTCGCGTGCGCAAGGCGTTTGCGTGATTTCCCATACGAATGCCGCCCGCGAGGAGGTAGAGAAGAAACTGGCACATCATCCAGCGGCGTCCGCATTTCTCGGCTATCCGCATTTCATCGGCACGGTGACGGCCTTTCTCGACCGTTACATCGCACTTCCGTATTTGCGCGGCCTCGGATGGTCGGTTCATCGCATCGACGATGAGGTATTCGCCGCCGCAGCCGGTTCCAGGTGGCGCTCGAAGCAGGCGCTTGTCGGCTATGCACAGATGAACAACGGCGCCAATCGGCGGGCCGTCGAGCATGAGTTTGTGCCGAAGCTCGCCTTGGTGCAGACCTTCGTATGCGATGCCGGCATCGCACCGCAACGTCTCGCTATCCGCCATCGCCACCGCCAGCCCGGCCCGAACAGCGCATCGGGCGCTGCCCTTGAGGAATTGAAGGCGGAGCTTGTCAATGACGGTTACTACCGGTTCTGCGATCTGACGGCGCTCGCCGTTCAGGCCCTCGAAAAGTGCCCGGCCGTCGTCGAGCGCATCCGCAGACGCTTCCCCCTAGTACTTCTTGACGAGGCGCAAGATACGAACGGCGAGCAGCTCGCGCTACTGAATCGCCTGTTCGCCGCCGACGTTGCGTACCAAAGGCTGGGCGATCAGAACCAGACGCTTTACGAAGATGAAGACCTGACGCCCAACGACTACTGGCGTGCAGGAGACGGCGTCATACCCCTGAATGAATCGCGGCGCTTCGGCACAAACATCGCCGGATTCGCAAGCCGGCTTACCGTACGGGTGCAGCAGCAGATTGCGGGTCTGCCCGATGTGCCGAGCCGCCGGACGCTGATCCTGTTTTGTCCGGACACGATCGGCGCGGTGCTGCCGGCCTATGTCGCCGAGGTCCGCAATCACTGGGGCGATGCCGTCAACACCGGTATTGATATTCGCGCTGTTGCTTCGCGCCACAATCCGACGACCGACAATACCGGCGAGTGGCCGAAAACCCTGGTCGAATACTGCCCGAATTACAGGAGCGGGCGGGGACGCCAGAGCCGTCCCGACACGCTCTGTACCCCCTTGCGGCAGGCGGCCCTGCTGCATCAGGCGCTGTCTTCGCCCGCGGAGGTCGCGGAGTTGTTCACTGCCGGCATTGCCGGCCTGCTGCGGCGCCAGCTCTGGCGCAACGCCCTCGGCCAAGCTGCCGACGGCCGCAACCTATGGCGCATTCTTGCCGCGCATGAAGACAGGCTGGCGCTCAGGGTGCGGCGCTTGCTGCGTGACCGGATTGCCGTCGGGAATGCACCCTGGAGCGCCGATAGCTGGAACGCCTTTCGCGACGAACTGACCGTCATGCTCGGCATACACGGCGCATTGACAGACGCCGCAACGACCTACCTGGAGTTTGTCGCCGCCGGCGCCGCCGACCATGACGGGCCGGCGCCCCAACCATCGAAGACCTTGTTCGAGCATGACGGCGTTACTGTCAGGCTCGGATCGATCCATTCGGTAAAGGGCAAGACCGTCGATGGGCTTCTTGTCGTCGAAACCGAAGTCTGGCGGGGCCAGGCCCTTGCCAACCGCGCCATGGATCTTGCCACTGTCCTGCCCCATGCGTTCGGCCTTGAGGATCGGGATTTCAGCGCCAATATCGCTCAGCTAGCAGCAGCGACGAATATTTTTGTAGCAGCGACGAGGCCCCGCCAGTTACTTGCTTGTGCGGTCCGCAAGGCGGCCGTGACAGACGACCTTGTTGAAGCGGCCCGCGCGCAGGGCTGGCAAGTTTGTGATCTCACCGCGGCGCCGGCGGCAGGTCAGTCCGCGCCGGAGGGCGACGGCTCATAGAGATGTTCGTTGATCGTGACGCGACATATTCGAGGTGAAAGGGCGCGCAGAACGATGAGCGGCTTGTTCGAAAACGCGGTGCAGTCGATCCAGCTCGGGGTCGAGGATTATCAGGCCAATGATCCCAAGCGCGCATTGTCGGCCGTGCGGAACTTCTATGCCGGCGTTCTGCTTTTAGCCAAAGAGGTTCTGGTGCGCGCAGCGCCGGGCGCGAGCCCCGAGGACGTAATCGGCGCCCGTTACAAGCCGGTGCCGGACGGCAGCGGCGGCGTGACGTTTACGCCGGCATCGCATCAGACCATCGACTTCACCACCATCGGGCAGCGGTTCAAGGACTTCGGGCTGCCGATCAATCAAGCCGCGCTCGACGACCTCAACCGCGTTCGCAATGAAGTGGAGCATCACTATACGCAGAAGCCGCACGCGGCCGTGCGTGAGGCAATCGCCAAGGCCATGCCCGTCGTGGCGGACCTGTTTCGCCTCATAAACGAGGCGCCAAACGAGGCGTTGGGTGACGCCTGGCAGGTGATGCTTGACGTGCGCGGTGTCTACGAAACCGAACTCGCCGCATGCCGCAGCACATTCGACACGATCGCATGGCCGGCCGGCATGCCCGCTGAGCTATGCTTCAACTGCCCGGAGTGCCATTCCGATCTGGTCGCGCAGCAGGACCCGGCCAACACCGGCCACGAAACGATGGATTGCCGGTGCCGGTTGTGCGGCCATGAGTTTTCGGCGGAGGAAGCGATAGCACGGGCGCTGGAGGCTTATTTTGAATCGGATAGCTACTTCGCAATCACGGACGGGGGTGACCAGCCGGTTCAGGATTGTCCTGAGTGCAGCCTTTCAACCTACCTGCTGACAGACGAACATGTGGGTTGCGTCTGGTGCGGCCTTGTTCTCGGCGAATGCGGTCGGTGCATGACCGGACTCACGCCGGAGAACGTCTCACCGGACAATCATGGCCTCTGCGGCTATTGCGACAATCTGATGTCGAAGGACGATTGAATTCCTAGCCCAGCGAGGCCGCTCCATCGGCTTCGCCAGCAGTTCTCTCCATGGGCCGTGGCCTGTTTCGGATCATCGGGCGCGCGGCGGCGACCTAAATTTGCGCAACAGCACCGTGATGCCCGACGGCCGCTATTGGCGCTTAAGCGGGCCGCTACGGCAATCGACTCAACCCCGCCCGGCAAATAAACGCCCCTTCATCGCTGTACAGCGTAAATGGAGGCTCTAAGCGATTCCAGGCTTTTGACAGACCCTTGATCGGGTTGCGTTGCATCGGTGCGGCGCATGTCCGGGACGAGGGCCATGACCCCCACCAAGCTCCTTATCGGTCAGATTCTGATCGTCTTCGCGATCGTGATCGCGGGGGTTTGGACCGCGACGCAGTGGGCAGCCTTCCAGCTCGGCTATCAGGCCCAGCTTGGCGAGCCTTGGGTCGTGCTGTTCGGCACTCCGGTCTATCGGCCCTGGAAGCTATTCGAGTGGTGGTACCACTACGAAGCCTATGCTCCGGACGTCTTCAATCGGGCCGGAGTGCTGGCCGGCGCCAGCGGCATCATGGGGTGCGCCGCGGCCGTGGTCGGCTCGCTGTGGCGGGCACGCCAGAACCGGCTGGTCACCACTTACGGTTCCTCGCGCTGGGCGAACAAGCGTGAGATCGATGATGCCGGGCTCTTCCGCGCGGCGGGCGTCTTCCTCGGCCGTCTCGGTGGTCAGTATCTGCGCCATGATGGACCTGAGCACGTCATGGCCTTCGCCCCGACGCGCTCCGGCAAGGGCGTCGGCCTCGTCATTCCGACGCTTCTGTCATGGACGGGGTCGGCCGTCGTCCACGATATTAAAGGTGAGAACTGGCAGCTGACCGCCGGCTGGCGCTCGAAGTTCTCGCACTGCCTGCTGTTCAATCCGACCGATCCGCGCTCGGCTCGCTACAACCCGCTCCTGGAAGTGCGGAAGGGACCGGACGAAGTCCGCGACGTCCAGAACATTGCCGACATCCTGGTCGATCCCGAAGGAGCGCTCGAACGTCGCAGCCATTGGGAGAAGACAAGCCACTCGCTGCTGGTCGGCGCCATCCTGCATGTTCTCTATGCGGAGGAAGAGAAGACGCTCGCCCGCGTCGCGACCTTCCTCTCCGATCCACAGCGGAGCTTCGCTCACACGCTGCGCCGGATGATGGCGACCAATCATCTCGGCACCGCCGATCATCCGCAGGTCCATCCCGTCGTCGCATCGGCCGCGCGCGAGGTGCTGAATAAGTCTGAGAACGAACGCTCCGGCGTGCTGTCCACCGCCATGTCATTCCTCGGCCTCTATCGCGATCCGACGGTGGCGGCGACGACGGCAGCCTGCGACTGGCGCATCGTTGATTTGGTCGACGCGGCACGACCCGTCTCGCTCTATCTCGTCATTCCGCCGTCCGACATCTCGCGGACCAAGCCGCTAGTGCGGTTGGTGCTGAACCAGATCGGCCGGAGGTTGACCGAACGGCTGGAGGGCGATCCCGGCAAGCGCCGCAAGCACCAGCTCCTGATGATGCTTGACGAGTTCCCCGCGCTCGGACGGCTCGACTTCTTCGAGACGGCTTTGGCGTTCATGGCCGGCTACGGCATCCGCGCCTACCTGATCGCGCAGAGCCTCAACCAGATCTCCAAGGCCTATGGCGAGAACAACGCCATCCTCGACAACTGTCATGTCCGGATCGCCTTCTCGTCGAACGACGAGCGGACGGCGAAACGCATCTCCGACGCGCTCGGCACGGCGACCGAGCTGCGCGCACAGCGCAACTACGCCGGCCATCGTCTGGCGCCGTGGCTCAGCCACGTCATGGTCAGCCGCCAGGAGACTGCGCGCCCGCTGCTGACCCCAGGCGAAGTGATGCAGCTGCCGGCGGCCGACGAGCTGGTGCTGGTTTCCGGCCTCGCGCCGATCCGCGCCAAAAAGCTCCGCTATTACGAGGATCGCAACTTCACCGTCCGCGTTGCCGACGCGCCGCTGCTTTCCGACGGCGCCTATCGGGACAAGCCGGCCCCGCGTCCCGACGATTGGGGCGGGCAGGTGCGCGGGCCGCATCTCCGTCTCGTCGCCGCTGCCGATGAGGCTGCAGGCATCGCAGAAGAAGAGGGCGGCCTGCAGCAGCAGCGCCATCCCGGCCTGCCCGAAGAAGGTCTCGCCAAGCCCACCGCGCCCGAGCGCGATAACCCGCTCGGTCTCGCCGATGACGAGTCCGACACCGCCGCCGACAAGCGTGCCATGGACCGACTGCGCGGTCTTAACGCGGTCGCGCGTGCCCACGCCATGAACGAAGGCGCGGGTCGCGATGACGACTTGCTGCCGAACTTCTGATGGGGGCTATCCGATGAACCGCCCCACCAGACGCGCCAAGGCACGCCACCAGCTCTTCCTCGACGCCGACCTCAGCGAGAAACTGGAGGCGCTCGCGGCCAAGCCCGGCGCGTCGAAGTCCGCCATCCTGGCCGATGCGGTGGCGGCCTGGCTCAACCGCCGGGGCGCCCAGGAACTCGACGACCGCTTCGGCCTGCGCCTCAACCGGATCAGCGCCCAGCTCAACCGGATCGAGCGCGACCAGCAGGTCCTGCTGGAAAGTCTGGCACTTTTCGTCCGCTACCAGCTCACGATCACCGCGCCGCTCCCCGAAGCCGATCAGGCCGCGCGCGCCGTCGGGCGCGACCGCTTCCAGGCCTTCGTCGATCAGGTCGGCCGCCACTTTGCGGCCGGCGGCCGGACGCTGAGCCGGAACGGAGAGGGGGAGGGCACGCCATGAGCCTGTCCCATCCCGAGGCCCAGGCCAATCTGCAAGCTCAAGAGCGCCGGCGCGCCATGCTGCGCACCGCCATGGGACCGGTGATCGCCGCCGCACTCGCCGATCCCGCGGTCATCGAGGTGATGGTCAATCCCGACGGCGTGCTGCGGCTCGACCGGCTCGGCCAGGGCCGGATCGAAACGGGCGCCCGGCTGGCGCCGGCTGAGGTCGAGCGGATCATCCGCCTGGTCGCGAGCCACGTCCGCGCCGAGGCCCACGCCGGCAACCCGGTGGTCAGCGCCGAGCTGCCGCCGCGCGACGACGGCCTGGCCGGCGAACGCTTCGAAGGCTTGCTGCCGCCGGTGGCGACGGCGCCGTGCTTCGCCATCCGCAAGCCGGCGGCGAAGATCTACAGACTCGACGACTATGTCGCCGACCGCATCGTCATGCCGGTCCAGGCCGACGCGCTGCGCAAGGCCGTCCGGGACCGGCGCAACCTGCTGATCGCGGGCGGCACCAGCTCGGGCAAGACGACGCTCGCCAATGCGCTCCTGGCCGAGATCGCGGAGCTCGAGGAGCGGGTGATCCTGATCGAGGACACCCGCGAGCTGCAATGCGCAGCACCCGATTCTGTGGCGCTGCGCACACGGCCGGGCGTCGTCTCCATGGCGGATCTGGTCCGTTCCACCCTGCGGCTGCGACCGGACCGGATCATCGTCGGCGAGGTCCGCGGCGCCGAGGCCCTCGACATGCTCAAGGCCTGGAACACCGGTCATCCCGGCGGCATCGCCACCGTTCACGCCAACTCCGCGCGGTCCGCCCTCTACCGGCTCGAGCAGCTCGTGCAGGAAAGTGTCGTCACTGTCCCCCGGCGGCTGATCGCCGAGGCGATCGATCTCGTCGTCTTCATCCAGGGCCGTGGCACGGGCCGCCGCATCGAGACGATCGCCGAGGTCGCCGGCCTCGATGCCGACGGCGATTACGCCGTCACCGACTTCGCACCCCATCGGCTTCATGCCCCCACCGCCCTTTGACCGTCGACAAGGAGCGACTACCATGTGTCCGTCCACTTCCCTTCCGGCTCCCCACGTTTCGACAAAGTGTTTCCTGCGATCGCTTGCCGGCGCCGCGGTCGTCACGCTGCTGCTTTGCGGGACGGCGCACGCCGCCGGTTCGGGCATGCCCTGGGAGCAGCCGCTGGAGCAGGTGCTGCTGTCCGTCCAGGGGCCGGTCGCCAGGATCGTTGCGGTGATCATCATCATCATCACCGGCCTGACGCTCGCCTTCGGCGAGACCAGCGGCGGCTTCCGGCGGCTGATCCAGATCGTGTTCGGCCTCACCATCGCGTTCGCGGCCAGCTCGTTCTTCCTCAGCTTCTTCAGCTTCGGCGGCGGAGCGCTGGTCTGATGCCGGACGGCGTCCACCATATCGAGGGGTTCGAGGCGCTGCTGCACCGGGCGCTGACCGAGCCGATCCTGCTCGGCGGCGTGCCGCGCGCCATCGCCATCGTCAATGGCACCGTGGCGGCCGCCATGGGGCTCGGTCTGCAGCAATGGATCGCCGGCCTGGTGCTGTGGATCGTCGGTCACACGCTGGCGGTGTTCGCCACCAAGCGCGATCCCGACTTCGCCGCCGTGCTCGCCCGCCATCTTCGCCAGAAGGGATGGTGGTCATGTTGAACGTCGCCGAATACCGGCAGACCGCCGACCGGCTGGCCGATCATCTTCCCTGGGCGGCGCTGGTGGCGCCCGGCGTCGTCCTCAACAAGGACGGCAGCTTCCAGCGGACCCTGCGCTTCCGCGGTCCCGACCTGGAAAGCGCCACCGAAGCCGAGCTGGTTGGCGCGTGCGCGCGGGCGAACAATGTCCTGCGCCGCTTCGGCTCCGGGTGGGCGCTCTTCTTCGAGGCCGACCGGATCGAAGCGCTCGGCTACCCCGACGCACGCTTCCCCGATCCGGCCTCCTGGCTGGTCGACGAGGAACGCCGCGCCGCCTTCGATGGGCGGCGCGGCCGGCACTTCGAGAGCCGCTATCACCTGACGCTGCTCTACCTGCCGCCGGCCGACCAGGTCGCCAGGGCCGAACGCGCGCTGATGGAGCGGGACACGCCCGAGACGGGGCGGGACTGGCGGCAGGAGCTCACGGGCTTCATCGCCGAGACTGACCGCGTGCTCGACCTCTTGTCCAGCTTCATGCCGGAGGTGCGGGCGCTCGACGACGCCGAGACCCTGACCTATCTCCACGGCACGATTTCCACGCGGCGCCATCCGGTCGCCGTCCCCGAGACCCCGCTCTATCTCGACGCCATCCTGGTTGACACGCCGCTCAGCGGTGGCATCGAGCCGATGCTCGGAGACCAGCATCTCCGCACGCTGACCATCCTAGGCTTCCCGAGCCTGACCCGGCCGGGGCTTCTCGACGCGCTCAACCATCAGGACTTCGCCTATCGCTGGGTGACGCGCTTCCTCGCGCTCGACAAGACCGAGGCCGGCAAGGCGCTGACCCGGATCCGGCGCCAGTGGTTCAACAAGCGCAAGTCGATTGCCGTGCTGCTGCGCGAGGTCATCCACAACGAACCGGTCCAGCTGCTCGACTCCGACGCCGACAACAAGGTCATGGATGCGGACCTGGCGCTCCAGGCGCTCGGCGGCGACCATGTCGCCTTCGGCTATCTCACGACGACCATCACGGTTTCGGACACGGATCGGCATCAGGCGGACGAGAAGGTCCGCGCCGTCGAGCGGATCGTCAACGGCCTGGGCTTCACCTGCCTGCGTGAAAGCGTCAATGCGGTGGAGGCCTGGCTGGGCAGCCTCCCGGGCCATGTCTACGCCAATGTCCGCCAGCCGCTCGTCCACACGCTGAATCTCGCCCATCTGGTGCCGCTGTCGTCGGTCTGGGCTGGCCCTGCGCGCAACGTCCACCTGGACGGCCCGCCGCTGCTCTACGCCGAGACCAGCGGCTCGACGCCGTTCCGGCTCTCCACCCATGTCGGCGACGTTGGCCACTTGCTGATCGTCGGGCCGACCGGTGCCGGCAAGTCCGTGCTGCTGGCGATGCTGGCACTCCAGTTCCGCCGCTATGCCGGCTCCCAGGTCTATATTTTCGACAAGGGGTATTCCGCCCGCGCCGCCGTGCTCGCCATGGGCGGCGAGCATCATGCGCTGGGCTCCGACGGCTCGCTCGCCTTCCAGCCGTTGCGCGGCATCGACGATCCGGCCGAGCGAAGCTGGGCCGCCGAATGGATCGGCGCGCTGCTGGCGCACGAGAAGGTCGTCGTCACCCCGGAGGTGAAGGAGGCCGTCTGGTCGACGTTGACCAGTCTGGCTTCCGCGCCGATCGAGGAGCGCACGCTCACCGGCCTCTCGGTGCTGCTGCAATCGAACGCGCTCAAGGCCGCGCTCATGCCCTACACGCTGGACGGCCCATTCGGCCGGCTGCTCGACGCCGCCGAGAACCGGCTCGCATTGGCGGACGTCCAGTGCTTCGAGACCGAGGAGCTGATGTCGCAAGCCGGCGTGGTCCTGCCGGTGCTGACCTATCTCTTCCATCGGCTGGAGGAGCGCTTCGCCAGCCTGTCGGAGACAGCGGAGAAAAGCCGGCCGACCCTGCTGATCCTCGACGAGGCCTGGGTCTATCTCGACAATCCGGTCTTCGCCGCGCGCATCCGCGAATGGCTGAAGGTGCTGCGCAAGAAGAACGTCAGCGTCGTCTTCGCCACCCAATCGCTCGCCGATATCGCCGATAGCGCCATCGCGCCGGCCATCGTCGAGAGCTGCCCGCAGCGCATCTTCCTGCCCAACGACCGGGCGATCGAGCCGCAGGCGCGGGCCGCTTACGAGCGCTTCGGCCTCAACGAGCGGCAGGTCGAGCTGATCGCCCGCGCCACCCCGAAGCGCCACTACTACCTGCAATCGCGGCGCGGCAACCGGCTCTTCGAGCTCGGGCTTGGCCCCATCGCGCTCGCGCTCTGCGGCGCGTCCGACCCGGCCTCCCAGACTCTCATCGACCAGATCCTCGCCGAGAGGGGTGCGGAAGGCTTCGCCCTCGGCTTCCTCGATGCGTGCGGCCTCGATTGGGCCGCTGGCCTGCTCAACGACTTCCCCAACCCTGAACAGGAGACATCATCATGATGCGCAAGACGCTCGCGGCCCTGGCTGTCGCAACCTCGCTCGGTGCCGGCATGGCGGTGGTTCCGGCGGGTCCGGCCGCAGCCATCACCGTGTTCGACCCCTCGAACTTTGCCCAGAACATCCTGCAGGCCGCCCGCGCGCTGGAGCAGATCAACAACCAGATCCAATCGCTTCAGAACGAAGCGACCATGCTGCAGAACATGGCGAAGAACCTTCAGCGCCTCGACTATTCGTCGCTCGGCCAGATCACCGGGGCGCTTCAGCGCATCGATGGGCTGATGATCCAGGCGCAGGGCATCGCCTTTGAGGTCGGCGCCACCGATGCTGCCTTCCGGCAGCAATTCCCCGAACAATATGACGCAGCCGTGACCACCGATCAGTTCGTGGCCGACGCCCGGACCCGCTGGCGCAATTCGATGAGCGCGTACCACCAGACCATGCGGATACAGGCGCAGGTGGTCGAGAACGTCCAGGCCGATGGCGCCACCTTGTCGGAACTGGTGACGGCCTCGCAGGGCGCGGTGGGGAGCCTGCAGGCGCAGCAGGCGACCAACCAGCTGCTCGCCCTTTCCACCAAGCAGCAGCTCCAGATCCAGAACCTGATGGCCGCGCAGTACCGCTCGGAAGCGCTGGACCAGGCGCGCAAGGCGCAGGCGGAGGAAGCCGCCCGCGCGGCGACCGCTCGCTTCCTCGGCTCGGGGACCGCCTACACGCCGCGCTAGCGGCTGGGCGTCAGGAAGAAACGCGATGGGCGACCTCAACGTCATCGACCGCTTCATGGAGAGCTTCATCCGCTACATCGATAGCGGGTTCGGGCTGCTGACCGGCGACGTCGCCTTCCTGACTACCATCCTCATCGCCATCGACATCACGCTGGCCGGCCTGTTCTGGGCCATGGATGGCGAGTCCAACATCTTCGGCCGGCTGATCAAGAAGATCCTCTACGTCGGCGTCTTCGCCCTCATCCTCAATAATTTCTCGATGCTGGCCGATATCGTCTACCGGTCCTTCGCGGGGCTTGGCCTGCAGGCCACCGCAAACAGCCTGACCGCCGCCGATCTGCTCAAGCCTGGCCGGCTCGCCGGCACCGGGTTCGAGGCCGCCTGGCCGCTGCTACACCAGGTCGGCGAGCTGATGGGCTTCACCAGCTTTTTCGACAACTTCCTGACCATCATCGTGCTGCTGATCGCCTGGGCCATCGTGATCCTGGCCTTCTTCATCCTGGCGGTGCAGCTCTTCATCACCATCCTGGAGTTCAAGCTGACGACGCTGGCCGGCTTCGTGCTGGTGCCCTTCGCGCTCTGGAACAAGACCTCGTTCCTCGCCGAACGCGTGCTGGGCAATGTCGTGTCGTCCGGCGTCAAGGTGATGGTGCTGGCGGTCATCGTCGGCATCGGCTCGAGTTTCTTCGGCGAGTTCATCACCGCGCTCCAAGGACAGGAGCCGAACATCGGCCACGCCATGTCGCTAGTGCTGGCGGCGCTCTCGCTGTTCGGTCTCGGCATCTTCGGCCCCGGCATCGCTTCCGGCCTCGTCTCCGGCGCGCCGCAGCTTGGCGCCGGCGCCGCGATCGGTACCGCCGGTGCGGTCGCGGGCGCCGCGATGCTGACGGGAGGTGCCGCCATCGCCGGCATGCGTGGCCTCGGTGCAGCCGGATCGGGAGGCATGGCCGCGATCCGCGCCGGCACATCGGTCGGCGCCGCGGCATCCACGGCTTATGGACTCGGTCAGGCGACGTCCGGCGCAACCGGCATGGCCGGTGTGGCTGCGGGACTGAGCGGAGTGGCACGGGCGGGCGGCGGTGCCGTCGCGCAAGGCGTTCGCGCCATGGCAAGCCGCGCCGGTGAACCCCTGAAGGAAAGCGTGCAAGGAGGCCGCAGCGCCGCGTGGCGCGCCACCGGCGGCGCCGCTCCGAGCGGTGCCAGTTCAGTCTCAGCGGCGTCGGCGCGTTCCGCTCCCGTACCGCCATCCGGCGGTGCCGCGCCCGACTGGGCCAGACGCCTGCGCGCCGAACAGGCCGCGCGCGCCCACCGCCAGGCCACGACGCAGGCGATCAGGGACGGCGACCGTCCCGGCGGCGCGGCTAATCCCGACCTCAAGGAGGACTGATCCGCGATGAAGTTCAAACGCACCCTCCAGCGCTACGGCCAGACGCCCGAGCCGGTGACGCCTTATCAGAAGGCGGCCCAGGTCTGGGACGAACGTATCGGCTCGGCGCGCGTCCAAGCCAGGAACTGGCGCCTCATGGCCTTCGGCAGCCTCGCTCTCAGCATGGGGCTCGCCGTTGGCATGGCCTGGCAGTCGATGCAGAGCCGCGTCACGCCCTATGTGGTCGAGGTCGACCGCCTGGGCGAGGTCCGCGCCGTCGCGCCGGCGATCCAGAACTATCAGCCCACCGACGCCCAGATCGCGTGGCATCTGGGCCGCTTCATCGCCGGCGTGCGCGGGATATCGGTCGATCCGGTGCTGGTGCGCCGGAACTGGCTCGACGCCTACGACTTCGCCACCGACCGGGCGGCGGTCTTCCTCAACGACTACGCGCGCGCCAACGACCCGTTCGCCGCCATCGGCACGCGCAGTGTCTCCGTCCAGGTGACGAGCGTGGTGCGCGCCTCGGACTCGTCGTTTCAGGTGAAGTGGACCGAGCAGGTCTACGAGCGCGGAAGTCTCGCCCGCACCGAGCGCTGGACCGCCATCCTCACGACCGTCATCCAGCCGCCGCGCAGCGCCGAGGTGCTCCGCAAGAACCCGCTCGGCCTCTACGTCAACGCCATCGCCTGGTCGCGCGAACTCGATCCCGCCACCGCGCCCGAAGGGAGGATCCCCCAATGACCCGCACTTTATCGATCGGCGCGATCCCGATGCCTGTCGGTCAGATCCGCGCCATTCTGATCGCCTCCGTGTCGACGCTGGCGCTGGCTGCCTGCGCCGGCCGGACGCCGCCGCCGACCATCGCCTACGACAGCGCGGACTTCCAGGCAGCGGTGATCGAGACGGAGCCGCCCGCGCCGGTCGAGGTCGTGACCATCGCCGAGCCCTTGCCGCTGCCCGGGCAGCTCCTGCCGCCGCCATCGACACGACGCCGGGCCGACAACCGGCCGCCGACCGAGCAGGTCGACGCCGCCAACAGGGCGGCGCTCCAGGAGCCCAGCACTCACGGCTATATCAATGCCGTCCAGGTCTATCCCTATACGCAAGGTGCGCTCTACCGCTTGTATGCTGCGCCCGAGCGGGTCAGCGACATCGCGCTTCAGCCGGGCGAGACCCTGACCGCCGTATCCGCCGGCGACACGGTGCGCTGGGTGATCGGCGACACCACCAGCGGCTCCGGCGAGACGCGCCGCGTCCATGTGCTGGTCAAGCCTTTCGCGCCGGGTCTCGCCACCAACCTCGTCATCGCCACTGACCGGCGCACCTACCATCTCCAGCTCGAGAGCACCGACAGCACGGCGATGGCGGCGATCTCCTGGACCTATCCGCAGGACCAGCTTCTGGCGCTGCAGCGGCGGAACGAGAACGCCGACGCCGCCACGCCGATTGCCAGCGGCGTCACCCTGGAGAACCTGTGGTTCCGTTACGCCATCTCCGGCGACAGCCCGCCCTGGCGGCCGGTGCGCGCCTTCGACGACGGCTCCAAGGTCTTCATCGAGTTCCCCGGACGGATCGACCAGGGCGAGGCGCCGCCGCTGTTCGTGGTCGGTCCTGCGGGCGACAACCAGCTCGTCAACTACCGGGTCCGGCGCAACTACTACATCGTCGACCGTCTGTTCGCCGCCGCCGAGCTGCGCCTGGGGACCGATCCGCAGCAGGTCGTTCGCATCAGCCGAACCGACAGCGTTTCCAGCGTCGCGTCCGACGCCGGACCGCAATCGCGGTCGGACCGCTAAGGGAGGGCGACATGTCGGATACCGCCCCCCCACGCCCGGAGCCTCCCAAGCATGACCCGGAGACCCTCGTCCTCAAGGCCACACCGCGCCGCACCGTTCGCTTCAAGCGCAAGCTCCTGATCGGCATCGCGGCGGTCGCCTGTGGCGGGGTGCTCGGCGTGACCTGGCTGGCGCTCCAGGGACCGGGGATGCGGATCGGCCAGCAAGGCCAGGAGCTCTACAGCACAGAGCGCAAACCCACGCCCGAGGGTCTCGCCGGTCTGCCCGGCGACTATGGGCAGATCCGTCCCGGCACGCCGCAACTCGGTCCACCGCTGCCGGGCGATCTCGGCGGGCCCATCCTGGAACGCCAGCGGCAGCTCGGGATCGCCCCCGGTGCCAGCATGGACGACCAGGCAGCCCTGGCCGAGCGTCAGCGTCTTGCCCAGCAGGCTCAGAAGGCACGGGAAGCGGGCGTGTTCTTCCAGATCGCGACCCGGCCCGCGCTAGCCGCCACGTCGAGCGCGGGGCAGGGCGCCGGCATCGCGACGGCGGGCGAGCTCCCGCCGATAGCGGACGCCAATCGACTCAATCTCGATCCCGAGCGGGATCAGAACAACCAGCAGCGCAAGCTCGATTTCCTGAACCAGCCCGTCGAGAAGAGCATCTACAATCCTCACGCGCTCCAGACGCCGGCCTCGCCCTATCAGGTGATGGCGGGCAGCATCATCGCCGCCAGCCTCGTCACGGGCCTGAACTCGGATCTGCCGGGCCTCGTCGTTGCCCAGGTCACCGAGAACGTCTACGACACGGTGACCGGCCGCACGCTGCTGATCCCGCAAGGCGCACGCCTGATCGGCAGCTATGACAGCGTGATCGCCTTTGGCCAGAGCCGGGCGCTGCTGGTCTGGCGGCGCATCGTCCTGCCCGATGGCTCCTCCATTCAGATCGACAATCTGCCCGCGACCGATGCCGCCGGCTACGCTGGGCTCGAGGACGAAGTGGACTTCCACACCTGGCGGCTGATCAAGGGCGTGGTGCTCTCGACGCTGCTCGGCGTCGGCACCGAGCTGAGCCTCGGGGGCGAGGAGAGCGACCTGGTCCGGGCACTAAGGGAATCCACCCAGCAGAACGCCAGCCGGGCCGGCCAGCGCCTCACCGAGCGGAACCTCATCATCCAACCGACCATCACCGTCCGCCCCGGCTGGCCGCTACGCGTGATCGTCCACAAGGACCTCGTGCTCAGGCCCTATCGCGGATGAAAGGAGCAGGCCCATGTCCGAACTGAAGCTCGGCAAGCTGCCCGACCGGACGCCGGTCAAGATCACCATCACGGTGAGTCCCGACCTCAACCAAGCACTGCGCGACTACGCGGTGATCTACCGGGCGACCTATGGCGAGGCCGAATCCGTCGCCGAACTGATCCCGTTCATGCTTGGCGCGTTCCTGGAAAGCGACCGCGGCTTCGCCAAGGCGCGAAAGGCGGTATCGCTCGACGCGCCTGTCGAGACGGCGCGGCACCGCCGTGCCCGCCGCTCTCCATCCGAACCCCCGTCAACCACGAGCCAGGAGGAATAAGACCATGTCCGTGATCGGCACATTCACGCCCGCCAAGGACGGCGGCTGGACCGGGTCCATCCACACGCTGACGATCAACACGAAGGTACGGCTGGTTCCGAACGACAACCGCGACAACGAGAACGCACCGGTGTTCCGCGTGTTCGTCGGCCAGTCCCGCGTCGGCGACGCCTGGGCGGCGCGCTCCGGCGGCGACAGTCCGAAGGACTACTTTCGCGTCCGCCTCGACGACCCCAGCCTGCCGGAACCCATCAGCGCCGCCCTGTTCCAGTCCGAGGACGGGAACGAGGCGCAGCTCGTCTGGAACCGGCGGAAGGCGGAGGGGGCCACCAAGTAGGCGCTCTACGATGAGATCGGAGAAAGCCATATTTCATATATGGTTTGGAGCCATTCTGGGGTAGTGGACTGGTTTGGATTGCTACTTCACTATTGACGGACGAAGCCATATCTCATATATGGCTATGGACGATTTTGTCAAAGTGAAGCCCGAAACCGCCATGTCCCGGCTCATATCCGCGCCCTTCTTCAGCGCTCACCCGGTCTTCAGCCGCGCCGAATACGCCGCGGCTGTCGGCCGCCGCCCTCAAGACAAGGTCGTCACGGCGATGCTCGCCCAGCATCTTCAAGCGGGCAACATCCGGCGTATCGCGCGGGGCGTCTTCGCCTCCGTGCCCAAGCATGCCGACGCCGGGAAATGGTCCGTCGACCGCTTCCTGGCCGCCTCCCGTCTGCGCTGTGGCGGCGTGATCGCCTATCACTCGGCCCTCGAGTTGCACGGCTGCGCCTACTCCGAGGGCCATGAGGTGCAGGTGATCGCGCGCGGCGAGCCCGGCGTCTTCGAGGCAGTCGGCTTGACCTGCCGGTTCGTCAAGCCGCCGCGCGGCTTCGCCCAACGCAATGGGGCATTAACTGACGGCGTCACGGTAGTCGACCGCTTAGGGCTGGAGGTCAGTGTGACGACGATCGAGCGGACGATCGCGGATCTGTTCGACCGCTATGACCTGGCCGGCGGCGCGGAGGAGCTCTTCAACTCGCTGGACCTGGTCGCACGCGTCGACGCCGCGGCGCTGGTCCGGTACGCGCGCGCGCTCGGCAACGCCACGGCCGCCGGCGCGCTGGGCTCGTGGCTGGAGCGCGAGCAGAAACGGCTGGGTGTGCCTGACCGTGCGCTCGAAGAACTCCGCACGATGATGCCGTCTCAGGCGCGATATGCTCTTGGCACCAAATCGGGCGAGGGGAAGACAGCCAAGGGCTGGAATGTCATCCTCCCCATCGACGTCGTCGAACGCCGCTTCGAGGGGCTGTGAATGGCGGCGCCCTCCGCCCAAACGCTGCAGCGCCTCGCCGATGAGACCGGGCACCAGCTCGGTACGCTCGAAAAGGTGCTGCGGCTCCTGGACTTGCTGCAGGAGATCGCCCGCGATCCGGACCTGTCGGAGCGCCTCGTCCTCAAGGGCGGAACGGCGCTCAATGTCTTCCACCTCGGCCTCGACCGGCTCTCGGTCGATATCGACCTGAACTATATCGGTGCGCTCGACCGGGCCGAGATGGAAGCCGAACGCCCAACCGTCGACGCCGCGCTTAATCGTCTCCTCACGTCCCAGGGCTACGCCGTCCGCCGCCAGCCCGACGAGCATGCCGGTGGCAAGTGGCTGTCGCGCTACTCGTCCGCGCTTGGCGGCGACGCCACACTGGAGCTCGACGTGAACTACATGGCGCGCCAGCCCCTGTTTGGCGCGGCCCGCATGGAGTCACGTCCCCTCGGCGAAGTGCAGGCGAGCGACGTTCTTGTCCTTGACCTTCACGAGATCGTCGCCGGCAAGCTCGTTGCGCTCATCGACCGGCATGCGGCGCGCGATCTCTTCGATGCCCGCCGTATTCTGTCGATCGACGGGCTCGACTGGAGCCGGATCAAAGCCGCCGTTCTGGCCATCGGCGCCAGCGGTCGGCGCGATTGGCGGACCATGTCGGTCGACGCCATCAAAGGCGACCCGCGCGAACTCCGTCAGAAGCTCGCGATCTGTCTGCCGCGCGATCGCTTTGTCGGCAAAGAAGACGTCAATGCGTGGATCGAGGAAACCGTCGCGCTCTGCCGGGACCGGTTCGCTTTCCTGTTCGATCTATCAGTGAACGAGCGGGAGTTCCTCGATAGCGTCCTGGATCGCGGCGAGATCAACCCTGATCTGCTCGACGTGGCGCCCGAGATACGGGCGAGAATTGCGGCCATGCCGATGCTCGCGTGGAAATGCCAGCACGTTCGGAAATATCGAGGATCGAACCGCTGAGCACTATGAGCGCCGATGCTATGGCAACATGACCCAATGGATATCGCCAAGGCGAGTGCATGCGGCTTCACGAGGAACACACCTGATGATCGTGTCTGCCATGCGCTGCATCACGGAGTGGCGAAGCTTCCTCCGTCCAGCCGGCGAGCTGCCCTAGTCACGATCGCCAGCGCATCGGTCGCGCCGTCCGCATGGCCCTTTTCGAAGTCTCCCTCAATCTGCCCCATCTGGTTCGTGACATGCGCGAAGCAAACAACCCGCTTGCCGCGCGCTCGCGCGAAAGCGTAGAGCGCGGCTGCTTCCATCTCGACGGCGAGCAGGCCGCGCCGGCGCATGGCGTCGATGGCGTGTGCGGTCTCGCGAAACGGTGCGTCTGTTGTCCAGGTCGAGCCCCGCAGGACGGGCACATGCAGGTCGCTGAAGGCACCGTCCAGGATGTTCAGCAGCGCCTCGGGCGCCTCGCTGTAGGGCGACGGCGGCAGGTAGTGGTAGCTCGTGCCTTCATCCCGCAGCGCGCGGTCGATCAGAATGAAATACGGCGGTGCCTGCACGGGCGTAATCTGACCGGACGATGTGACGCTGATGAGAAGGCGACACCCGGAGGCAAAGAGTTCTTCCGCGACCAGGACGGCAAACGACGCGCCCACAGCGCAGCCGACCACACCGATCGTCAGGTCGCTTTCTTCAAAGACATAGAGATCGGTATGGTAGCAGACCCAGCCTTTATGGCGACGCAGGCGCCCTTCCGCCTGGAGTTGGCGGACGATGTCACCATCCGGGTCGAGCAGGCAGATTTCCGGCACCGGCTCGGCCGCGACTGACTTCTGACGCCGTGCCTCGCGCAGGAGGCTCTCGGGCGTGAAGGCCGATGTGGAGCCGTAATGCTTGTCAGTAAGGATGGGCGGTGCCTCGTCGTGCTCCGTCATCGATATCGCTCTCCTATCCGTGTTTTTGTCATTTCACCGGCTTGGTGGCAGCGAGCGCCAGGAAAGCGGCGTCGAAGGTGGTCAAGCGGCCGAAGTGGCGGTCCACCGGCCCGAACAGCCGTGCGGCAAGACCACAGGACGGATAGTAAATGGCGCCTTGCAGCGCCTCGACGAGAAATCCCGCTCCATCCGCAACATGTCGGAGCTCATCGGCCGTCCGGAAGCGTGCCTGGCGCCATAACGGATTGCCGAGCCAGCCGCGGATGCGCCGCGCGGCGGCCCATGTGTTCCATCTACCAAGTTCGCCGATGACCAGACGGCCGCCCGGGCGAAGGACCCGGGCTGTCTCTCGCAGGACTGGAGCCGCGTCCTCCACGAAACAGAGCACAGTGACCGCGACGACAACATCAAATGCGTCCGGCGCGAACGGCAAATCCTGGGCGGTCGCAACCTTGAAGGTGACATCAGCGCCGTGTTGCTGCGCTCGTTCGCGGGCGGACTCGATCATCCGCGCCGATACGTCGATTCCGGTGACCTTCGCTCCGCGCTTGCACAACTCGACGGCAAGCTCGCCATCGCCGCAGCCGACATCGAGGACAGTCCGTCCGCTGAGGTCTCCGACCAGGTCGAGGATCAGGTTCTGTTCGATCTCATCGGTGATGCGCCCAAGCGTGCTGCCTCGCCATCTGTCGTACGCGGATGGCAGTTCTGCGAGGCTGCCATTGCTGCCGGAGCGCTCATCCAAGCCGAACCTCTTCCGCACTGGTCAAGTCCATGTTGGATAGCGCGTCCACCACGGCATCGATCTCCTCCCTCGTTGTCCCGCGGCCCAGGCTGAACCTCACCGCGCCCATGCCGATCTCGGGTGGCACGCCCATGGCCTTCAGCACGGGCGAAAGCTCGATCCGGCCCGCATGGCAGGCCGATCCGGTTGACGCGGCGACGCCATCGAGCCGCTGGAGGATTTCGGCGCCGACGTGGCCAACGAAGGAAATGTTGAGCGTATTTGGAAGGCGGTGCCGCGGATGGCCGTTCAGCACGACGCGATCACCCAGGCGCTGCTGCAGCGCCTGCCAGAAGCGTTCGCGCAGGGCGCGGACGCGCGCCATCGGCTCCAAATCCTGCACCAATGCGCAGGCGGTGCCGAGACCGACGGCGAGCAGCGCGCTTTCGGTGCCGGCGCGCCGGCCATGCTCATGCCCCGCGCCGTGGATCAGCGGTTCGAGTTCGACGCCCCGGCGGACATAGAGAGCGCCTACGCCCTTGGGTGCGTAGAGCTTGTGGCCGGCGATCGTGAGCAGGTCGACGCCGAGCGCGTCCACGTTCGTCGGGATCTTGCCGACCGACTGCGCCGCGTCGGTGTGGAACCGGATCCCGTGCTCTCGCGCAATGGCGCCGATCTCCGCGATCGGCTGGATCGTGCCGACCTCGTTGTTGGCGTGCATCACGCTGATCAGGATGGTGCGCGGCGTGATGGCGCGGCGCACATCGTCGGGATCGACCCGGCCAGTGCGATCGACCGGCAGATAGGTGACCGTGGCGCCGAGTCGCTCCAGAAATCGGGAGGGCTCCATAATTGCGGGATGCTCGACCTGCGTCGTGATGATGTGCTCGCCCTTGTCCTTCAGGGCGAAGAACGTGCCCTTGAGCGCGAGGTTGTTGGCCTCGCTGCCGCCGCTCGTGAAGACGATCTCGTCCGCGGCCGCCCCGAGCAACGCCGCAACCTGACCGCGGGCCTTCTCGAGTGCGGCCTTCGCGGGCGCGCTCGCCCAATGGCCGCTCGAGGGATTGCCGAAAGCCTCGTCCAGAAACGGCCGCATGGCTGCTGCCACCGCCGGATCGGTCGGCGTGCTGGCATTGTGGTCGAGGTAAATTGGCGCCATTGTCACTGCCTCGCCGATCCCAATGATCCTTCGAATAACTGAATGCTTCGCTCGGCTCACGATTCGGAACTCCGACCGGCCGGTTTCTTGCGGTATCGGTCCAGGAGTACCTTGCCGGCAATCGGCAAGAGGGTGACGGCGCCAAGCGCCAGGACGGCCAGCGTTATCCGACGGGCGTCCGCAGACGCCATCTCGCCGCCAAAATGCGCCAGCAGGAAGCTCGCCGGCACGATCCCGGCCAGTGTCGCCACGGCGAAGCGCCAGGGCGCCAAAGGCGTGAGGCCGGCCGCGTAACTTACGAGATCGAACGAGATGAACGGGAGTAGCCGACTTGCGAATACGGCTGCCATCAGTGCGTTCTGCGATGCCAAGGCCCCGAGCGACAAGCGCTTGCCAAGCCACCTGTGCAGCACCTCGTAGCCGACCAGCCTGGCAATGGCGAAGGCGATGAGCGCGCCGACCTCCGCTCCGATCACGACGTACATTGTTCCCCAGAGATGGCCGTAGGCGGCGCCCGCAGCCAGGGCGATCGGTGCGCTGGGGATCGGGTTCATGACAATCGCCGTGGCTAAGAGGCCAATGACCGCCAGCGGTCCAAGGATTCCCAGTTGGACCACATATCGCTCGAGGGTCGGTCCGTCCGTGATCGTCGTTAGCGCGCCGGTCCATGACAAAGTCCCATAGGCACCCAATAGCGTGGCGACGACCGCGACCCCAATGAGAATCTTCGCGCGATTTATTCCAGCCGTGGTTTGCTGCCGGGACCCACGCGACAACAGCGCATCATCGAGCACCCTGCCGTCGGCCGCCGCGTTCGCCCCCGATCCGTGTTGCTCGCGCCTGCTCATTTCCTGTCCGCAGCGCGCCCTCGTATCTGGCTCGCCGGCTTGCTCATCCTAGAACACCAGCACCTTGTCGGCCTCGACCGTGGCGGCGGCGAGCTCGTCCATGGTGCTGCGCCGTGCCCCCGCCATCATCTCGGTGTCGGCCAGGCCACGCGCATCCATACAGGTGCCGCACAGCAGGACCTGGCCCTTGCCGACGAGCACGCGCTTCAGCATGCGCTCGACGTTGTAGTAGCCGTCCGGCGTCTTCTGGCCGGCCTTCGCCGCGACGACAGCGTCCGCCATCAGGAAAACCGTGATCTCAGCCTCCGGGTCCTTCTTGAGCAAGGCGCTCGCTAGACGCAGGGCGTTGTAGCAGCGCTCGCTGCCATAGGGCGGGTCGTTGAGGATGAATAAGGTTTTCATGGCATCATCTCTGGTTCAGGCCGGACGGGTTCAGTCGCCGAGCACGCGGCGGCGCTCCTCGAACTCCTCCTTGTCGATCTCACCGCGCGCGAAACGCTCCTTGAGGATGTCGAGCGGGGCGCGGCCCGGTGGCAATTGATGCGATGCCGTTCCGTGCCACGGGCCGCCGAGCCAGCGGACGAGAAGGACCACGACCGCGATCACCACGGCGAGCACGAGGATCATGAACAGCGGACCGAATATCATCCCGTACCACCCTCCGCCCCATCCCATCATGTGCGGGCCGTAGCCATACCTCTCGGGGTCAGACGGCCCCTGCGCCCACACCCAGGTCGGCACAAGGGCAATGGCTGCCCCTGCTGCGGCGACCATCGAATTCGAAACCCTCACCATTTGCTTACTCCATCATTGAGCCGCGTTGCCCCTGTAGCGCGGCGCCGGCATCAGCGACGACGCGCTGTCGCCCAAGTGCGTGACATCCAGCCGGCCTTCACGTCTGTCCGGGGGCGGTCCGGCGCTCGACCGACAGGCCGTTCTCATTCCACTGCTCCATGCCACCGCGCAATACGTGGACATCATGGAAGCCGGAACCGCGGAGCAGCGCCGCTGCGGTGGCCGAGCGCTTGTCGGTGCGGCATACCAGAATGATCGGCTTGTCCTTGAGCGCATTGATCTCCATCAAGCGTTGCGGAAGCTCGCCGACCGGAAGGTTCAACGCGTTGGCGACATGGCCGAGCGGACCGTGAAACTCGTCCGGTCCGCGCACATCGACGATGACCGGCGCCGGCTCGCGCTTGACGCGATCTGCAAGAGCGCGTGCCTCGATCCACGAGATTCCATCCGCCGCGCCGCCGCGCCTCGCGGCAGCGCGCCAGTCCCACAGTGCGGCGGTTATCAGCAGGACGAATCCAACAAGCTCGATGACGCGACTGTACGAGCCGAGCATGACCCAGAGAATGAGCCCGAGACCCAGTGCGGCGACCACCGTTGGTCCAACGACGCGGTGCCGTCGATAAGACATGGCGACGGCAATGGTGGCCAGCGCCGCGAATACGGCGATCGCAGCGGCCCAGACGCCCTCGTCGATTGCCAGCGTGACGCCAAGCAGCGACAGCAGCCCAATCAGCACCGTGGTGCCATAACAGGAAAGGACCGCCAAAGCCGTCGCGGCGCGGGGAAACCAGGATGCCGTGCTGCTGCGGTCACTCATGACTCAGCCACCGATCTGCGGTTCGCCGCCGGCTTTCCCGGTCCTGCGGCGCGTATCCGGCGAACAAGCCGAGGCAGGAAAGCGACCGCGGCGAGAAGCGCCAGCGCGATCAGGCCATAGCGGATGGCGGTGGCGTCGCCGGCC
>JAXMOZ010000022.1:0-41458 GCA_034382075.1 Rhodospirillales bacterium
ACGGCAAGCCCGGCCCCGTCGTCATGCTGGCCGGTTGGCTCGAATTCCAAGCCAGAAAACGAGGCGCCGACCTCCTCACGACACACTGCCCTCAGGCCTCCCCGCATGATGTGTGAATCTGGTAGGTGACCAGGGAGAGGATGTGCGGGCCGCCGAATGTCCCGAAACCGGTCTGCCGGCCACCGCTGCCGTAGGGAATGCCGGCGTCGAATGGCGCGCCTGTGCTGAGGAGAATCAGGCAGGCGTTGAGATAGGCTTCGTACAGCGCGTCGAAGTGCACGTAGGTGGCCAGGTCGCGACCCGTGCTGATGTACTGGGCGTCGGGCTCGAACTCGTCGGCGCCTGCGGTCCCTTGGCCCTCTCCGTTCTGCACCTCGAGCCAGTCGCCCCAGGTGGTCATGTAATCGACGCCGGCCTTGGCGCGGAACTGGCGCTGGTTGACGGTCAGGGTGCCATAGGGGATGTCCAGCAGCAGAAATTGGGAGACGTAAGGTCCAACGATGTCGCCGGGCGTGCTGCCGCGAAACAGCGTCTGCGCCGTCACGTTCCCGCCCTGGCGCGGCCCACGGAAGTCGGTGAGCCCGCCGAGCTCGGCAGCGGCTGTCGCAACGTCGGCGTTGGTCGCATAATCGCGGAACTTGACGTCGCGCAGCAGCGCCATCCAGTACAGCTCCACCGCCTCGCCGGCCGTTTGCGCGCTATCAACCGCGGGCGCCGGGGGCATGGTGACCGCACCGGCGTCCGGGCCTTCCAGGTCGTAGGCGAGCCCGGCCTGTGGATTGACCAACGGCCGCAGCAGCTGAACCCCCGTTTCCGGCAGGCTCTCGAAACTCTCGTGGGAGCCGCTATTGAGCGCGGCCAGGAGTGCTACATAATCTTGGCGGAGCACTTCACCGGTGCCCGGATCATGCCGCAGGCCCTTATGGTAGTTGCCTATGAAGTTCCGGTATTTGTTCTCGTCGGAGTTGCTGATTTGATCTGGATGCGGTCGATCGTGGGCCAGAAGAGCTGCTTCCTGGCGGACCCGAAGCGCACGCGTGCGGCGTAGGAAACTGTTCATGTTGCAATACCTCTTTACCCTATACCTGAAAAGGCAGCCTCAAGCGACTTCGCCTCGCCATTCTGGATTTCCGGGCTGCGTCGTTACCGGCAAGACGAAGATATCAAAAGTTGAATAGCCGGTTACGCGCGCCCCGTCTGGTGCTACTCGTCCGCACCGTTTGCCATCGACGGACGCATCGCGTTTGAATAACGGTATCCGCCGGCGCGCGACGCCCCTAGATCCACAAGCGGGTGATCTTTGCAGACCAGATCAGCCGACCGCGCGGATTGCCTGCAGGAGGCGGCCGACCGCTGGCGCGATGTCTGCCTCGGCAACGCTACCGAAGCCCAACAGCACCGCATTCGGAGCCGGCCGATGAAGGCAGTGGACCGAAAGAGGCCGGACGGTGAGGTTGCGTCTCGCCGCCTCTTGGCAAAGGTCCTCGGCGCGAAGGGGTGGCCGCAGGTCCGCCACGATCTGGAGCCCGCCAGCGGGAGGGCGGATCGAAACGTGCCTCTCATCCGCCTCCGCCAAAGCTTGGCAGAGGATGTCTCGCCGCGAGCGGAGGACGGTCCGCAGCTTCTGGACGTGGCGGGTGAAGTGTCCCTCGGCCATCAGGTCCGACAAGGCCGCCTGAACATACACTGAGGGCTCGGAGCCGCAGGCCGCTGCCTCTTCGACGAACTCCCGTTCGAGATCGGCGGGAACGACGAGGTAGGCGCAGCCGATCGAAGGACCCAAGGTGCGAGAGAAGCCGCCGATGAAGATCACGCGCTCGCCGTGAGGATGCGCCTTCAGCGGCGGGGGTACCGGCTGTTCGTATTGGACGGCGCTTCCCCCGTCGTCCTCGACGATCCAGCCGCCCGACTGGTGGCTCCAGCCCAACAACGCCTCTCGCCGATCCGGCGCAAGGGTGACGCCGGTGGGCCACTGCTGGCATGGCGTGACGCAGAAGACGCGGGCGTGGGGGACCCGCCGGAGCGCTTCATCGACCCGCACGCCTCGTTCGTCGACCGGCACATGCTCAAGTGTCAGCGGCAGGGGCCCCAGCGCGTTGCGGCTGCAATGGTAGCCGGGATCCTCCAAGGCAACGGTGTCGCCCGGGGAGGCGAGAACATTGACGGCGATACGCGTCGCCGCCCGCACCGAGCCGACGACGATGACTTGGCCGGCGCTGCAGGGGACGCCGCGGGAGGCGAACACGTAACGGGCGATCATCCGCCGTAACGGCAAGAACCCGCCGGCGTTGCGGTCATCGCCCGTGCCGCAGTCCACGTTGATGGCACACCGCTTCAGCAGGCGCGACCAGATCTGGCGGGGGAAATGGTCGAGAGCCGGCATGTCCGGATGGAACGCGAGCGGAGGCCTGCATGGATGCCTGTTCGGAGCATCATCGCAGCCGCGCAGCGGCGAAATCACATTGTCGTCGTGTCGTCCAAGGGCAACCTTCTCGGCCTCCAGCCCGGACGCTCGAGCGACCCGAATACCGGAGCCCGGTCGAGTTACGGCGAGACCATCCGCGATGAGCCAGTCGTAGGCATTCACGACCGTGACGCGCGAGACGCGGAGATGCTCGGCGAGGCCGCGTGAGGACGGTAGCGGGCCGCCTTCCGGCAGTTCACCCGCGAAGATCGCGCTTTCGATGCGCCGGTAGATCTGCCGGTACAACGGCTCGGCCGCGCCGGCCTCCAAGACAACCCAATTGGGTAGAGCCCGATATCGCGTCATCACACATCCCCCTGGATGCGCAATATCTTCCGGAGCGTCCCCGTGGCTTTTCGAGATCATGCGCTCCTGGCGGGTGTTCCGCAACGGTTGCATTCGCTGGGTCTTCTCCTAGTCCAGATGCATCCGTTGGCTCTGCGGCACGCCCGGCAGCCTTTGCCCACCGCAGGCCGATCTTGCCGCCTCCGCGGCCTCCGGCCCAGGCTTTCCGCCTTCACCGCCCCTTAACCCGCATGGGGTTCTTCTAGCATCGCGACTGGCACGGCGCTTGCCAACAACCGATGCGAGAAGGCATGAGCGAGCTTGAGGACTCACCGGCGATGGCATCTAGACGGGCCCGGACCCGCACGACACCGGTTCGCTGCACCGGCGGCGGCTTCGGCCGGCTGCTCGCCGCGCTCCTTTCCGTGGCGTTGCTGGCCTGCGGTCTCGCCGGCGCCGCCCATGCCGCGTCCCGGATCAAGGACCTGGTCGACTTCGAGGGCGTGCGCGACAACCAGCTCGTCGGTTACGGCCTGGTGGTCGGCCTGAACAAGACCGGCGACACCATCAAGGACGGCGGCTTCACCAAGCAGAGCCTGCAGTCGATGCTGAACCGGCTCGGGGTCAAGCCCACCGACGACGGCCTGCGCTCGAAAAACGTCGCCGCGGTCATGGTCACCGCCGTGCTCCCCCCGTTCGCCCGCCAGGGGGCAAGGATCGACGTTACCGTCTCGGCGCTCGGCGACGCCTCGAGCCTGCTCGGCGGCACGCTGCTGGTCACCCCGCTGCTCGGCGCCGACGGCGAGGTGTATGCCGTGGCCCAGGGCCAGGTCGCGGTCGGCGGCTTCTCCGCCGAGGGTGCTGCGGCGAGCGTGACCAAGGGCGTTCCGACCTCCGGGCGGATTGCCGCCGGCGGCATCGTCGAGCGCGAGGTGGCCTTCGCCATGGCCAACATGGACTCCGTGCAGATCAGCCTGCGCAACCCCGACTTCACCACCGCAAGGCGCATCGCCCAGGCGATCAACACCTACCTCCGCGAGCGCTCGGCCCGCCCCAGCGACCCCTCGACGGTGGACCTGAAGGTGCCCGGCCGCTACCGGCGCAACGTCGTCAACCTGCTCACCGACATCGAGCAGTTGCAGATCGAGCCGGACCAGCCGGCGCGGGTTCTCGTCGACGAGCAGTCGGGGATCATCGTCATGGGCGAAAACGTCCGGGTCAGCACCGTCGCCATCGCTCAGGGAAATCTCACCATCCGCATCACCGAGACGCCGCAGGTGTCGCAGCCGAACCCGTTCGCCGACGGCACCACCGTGGTCGTGCCCAGGACCGACATCCAGGTCGACGAGAGCGGCGGCGCCCAGAAGCTCGGCATCGTCGGCGCCGGGGTCACCCTGCAGGAGCTGGTGGACGGGCTGAACGCGCTGGGCATCGGCCCGCGCGACCTGATCGCGATCCTCCAGGCGATCAAGGCCGCCGGCGCGTTGCAGGCCGAGATCGAGGTGATGTGATGGCCGAGGCCGCGCTCATCTCCCCCGCCGGCATCCAGGCGGCGACGGCGACGGCGCACAGGAAGCCGCGGGCGCCGGACGCCTCCATGAGCCCGGACCAGTTGCGGGAGGCCGCGCGGGACTTCGAGGCCTTCTACCTCGCCCGGGCGCTGGAGCCAATGTTCGAGGGCTTGAGCAGCGAGGCACCCTTCGGCGGCGGCATGGCCGAGGACATGTGGCGCTCGCTGCTCATCGACGAATACGGCAAGGCCATCGCCAAGGCCGGCGGCATCGGCATCGCCGACGCCGTGGTCCGCGGCCTCATCGACCTTCAGGAACAGGCCGGCGCGGCGCCCATCGCGGAGCGCCAGCCGGCAACGGCAGCAACCACCTCGGTGGAGAGGAAACCGCCATGAGCACAGCGAACGAGACACCCGCTGAGACCCTCGCAATGGTCGAGCGGCTGGAGAGCCTGGCCGACGTGCTGGCCAGCGAGAACGAGGCGCTGAAGGCCCGCGACACCACCCGGATGCGCCGGCTGCTGGAGGAGAAGCAGGCGGCGCTGCTCGCCTGCGAACGCTGGCTCGACAGCGACGACGCCAAGGGCGCCGGCGCCGCGGTTGCCGACGACGCCTTCACCGCGCTGAGGTCACGGCTCGACGGCCTCGCCGAGGAGAACCAGCGCCGGCTGCGAGTCGCCATCGCCGCCAACCAGCGGCTGGTGGAAAGCATCGCCATGGCCGTCCAAAGCCAGGCCCCGGGCGGCGAAGGCTATGCCTGCGACGGCCGCAGCGACACCGCGCACGCCCGCCGCGCCGGGCCGCCGCCGGCGCTCTCCGTCAACCGCGCGCTCTAAAAGAGAGACGAAGGACCAAGGTTATGGCCGCCGATCTGAGCTACGCCCTGAGGACCGCCGCGAGCGGGCTGGTCGCCAACCAGCGGGCGCTGGATACGGTCGCGAACAACGTCGCCAACGTCAGCACCCCCGGGTTCTCGCGCAAGGTCGCGCGCTTCGAGAGCCGGGTGCTCAGCGGCGCCGGCGCCGGCGTCGAGCTGGGCCCGTTGATGCGCACCATCGACGAGGGCCTGCTCAAGTCCCTCCGCCTGGAGCGCGGCGGGCTCGGCGCGCTGAGCGCCCAGTCGGAGCTGTTCGCCCGCATCTCCGACCTGTTCGGCAGCCCCGAGGCCAACACCTCGCTGAGCCACGACCTGGCCGAGCTGCAGAACGCCCTCAGCGCGCTGGCGCTCGCCCCCCACGACAGCATCGAGCAGCGCGAGGTGGTTCGCCGCGCCGACGACTTGGCGCTGAACCTGCGCCACGCCTCCGGGACGATCCAGAGCCTGCGCGCCGACGCCGACGCCGGGCTGGTCCAGGGCGTCGACGAGATCAACACCCTGGTCGGGCGGATCGCCTCGCTCAACGAGACCATCGTCCGCGACACTGCCGTCGGCCGCGGCACCGCCGACGTCGAAGACCAGCGCGACCGCGCCCTGGACCAACTCTCCGGGCTGATCGACGTCCGCATCTTCAGCCGCGGCGGCGGCGACATCGCCGTCTTCACCGCCAGCGGCCGGGCGCTGGTCGACGGCGGCGCGGTCCCGGTCCGCCATCCCGGCGTCGCCGTCGTCGATGCCGTCTCCAGCTACGCCGCCGGCAACTTCGCCGCCATCACCGTCGGCACCGGCGCCACCGCCCAGGACATCACCGCCGACATCCGCGGCGGCCGCCTCGCCGGGCTGATCGAAATGCGCGACAAGGTCCTCCCCGACCTGCAGACCGCGATCGACACCCTGGCCGGCGAGATCAAGACCCGGCTGAACCAGGTGCACAACGCCGGCCTCGCCTACCCGGGGCTCACCCGCCTGGACGGCAGCCGCCGCTTCACCGAACCGGCGCAGCAGACCATCGGCTTCGCCGGCGCCGAGGACACCCGCCTGGTGCTGTTCGACACGGCCGGCAACCAGGTGCGCTCGACCTCGGTCCGCGCCCTGATCGGCGGCGCCGAGGCCACCGTCTCGGCGGTGACCGCCGCCATCGACGGCTGGCTGGGCGGCGACGGCAGCGCCGGCTTGGTGGATGGGGCTTTGCAGATCCGCATCACCGGCGCCGGCCTCGGCCTCGGCATCCGCGACGAGGCGCAAGCCGCAGCGGGGAGCGCCCGGACCGACGCCACCATCGCCTTCGATGCCGACGCCGACGGCCAGGCCGACGAGACCGCCTCCGGCTTCTCCGCCTTCTTCGGCCTCAACGACCTGTTCGTGGACAAGGCGCCGACCGCGGCGCAGGCCTCCGCGGTCATGGCCGGCGACTTCGCCGCCACCGCCGCCACCCTCACCTTCCGCAATGCGTCAGGGGCGCTGGGCAGCGTCGCCATCGCCGCCGGCGACGATCTCGCGACCGTCGCCGAGAAGATCGGCGCGGCGACCGGCCTGCAGGCGCGGCTGGTGACGGACGGCGGCGGCGTGCGCCTCAGCCTCGCCTCGGCGGACGGCTCGGCCTTCACCGTCAGCCAGAACCTCGGCGGCGGCGACCGGCTGCTGGACGACCTCGCCATCGGTCCGGCCAGGACCGGGCTCGCCGGGCGGATCGCGGTCCGCGCCGACATCCTCGCCTCGCCCAGCCTCGTCTCCCGCGGGGTGGTGCAATGGGATCCGAGCCGCGGCGCCGCCGGCGCCTACCGCACCGGCATTGCCGACGACACCACCGTGCACGCCCTGGCCGACGCCTTCGACCAGCAGGTCCGCTTCCCGGTGGCCGGCCGCCTCGGCGCCATCGAGACGACGTTGACCGGCTACGCGACAACCCTGCTCGGCGACACCGCCGCCATGACCAGCAGCCACGAGGCGCAGGTTGCGGAGCGGGAAGAGCTGGTGAGCAGCCTTGAGTCCAAGTCCGACGGCCTGCGCGGCGTCAACCTCGACGAGGAGATGGCGAACCTGATGGTCTTCGAGCAGGCCTACGCCGCCTCCGCCCGCGTCTTCGGCGTGATCAAGGACATGTTCGACACCCTCGAGCGGATGCTGGGCTAAGGCGCCAGGCCCCCGTCGAGGCAGCGCAAGGAGCTTGTCAAAGCCATGAGCCGCATCGCCACGCTGAACGCCAGCAACCGCCTGCTCGAGGTGATGACCCGGGTGCAGGGCCGGCTGCACGACCAGCAGGTCCGGGTGACCACCGAGAAGGTCTCCCAGGACTACGCCGGGATCGCCGGGAAGGCCGGCCGGCTGGTGTCGCTGGAGACGACCCGCGCCGCCGTCGGCCGGGGCATCGACGACAACGCCATCATGGAGACCCGGCTGTCCGCCACCGACAAGGCGGTGGAGGCCATGGGTAAGACCATGGGCGACTTCCGCGCCATGCTGCTCGACCTCGGCAGCAACAAGCCCCTGGACGAGGCGCACGTCACCGAGGTGCAGGCCTTCGCCTTCCGGGCGCTGAAGGACATGGAGGGGTACCTCAACACCGAGGTCAACGGCCGCTTCCTGTTCTCCGGCAGCCGGGCGACGACCCGGCCGGCCGACCTCGGGCTCACGACCATGGTCGACTTCCAGGACCGCTTCGACGGCCAAGGCGTGATCTACCCGCCGACCCGCGCCGCCCATGTCGGCGCCACCGCCACCCTGCCCCCGGCCGTGACCGGCGGGCTCACGGTCAGCGGCGGCGACACCATCACCGCGGCGAACCCCGGCGCGTTCGCCAACCTCGCCGTCGGCGCCACCATCCGCCTGTCCGGCAGCGCCCAGGGCAACGACGGCGAGTACACCGTCGTCTCCACCAACGGCTCCGACCGGATCACCATCACCGGGACCCTGACCGTAGGCTCCGCGATGATGACGGTTGTGAACGGCATCAACAACGGCGCCGAGGCGGGCGCGACGCTGGCGGTGGCCAACTGGTATGCGGGCGACGAGGTCGCAGGGGCGCATCGGGTGGAGGGCGACCGGACCCTGTCGCTCGGGCTGAACGCCGTCGATCCCGCCTTCGAGAAGGCGATCCGGGCCATGGGGATGATCGCGCAAGGCACGTACGGCACCGCCGGCGGCCTCGACCAGAACCTGGAGCGGGTCGACCACGCCCTCTCCCTGCTGGATGGGGCGCTGGAGCGCGCCTCGGGCGCCCCCGAGTTCCTGGGCCCCGAGCGCGCCGGCAACGTCGAGACGGTGCGGATGAACCTGGGCTTCGACCTCGCCGTGATCCACGAGACCCGCGAGCGGCAGAAGGCCCTGGCCGTCAGCCTCGACAACCAGACCGGCGAGATCGAGAACGTCGATCCGCTGGAGGCGATGACCAGGCTGCTGGACGACGGCCGGGCGCTGGAGGCGTCCTACCAAGTCGTCGCCCGCATCCGCCAGTTCAGCCTGATGAATTACCTGTAGGCCGCCGGCCGCTCCGCGTCACCGTGCGGAGCGGGGCGCCCGGCGAAGCGGCGGGGTGAGGGCGTGGACGTCAGGCGCCCGGCGCGGTGGCCTGGCCGTCCAGGAGGCGGGCGCCGATGCAGCGGTTGATGTTGATCAGCGCCGCCAGGCTGGCGTTGGCGGGCGCGTCGGCGTTGGCCGCGGTCGCGGCGGCCACGGCCGCGCCCAGCTTGTCGAGGTTGGAGCGCACCGCCGGCGACAGCGCCCCGTTGGCGCGGAGCACCGCCTCGCCGATGGAGCGCCAGACCGCGAGGTTATGGTCGAGGGCGCGGACCAGGCCCTCCGGGTCGGCTTCGCCGTCGCTCTGCGCCGCCTCGATCAGCGACGCCGCCCTGACCAGGGCCTCGGCCTGGTCCTCGCCCAGAAGCGGATGATCGGCCATCGGTGCGTCTCCCCTGCTGTTGCTGCATCCGCAGACGATCATGACAGCGGCGGGGTTCACATCCGGTAAAGGCTCAAGCCCCATTCGGCGCCGGCGGCAGGACGAAGATCGCATCGGCGACGCCGGGCGGCGCGGCGCAGGCCTCGTCCGCGCGCATGGCCAGCAGGATCATCGGCTTGGCCGCGCCCAGGCCCTTGAGCTGGTGGGGGATCCCCCAGCCGTGCTCCACATGGCCGCGGCCGACGATGCCGGCGATGACGGCGGTCGGGCGCGCGGCCGAACCGGCGGCGATGGCTTCGGCCATGGCCCGGTCCCAGGTCGCCTGCGCCTGGACGAACCGCTCGAGCCGGCCCGGATCCCCATCGCCCGGCGGCCCGCCATGGTCGGCAAAAACCTCGGCGAGCGAGCGCCGGTAGGCCTCGGCCGGCGGCGCCGGATCGCCTATTCCCTCGCGCTCCGCCACCGGCACCGCCTGCCAGCCGAACCGGCCAACCTTGGCGATCAGGCCGCGATCGACGTTCAGCGCCAGCATCGGGATGCGGCGGTCGCGGGCGAAGCGAAACAGCGGCAGGTAGAGCTCGGGGTCGTGGCCCCAGGTCTCCGTCCACCGCACCGCCTGGAGGAACTCCGCCTCGCTCAAGCCCCCGGCGACCCAGCGGTCGAGCGCCGGCTGGGCGCTTCGCGGCAGCATCTCGACGCCGATGACCAGCGGCCGGCCGCGGGCGTGCAGCGCCGAGGCGACCCGCAATTGCCAGGCGTGATGCTCGGGGTCGTCGTGGACCTCGCCGAGCAGCACCACGCCGGTGGCGGAGGCGCGGCCGAGAAGGTCCTCTTCGCCGACGCCATGCCGCGTTGCCGGATCGAGCCAGCCTCCCGGCGTGGCGCACGCCCGCTCCGGCGCCGATGCCCGGTTCTCCGTGGCGCAGGCCGAAAGCAGCAGGCCCGCGAGCGGAAGCACCATCAGCCGCAATGCACGGCGCGCCGGCCGCACCCGGCTCAAGGATCCGGGGTCGGCGGCTCGCCCGCCGGCGGGCCCTCGCCCGTCGGCCCCCGCATCAGCCACGAAAAAATGTCGAAGTCGCAAGCGACGGCGGTCTCGTCTCGGGTGGCGGCCTCGGCGTCAGCCTCGGCCTGCATAAGCGCCGCCATCACCCGGCCCTGACGCCTGCGCCGCTCCCGCACCCGCTCGTCGCAGCGCTCGCGCCAAAGCACCCGTTTTCCACTCATGTGACGTCCCCCCACTCTTGGTCGACAGCATGGAGAAGCTCGGCCTTTTCCCGAGATTTGGCAGCGGATCGGCGACCGTTTCAAGCGGTAATGTCGATCCGCCCTCGACCCGCGGCACGGGAGCGGGCGCGGCACAACCGGTCTTCGGATCCGGAAGAGCCTGTCACCAACGGCGTGACCCCGTCCCGGGGTATGCCGAGGGACCAAAAGCCAGCTGACCAAGTAGTTGACAAGCGCCTAGGTTTCCGCGGTAGTGCTTTTCACCATAGCTCGATGACAGAGATATTCTGATATTGAGAATAATAGTTAATCTACAACAGGCCAGCCTCGTGGGGGGACATGGGTACTTACAGAGGAACGATCAGCAACGACACCATCACGCCGGACACACTTTCGCCGGGAGTGACGGCAGATCCGGCCGGCACCAAGCCATCCGCAGCGAGTGACATCATAAGCGGGATGGACGGCAACGACGTGCTGAACGGGCTTGGCGGCGCCGACACCATCAGTGGCGGCAACGGCAACGACGACGTCTACATGCATCTCTTGGAAGACTACGAGGAGGTCACCCTCAGCGGGAACGCCAACCTCTATGGCGGTGGCGGAAACGACCACCTCTGGTCGTCGTACGACGGGCCGTTGATTGACCTCAGCGCAGCAACATATGTGTTCTTCGGAGAGGCCGGGGATGACACACTTGAAGCCACATATCATTACAAGACAGAAAATAATGACTATGGCGCAGCCACGGACATCCTCTACGGGGGTACAGGTAACGACAGTTACGTCTTGGGAGAGAGCACCGATACGGTCATTGAGAACCCTGGAGAAGGCTTCGACAGCGTCGTGGGCTATGCCGACGACTATATCCTCGCCGCCAATGTTGAGATGCTTCAACTCATGAACTGGTCCGACGGCCCGACCTTTGGCATGCGCGGCACCGGCAACTCCAGCGACAACGTGCTCATGGGAGGCGTGGCCGAAGATACGCTGCTTGGCATGAGCGGCAACGACACGATCTACGGCCAGGGCGGCGACGACACCGTTTATGGCGGCCGCAGCCTCGACGATCCGACGGACGGGCCGGACAGGATCTATGGCGACGCCGGCAACGACCAGGTTTGGGCGGGCGGCGGCGACGACACCGTCTACGGCGGCGCCGGCAACGAGATCCACCTCTCCGGCCAGAGCGGCAACGACACCCTCTACGGCGACGCCGGAACGGACTACCTCGCCGGCGGCAGCGGTAACGACATCCTCTACGGCGGAACCGAAAACGACAGGCTCAGCGGCACCGACGGCCTCGACAGGCTCTTCGGCCAGGGCGGCACCGACACCTTCGACTACGACGCCGTCTCCCACTCCAGGGTCGGCACGACCGTGCGCGACGTGGTCGGCGACTTCACCGGGGTCGGCGGATCGACCCGTACGGAAGCGATCGATCTGTCGACCATCGACGCCAACACCGGCGCCACCGGCAACCAGGCCTTCACCTTCCGCGGCACCAGCGCCTTCAGCGCGCCGGGCCAGATCCGGGTGCAGGCCTCCGGCACCTCCGACACGCTGATCCAGGCCAACGTCACCGGCACCTCCGGCGCCGAGATGGAGATCCTCGTCACCGACGGCGCCGCCCTGCCCACCTCGTGGAACGCGCTGGACTTCCTGCTGTAGGACCAGAGGAGGCAAGCGTCGCGCCGCAGCAACGCGGCGCTGACACGGGACGGCACGCCTTCGACACCGGAACGCCGGGTCCAACAAGACGCCCACCCCGTGGGGCAGCAGTGTTTTCAAGAAAGCGGTTGGGGGTCCACAATGGCAGACTTCAGCGGAACAGGCGCAAACGAGCAGATAACGTCCACCGGCATTTCTTCGACAGTGGCGGCGGTTCCCTGGTGGAGCATCCCTTCGAGCGCGGACGACAGCATCAACGGCGGTGGCGGCACTGACGCCATTGCTGGGGCTGGCGGCAACGACACGATTTCTTTCTCCGGATACGGAAGCACGGCCCACGGGGAGGGGGGTGACGATACCGTCCGATTCGAGGTGCCATTGACCGGTGGTTCTGTCCTCGGCGCCGCGTACGGTGACGACGGCACCGACGCGGTGTCTTTCCAGGTCAGCCACGACAGCGAGAACATCGAGTACCGAGGGAGCATCGTCCTGCGTGGCGGCGGGGGCAACGACACCCTTGAAGGCAGCTTGGGCTTCGCCTTCGGGAGCATCGCCAAGCCGGCCGCGGGGCTCGACGTCTCCATGTACGGCGATGCCGGCAACGATCAGCTCGCCGCCTCCGTCCAACTCACCGGCTCGAGCTACGTGCCCGAGGAAGGCGGGAACAACCGCGACTTCCTCTACGGAGGGAGCGGCGACGACACCTATAAGGTGCAGGAGCTGCAGGATGTCGTCATCGAAAACGCTGGCGAGGGCTACGACACGGTCGTCGTGAACAACTCCTCCACCGGCAGCTACACCTTGTCACCCAATGTGGAAAAGGTCGAGGTGTGGGATTGGTACGGGCACTTGCCCTGCGATCTAACTGGCAACGACCAGGGCAATCAGATCATCGGTACCGCCTCCGAGAATACGCTGACCGGAATGGGCGGCAACGACACGATCTACGGCCAGGACGGCGACGATACCATTTATGGCGGCCGCAGCCTGGACGATCCCACGGACGGGCCGGACCGGATCTACGGCGACGCCGGCAACGACCAGGTCTGGGCGGGCGGCGGCGACGATATCGTTTACGGCGGCGTCGGCAACGAGATCCACCTCTCGGGCCAGAGCGGCAACGACACCCTCTACGGCGACGCCGGAACGGACTATCTCGCCGGCGGCAGCGGCAACGACATCCTCTACGGCGGAACCGAAAACGACAGGCTCAGCGGCACCGACGGCCTCGACAGGCTCTTCGGCCAGGGCGGCACCGACACCTTCGACTACGACGCCGTCTCCCACTCCAGGGTCGGCACGACCGTGCGCGACGTGGTCGGCGACTTCACCGGGGTCGGCGGATCGACCCGTACGGAGGCCATCGACCTGTCGACCATCGACGCCAACACCGGCGTCTCCGGCAACCAAGCCTTCACCTTCCGCGGCACCAGCGCCTTCAGCGCGCCGGGGCAGGTCCGGGTGCAGGCCTCCGGGACCTCGGACACCCTGATCCAGGCCAACGTCACCGGCACCTCCGGCGCCGAGATGGAGATCCTCGTTACCGACGGCACCGCCCTGCCCACCTCGTGGAACGCGCTGGACTTCCTGCTGTAGGCGGCGATGCCGCGCGCGACTGGCTTGAAGAGTTGAAAAGTGGGAGGCGCCACAGGCGCCTCCCACCATCCCCAGGGGAGCAATAGACACCCAGTCGAGTTACCCGCCAGCGAGGAGCAGGAGCCGCGCATCCGCGACAGGCACGGCTACGGCACAGCGAACGCGCCTAGTGCATGTCATCCGTCATGGCCGAGCTTGTTCGGTCATCCATGGACCGCGGCATTCGCTACGCCGTCGCAGAGGGACAACCGAGAATACCCCACGCAAGGGCGATTACGGCCGCTATGCCTGCTCGACCATCGCAAAAGAACCCAACCGCTATAGCTGAACGCGTAGACGCTTGATCATACGCCACTGGTTCAAATGAAAATCCTCGAACCGCCCCTCATAAACGTGAATGGGAAGGACACCTTCGCGGGACAGGAACGAGTTACACCACCTGATATGACGGGCACGCCGACACACAATAAACAACCAGTACAGTGTACTCATGAATGCTTCATATACGTTGTGTCCGAAGATCCGCTCTCGACTCTGGGGGATGCACAACCACTTCTCAAAGGGCCCGCGACCGAACGGGCTCGCGAGTAGAACGGGATACTCAAGAGGCTCCCCGGGATCCGAGCTGATGAGCATACGTCTCAAGTCTTCCTGCAGCGGGCCCAAACTGACACCGCTGAAGGTCGGGTGACTGGCTGCTCCCATTCTCCATATTAGTGACAGCTCGAATAGCTTGAATAGCTTGAATCTAACGTAATCAACGCCACGCAATGAAATAATGTTGCCGTAAGCCCGGTCGCTCGTTGATGGAAGATCCGCAAGTTTTCTAGCAGCGTAGGTTTCCCATTTACTGAACCGTTGCTCACACGCATGGCAGAGCATCGGCTCTTTAACGCCTGTTTGAAGCGATTTAGGCTTTCGATCTTGTGATAAGGCTGCAAGACGGTGCTTTTCGTCGTATAGCTCTCTGTAAAGAAAATCCGACAGAACATGCGAGTTTTGAAGCTCGGCTTCCCGCTGGCAAAGCTTGCACGTGCCGATTCGCCCGGAGTTGATGACTATCACGAGCACCCCGTCGTCGCGCCGCAGGTCATGCACTTGAGGCAGGTGCCGTTGCGCACCAGGGTGAAGTTGCCGCACTCCGAGCAGCTGTCGCCCTCGTAGCCCTTCATCCGCGCCTGGCGGGAGACGTGGACGTGGACCTGCTCGGCGAGCGTCGCCTGGCCGTGAACCAGCGTCGCCGCCTCCGAGCTGCCGGCATACGAGGCCTCGTAATCGCGGGAGATGGCCAAAGCGCCGTCTGCCTCGGCGCGGGCGCCGGAATAGACGCGGAAGCGGCTGCGGACGTAGCCGCTGCTGGCCAGCCTCTGCACCGCCGGCAGCGCGTCGGCGGTCTCCTGGCCGCGGCCTGCGGCGGCGCCGGCGAATTCGCGGTCGGGGCTGCCCGGCGCCAGCTCCTCAGGCGAAACGTGCGCGAGGTCGTAGCGGCCGAGGTAGGAGGTTGCGAGCTCGCGGAAGATGTAGTCGAGGATCGAGGTCGCCATCTTGATCGAGTCGTTGCCCTCCACCGGGCCGGCCGGCTCGAAGCGGGTGAAGGTGAAGGCCTCGACGAACTCGTCCAGGGGCACGCCGTATTGCAGGCCGATGGAAATGGCGATGGCGAAGTTGTTCATCAGCGAGCGGAAGGCGGCGCCCTCCTTGTGCATGTCGATGAAGATCTCGCCGAGCCGGCCGTCCTCGTATTCGCCGGTGCGCAGGTACACCTTGTGGCCGCCGACCTTGGCCTTCTGGGTGTAGCCCTTGCGCCGGCTGGGCAGGCTGTGGCGGTCGGGCTTGGCGATGATCCGCTCGACGATCCGCTCGGCGATGATCTCGGCGCGACCCGCCGCGGGCATGGCCGCCGCCTCCTCGGCAAGCTCGGCCGCGTCCTCCGGCTCCAGCAGCACCGAGGACAGGGGCTGCGACAGCTTCGAGCCGTCGCGGTAGAGCGCGGTCGCCTTCAGCCCCAGCCGCCAGGCCTGCATGTAGGCGCTCTTGCAGGCATCGACGGTGGCGTCGTGGGGAAGGTTGATGGTCTTGGAGATGGCGCCGCTGACGAAGGGTTGCGCCGCCGCCATCATCCTCAGGTGGCTGTCGACCGACAGCGACCGGGTGCCGCTCCGCCCGCACGGTGTGGCGCAGTCGAACACGGCCAGGTGCTCGGGCTCGAGCCCCGGCGCGCCTTCCAGGGTCATGGCGCCGCAAACGTAGGTGTTGGCGGCGTCGATGGCGGCGCGATCGAAGCCGAGCGCGGTGAGCAGGCAGAAGGAGATGTCGTCGAGCCGGTCGGCGGCGATGCCCAAGTGATCGACGCAGAAGGCCTCGCCCAGGGTCCACTTGTTGAAGACGAAGCGGATGTCGAAGGCGTCCTTCAGCCCGCCCTCGATCCGGGCGATGGCGTCGTCGTCGAAGCCCTTGGCCTGCAGCGCCTCGTGGGTGATGCCGGGGGCGCCCGCCAGGGTGCCGTGGCCGATGGCGTAATCGATGATCGCCTTGACGGCCGCCTTGTCGTAGCCGAGGCGGGCCAGGGCCGGCGGCACCATCCTGTTGATGATCTTGAAATAGCCGCCGCCGGCGAGCTTCTTGAACTTCACCAGGGCGAAGTCCGGCTCGATGCCGGTGGTGTCGCAGTCCATCACCAGGCCGATGGTGCCGGTGGGCGCGATCACCGTAGCCTGGGCGTTGCGGTAGCCGTGGCGCTCGCCCAAGGCCAGCGCCTCGTCCCAGGCGGCGCGCGCGGCCTGCGCCAGCGCCGGGTCCGGCAGGGCCCGTGCGTCCAGGGCCACCGGCGGCACCGACAGTCCTTCGTAGCCGCCGGCCTCGCCTTGAGCCGCGCGGCGGTGGTTGCGCATCACCCGCAGCATCGACTCGCGGTTTTTTTCGAAGCCGGGGAAGGCGCCGAGCTCGGCGGCCATCGCGGCCGAGGTGGCATAGGCCGTGCCGGTCATGATCGCGCTGATGGCGCCGCAGACGTTGCGCGCCTCGTCCGAATCGTAAGGCAGCCCGGCGGCCATGAAGTAGCCGCCGATGTTGGCGAAGCCGAGGCCCAGGGTCCGGTAGGCGTAGGAGAGTTCGGCGATCCGCCTGGACGGGAACTGAGCCATCAGCACCGCGATCTCGAGCACCACGGTCCACAGCCGCACCGCATGGACGAAGGCCGGAACATCCAGGCCGCCGTCGTCGCGCTGGAAGGCGACCAGGTTCAACGACGCCAGATTGCAGGCGGTGTCGTCGAGGAACATGTACTCCGAGCAGGGATTGGAGGCGTTGATCCGGCCGCTCTGCGGGCAGGTGTGCCACTCGTTGATGGTGGTGTCGTACTGCAGCCCGGGGTCGGCGCTGCTCCAGGCGGCGCGGCCGATCTGGTCCCACAGGTCGCGGGCGCGGACCACCTTCGCCGTCCGCCGGTCGGTGCGACGGGTCAGCTCCCAGGTGCCGTCGTTCCTGACCTTCTCTAAGAAGGCGTTGGTGACGCGGACACTGTTGTTGGCGTTCTGCCCGGAGACGGTGAGGTAGGCCTCCGAATCCCAGTCGGTGTCGAACACCGGAAAGGGGGGCACGGCTCCGCCCTGCCTCGCCAGCTCGATCACCCGCTGGATATAGGCCTCGGGGATCATCGCCCGCCGGGCCTCACGGATCGCCTGCTTCAGCGCCGGGTTGCGCCGAGGGTCGAACCCCTCCTCCTCGGCCCCGGCGCCTTGCGCCTCCTCGCAGGCGTCGACGACGGCGGCAAGGTGCTTTTGCGCCAGCCTGGAGCCCGCGACCAGGGCCGCGACCTTCTGCTCCTCTGTCGCCTTCCAGTTGATGAAGGCCTCGATGTCCGGGTGGTCGATGTCCACCACCACCATCTTCGCCGCCCGCCTCGTGGTGCCGCCGGACTTGATGGCGCCGGCGGCGCGGTCGCCGATCTTGAGGAAGCTCATCAGCCCCGACGACTTGCCGCCGCCGGACAAGGGCTCGTTCTCGGCGCGCAGCCTGGAGAAGTTGGTTCCCGAGCCCGAGCCGTACTTGAACAGCCTGGCCTCGCGGACCCAAAGGTCCATGATCCCGCCGTCGTTGACCAGGTCGTCGCCGATGCTCTGGATGAAGCAGGCGTGCGGCTGGGGATGCTCGTAGGCCGAGTCGGAGGGGCGAATCTCGCCGGTCTTGGCATCGGCGTAAAAGTGGCCCTGGGCCGGGCCGTCGATGCCGTAGGCCCAGTGCAGCCCGGTGTTGAACCACTGCGGCGAGTTGGGCGCCGCCATCTGCATCGCCAGCATGAAGCGGAGCTCGTCGTGGAAGGCGCGGGCGTCGTCCTCGCCGTCGAAGTAGCCGCCCTTCCAGCCCCAGTAGGTCCAGGTGCCGGCGAGCCGGTCGAACACCTGCTTGGCGCTGCGCTCGCCTTGGTAGCGCTCCGCCTCGGGGAGGTCGTCGAGCCGCGCCGCGTCGGCCTTGCGCCGCCACAGCCAGGAAGGGACCCCCCGCTCCTTCACCGGCTTCAGCCGCGCCGGCACGCCCGCCTTGCGGAAGTATTTCTGGGCAAGGACGTCGGAGGCCACCTGCGACCAGTGGGCCGGAACCTCGATGTCGTCCTGGCGAAAGACAACGGACCCATCCGGATTGCGGATCTCGCTGGCAGCGATGCGGAACTCGATTCCGTCGTAGGGCGAGGCGCCGTTCGACCCGCAGTGCTCGGTGAAGTGCCGCTGAATACGCATGCGTGGTTCCGTCCCGGCTATTGCTGTGTCCATCTGGCGGAGGCGCCCGGACCGCTGAGCCCTAGATGTGGGGCGCCTTCACGACGCGGGGACTATATCGTGGGGTCCGATTCGCAACAACCAGAAAAGCCGGGGGTTTCCGAACGACGCGTTGCGCGATCCACGTTCTCGTGAGGGAGCGTCTTCGAGCGGTTTGCGCGTGATAGGGGTCGGGAAGGTTTCCCTCCCCGCCCTCCGAACCGCACGTGCGGTTTTCCCGCATACGGCTCTCCGGTCGGTGGTTTCCTCATCGGGAGTGTCTCGCGGCGAGCCAGGCTGGGTGAAGGGCGAACAGCCCGGCTTTTGCGAAGTGGGCGTTGGTCCAGCGCCTCTTCGTCCGGCCGGACCTCACCAAGGCCCAGGCTTCACCAAGGATCGCAGGCTCGCCGTCACAGACCGCCGAATCGGGTTCGTTCTCCTACGGGCCACCCGTTCGCCTCCGGTTGCTCCCCACCCCGCCTCACGGCGACGCAGTTACCTTCGGCTTCATGCGCAGTGACTTCACATGGCCAGGACTCCCACCTGACTGACAAAGCGTCCCCACGGACGCACGACCCCCGGAACAAGTCCGGGGGTGACGGCCGCGGGCGGTCCTCCTCCGCGATCCATGCCTTCATGGATCGCCATGGGGCGGCGTAGGGCGGGATTAGCCGCAGGCGTATCCCGGCGTCCACTCTCGGCGGGTCCGGCTTCGCCTCGACCCGCCCTACGGCTTGCGGCCGGGCCGGTCCCGTCCTGCCGCCATGACGACGCCGGATCGCGCTACAGCGGCCAGAACAGCGGGATGACGAAGCTTGCGACTACCCAGAGGATGATGTTGAGCGGCAGGCCGATGCGGGTGAAGTCGAGGAACCGGTAGCCGCCGGCGCCGTAGACGAAGGTGTTGGTCTGATAGCCGATGGGGGTGGCGAAGCTGGCGCTGGCGGCGAACATCACCGCGACCACGAACGGCCTGGGGTCGACGCCGAGCTCGTGGGCGAGGCCGACGGCGATGGGGGTGAGCAGAATCGCCGTCGCGTTGTTGCTCATGAACTCGGTGAGGACCGAGGTCAGCGCGTAGAGCGCGGACAGGATCGCGACCGGGCCGAGCTGGCCGATGACGCCGATGATGGCGCCGACGATCAGGGCTCCGGCTCCGGTCGTCTCCATGGCGCCGCCCAGGGCGAGCATGGCGAAGATCAGCATCAGGATCGGCCAGTGGATCGCCCGGTAGGCCTCGTCGGCGTCGAGGCAGCCGAAGGCGATGACGGTGATGGCGGCGATGAACGCGGTTGCGGTGATCGGCAGCATCTCGAAGGAGGAGAGCAGCATCACCGAGAGCACGGCGAGGACCGCGATCCAGGCCTTGTTGCGGCGGAACGGGCGGTCGGTGACCTCGGTGAGGTTGACCAGCTCCTGGCGGTCGAACAGCCGCTTCAGCCCTTCCGGCGGCCCCTCCAGCAGCAGGGTGTCGCCGAACTGCAGCCGCACCTCGTCGAAGTTGCCGGAGAGGTTCTCGTTCTGCCGGTGGATGGCGAGGATGAAGGTGTCGTACAGCCGGCGCAGGTTCAGGTCGGCGACGCGCTGGCCGACGAAGCTGGAGCTCGGGCCGATGATGCCTTCCATCATCCGGATGTTGCGGCTGCCGATGGGCTCCAGTGCATGCTGGGCGCCGGCGCCGCGAAGGTCCATGAAATCGGCGACGCTGGTGCGCAGAACCAGCCGGTCGCCAGCGGCCAAAGCCGGCTCGCCGTAGTCCGGGTCGAACGAGCCGCCCTCGCCGATCACGTCGATCACGGTGTAGCCGCGCTGACGCGTGAGCCCGGCGTCCGTCAGCGACTTGCCGATGAGCGGCGAGCCGTGCGGCACCAGGAGCTCGGTCAGGAACTTGCGCTGCGACAGGTCGACCAGCGTCTCCGACAGGGTCTGCCGGTCGGGCAGCAGATGCCGACCGACGAGGGCGATGTAGACGGTGCCCACCAGCGCCATGATCGAGCCGGCGGCGGTGATCTCGAACAGGCCGAAGGGGGCCAGCCCCTGCCGCTGGGCGACGCCGTCGACGATGATGTTGGTCGACGTCCCGATCAGGGTGCAGGTGCCGCCGAGGATGGTGGCGAACGACAGCGGGATCAGCAGCTTCGACGGCGAGATCCGCTGCGAATGGGCGAGCGCGATCATCACCGGGGTCATGATGACGACGATCGGGGTGTTGTTGATGAACGCCGACATCACCATGACCACCAGCATGGTTGCCGTGAGCGCGATGGCCGGCGAGCGCCAGGGGACGCTGGCCAGGCCTCGCCCGAGCCGGTCGATGACGCCGGTCCGCTCCAGCGCCGCGGAGAGGATGAACAGGCAGCCGACGGTGAACGGCGCGGTGTTGCTGAAGACCTTGAGCACGTCGTCGATGCCGAGCACGCCCAGCGCGAGCAGCAACGCGACCCCGCCCATGGCCAGCACCTCAGGCGGGATCAGCTCCTTGACCATGCCGAAGAAGACGATGGTCACCAGGACCAGGACGATGACGATCTGGATCGTGTCCCAGCTCATGGGCGGGTTCCCCGCGGGCAAGGCCGGGCCGGCGACCGCGCGCTGCGGCGCTCGCACCTCGGGCGGCCGGATCGGCGGCGCATGCACTCAAGGACGGTGGTCATGGAGAAGGTCCGCTGTCAGGACAGGGGCCAGTAGAGAGGGATCACGAACGTCGCGGTCAGCCAGAGGATCACGCTCAGCGGTAAGCCGATTTTGACGAAATCGATAAACCGGTACCCCCCGGCTGTATACACGAAAGTGTTCGTCTGATAGCCGATCGGCGTGGCGAAGCTGGCGCTGGCGGCGAACATCACCGCCACCACGAAGGGCCTTGGATCGACGCCGAGATCCTCGGCAAGGCCGATCGCGATCGGGGTGAAGAGGATGGCGGTTGCGTTGTTGCTCATCACCGCGGTGAGGATCGAGGTGATCAGGTAGAGGATCGATAGCACCGCCATCGGCCCCAGCCCGGCGACCAGGCTGGTCATCTCGTTGACGATCAGCTCGGCGGCTCCGGTGGTCTCCATCGCCCGGCCGACGGCCAGCATCCCGAAGATCAGCATCAGCAGATGCCACTGGATCGCCTCGTAGGCCTCGTCGACGTCGAGGCAGCCGAACAGCACCACCGCCGTCGCCCCGATCAGCGCCAGCGCCGCGATCGGCAGCACCTCGAGGGTGGCCAGGATCATCAGCGCCGCCAGCGCCGCCACCGCGATCGGCGCCTTGTCGCGGCGGAAGGGCCGCGCATGCGGCTGGCTGAGGTTGACCAGCTCGTGGGTGTCGAACAGCCGGCGCAGGCCCTCCGGCGGGCCTTCCAGCAGGAGCGTGTCGCCGAAGGCGAGCCGCACCTCGTCGAAGGCGCCGTGCAGCACCCCGTTCTGCCGGTGGATGGCGAGGATGTAGGCGCCGTAGAGCCGGCGCAGGTTCAGGTCGGCGACCCGCTGGCCGACGAAGTGCGAGCGCGGGCTGACGATGCCTTCCATCACCTGGACGTTGCGGCTGCGGATCGGCTCGAGCGCCGGGTTCTCCTCGGTGCCGAAGGACACGCTGCCCTGGTTGCGCAGGCCGACGATGTCGGCGGCGTTGGTGCGAAAAATCAGCCTGTCGCCGGCTTTCAGGATCGGCTCGCCGTGCTCGGGGTTGAACGAGGCTCCCTGGCGGATGAGGTCGACCACATGCAAGCCGCGCTTCTTGGTGAGCCCGGCTTCGCTGAGCGTCCTGCCGACGAGCGACGAGCCGTGCGGCACCAGCGCCTCGCCGAGGAACTGCCGGTTGGAGAGGTCGGGCAGGGTCTCGGCGATGGTCTTGCGGTCGGGAAGCAGCCATGAGCCGAAGACGACGAGGTAGCCGATGCCGATCACCGCCATCACCAGCCCAGGGATGGTGATCTCGAACATCCCGAACCCGGGCAGGCCATGGGCCTGGGAGACACCGTCCACCAGAAGGTTGGTCGAGGTCCCGATCAGCGTGCAGGTGCCGCCCAGGATGCTCGCGAACGACAGCGGGATCAGCAGCTTCGACGGCGCCAACCCCAGGGTATGGGAGACGGAGATCATCACCGGGGTGAGGATGACGACCACCGGAGTGTTGTTCATGAACGCCGAGATCAGGGCGACCAGGGTGGTCATCACCGCGACGGCGATCAGCGGCGAGCGCCACTTCACCCGCGACAGGCCGTCGCCCATCAGCTCGATGACGCCGGTTCGCTCCAGCGCCGCGCTCAGGACCAGCATGCAGGCAATGGTGATCGGGGCGCTGTTGCTGAAGACTGCGAGGACGTCGTCGCTCTCGAGGATGCCGACCAGGAGAAGAACGGCGACGGCCGAGAGCGCGACGATGTCCGACGGCAGCGTCTCGCGGATGAAGCCGAAGAAGACGATCACGACCAGGACGAGGACGAGGACGATCTGAAGCGTTTCCCAGCTCAATGCGCGCATCCTCAACCGATGAAGCAGCGGCCGGCGAAGGCCTCGGGCCGGCTGCACCGGCTACCCGCCCGCTTCCGCTGCTCTGCCTCGCGCTCGCCTCGTCCTCTTGGGGGCCTCAGGGTGCGGGAAGGTAGCGGAGCGGCGAGGTGCAGGCAAAGGCGAAAAGGGTGGCGGGTGTGGTTGCGGCCGCGGCGGGCCGGCGGCGGACGGATGATCCCGGGCGGTGTCGTTGCCTGCCGCGCAGGTGATACCATCTGCATGGCGAGCACGCAGTCCCTCCCTATCGCCGGCCCGCTCGGCCAGGCACAGCCGGTAAAGCCGCTTCATGATCGACCTGCGCAGCGATACCGTGAGCCGCCCCACCGACGCCATGCGCGCGGCGATGGCGGCGGCGCCGGTGGGCGACGACGTCTATGGCGACGACCCCAGCGTCCGCGAGCTGGAGCGCCGCACGACGGAGCTGCTGGGCTGCGAGGCGGCGGTGTACATGCCGTCCGGGACCATGACCAACCAGGTGGCGCTGCGCACCCACACCGAATCCGGCGACCAGATCCTCTGCGACGCCCAGGCGCACATCGCGATCCTGGAGCGGGGCGCTCCGGCGGCGCTTTCGGGGCTGAGCATCCGCCCCTTGCCCGGCCGTCAGGGGATCTTTACCGCAGACGACGTCCGCGCCGCCTGCCCGCCGTCGCACCGGTTCCTGCCGCAGGTCCAGCCGCCGACGCGGCTCTTGTGCGTCGAGAATACCCACAACGTCGGCGGGGGGACGATCTGGCCGCTGGCGACGCTGAAGGGCGTGCTCGCCGCCGCGCGCGAGCTTGGTCTTTTCACCCATCTGGACGGCGCCAGGCTGTGGAACGCCGCCGCGGCCACCGGGATCGACGCCGCGACCTATGCTTGCGGGTTCGACAGCGTCAGCGTCTGCTTCTCCAAGGGCCTCGGCGCACCGGTGGGCTCCGCCCTCGCCGGGAGCGCCGCCTTCGTCGCCCGAGCCCGCCGGTTCAAGGCCCTGTTCGGCGGCGGCTTCCGCCAGGCCGGCATCGTCGCCGCCGGCGCGCTGTACGCCCTCGAGCATCACCGCGAGCGGCTGGCGGAGGATCATGCCAACGCCCGGCGCTTGGCCTTGGGGCTTGCCGCCATGGATGGCATCGAGGTCGACGCCGACGCGGTGGCCACCAACATCGTCCGCTTTCGCCTGAGCGCGCTGCCGGCCGCAGCCTTCGTCGAGCGCTGCCACACCGCCGGCGTCTACATGCTGCCCTCGGGAACGCATGGCGTGCGCGCGGTCACCCATCTCGACGTCTCCGCGGCCGATATTGATTTGGCGCTCGGGCGCATCGAGGGCGTCATGGCGGAGGGAGAAACGGAGGCCGCCTTATGAGCCGGCACGCGCTGCTTCTCATCAACCGCAAGGGGGCGACCAGCCACGGCAATATCGACGAGGGCCTACGGGTGCTGGACGAGGCCGGCATCGAGGTGTCGGCGCATTTCTGCCGGCGGCCGCAGCGGATCCCCGAGCTGATCCGCGCCGACCATGGCCGGGCCGACATGATCATCGTCGGCGGCGGCGACGGCACCCTGTCGATGGCGCTGGAGCCGGTCCTGGAGACGGGCCTGCCCATGGGGATCCTGCCCATGGGCAACGCCAACGACCTCGCGCGGACGCTGGCCATCCCGACGCGGATGGTCGAGGCCTTCCAGGTCATCGCCGGCGGGAATGTCCGCCGGATCGACGTCGGCGAGGTCAACGGCAAGCACTTCTTCAACGTTGCTTCCATCGGGCTCAGCGTCGACATCGCCCAGCGGCTCACCCGCGAGGCGAAGAAGCGCTGGGGGGTGCTGGCCTATATCGGCAACGCCTGGCAGGCGGTGCATGCGGCCTCGTCGTTCGACGCCAAGATCCGCTGCGGCGACGAAACCCTGGAGCTCAAGAGCATCCAGGTGGCGGTCGGCAACGGCCGCTACTACGGCGGCGGGATGACGGTCGCGGAGGATGCGACCATCGACGATCGCAGGCTCGACCTCTACGCCATCGAGCGGCAGCGATGGTGGCGCCTGGCGGTGATGCTGCCGGCGCTGCGCTGGGGCAAGCACCGGCTGGTCGAGGGCGTCCACACGCTGCACGGCGAGCGCATCCACCTGGAGACCGACCCGCCGATGCCCATCAACGTCGACGGTGAGGTGGTGGCCGAGACGCCCGCCGACTTCCGGGTGCTGCCGGCGGCGCTACCGGTGTTCGTGCCCAAGCCCGCAAACGGCTAGCGGCCGGGCCTTTGCCGCCGCCCCGCGCCTGCCCCAGGGCGTGCCCCCGGGGCGTGCCCCCGCACCTGCCCCAGCCAGCCCCGTTTCCGCCGGGCAAGACAGCGCGTCCGTTTTGCCTGTATCGTGGTTCGAAATCGGGGGCCAGCCGGTTCGGCACGAGCGGAGCGCGGGGCGGCCCGGAGGTAGGATCAGCCGAATGAGCACGACCAACGCCGAACTCGCGTCGAAACTTCTCAGGGAAGCTGCCGAATTCTATCGGACGCTTGGCGACAGCAGCCCGGAGATGAAGGACCGCATGGACGAGTTCGGGGTTCTCTACGAGCAGGTCGCGGCGCTGCTGGACGCAAATCCGGCGGGGCTTCTGGCCGACAACCCGCAGGCCTGAGGCGGACGCCGCTCCCGCACCCGGCCGCGGCGGGCACAGCATTTTCCCGCCCCGCAGGCGGAGACAGCGCCGCCGTTGCGGCGTTGGTGGCGGGTGCGCGGCCGCCGGGGCGGTTGACCCGTGGCGGTATCGTCATCACCTTTCGCCGAGGTGGCGGGTGCTTCCGGCGCCGCGCTGGATTTGGCAGAACACGGCAGGAACGGAGGCGACCTTGAAGACGAATGCTGATTTGGCGGCGAGATTGCTGCGTGAAGCCGCGTTCATCTACCGCACGCTGGGGCAAGGCGACAACGCCGACCGGCGGCGGATGATGGAGTTCGCGGACCTGTACGAGAAGGTCGCCGACCAGGTGGAGCGCGAACCCCTCGGCTCCTTCGTCTCCGCCGTCGATCCCGCCAGCGCGCAGAGCTAAAGCGGCAACGGCGCGCCGCCGGCCGGTCTTCCGCGCTCGCGCTTTAAGCCTTCGTTCACGACCCGGCGCGACAATCGCCGAGCCGCAAACCGGTTCGGGCAGGTCGTGTCGCATGCGCGTTCTTCAAATCGAAAGCGATCTTGGTGCGGCGGGAGCCGTGGAACGGCTGGTCAAGGCCGCCGGATCGGCATGCGACACCGCGCCCAGCGGCCGGTTGGGGCTGGAACTCGCCCTGTTCGAGAGCTACGACCTGATCCTCGTCGCCTTCGCCCTGCCGGACATGACCGGCGCGGACGTCCTCGCCAAGCTGGACGCCGCCGGCATCGGCGCGCCGGTGCTGGTGCGGATGCGCCAGCGGGCCGTGGCCGAGGTTTATGCCGACATCGTCCAGCGGTTCGTCGCCAGCGGCCTGCCGGTGCGCCAGGCCGCCGCGGCGGCGGAGCAGAACCAGGCCTACAACCGCGAGAGCGTGCGCCACAAAATCCTCAAGGCCGGGCAGATCCTCTACCGCAACTCCTCCTGCGTCATGGACTGCACGATCCTGAACATCTCCGCCACCGGCGCCTGCATCCAGCCGGCCGAGCCGTTTGCCGAGCCCGGGCTGTTCATCCTCAAGATCGCCCACGGGCCCACCCGGCGCTGCGAGGTCCGCTGGCGCTCCGGCGGCAAGCTCGGGGTTCGCTTCATCCAGTAAGGCTCGGCTTCGGACCGCTGTGCGATCAGGTCGATTCAGAGCCTGTAGCACCCCGTTGCGAGGACGTCGTTTCCTTCCGTCATGGCCGTGCTCGTCATGCTCGTCACGGCCATCCAGTGGACCACCGGAACAAGTCCGGTGGTGACGGATGAGGGCTGCGCGGGAATGGGAAGGTGGTCGCGCGGCTGCCACCAGCTCTGGTGCATCGAGCCAATCGCCTGGCGCTCAGCCGCGGGCGGCGAGCAGCGCCAGCATCAGGCTGCCGATGGCGATGCGGTACCAGCCGAAGGGCGCGAAGCCGTGCCGGCCGACGAAGCCGACGAAGGTGCGCACCACCACCATGGCGGACAAGAAGGCGGCAACGAAGCCGATGGCGATCATGCCGGCGTCGTTCATCGTCAGCGCCTCGCTGTTCTTGTAGAGGTCCAGGGTCGAAGCGCCGAGCATGGTCGGGATGGCGAGAAAGAAGGAGAACTCCGCCGCCGCCCGCCGCTCGACCCCGAGCGTCAGCGCCCCGATGATGGTCGCCCCGGCCCTTGAGACGCCGGGGATCATCGACACTACCTGGAACAGCCCGATCTTCAGCGCCAGCGCCGGGGAGAACCCTTCGACCTCGAACACCCGCGGCGTCGGCAGGTATTTCTCGATGACGATGAGAACGACGCCGCCGACGATCAAGGCGACGCTGACCACCCATGGCGAGAACAGCACCTCCTTGATGAAGTCGTGGGCGAAGGCGCCGACCACCGCCGACGGCAGGAAGGCGAGCAGCACGGCCATGGCGAAGCGCTGCGAGCCGGGATCGTCTTGGATGGTGAAGGCCACCCGGACGAGCCTGGGAAAGAAGCCGGCGACGACGGCGAGGATCGCGCCCAGCTGGATCACCACCTCGAACACCGAGCTCGCCGCCGAGGTGCGAAAGCCGAGCAGGTCGCCTGCGAGAATCAGGTGGCCGGTGGAGGAAACGGGGAGGAATTCCGTCAGGCCCTCGATGATCCCGAGGAAGACCGCCTGAAGTGCGAGGGTCAGGTCCATTGCCGGGCAGCGTTAGAGAGGAACCGGAGGCAGCGCAAGCGCAATGCGCTTAACGCATGCGAGGGTTGTTCGGCGCGCCGCCAGGGCCCGGTATCTCGAGCCTGCCATCGAGACTTCGCCTGGCGCCGAACAGCGAACTGATGTCGCCGTTGAACGGCGAGGCGTTCTCAACTAGATTGGAGGCATTGTAAAGAAGCTGGGGAGCTGGCTTCGACGTCTGCCAAGAGCGGTGTTTCGGGCGCCGCCGCGGTCCAGGAACCGGTGATGATGGTCGCTGAGCGAGAGCATGAGCCTGACGGACCGGGCGGCGCCCGGGCGGCGGCCGCGTGCGCGCTCGGCTTGGCGATCCCGCCGCTGCTCCCGCACCCGCCGCTCCGGCTGCGACTTAGGTCCGGCCGCCGGATCTGACGGCCGCCGGCGGCCGTGCGTGGGCCGAACCCGAAGTAGACCCCAGACACGAGGGCGCGCGACAAGCTTCGCGCCGCCGGAGCCAAGGACCCAGCCATGTTCGTCACCGCCGCCAGCAAATACCGGCCGGCCGAAGCCGTCCGCCTGAACGACCGCACCTGGCCGAACGCCGTCATCTCCAAGCCGCCGATGTGGTGCAGCGTCGATCTTCGCGACGGCAACCAGGCGCTCATCGAGCCGATGGGCCAGGACCGCAAGAAGCGGCTGTTCGACAAGCTGGTCGGCGTCGGCTTCAAGGAAATCGAGGTCGGCTTCCCCGCCGCCTCGCAGACCGATTACGATTTCCTGCGGTTCCTCATCGACACCAAGGCGATCCCCGAGGACGTCACCATCCAGGTGCTGACCCAGGCGCGTGACGACCTGATCGACCGCACCTTCCAGGCGGTCGCAGGCGCGAGGCGGGTGATCGTCCACCTCTACAACTCCACCTCCGAGTTGCAACGCCGGGTGGTCTTCGGCCTCGACCGCCAGGGCATCGTCGCCATCGCCAAGGCCGGGGCCAAGCGCATCGTCGAGAATGCGCGGGCCTGCCCGGACACCGAGGTGGTCCACCAGTACTCCCCGGAAAGCTTCACCGGCACCGAGCTGGACTTCGCCAAGGAGATCTGCGAGGCGGTGATGGACGTGTACGAGCCGACGCCGGAGCGGCGGCTCATCGTCAACCTGCCGGCGACGGTGGAAATGGCGACGCCCAACGTCTACGCCGACCAGATCGAGTGGTTCTGCCGCAACGTCCGCGACCGTGACCGGCTGATCGTCTCGGTCCACCCGCACAACGACCGCGGCACCGCGGTGGCCGCGGCCGAGCTCGCGGTGATGGCCGGCGCCGACCGGATCGAGGGAACGCTGTTCGGCAACGGCGAGCGCACCGGCAACGTCGATATCGTCACCCTCGCCCTGAACCTCTATTCCCAGGGCGTCGACCCCGGCCTCGACTTCTCCGACATCGGCGACACCGTCCGGATCGCCGAGTACTGCACCCAGCTTCCGGTGCACCCGCGCCACCCCTACGCCGGCGAGCTGGTCTTCACCGCCTTCTCCGGATCCCACCAGGACGCCATCAACAAGGGCTTCAAGGCGATGCGGGCGAGCAACTCCGGCGTCTGGGAGGTGCCCTACCTGCCCATCGACCCCCAGGACATCGGCCGCGCCTACGAGGCGGTGATCCGGCTCAACAGCCAGTCCGGCAAGGGCGGGATCGCCTTCGTCCTGGAGAAGGACTACGGGCTGACCCTGCCGCGGCGGCTGCAGATCGAGTTCAGCAAGGTGGTCCAGTCGATCGCCGACCGGGAAGGCAAGGAGGTGTCCTCCGACCGGCTGTGGCAGTGCTTCAGCGACGAATACCTCAACAGTGACGGCGTCATGGCCTTCGTCGAGCACGAGACCTGGCCGGACACCCGCGCCGGCCGCGGCCGGCTGCTGCGCTCGACGGTGCGCATCGGCGGCGCCGAGCGGACCATCGAGGGCCACGGCACCGGCCCAATCGACGCCTTCGTCGACGCCCTCGCCCACGCCTTCGGCATCGAGATCGAGGTCGCCGACTACAGCGAGCACGCCATCGGCAAGGGCGCCGACGCCGCCGCAGTGGCCTACGTCGAAGCGCGGATGGCGGACGGCAGCAGCCTGTTCGGGGTCGGCGTCGACAAGAACATCGTCGCGGCCTCGCTGCAGGCGGTGGTCAGCGCGGTGAACCGCGGGCAGCGGCGCGGCTCCATCGAACTCGCGGGCTGAGCCCTCCGGGACGCCCGGAGCCGGGCGCGCTATCAGGCGGGTCATCGCAAGCTGAGTAGGGCGGGTCGAGGCGAAGCCGGACCCGCCGGAAGGCGGCGGGATCCGCCTGCGGCGATCCCGCCCTACGGCGTAGCCGCAGGTTGAGGCGGATCGTTCGCGGAGGACACCTGTTTGCCGGCAGCCAGCGTCTACGTCTTTGACGCCTACGGGACGCTCTTCGACGTTCACTCCGCGGTGGCGCGGCTGAGCAGCCGGATCGGCCCCGAGGCCGACCGGCTCTCGGCGCTGTGGCGGACGAAGCAGCTCGAGTACTCCTGGGTTCGCAGCCTGATGCGGCGCCACGCCAACTTCTGGCGGCTGACCGAGGACGCGCTCGACTTCGCCATGGCGGCGGTCCCGGGCGTCGATGCGGCGCTGCGCGGTCCGCTGCTCGACGCCTACCGGACCCTCGACGCCTATCCGGAGGTTCCGGCGGTCCTGGCCGAACTGCGCCGGCGCAAGGCCAGGTGCGCCATCCTCTCCAATGGCAGCCCGGAGATGCTCGCCGAGGCCGTCCGCTCCGCCGGCCTCGCGGAGCTGCTCGACGGGGTCCTCTCGATCGAGGAGGCCGGCATCTTCAAGCCCGACCCCCGCGTCTACCGGCTCGTGTTCGACCGGTTCGGCGTCGGCGCCGGCGAGGTTTCGTTCCAGTCCTCGAACGCCTGGGACATCGCCGGTGCGGCCGCTTTCGGCTTTTCTGTGGTCTGGATCAACCGGACGGCCCAGCCGCGGGAGTACCCCGACATCGGCCCCATTCGCGAGGTCCGCGACCTGGGCGCGCTGCTCAAAGACTAAAACAACGTGTGATCAAGTCGAATCAGGAAACGGGTCGTCATTGCGAGGAGGCGAAAGCCGACGAAGCAATCCAGTGTAACTTGGACTGGATCGCCACGCCGCTCCGCGGCTCGCGATGACAAACCTTGTTCCTGGCGGGTCAACCTAACCACAATCCGCGCTAGCGAGCCGCCCCAGTTAGCCGGGTCACGAGCGAAACGGCGCCCTGCCGGTTCCGCGTCTACGCCTCGACGAATCATCATCGTCCCATCGTCATGGCCGCACGTGTTGCGGCCATCCACGCCTTAGTGGACGCCCGGGACAAGCCCAGGCGCGGCGGTGGGGCTCGCGTGGCCGCAAACAGGGCGATCGCGTTATTTGTGCCGGTGCCTTCAACCGACGCCCCAGCGCTGAGCCGCACCAAGGCGCGGTCGGTATTACCGCCTCGCCTCGACGATGGTCCGCTGGCGGTCGCGCCGGTCGACGTAGAAGATGTGCCGGCCGATCCGGGCCACCCGCACCTTCTCGCGCCGCCACACCGGCCTGACGTAGTCGGCGTGGTACCACAGCGCGCCGCGGGTCGGATCCTTTACCCCGTGGCGCAGGACCTGCTCGGCCATCTTCACCGCCTCGCGCCAGGCGCGGCTGTCGCGCGGCTTGTCGCTGCGCCCGTCGCACCACCAGGAGAACTGGCAGCCATGCAGTGCCTCGTCGCCGCCCTGGCGAACGACCTCGCAGATGGTTTTGGGAAAGCGCCGGCTCTGTAGCCGGTTGATGGTAACGGCGGCCACTGCCTTGCGCCCGGAGTGCGTCTCTGAACGCGCCTCGAAATAGATGTTCAGGGCCAGGCAGCGGACCTGGTCTTCAAGGCTCTCGCCGGTGTTGAACAACGTGGCCGGGCGCCCGGGCGCGGCCTTGCGCGCCCTCGGGGTGAAGACCGGCGCCACCTCCTCGTCGATGACCTCTTCGCCGGAAGCGTCGAGCGGCGGAACCTCGCGCTCCAGCGCCGCGATCTTCGCCGGCGGCTCCGCATCCTCGGCGGCAAGCCGCGGCGCCCAGGCGGTGCAGGCAATGGCAACGATCAACGGCAACAGAAGTGCTCGGCGGCAAGACCCCCGTCTGTCTGTCGTCGTCATCAACCCGCTTCCCATGCCATGGACGCTGTCGTCGTTCTTATCGGCACAGACATGATACGTCCGCGCGCTACAAGCGGATGATCAATTGCTGTTGTGGAGCATACCACAACTTGCTCCCGCCCTTAGCATCATCCTTGATCATCGTACGGTTGCACGGCAGGTGTCGCCAGTCTTTTCCCTGCTGCCGCCTCTGCTTCCTCCCCTTTTCGCCAGAACGTGCAATCCTATAGGGACGGGTCGTTGAAGGTGTCGCAGGCGTCGACCGTGCCCCGGTCCAGCCCACGGCTGAACCAGGCGACCCGCTGCTTGGACGAGCCGTGGGTGAAGGCGTCGGGAACCACGTAGCCCTGGGAGCGGCGCTGCATCCGGTCGTCGCCAATGGCGCCGGCGGCGGCGATTCCCTCCTCGATGTCGCCGGGCTCGAGCAGCTTGCGGCGCTGGTTGGCGTGGTGCGCCCAGACGCCGGCGAAGCAGTCGGCCTGCAGCTCCATCATGACCGACAGCCGGTTGGCGTCGGCGGGGCTCAGGCGGCGGCGCAACTGCTCGGAGCGCTCGGCGATCCCGAGCAGATTCTGGACGTGGTGGCCGATCTCGTGGGCGATGACGTAGGCCTGGGCGAAGTCGCCGGGCGCGCCGTAGCGCCGGTGCAGATCGTCGAAGAAGCTGAAGTCGAGGTAAACCTTGCTGTCCGCCGGGCAGTAGAACGGCCCGACCGAGGCGTCCGCCCGGCCGCAGGCAGAGGCGACCCTCCCGGAGAAGAGAACCAGGGTCGGCTCCTGGTAGCTGCGGCCCATGCCCTGGAAGAGCTTATGCCAGGTGTCCTCGGTGTCGGCGAGAACCACCGAGACGAACTCGCGCATCTCCGGGTCGCCGGGCGCGCTCGGCGCCCCCTGCCCGCCCTGCGGCAGATAGCCCGAGGGGGCCTGCTGAACACCGGTATCTTCCAGGAGCGTCAACGGGTTGAAGCCGAAGATCAGCGCCAGCAGCAGCAGGATGACGAGGCCGATGCCACCGATGCCGCCGGTCCTCCGGGTCGGCATCCGCGCCCCGCCGCCAGGGAAGCGGAAGCCGCCGCCCGTCCCGCCGCCGCCGGGAAAACGGAAGCCGCCACCGCCCCCGCCCCGGCGGTCCTCGATGTTGTCGCTGCGTCTACCGCCGCGCCAGAGCATGGCCGGACCTCCTCCTGCCGGCCGCATGCATCGCCGGCAAATTGAAAGCACCCGCAATCACCATGGCGCAAAGCGCCGCGCCCGGCAATGCCACGGCGCGGACAGGGCACCCGAAAGTGGTAGCGGCGGGTCCTGCGCGTGCCGCTCGGCGGCACATTCTGAAACCCACCGCCGCCTCGCCAACGGGCGATTTTACGCCCAGCAGCCGTCGAAGTGCGTAGCCATGCGCGCCAAAGAGGCATCTGCCGCCGAGGCTGAGCGCGTCGGTAGACTTCTTTGCCGCCGCCTCGGCAGATCCCGACCGCGGCGGAGCCACTCAAGCCGATGACAGAGGAGGTCTCGAACCATGACGAGTTTCACACGCCTCGCGCTCGCGGTGGCGGCCATTGGGCTTGCGGGCCCGCTCGCCGCCAATGCCAATGACGGCGCGCCCCCCGTTCTTGCGAACCCCGATCTCGATGCTCTGACGGCAAGCGCGGTCGCCACGGCCGCGGTGCCGAGCGGCGCGGGTGCCAGCGGGCTGCTGCTCGCCACCGGCGAACCGCGTATGGCGCACGAGCCCGGCGCGAGAGCAGGCTCGGCCCGATCGGCGCTCGACCGCAGCGGCGGGCCAGCCGGCGCCGGCAGCGGCCAACTTTCGGGCGCGGCGCCCTCGGAGGCAACCGCGGCCGGCGACGCCGTTTCCGCTACCGGCAGGACGCTCGGCGGGAGCATCGGCCGGACCGTCACGGCCCGCTCGGCCGGTTCGACCGCTACCGCCTCGGCAGCGGCATCGAGCCCCGGGATGTCGTCGATGGGCGCCTTTGCGCAAGCGGCGCCGGGCTTCTCCGCCTCCGCCAGCCGGTCGGCATCGTCCTTCTCCCGCTAGCCGCAACATTGACCACGTCCATCCCGAAGGGGGATCCAATGAGCACAGCTTTGGTTAAAGGTTTGGCTGCCGGTGCGGCCGTCGTCATTCTGGCATTCACCGCGGCCGGCGCGTCCGCAGGGCCCGTCGAGCTTGCGCCCGCGGCGCTCGACGCGGTGACCGCCGGCGCCTCCGCAAACGCCGGAGCCGGCGCCGTCGCCACCGGCAGTTCCTCGACCGCATCCACCGTCACCAGCACGCTCGCGGTCAAGGCCTACAACGTCTCCGCGACCGCAGCCGCGGCGGCCGCGGCGGCCGGCGCCGCCAATGCCGGCGGCACGGCGCAGGCCACCGCCGACATCACCGTCGGGGTCAACGGCGGGCAGAGCAGCATTTCAAGATCCGACACCGGCGCTCTGGCGGCGGTGCTCGTTGCCGACCTCACCGCCGACCTGACCATCCACTAGCCGGCTGCGCCTCCGGGCCATCTCCGGCCCGAGGCGCGGCAGGATCGGCGGGAAATCAACGAATATCCACTGGGGGGCGTCGCCCCCCATTTTCTTGCCGAAGAAGCCCTTGCTGCGCGCGCCGGAATATAAGAAGGCCAACATGCAAGAGAAGATCTTGCGGCAGCGCATAGGTCAAAGGGTATACCCCCCTTTGCGGTGTTGAGGTTGAGAGAGAACTGACAGATGCTCCTGACTGCTTGCTCGTAGATTTACTCATGATCCGGGCTATTGGCCTCAAAGCGAGCAAGATGGTACGTTTCTAAACCTTGTAGGAGGAAGTAATGTCTAAGTTTCTGTCGCTGCTGGCGGGTGCCGCTCTCCTGGGTGGCGTGAGCGTTGCCAATGCGGCCGAGCCGCTGACCAGCGCCCAAATGGACACGGTCGTCGCCGGCTATTACAACAGCGCCTGGGCCGACGCATACGCCCTCGCCCTCGGGCCGAACACCTACACCGAGACCTACACCGAGGCCTATGCGGTCCACGGGGTCGCCTCGGAGTCCATCTCCTCGTCGTACGCGGAAGCCTACTAAGCCGTCGGCGACGCCGGTTCTCGGAGGGGGGCCCCGGCACGTCGGGGCCCCTGCTCTTTCCAGCGGACGAACCGTCGTCCGGCTACGTCTTTCGGTCCCTCCCTACCCCAAAAAGCCGACTGGGAATGTGCCCGGCCGCTGCCGGAAGATCCGCCGCGCCCAACGCTTCAGCGGGAACCCCCAACGCTTCAGCGGGAACCGACGAATGCCCTTCATCAGCACCGTCCGCCCCGGCCACCGCACCCCCCGCCGGCTCGCCGCCGCCGCGATCGCAGCGACCCTTCTGGCAGGCGCCGCCGCCAAGGCGGGGGAGCCGGTCAGATCGCTGCTGGAGATGCGCCGCGACAACGTCGTCATCCAGGAGTGGGATCTGAGTTGCGGCGCGGCAGCGCTCACCACCGTCTTGAACCAGCAGTTCGGCGATCCGGTGGAAGAGAAGGAGATCGCCAAGGCGCTGATCAGCCGCCAGGAATACATCGACAACCCGAAACTGGTGCAGGTCCGCCAGGGGTTCTCGCTGCTCGACCTCAAGCGGGTCGCCGAGAGCCGCGGCTACGTCGGCACCGGCTACGGCAAGATGACGGTGGACGACCTGATCGAGCGGGCGCCGGTGCTCGTCCCGATCATGGCCAATGGCTACAACCACTTCGTCATCTTCCGCGGGCAAATGGCCGACCGGGTGCTCGTCGCCGACCCGGCCTTCGGCAACTACACCATGCGCATCCAGAAATTCGAGAACGCCTGGATCGAGTATCCCGAATTCGGAAAGGTCGGCTTCGTCCTCTCCGCCCGCGACGGCCGGACGCCCAGGAACGGCCTTGCGCCGAGGCCCGAAGACTTCGTGGCGCTGCGGTAGCCGCGCAAGGCTGCCCGCGACAAAACAGGCAGGGGAACGGAGAATGCCGCGACACATCCGCTATCGTCGCGCGTCCGCGCGGCCGCACACCTCGCTTCTGCCCGCGCTCGCCCGCTTCGGCGGCGCCTTCGCCTTGCTGGCAATGGCGTCCCCGGCGGGGGCGCAGGACCCGGCGCCCGCAGCCGACGCGCCGCGGCCGGCGGCGGCGCCCGGCGCGGTCGAGGTGGACGAACAGGCGGCGGAGCGGGCGCTGGAACGCACCCTGGTCGCGGGCGGGGCCTTGCTGCTGCCTGCAGGGCAGGCGGAGATCGAGCCTTCCTTCACCTACGCGAGGCGCGACAGCGACGTCTCGCCGGTTCTGGTCGATACCGGCGAGGGCGACCTGGCGTTGACCAACCCCAATTTGGAGCGCGACGAGCTGACCCCCGCGCTCGGCCTTAGGGTCGGCCTGCCCTGGGACTCCCAGGTCGAACTGTCGCTCCCCTACAACCTCGTCCAACAGGACGAGGTGATCGAAACCGGCGGCGGCCGCATCACCCGCGATGGCTGGGGCAACGGCATCGGCGACCTGCGGGTGGGCCTGGCCAAGACCGTGCTGCGCGAAGGCGTCGTCCGCCCGGACCTGATCGCCCGGGTCACCTACAACACCGGCATCGGCGAGCGAGACGACAACGACATCCCTCTCGACGGCGGCTTCAGCGCGGTGACCGGCCAACTGGTGGCGCTGAAGCGCCAGGACCCGCTGGCCTTCGTCGCCAGCGGATTCTACCAGAAGACGTTCGACGACAACGACCTGAACCCCGGCGACCAGTACGGCTTCAGCCTGGGAACCTTCCTCGCCGCAAGCCCGGAAACCTCGCTGCGCTTCCAGTTGCAGACGACCTTCATCGACGACGTCGAGCGCGACGGCAGAACGATCGGCAACTCCGACCGCAACGAAGCGGTCCTCGTCGTCGGCGCTTCGTCCATCCTCGGCCGCGGGGTGCTGCTCGACATCGCCGGCGGCATCGGCCTGACCGACGAAGCGCCGGACTACTTCATCAGCATTTCGCTGCCGATCCGCTTCGACCTGCCGGTCCTCTGAACGCGCGCGCGCCTGCGACCGTCCGGCGGGACCGCACCCGCGCGTGGGGGCATTCCCCAGGCGTCGGCGCGGGCCGTTTGGCGACGAACCTTGACCTTCTTCCTCAACCGGTGTACGCGCCGCGGCACTAGCTCGTCTCGAAGAGCGGAACGAAGAGCAGGGAGCGTAAGAATGCAAAGGCGCGAGTTCATCAACCTGGGGCTCGTCGCGTCGATCAGCGCGGCCGCCGCCTCCATGGCGCCCATCGGCGCGGCGCACGCCAAGAAAAAGCCGGACGCTCCGGGCGTGCCTGCCCTCGACCCCGGCGATGCGCAGGCGCAGGCGCTGCACTACACCATCGACGCGACCGAAGCCGTCATGGAAAACGGGAAGACGGCGGCGGACGCCGGGCAAAACTGCGCCAACTGCCAGCTCTTCTCCGGAACTCCCGGCCGCGAATGGGGACCCTGCGCCATCTTCTCCTATCGGGTCGATCCCGACAGCAAGATGCACCTCGTCGTCGCCTCCGCCGGCTGGTGCCAGGCGTGGGCCCCAAGGGCGGGGGCGCGGCAGTCCAGCTAACCCGCACGAGCTTCGGCATCGGGCCCCTACCAGGGCCGGTTTCGCGCTGTGCCCGGGGCCCGCGTCTACACGGCTAGTCCGGCTTCGCTGCCGGCATGACCGGGACGACGACCTCGTTGCGGCGCAGGAACGGCAGGGTCCAGGGCGGATCGTAGAAGTAGGCGACCGGCGCCCCCGACGGGGTCCAGCTCGTGCCATCGATGCCGCGCTGGAGCGCCCGGGTTGCGGCGTCGACGGCGTCTGGATCGCGCGCACCCGAGAAGCGCACCGCGGCCAGGGTCTCCTCCGGCAGCTCGACGATGGCGATCTTCGGATCGGTCGGTGCGGGGAGCGTCTTGCGGTCGTAGTTCGCCGGCATGAAGAAGCGAACGATCCACTCGCCTTCGCCGGCGCGCGCCTGCGCCACCGGCGCGGTCATGGCGATGGCCTCGCCCTTTGCGGCCCCTGCCGGCGCTTGCGCCACCGGCGCGGTCATGGCGATGTCCGTGCGTTTGCTGTTGTCGCCGAAGATGTAGGCGGCCAACGCCCGGAAGCCATCCGAGCGCGCCTCCCTCTCGTCGCCTCGAACCGTCACCTCCGCGGCCAGCCGCGGCGCATAGCGGCGGATCTCCACCGCCTCGTCCGCCCCCTCCAGCCGCTCGAGAACGGTGTAGTCGGGCTGCTCGGTTCCGGAGCGGATGCCAAGGGTGCTGCAGGCCGAAACCAGCAGCGCGGACAGGAGAACGGGCACGGCGCCAAGATGGCTCATGCACCGAGAGTGGCGGCGCGGCGTCGCCTCCGCAAGCCGCGTCATCCGCTCCGCAGCGGCCCGACGCCGCAGGGCCGGCGAGCGGCGCCGTCTACGGTCCTGAACCCTGCACTCGTCACCCCCGGACTTGTTCCGGGGGTCCATTGAAGACTGGTTGGCCGCAACAAGTATTAACAAGTACGGCCATGACGTAGGGAAACGACGTCCTCGCAACGAGGCGCTGCAGGTCCTCTGCTTCGATCTAATCTCGACTTTGCTCTAGCGTCAGGCGAAGGGCCTCAGGCGGCAAGCGGGACACGCGCCTGGCGCTGGAGGTGACGCCATGCGAGCTTGGCGGCGAAGCCGCCCAAACGGCCCCGCGCCGAGAGGCCGGTCGCCTTCAAGATCATGTTCACCGCCCGCTGGACGTGGTCGGGCTGGTAGCAGCGATAGGCGCGCCCCGCGTAGGCCGCTGCCGCCGCCTTGCGGTCGTAGGGCGCATCCGCGCTGTTGGCGCAGTGGTAGGCGAAGGCCAACTCGTCGTCGTCGGCTTCCCGGTAGCGGCCGACGGCGACCAGGATCCGCCGAAGCCTGCTCGGCTTCTCCTGTTCCAAATAGCGCTGCATGTGGGTGTAGAACAACTTGTAGTGGCGGAACTCGTCGCCGGCGATCTTGGCGCAGATCACCTTGAGCACCGGCTCGCGGGAGGCATCGCGAAGAGCCGAGTAGAACGAGCTCGTCCCTGTTTCGACGACGCAGCGGGCCGTCAGCTCGCCCGACCGGGAGCCACGGACCGATTCCACCGCATCCACCGGGATCCGGTAGCCGGCGCGGAAGCGCTCCATGCTGTCGGCGAAGCTGAAGCCCGGATCGGCAAGCTCGCCCCAACGGCCGAGCGCCTCGCCGTGCTGGACTTCTTCCACCGCCCAGTCGCGCGCGGCCGCCTGAAAGGCCGGATCGTCCGGAAACACGTTGCACAGGTAGTCGGCGTAGTCCGCCGAGTTGTGCTCGACCAGGGCGGCGGCCTTTGCCACCGCCATCAGGTCGGGATCGACCCGCTCCGGATCGAACCGCTGCCACGGGATGTCGTCGAGCGTCCAGTGTCCCATTCGTCCCTCAACCGCCTCCTCGGCCCGCCATCCCCCTTGGGCGGCGTTTACCGTTGTCGCCGAATGCATGTAGCGAGCGAATAAACTAGGGCAACCCGCGGGCGCAACACCGTGGCATCCGCCCGGCATCTGCCGCGGTCACGCCAGCGCCGCGCGATGAGCCGGGGGGCCGAAGCCCACGTACAGGGGTATGCGATAGACAGCCGTGGGTATATGCTTCTTCCACAGGAACTGATTCGCATTCACAACCGTTGTTTGTGCAAGGGAGCGGCCGGAGAGGGCGCGGCATGGAGCACCAGGGCAGAGGCGTGAGCGGCGTATCCGAAGGCCGGTTCATCCGCCTTCCCGGCGGCAAAAAGACCCCGGTCTACACCGACACCGGCGGCAAGCTAGGCACGGTAGAATGGTTCGCCGTCGATCCGCTCGAGGGGCGCATCGCCCTGGTCATGATCGTTTCCCGCCGGTTCGGCCTGTTCGCGGCCAAACGCCTTGCCCTACCCTGGAACGCGCTTTCGGTCGAGGCGGACAGCGGCCGGCTGGTGGTGCGAACGGAGGAAGGCCTGGACCAGGGGATCGGGGCGCGGTCCGCGCCGGCGTTGCGCCGGGACCCGTCGCGCGTCGAGCCGCTGTAGCGGAAGGGTGAAGCAGAGAGGAATGGGGGGCGGCGGCCCGGACAAGCCCCCATGGGCGTCGGGCCGGAGGTCAGAGGAAGATCGCTGGGAGGTGATTGATGTACTTGCCCCACACCGTGCCGCTCGCGCGGCCGCACGTCGCCATCTGGTTCGGCGGTAGCGGCAAGCGCTACGACTTCGCGGTGAGCCGATCCCGGCCCATGTGGCTGGGGCAGCCGGTCGTCTACGTGCTGGTGCGATACGACGGCGACAGGCCGGTGCCGCTGTTCGTCGGCCGCGCCACCGCCGCCGACCCGCAGCTGGGCGGCGCAGGCTCCGAGGCGATTGACGCCTGGGAGCGGGCCATGGCCTTGGGGATGACCCACCTCCACCTCCGCTTCGAAGCCTGCACCGAGCAGGACCGGGCGGCCGAGGTCGAGGACCTGGTCGCGGTCATGCGCCCGCCGCTGAACGGGCCCGATGCGGCGCCCGTGGCGGTTGCCGGCGAGAGCTTCGCCGACCTCGCGCAGATGTCGACCGAGGCCGCGGCGGCGATGTCCGCCCATTTGCCAAAGGGGGCGACAACGGCGAGGCCGGGTTGGCGGGGCGGCTGGCTGCGTGGGACCGCGGCCGCCTTCGCCGGCCGCTATCGCGAGTGGCGGTGGCGCGCGGCAGCAACCCTTGCCGAGACCAAGCCGGGGCGGGTTTCGGTTCGCGCCGACGCCGTCGCCATCGACGAGGTGCAGGCCGCAGCCGTGGCGGCATCCGCCGTGGAAGCGCCAACGGCCGGGGATCTACAGCCAAGCCATTCCGTCGAGCCGGCCGCGGCGCCCCCGGCGGCGGAGCTGACACCGGGTCCTCTCGAAAAACCATCCGGAGACGACCCGCGGGCGAGCGTCCGTGAGCGGCTCGGCTTGGGCGGCGACGACTTGGTCGTGCTGTTCGCGGGCGAGTTGGACTGGGCGTCCGGCGCCGACCTCGCTATCGATGCCATGGCGACCGTTCATGCCGATGCCGCCGCGGTGCGGCTGGTGTTGGTGGGCGAGGGGCCGCTGCGGGCCGAGCTGGAAAGCCGGGCGCACCACGGCGGCTTCGCCCATGCCTGCCGGTTTCTGGGCGACTTTCCCGCCGAGGCCTTCGCCGAGCTGTTCGCGGCCTGCGACGCGGTGGCGATCCCCGCGCGCGAGGCGCAGAACCCGATGCTGGCGGAGCATGGCTTGAGCGCCGGCAAGCCGGTGCTGACGACCCACCAGGCGGGGCTCTCGTGCGTGCGCCACGGCGAAAATTGGGCTCGTCGCCTACGACAACCCCGGCTCGGTGGTCTGGGGCTTGCGCGAGCTGCGTGCCTTTGTGCTGCGCGCGCGTGCCCCGGCGGCGGCCCTCGCGGCATAAAGTAGCGGCTGGAGCGCCTTGCGATTACGTCGAAATGGAAAGACGTCGGTCATCGCGAGGAGGCGAAGCCTACGAAGCAATCCACTGTGTGTTGCACTGGATCGCCACGCCGCTTCGCGGCTCGCGATGACGAAGCTTTGCCGACGAGCCGGCTCATGATCAAGTTGACGCAGCAGCATCAGCACTGGAAAACGCTTCCTCGTCACCGCCGGACTCGTCCCGGGGTTCCGATGAAGACGTGGATGGCCGCAACAAGTACACGACTGTCCGGTTGGTTTTCATGACAACTTGAGAGCCAGTTGGTTTGGGTTGGGGGTTGGCGGTGGTTCGGGTTGCAGCAGGCGGTCGATCCGGCGGCGCTGCATCAGGTTGGCGCGGATCAATC
>JAXMOZ010000023.1:0-41368 GCA_034382075.1 Rhodospirillales bacterium
CATCTGGACGGTCTCCTTCGCTGGTCGGTTCAATGCACCCCAGTTTGGCACATCGCGATGCCGTCAGGGGGCCGTCCACCCAGCATTGCGAGGAGGCGGTAGCCGACGAAGCAATCCAGTGAACCTTGCACTGGATCGCCACGCCGTTGCGCGGCTCGCGATGACGGCTTTGTTGTTGAAGACGAACGCGTGGGACGCTTTTGTGCTGATGCTGGAAGTATTTGGAGCGGAGCGCATGGAGCGGATCATTAACGTTCGAGTCGAGCGGCTTCCGGAAGGCGTTTATCTGGCCACGTCCGATGACGTTCAAGGTCTGGTGGCCCAGGGCAGGACCGCCTCGGAAGCGCTGGAGCTCGCCCGCGACGTGGCCCGCCGGCTGCTGGAGGCACAGGCCGAACGTGGCGCTGCACCGGCGCCGGTCGCCGTTGCCGATGTGTTCGAGTACCCGCTGATCGTTGCGGACTGAGCGGCGGACCGTCCGCCGCGGCCGGCTTCGCCGAAGCTCAGCTCCCCTCGCCCAGGATCGCCGCCAGCTCCTCGTAAGCCGAGGCGAGCGGGGCGTGCTCGCCCGGCGTCTGGGCGAGGAACGCCGACAGCTTCGGCTGCAGCCGGATGGCGGCGTCCAGCTCGGCGTCGCTGCCCGGGTGGTAGGCGCCGAGGCGAATGAGCTCGGCCATGCCGTCGTAGGCGGCGAGGTGGCGCCTGGCGGCCTCCACCAGCCCGTTCTCCTCGGCGGTGTTGCAGCGGGGCATGGCCCTGGAGACGCTGCGCAGGATGTTGATCGCCGGGTAGCGGCCGGCTTCGGCGATGGCGCGCTCCAGGACGATGTGGCCGTCGAGGATGCCGCGCACCGCGTCCGCCACCGGCTCGTCGTGGTCGTCGCCCTCGACCAGCACGGTGAACAGGCCGGTGATCGACCCCTGCCCCGGCCCGCCGGGGCCTGCGCGCTCCAACAGCCTGGGCAGCTCGCTGAACACCGAGGGCGTGTAGCCCTTGGTCGCCGGCGGCTCGGCCGCGGCCAGGCCGATCTCCCGCTGGGCCATGGCGAAACGGGTGACGCTGTCCATCAGGCAGAGCACGTCGCGGCCCTCGTCGCGGAAGGCCTCCGCCACCGCCATCATCGTCAGCGCCGCCTGCCGGCGGACCGGCGGCGGCTCGTCCGAGGTGGCGACGACAACGACCGACCGGCGCAGGCCCTCTTCCCCGAGCGTGTCCTCGATGAACTCGCGGGCCTCGCGGCCGCGCTCGCCGATCAGCCCGATGACGACCACGTCGGCGTCGGTGTGCCGGGCCATCATCGACAGCAGCATCGACTTGCCGACGCCGGAGGCGGCGAAGATCCCGAGCCGCTGGCCGCGGCAGCAGGTGAGAAAGGCGTTGATCGCGCGCACGCCGACGTCGAGCTTGCCGCCGACCCGGGCGCGGGTGTGCGCCGGCGGCGGCGAGCGGCGCAGCGGGTAGGCGCCGGGTCCGGGCGGCAGCAGGCCGCGGCCGTCGATCGGCTGGGCGAAGGCGTCGAGCACCCGGCCGCGCCAGGCGGAGCACGGGTGGATGACCGGCTGGCCGCAGCCCACCTCGACCCGGCAGCCGAGGCCCAGGCCTTCGACGCCGGCCAGCGGCATGACCATTGCCCGGCCGGCGCGAAAGCCGACGACCTCGGCGTCGACGCCGCTGCCGGCGCGGCGCTCGATCCGGCAGCGATCGCCGATGGCGAGGCAGCCGGCCAGCCCCTCGACCTCGATGAGCAGGCCGACGATGGCGCTGATCCGGCCGTAGATGCGGTACTCCGGCAGCCGGTCGATCTCGTGAAGGACGGCGCTGGTGGCGGCAAACACGCAGGCGGCTCCGCGTCCGGTTCAGCGACCAAGGCTCCGCCACTCTGCCCCGGCGCCGGCTAACGAAGCGTTAGCGCCGCTGCCAAACCTGCTTCCCGCACAGCGGGTACCCCACATTTGCGTACATTTTATAGTTGTTGGTCAGTACTTTCTTGTGCTACCTTCTGGAGTAGTTAAGCGGTCGTTGCTGCTTCAGGTTTCAACAGGGGGTTCGGCCAATGCGCGTTCTTCTGATCGAGGACGATCCGTCGGTAAGGCTCAGCGTCGAGACGATGCTCAAGTCGGAAGGGATGGTCGTGGACACCACCGATCTGGGCGAGGACGGCCTGGAGATCGCCAAGCTCTACGACTACGACATCGTCCTCCTCGATCTGATGCTGCCCGACATGGACGGCATGGAGCTGCTCCGCCGGCTGCGCCAGGCGCGAGTGGCGACCCCGGTTTTGATCCTCTCCGGCCTCGGCCAGCCGGAAAACAAGGTGCGCGGGCTCGGCGGCGGCGCCGACGACTACCTCACCAAGCCGTTCGACAAGCGCGAGCTGGTCGCCCGTATCCACGCCATCGTCCGCCGCTCCAAGGGCCACGCCCAGCCGACGATCCGCACCGGCAAGCTTTCGGTGAACCTCGCCGCGCGCACCGCCGAGGTGGACGGCCGGCCGCTGCACCTCACCGGCAAGGAATACGGCATCCTCGAGCTGCTCAGCCTGCGCAAGGGTACGACGCTGACCAAGGAGATGTTCCTCAACCACCTCTACGGCGGGATGGACGAGCCCGAGCTCAAGATCGTCGACGTGTTCATCTGCAAGCTGCGCAAGAAGCTGGCGCAGGCGACGGAGGGCGAACACTACATCGAGACGGTGTGGGGCCGCGGCTATGTGCTGCGCGAGCCAGAGACGGAAGCCGGCAGCATGGCTGCGGCGGCCGCCGCCTGAGCGGACGCGGAAACCGGCGGCGCCCACCGAACCGGGTCGCCGCCCGCTCCGCCTGTCGGCGAGACCTTCGCCGGCGCCGCGGCTATGGGCGCGGCTTCGCCCGCAGCCGGCGGACGACGGCCTTCTCCAGCTCGACCAGGACGTACACCCAGACCGCGACGGCGAGGATGCGAAGCCAGGTGGCGAGGTCGAGGGGCTCCGTTGCGAACAGCCGCTGCAGCGGCGGCGCATAGGTGAACAGGAGCTGGAAGACGATCACCGCGGCGACCGCGATCAGCACCGCCCGGCTGGCGAGAAACCCCTGCCGATCGAAGACCGCGGCGCGAAGCCGGCGGGTGTTGAAGACATAGAAGATCTCGAACGCGACCAGCGTGTTGACCGCCACGGTCCTCGCCAGCGCCTCCGAGGCGCCGGCGGCGCGTTCGAACAGGAAAAGGCCGAAGGTGCCGGTCAGCATGATCAGCGAGACGAAGGCGATCCGCCAGATCAGGAAGCCGGTCAGCAACGGCTCGTCCGGCCGCCGCGGCGGCCGGCGCATGACGTCGCGCTCCATCGGCTCGAAGGCCAACGCCAGCGCCAGGGTCACCGCCGTGATCATGTTCACCCAGAGGATCTGCACCGGCGTGATCGGCAACGGCAATCCGGCGAGGATGGCGAGGACCAGGGTCCCGGCTTGGCCGCCGTTGGTGGGGAGGATGAAGGCGATGGCCTTGCGCAGGTTGTCGTAGACCGCGCGCCCCTCCTCGACCGCCCGGGCGATGGAGGCGAAGTTGTCGTCGGCCAGCACCATCTCCGCGGCCTCCTTCGCCGCTTCGGTGCCCTTGACGCCCATGGCGATGCCGACGTCGGCGCGCTTGAGCGCCGGCGCGTCGTTGACGCCGTCGCCGGTCATGGCGACCACCTCGCCGCCCGCCTGAAGGGCCTCGACCAGGCGAAGCTTGTGCTCCGGGCTGGTGCGGGCGAACACGTCCGCCGTCCGCGCCGCCGCGGCCACGCCGGCCGCATCGAGGCTGGCCAGGTCGGCGCCGCTGACGACCCGGTGGGTGTTCGCCAGGCCCAGTTCGGCGGCGATGGCCCGTGCCGTCGCCGCGTGATCGCCGGTGATCATCTTCACCCGGATGCCGGCGGCGCGGCAGTGGCCGACGGCGTCGATCGCCTCCTGCCGCGGCGGATCGATGAGGCCGAACAGGCCGAGAAAACTCAAGCCCGTCTCCACGTCGGCGTAGCCGAGTTCGCGCTGCTGCGGATCCGCGGCGCGGCGGGCGATGGCCAGGACCCGCTGTCCCCGCCCGGCCAGAACCTCCGCCCGCTCCATCCAGGCCGAGGCGTCGAGCGGCCCGTCGCCGCCATGGCCCCGCTGGCGGCCGCACATGCCGAGGATGCGCTCGGGCGCGCCCTTGACGTAGACGAAGGCGTGGCCGGCATGGTCGTGGTGCAGCGTCGCCATGAACCGGTGCTCGGACTCGAACGGGATGGCGTCGCTGCGGGGGCAGGACTTGCGCTCCACGTCGATGTCCAGGCCTGCCTTCAGCGCCAGCGCCAGCAGCGCGCCTTCCGTCGGATCGCCGTCCACGATCCAGCCGCCGTCGGCCCGGCGCAGTTCGGCGTCGTTACAGAGCAGCGCCGCGCGGATCATCTCGAGGAGAACCGGGTGGTCTTCGGGATGCACCTCGGCGTCGTCGAGGACGAAGGCGCCCGCGGGTTCGTAGCCGACGCCGGTGACGGCAAAGTCGTGCCTCGCCGTTGCGACCGACTGAACCGTCATCTCGTTGCGGGTCAGCGTCCCGGTCTTGTCGGAGCAGATGACCGTCACCGAGCCCAGCGTCTCCACCGCCGGCAGCCTGCGGACGATGGCGTTGCGCGCCGCCATCCGCTGTACGCCGATGGCGAGCGCGATCGTCATGATCGCCGGCAGCCCCTCGGGAATGGCTGCGACCGCGAGGCCCACCGCGGCCATGAACATCTCGGCCGCCGTATAGCCGCGAACGAGGATGCCGAAGGCCATGGTGGCGGCGGCGATGACGAGGATGGCCACCGTGAGCTGGCGGCCGAAGCCGGCGAGCTTGCGCAACAGCGGCGTGGTCAGCGTCTGGACGTCAGCGACCATCGCCCCGATGCGGCCAAGCTCGGTGCCATCGCCGGTCGCGACGACCAGCCCGGAGGCCTGGCCACGGGCGACCAGAGTCCCGGCGTAAGCCATGTCGGCACGGTCGCCCAGCGGCGTCTCCGCAGCGAAGACGCGGGTGGACTTCTCCACCGGCAGCGACTCGCCGGTCAGCGCCGCCTCCTGCACCTGAAGCCCGCGGACGTGGAACAGCCGCAGGTCGGCCGGGACCTTGTCGCCCGAGCCGAGCACGACGACGTCTCCCGGCACGACATCCTCGGCGGCGACGACGACGCGGTGGCCGTCGCGGAGCACGCTCGCCTGCAGCGACAGCATGTCGCGGATGGCGGCCAAGGCCTTCTCCGCCTTTCCCTCCTGGATGAAGCCGATCAGGGCGTTGATGACGACGACACCGACGATGACCCCGGTATCGACCCAGTGGCCGAGCAGCCCGGTGGTGACGGCGGCGGCCAGCAGGACGTAGATCAGGATGTTGTGAAACTGCAGGAGGAACCGGGTCACCGGCCCGCGCCGGTCCGGCTGGCGAAGCCGGTTGGGGCCGTACTGCGCCAGCCGGCGCCGGGCCTCCTCGGTGCTCAGCCCCTCGACGCGGCCCGATACGGCGGCGAACGCCTCCTTGATGTGAAGCGCGTGCCACGGAGCGTCGGCTGCGGAGGATGGGCGGACTTCGGCAGCGGCGCGACCCTGCGCAAGAACGCGGTCGGCCGGTTCGACTACCATGCCTTCACCGCCATCACGTCGCAGGGCGGGGCGCTGAGCAGATCCTCGGCGACGCTGCCGATGATGGCATGGGGAACGCCGGTGCGGCCGTGGGTGCCGACGATGAGGAGGTCGGGACACAGCCGCTCGACCTCGGCGCGGATCACCTCCGGGGCCCGGCCCCGGCCCATGACCCGCTGGAACAGCGGCGCCCGGCCACGGTGCTCCCGCTCCAGCGCCTGCATCTCGTCGTTGATCATCGCCGTGAGCTTGCGCTCGTGCTGCTCACCTATGGCCGCCTCGCTGTCGCGGCCGTGGAGGAAGCCGGCGAAGGGCACCTCGTAGGCATGGATCAGGAAGAAGGTCGCGTCCGGGAACAGGCTTACCCCGTGCTCGATGGCCCGCCTCGACGCCATCGAGAAGTCGACGCCGATCATCACCCGGCGGTAGGAGCCCTTGATCTTCCTCGTCGCCACGAGGACCGGCGCCCTGGCGGCGCGAAGCACGCGCTCGGCGGTGGTGCCGCGGAACATGTCGGCCAGCCGCTCCTCGCGCGCCGTGCCGAGGACGATGACGCCGGCGCCCTCGGCCTCCGTCTGGCGCACGATCTCCCGTGCGGCCCGGCCGAGGACGACGCGGATGGTCAGCTCGACCCCGTGGTGCGCCGGAAGCGCGTTGATGCGGTCGCGGATGGTTTGCTCTGCCGCCTCGCGATGATGCCGGGCGATGGCCTCGGGCAGGTCTTCGTCGACGACGTGTAGAACCGTTAGCGGTGCGCTGAACTCGCCGGCGAGCAGGAGCGATCGCTCCATCGCCCAGTGGGCGCGGGAGGATAGATCGGTCGCGAACAATAGCCTTTGCATCGGGTCCCCGCCTCGGCCGCCCCAGCGCCTCTGGACGCAGGTCGCCGAGTTTGGGGAAGTCATCCACAACGCGCCGGCGGCCGCCTTCACATTTGCGGGTTTTGCGACGAGCCTGCCGCGAGCAAAGCTAGCAGGACGTCTCCCCTTCCGCGAGGGGCCTGCACCTCGGGTCGGTGAGCTTGCACTGGCAGTTCAGCGACGCTTGCCCGGCAGCGTTGACGACGACGCGGGAGTTGGTGGTGCAGACGGAGCCGCCGCCGGCCGGCTGGGTGTTGATGATGCAGGCGAAGCCGGTGTTGCGATAGGTGCCGCCCGGCCAGCCTTCGACCGTCGCCTTGGCCCGCAACGTGCTCACCCCGGTGGCGCTCGGCGTCAGCACCGTCGAGCAGTCGAAGGTGTAGACTTCGTCGGTGCCGCCGGGGAGAGTCTGGCCGACCGATATCTTGCACAGGCTCTGCCTGACGACGACGGCGCCGCCGCCTCCGCCCGCCTGAGACGCCGCCGGCACGGGCGCGGCCAGCAGCGGGACCAGCAGCAGCGCCCAGATCGCCGCGTTGACGATGCTCTGCTTCATTGCCCTATCCTCCTGCACTCATTGCGGCACGGCTGGGATGGGCGAGATCGCCTTGCACGCGTCGAGGTCGGCATAGGCGGCGCAGAACAGCGTCTTCGTCTCCTCGTCCTCGGCGTACTGCACCTGAAGCGACTGGTCGGTGGCGATGATGTCGATGTCGGGGGCGGACGGGCTCGCCGGGATCGGCGTGTCGCTACTGGTGTCGCTGACGCTGACCCGGTCGGCGTTGACGCACAGCACAGGCCCGGTGGTTCCCCCGCCCGGCGGTGGCAGCGGCTGTCCATGATTGGGCAAGGCGTTGCTGTAGACGACGACGTAGTCGATCTGCACCGAGGCGACGGCGATACCCGTGGCGGCGGCGACGTCCGCTTCCAGCTTCTCGATCGTTCCGTCTTCTACTTCGGTTCCCGCGGTCAACGTGCAGGTCACGAGCTCGCCCGGCTCCGCCGCCCGGGACAGGCCGGGTAAGGCGAGCGCCATGACGGCGCCGGCGAAGACCGAGGCCAGGGCGGGGGCGGCGGGGTTGCGGCGCCGGCGACGCGGACAGGTGAAGGGAAATCTCATGGTCGGTGTTCCTCTTGGTGACGCAGATCGCGGCCGTTCGCGGCGGGGCTTAAGAGCAGCGGCGATAGCGGGTGCCGCCGATCGTCACGTAGGTGCAGGTCTCGGTCTGGTTCCATTGGCCGCTGACGATGTCCTTGAAGGTGACGCCGTCGACGCCCAAGGCTCCGGGGCTCGCGCATTGCACCGACACGTCGGTCCCGCAGACGCCGATCGCGGTCTGGCCGGGGGTGCCGACGGCGGTGAAGTTTTCGATGATGGCAAAGTCGATCACCGGGTTCCTGGCGCCGGCGCTGCGCAGCACCTCGACAAGGGCGGCGCACTGCTGCGCTTGCAGCCGGCGGTTGACGATCAGGGTGTCGTCGCCGCAGACGGCGGCGGTGCTGGCTTCGACCCGGCGGCAGGCTCGGGCGCCGACCCCGCCGTCGGCGAAGGACTTGCAGTAGAGCGCGTCCACGTCACCTTCCGAAGCGCCGCCGCGGTTGTAGCGCAGGTTGGTCGACATGCTGACGGCGTTCAGGGTGACGTCTGTCTCGGCCGGCGCCGTGGCGGTGGTGACGGCGGACGGCGCCGTGACCTGCGCGACCCGGTTGGGACAGGTCAGCAGCGCCAGGCCCTGGTTGACGTCGAGGTTGAACTGCTGGCATTTCGGCTGCGCCAGGTCGCACAGGGTGATGTGGCTGACCTGGACGCCCGTCGTCGCCTCGAGCGAGTCGCAGAGGTCGAAGCTCGCCCGCGCATCCAGCATGCCGGAGACGATCTGTCCATCGGGCGGCGCCGCCAGCGACGGCGCGGCCGCCGCCGCCAGGGCCGCCGCGAGGAGAGCGGCCACCGCCGCCGTCCGCCTGCTGTCGCTATCCACTCTCGCCTCCGTGATCATTCTCGGTCTCATGGTCATGGCTCAGAAGTTGAGGTTCACCCGGGCGACGAACGTCCGCTCCGGGAAGTACGGGCCGACGTACGGCTCGTCGCGGAACTCGCGGTAGCTGTCGTCCTGGTACTGGAAGGCGCTGTCGAACAGGTTGCGCACCGAGACGCTGGCGATGCCGCGCCTGTTGGCGAGCCGATAGCCGGCGCCGACGTCGACGACGGCAAAGGTGCTGCTGCCCTGGTTGGAGAACTCGGGCAGGCGATCGACCTTCTGGTGGACGTAGCTCACGCCGCCGCCGGCGAACAAGCCGCCGGGGTGGAAGTAGGTGACGTTCAGCGGCGCCGTGATCGTCTCCACCTCTTCCGGCAGCGGATCGCCCTCGAACCGGTCGATCTTGTACTTGTCGTAGGACAGCCCGGTGCTGAAGGCCCAGCGCTCGAACGGCGTCCAGTAGGCGTAGAGGCGGTGAAGCTCCTCGTCGCCGCTCTCGGTGTCGGTGGTCGTGGAGCCGGTTTCGCTGATCACCGTCGTCGGCTCGTCGAACGTCCGCCAGGTCGCCTCGGCGCCGACGCTCAGCGTTCGGGTCACGGCCCAGTCGGCGCCCAGCCCCCAGCGGGTCGAGGCGGTGCCGTTGATGTCGTCGAAGAATTGGTTGAAGCCGGCGATCTGGGTCGGCTCGAGGGTGCGGTTGGCAACCAGCGGCGGCTTGACGACACGGAAGTAGGCGGCGCGCAGGCTCACGTCGGGCGTGACCGCCCAGCGCGCCCCGACCTTGGGGTTGAGCTTGTCGACGTCGAAGTCGTCCTCTCGGTAGCGGTCGATGCTGGCGCCAAGGGTCCAGGTCACCGTCTCGGGATAGACGACGTTGGTGTAAAGGTAGCCGCGGTAGTCGCTGATGTCCGGCTTCTGCCGGAAATCCGGCAAAGGCTCGCCGGCGAACGCGGTCGCGATCCGCACGTCGCGCTGGACATCGTAGTAGCCGAAGCCGCCGGTCAGGTTCACCCGATCCCAGCGGTAGATGCCCGCCGTCTCGATCTGGTTGGCGTCGTCGTCCACACGCGCCTTGTTCTCGATGTCGATGGCGCCGAGGACCGGGTCGGCGAACGGGATCGTCTGCTTGCGCTTCTCGTCGCGCTCGCTGTGGATGAAGGAGACGAGGACGTCGGCGTTGGCCGAGGGCGAGTAGCGCAGGCCGACCCGGGCCATGTCCACCGTCTGCTCGTTGTTCTCGTCGCGGATGAAGGCGTTGCGGTCGAAGTTGAACGGCAGGTCGCCGAACTCGCTGTCGCGGTGGCGGAACTCGCCCTGGATGTTCAGCTTGGGCGTCACCGCCGCCTGGGCGAAGAAGCTCCCGATCTTGTGGTTGAGGTCGTTGTTCGTCCGCCAGCCGTCGGTGTCGTAGTAGAAGCCGCCGCCGCTGACCGAGAACCGGTCGTAGAGGCCGCTGACGACCGCCTCGCCACCGTAGGTGTTGTCGTTGCCGACCAGGCCGGTGACGTTGAGCTGAGCGCCGTTGCGCTCGAACATCGGGGTGAACTCGTTGAAGCCGGCGTCGCCGGGGCCGCCGCGGCTGACGATGTTGAGGTTGGTCTCGCTGATGCTGGGCTGGACCGGGTTGAGGTTCACGTCCTGCAGCATCTGCGCTTGCAAGAGCTCGCTGACCCGGGAGATCTCCCGCCGGCGGACCGACAGGTAGGTGTCGGACAGGAACCGGTGCGCCGAGCCGTTGCCTGGGTCGAGCGCCAGCGACTGCGTGGACTGGTTCTGGCCGAGCTGGGTGAAGCCGAGATCGTTGTAGACCCTGGCCAGGCTCGTCTGCCGCGCCGCCCGGTCGGCGTCGAGCGCGAGGCGCGAGCGATAGACGGCGCGGTTGTCGTTGAGCGCGATCGACCGGTCGATCTGCGACAGCGCTGCCACCGGCTGGTTCCGGGTCTGCAGCAGGATGCCGTCGTAAAGGAAGGCGGTGGGGTCGTTGGGGTCGAGCTCGGTGGCGATGGCGAACTGCTCGGCCGCGAGCGCGGTTCGGTTCTCCTCGAAATAGGCCTTGCCCAGGTAGGCGTGCAGGATCGCGCTGTTGCCGTTGAGGCCGGTGGCGATCTCGATGTCGCGCCGGCCCGCGCGCAAGTCGCCCTCGCGGATCCTGGCAAGGCCCTGGCCCAGCCACGGCAGCGGATCGGCGGCATCGCGATCGATGGCTTCGGCGAAGGCGCGCTTGGCCTCGCCGGTGCGGAAGGAGGAGAGCGCGGCGAACCCGCGCGCGATCTGCGTGCGGGCGAGCTTCGGATCCAGCTCGCTTGCCCGCTCCGCCGCGGCCCGGGCGCCGTTGCGCTCTCCTTGCATCAGCCGCAGCTCGGCGAGCCTCGCCCAGGCCAGCCCGTTCTGCGGTTCGTTGATGACCGCCCGTTCCAGCGCGGAGCGCGCCGCCGGCAGGTCGAACTCGGCCTGATCGGCGTAAGACAGCGCGATCAGCGGCGCCGCCGCCTCAGGCTGCAGCGTCACCGCCCGATCGGCGGCGGCGCGGGCCTGCTTCGGGCGGTTGCCGACGGTTTCGATCACCGAGCGCAGCGCATAGGCCGACCCCAGGTCGGGATCCTGGCGCACGGCCAAATCCAGCTCGGCCGAGGCTTCGTCGACGCGGCCGACGTCGAGCAGCAGGGCGGCGCGCAGCAGATGGAACCGCGCGCCCCGCGCAGCCGGCGCGACCCGCTCCAGATCCGCGAACGCCGCAACCGTGTCGCCTCGCCCGGCCGCGGCGGCCGCCGGCCGCAGCTCCGCCGGCCAGTCGCCACCGGCGCCGACGCTGAAGGCGGGAGGATAGAACAGCGCCCAGGAGACGGCATCGCGCGGCCGCACCACCAGCCGGCTCTGCGGCGGCTGGCCGGGTGCGGCGGAAGCCGCCTCGCCGCTTTCGATGCGCACCTTGCCCTGATCGTTGGCCGCGACCACCGAGCCGCTGAACAGAATGATGTCCGTCCCCGTCTCTCCGGCGCTCAGCGCGAACTCGGTGCCCTCGATGGTGGCGTTGAGGTACGGCGTGTTGATCGACAGCATCCTCGGCTTGCGGCTGAAGGACTGCACCGCGCCGCGGACCAGGCCGAGGAAGGAGCGCTGCTCGGGTTCGGCGGTGATGTCGAGCAGGCGAATGGTGGTCCGCTCGTCGAGGCGGAGCACCGCGTCGTTCACCAGGGCGATGGCCGCTCGGCTGCGTTCGCCGGCGCGGATGCTGTCGCCCTCGCACAAACCATCGTCGCGGCCCGCCTCCGACCACCGGGGCGCGCCGGTGCGCTGCACCTCGACCATGCCTTCGACCGAGACGAGGTTGCCGACGACGGGCGCGCAGGAGGGCGCGGCCGCCTGACCAGGCGCGACGCCCAGGGCGGCCCAGATGAAGACGACAGCGGGAACCAGCAGGCTCAGGTCGAGAGTGGCTTCTTCAGCCCAAGCGCAAAAAATGCGACCCGGACGCAAAAGCGAGCTTCCACAGCAGCGCGCGGTGTCGGGCAAGTGCACTCCCGCTGGCACTTGTTACTCTTTTTGTGGAAGAGACTGTGCAACGGGATCCAAATCCTGCCAAGCTCTTTTCATCCGGCAGCACCCAAACCCGCCGCATTATCGTCTATGCGCTAAATCAACGTGCATATGCTCGCTTATATGCCTGCGCAATGGGCAAGTTTCATTTTTCTTACTTTGAGTCCAGCCGAATGATGGCGGGATCCTCTTCGCCTTTTGGTTGGGTCTGGTACTGGCGGCACCTCGCCAGCAGGAACAGCCCCGGTCCATCCTCCGGGAACTCGGCGAGCAGCGCCTCCAGACGCGCCGCCGCGCCGGGCCAGTCGTGCCGGTCGAACAGGGCCAGCGCCTCGGCGTAGCGGTCGCAGAGCCTGCGCTCCGGAGGCAGGGCCGAGCCCAGGCGGGCGACGATCTGGTTGATGGCGGTGGGTTGGCTCTTGCCGACGAACACGAACCGGCCGAGCGGCCGCAGCAGCAGGCCGTCGACGCCGGCGGTCACCGTGTCGGAGGCCAGCAGCGCCGTGTTCAGCCGCTTGTTCAGGCTCTCGATCCGCGACGCGGCGTTGGCGCAGTCGCCGACGATGCTGTAGACGAACCGGCCGCCGCCGCCGGCGTGGCCGACATAGATCGACCCCGCCTCGAGGCCCACCCGCGGCGACAGCCGGATCGGCTGGTGCCGGCGGTTGAAGTCTTCGATGGCCTCGAGGGTGTCGAGCCCGGCGAGCACGGCGCGGCGGCGCACCTCGGCGTTGGGCTCGGGCGCGGTCCAGGCGCACATGATCGCATCGGCGCGGAACTCGGTGACGTCGACCCCGTGGCGCTTGAGCGGCGCGGCGATGGTGTCGAAGTAGTCGTTGAGAAAGACGGCCAGCTCCTTCGGCGCCATCGTTTCCGCGAGCGTCGAGAACCCAGCCATGTCGGTGGCGAAGCAGGTGGCGTAGACCACCTTGTTGATGGCGTCGGCTTCCCGGCCGCCGGCGGTCAAGGCCTTCACCGCGCTGTCCGGCAGGTAGTAGCTGATCGCCTGCGCCGCGCGGGTCTTTTGCCGCCGCTCGAACAGGTATTGCCCGAGCAGGCCGACGAACAGCGCGATGGGAAGCTGCACCAGCAGCGGAACGACCAGCGGCAGCCAGGTGTCGGCCCGGCCGAAGGCGAGCTGGGCGAGGACGGCATAGGCCGCCCCCAGCGCCAGGGCCAAGGGCACGCCGATGAGCGCCGGCAGCAAGAAGACGCCGGCTCCGACCGCGAGCCCGAAAGCACCGGTGATGGCGACGGTCTGCCAGGTGCCGCTGACCTGCAGGGTCCTGTCGGTCGCGAGGTTGGCAAAAGCCGTGGCCATGATCTCGACGCCGCTCAGGTCGACGCCGTCGCTGCGGGTGAAGACGCTGTAGAAGCGGTCCGGCTGGCCGGGATCGTAGAGATCGGAGTAGCCGACGAAGGCGACCTTGCCCTGCAGATCGAGCCGGCCCGTGGATCCCCCATCGGCGTTGATCACCGCGTCGTAGGAGAGCCTCGGCAGCGTCCCGGGCGGGCCGTAGAAGTTGAGGTAGCGGTTCGCCGGGCCGTCGTAGAGGCTGGCCAGAGCCTTCAGCAGCGGCTGCGCCCCCGCAGCGGCCGGCTCCGCGGCCAGGGCTTGCGTCAGCACCGGGCCGCCGCGGCGCTGCACCTCCCGGCGGATCGCGTCCATCGCGTTGCGCAGCGCCGGATGCGGGCCCAGCTCCTCCGGCCGCTCCGGCAGCAGCGCCGCCTGTTCCCGGAGCCCCGCCCGGCGCAGCAGCTCCAGCCACGCCGCGTGGAGCGTCCTTGCATGGAGCTGCAAGGCCAGCGCGACGATGGTCGGCGCGTCGCCGCCGCTGGTCTTGAAGGTCCAGAAGTCGTGGACCGCGACGTCCAGCTTCGGCAGCGGGAACGAGCCGATGGCCTTGGCCGCCTCGGCGAGCGCATCGGCGGGCTCGCCCACCTGCTCCACCCATTGCCAGCCGGTCTGCGCCCCGGTGGCGCCGATGATCGGCACCCGCCGACCGTCGAGGCGTTCGTACAGCACCACCCGGTCGGCGGCGCGGATGGTGTTTGCGAAGGTGCCGTCCTCGGCAAAGGATTTGGGCCGCTCCAGGTCGAGGTCGAAGACGATGGCGGAGGCGCCGGCCTCGACCAGGCGGTCCGTCAGCTTGGCGTGTACCTCCCTCGACCAGTCGCGCGGCAGCGGCGGCAGGCCGAGGCGGCGGGCCGCGTCGGGGTAGATGGCGACGACGACGGCGTCGTCCGGCGGCGAGATCGGCCCCCGCAGCGAGAACAGGTGCGCGAGGCCGATGCCCTTTTCCAGCTCGTAGCCGACCGGCGAGAGCGACAGCAACGCCCCGCACAGCCCGGTGACGACGCCGACCAGTAATCCCTTGATCCACCGCGGCATCCGGCCGCCCCGCGAAACGCTGACCCGGTCGGGTCAATCGCACGTGGAGCGCCGGAAGTCCACCATCCAGGGGCCGCGGCACGGACCTTGACGAACCCGCGCCGGGAGCAACGCGATGAGCAAGACCGCGGACAAGTCCGATCCGAAGCTGTGGGACAAGGTCAAGAACGAGGTTACGCGAAGCGGCAAGGGCGGCGGACCCGGCCAGTGGTCGGCGCGCAAGGCGCAGATGGCGGTGCAGGAGCACGAGAAGCGCGGCGGTCATCAGGGCGGCGACGAAGAGGACACCTCGCTCCGCAAACGGACGAACGGGCAGAACGCCGGCGGCGGCGACGACACCGAGGCGGAGGGAGCCCGGCCGGGGCGAGCTCATGGGCGAGTGCGGCCGGGTCGACACTCGTCAGTAGGTCTGCTTCGTCGGTCGAAACAGAATCTCGTTCACGTCAACGTCTTCCGGCTGGCTGATCGCGAACGCCACCATGCGCGCGAAAGACTCTGCCGGAATAGCTTGAGCATACGCCTGCTTCACGCGCTCGGCAGCGACCGGATCCGTGACCGTGCTTGGGAGCTCGGTTGCCACCGCACCGGGCGAGATGACGGTGGTGCGCAGATTGTAGGGTTTCGTTTCCTGCCGCAGGCCCTCTGAAAGCGCCCGCACCGCGTGTTTGGTGGCGGCATAAACCGCGCTGCCTGGGCCAACCTTATGCCCTGCCACCGAGGAGACGTTGATGATGTGGCCGCTCTTCTGCGTTCTCATGTGCGGCAGGGCGGCGGCGATGCCGTACAGCACGCCCCTTAGGTTGACGTCGATCATCCGGTCCCATTCCTCGACATGCAGAAGTTCGAGGCGGGAACTTGGCATCAGGCCGGCATTGTTGATCATGACGTCGATGCGGCCGTGGAGAGCGACGGCACCGTCGACCAAACGCTTCACCTGTTCCAGCTCGCTGACGTCAGTTTGCATCACCGCATCGCCGCTGAGGCCGAGGTCCATTGCCAGCGCCTGAAGGCGGTTGAGCCTCCGCGCGCCCAGCACGATCTTGGCGCCGCCGCCGTGAAGGAGCCGCGCCGCCGCTTCGCCAAGGCCGCTGGAAGCGCCGGTAATGACGATCACTTTGCCTTCTATGCCGATGGCCATGAGTGTTTCCCCCTCTCCTCGAGTCTTATGATCGACATGAGCTGGCTCATGCGGCCAGCGCCTCGCGGGCAAGGCGCAGATCGTCGACAAAGCGGGCGTACTCCCGGTCCTTGGCCTCCTGGTCGGGAAGGCGAAGGAGATAGGAAGGATGCACCGTCAGCAGCGCCCGCTGCCCCTGGCGGAGATCGATGACCCTGCCCCGCTCGCGGCCGATCTTGACGTCGCGGGCGAAAACGCCGCGCCCGGCGGTGGCGCCCATGGCAACGACAAGCCTGGGCGCGACCGCCTCGATCTCGGCGTCGAGCCAGTAGCGGCAGGTGTCGATCTCGAACACGCTGGGCTTCTGGTGCAGCCTGCGGGTGCCGCGGATCAGGAACTTGAAGTGCTTGACCGCATTGCTGACGTAGACGCCCGCGCGATCGATGCCGGCCTCGGCCAGCGCCCGGTCGAGCACCGCCCCCGCGGGGCCCACGAACGGCCGCCCCGCCAGATCCTCCTTGTCTCCCGGCTGTTCGCCCACCAGCATCAGCGCCGCGTCCGCCGGACCCTCGCCGAACACCGTCTGGGTCGCCGGCTCCCACAGCGGGCAGCGGCGGCACCCGCCGGCCTCTTCCTTGAGCCGGGCGAGATCGGGCAACGCCATGCTCTCCTCCGCGGTCGGTGAGCCTGCCGCTCTTGCTCCTGACGCAATCCGTGCGGCGCGAAGCGGCGCCGGTGCGGGAGGTGCGGCGATCATCGCCTCGGCCCGCTGCCCGGCGGCGGCGGCAAGCGGGGCGATGAGGGACGCCTCAGGCAGGTTCTTCCAGTACTTTACCGGCATCTGCGCCTTCATCGCGGCGGTGTTCAGCCGCGCCGGGTTGAAGATGCTGGCGTAGTAGGTGCGCCAATACTCCTCGAGCGCGTCCTCGCTGGGCACGTCGCGTTTGCTGGCGCCGGCTCCGAACGAGAGCCGTTGGAGGTCCCAGCGGGCGCTGGCCTCCGGGGTCAGGATCGACCAGCGCATGCTGGCGAAGCGTTCGGCAAAAAACGGCGCGGTCTGGGCGAGGATGTGGTGCTCCGGCTCGAACCAGGCGACGTAGACCGGCTCTCCCGCCTCGCCGGCAACCTCGCGGAAACGGACGAACGCCTTCATCTTGTGGATGTCGCGGCGCACGGCCTGGGTCATCGCCGCCAGCCGGCGCACCTCGGGGTCCGCGGCGGCATCCAGCAGATGCCGCTCGCCGCCGCGGGCGATGCGCCACAGCATCGCATAAAGAAGGGCGAAGCGTTCTGGGTCGCGGTGGCAGATGGCGCTGCGCGCCGCCTCGACGAACCGGCGGGGAACTGCGGGGGATGCAGCCGCGGAGGCAGCGGGCGCCTCGTCGGACGCCGGGTCCTCCGCCGGGGATGCAAACAGATCGGTCGCCGCCTCGACGCGCCAGAGCACCGCCTCCGGAGGCTGCGCGTCGGCCAGCAGCCGGCGCGCCTCGGCGCGCCACGCCTCGAAGTCGGCCTCGCCCGCCAGCGTGACCTCGATCATGTGGCGAACAGGTCCAGCTGGCGCGGCGGCGGCGCCAGCCGCTGGCGCAGGCCATCGGCGTCGATGGCGCCGGCGCGCGGGCGGTAGTCGGCGGTGATCACGAACGGCATGACCTTGCGCAGCGGCACCCGCAGCCGGCCGAGGTCATCCAGGCGAACGGCGCCGTGGCGGCGCGATGCCAGGATCTTCGCCACCGTCCGCGCGCCCAGCCCGGGGATGCGCAGCAGCACCTCGCGGGGCGCGGTGTTGACGTCGACCGGGAAGTGCTCGCGGTGCGCCAGCGCCCAGGCCAGCTTCGGGTCCATGGACAGATCCAGCATGCCGGTGGCGCAGGAGCCGGCGATCTCGTCCACCTCGAAGTCGTAGAAGCGGAGCAGCCAGTCGGCCTGGTAGAGCCGGTGCTCGCGCAAAAGCGGCGCCGGCTTCAGCGGCAGCCCGGCGCTGGCGTCGGGGATCGGGCTGAACGCGGAATAGTAAACCCGGCGCAAGCCGTACGCGGCGTAGAGCCGGGCGCTGGTCGCAAGGATCGCTTCGTCGCTGGTCGCGTCGGCGCCGATGATCATCTGCGTGCTCTGCCCAGCCGGGGCGAACCGCGGCGCCTTGCGCTCGGCCTTGGCCTCGTCGATCCGGAGCTTCAGCCCGCCCATTTGCGCCCGGATGCGGCCCGCGTCCTTCTCCGGGGCAAGCTCCTTCAGGCTCTGCTCGGACGGCAGCTCGACGTTGACGCTGAGCCGGTCGGCGTGAAGCCCGGCTTCGGCCAGCGCCTCGGGGGAGGCGTCGGGCACCGCCTTGAGGTGGATGTAGCCGCGAAAGCCATGGTCCAGCCGCAGCCTCCGCGCCACCTCGGCCATCTGCTCCATGGTGTAGTCGGGGTTGCGGATGACCCCCGAACTCAAGAACAGCCCCTCGATGTAGTTGCGCTTGTAGAAGGCGATGGTGAGGTCGACCACCTCGTCGACGCTGAACCGGGCCCGGCGGACGTTGCTGGAGCGGCGGTTGACGCAGTAGAGGCAGTCGTAGGTGCAGAAGTTGGTGAGCAGGATCTTCAGCAGCGAGATGCAGCGGCCGTCGGGGGCGAAGCTGTGGCAGATGCCCATGCTCTGCGTGGAGCCGATGCCGCCGTTACCGGGCGCGGACGAGCGCTTGGGCGCGCCGCTGGAGGCGCAGGACGCGTCGTACTTCGCCGCGTCGGCCAGGATCTCCAGCTTTTCCTTCAGCTCCATGGACTTGCCCCGGCCCGTGCCACCCGCCTGCGTTCGATATCTGTTCCGCCGCCCGCCGGCGCAAGAGGCTCGGGCGCGCCGCCGCTAATACGGCAGGCCGCCCGCCCGCGCCGCCTTCAAGGCCTTGGCGTACCACTCGAACTCCGCAAGGAAGCGGCCCACCCGCCGCTTGGGCCCGTCGTCCAGCGGCACGCCGTCCTCGTCGAACTGCTGGCCCACCTTGGGCACCGGGTAGAGCGACGGGATCGACGGCATGCCGAGCTCGGCCAGGGTCGCGCGGAGCTGCATGGCCGCCCGCACCCCGCCGAAGGCGCCCGCGGAATAGCAGGCGATCGCCGACGGCCGCCAGAACCACTCCTCGAGGAAGTGGTCGAGCAGGTTCTTCAACGCCGGCGGGATGCCGTGGTTGTACTCGCCGCTGACGATGACGAACCCGTCCGCCTTGCGCAGGCGGGCGCCCATGTCCTCCATCGCCGCGGGCGCCTCGCCCTTGAGGTACTCCTTGTACATCCGGTCCAAGAGCGGCAGGCGCACCTCCAGCGGGTCGATGAGGTGGGGCCGGTGCCCGCGGTCCTCGAGTTCGCGAACGAGGAAGCGGGCGAGCTTGATGCCCTGGCGGGCGCTCCTGACCGAGCCGTAGACGACGACGAGATCGAGTGACATGCGCTTTTCCTCTCCTTCCCCGAGTGCCGGCGGAGCCCGCGGCCGCGGCCTCGCCGCAAGCCCCGCTTCGGCAACACTAGCCGCTTGCCGGCGGCGTTGCACCGGCCGGCCGCAAATGAGATGGTGCCGGCCCTCGAGTCATCCGCCGGCCCCGGCCCGCGAAGAAGCCGGCACAGAACAACCAGCACAGAACAACCAGCAGAGAAGGAGAGTTGCGTGAGCATCGGCATCAACACGGCTGCGGGCGAGAAGCTCACCTCCTACGCCGAGCGCATGGAGCGGCTTCTCGACGACATCGACGCCCTGAAGGACGACCTCAAGGACCTCAAGGCGCAGATCAAGGGCGACGGCTACAACGTCGTCGCCCTGACCCGCCTGGTTGCCATCCGCCGCAACAAGCGCCGCGCCGATCTCGAGGCCGAGCTGCTCAACGACCTGATCCTTTATGCCCACGCCACCGGCACCCCGCTGGACGTGGCCTTCGGCGGCGAGGAAGCGCCCCCGCCGCCCGAACCCGCCCGCCTCCCCGAGCCGGCCGAGGACGACGCCTGAGCACCTTCCGCCGACGATCGAATGCGAGGAGCGATCGGTTGAACCGGACCCCGTGGGGCGCCTTGGCAAGGAGGCCGTTTCCAGGCGTCACGGCCCGTGCTTGTCGCGGCCATCCAGCCCTCCTCCCGGCTCCCCGGAACAAGCTTGAGGCGACCAGCCAAGTTTCGGAGGCAGAAGGTTGCTCAGGTTCTGGTGCGTCATCTCCATGCTGTAGTTCCGCACAACAACGGCGGCGAGCCCGGGCTGCGCGCCGCAGGCCTGGGAGCGGCGGCGGCGGAGCCGGCGGGTGTCGGCCTCGGGCACCATCCTAGGCTCTTGCTCCGGCGGGCGCGGTGACGGCGGTCACTGCCGGGGCGCGCCGATTAAGGCATCGTCAATGTCCGTGAACGGTTTCGCAACGGAGAGACGACGATGGCTGAGATCGACGCAACCTGGCCGGAGGCACAGCCGACGGCCGCACCGGGCGCTCCGGATTGGGGCGAGCCGGCGGGCGGCGAACTCGCCGACGGCGCGCCTGGGGATTTCGGCCGGCTCGGGCTGATCCTCTGCTTTCTTTCGGCGGTGCTGACCCTGGCCGGCGTCGGCTCGGCGCTGGAACGGATCTTCTCCTGACGCTCGTGCTGAACATTTGCCATGGGCGGGGAAGCGGCGGGCGCTCATCCGGGAATTGAGCGGCTACAAGCCTCTGGCGGCGGCGTCGGGTGCGGGTTGCCTGACAAGCAGGCCCGGGACCGAACGGCGGTCCGGCGGCGTTATCTACGTCTGCGGCCGCGAGTCCGGCGGCCGAGGAAGGCCGCGTCGGGCGCCGGTAACGCGACTTTGTTTCGAGCCGGTGGTAAAGTGGCTCACGCGACGCAAGGCCTGTGGAGAAGAGCCGCGCAAGAGCAACGCGGGCGGGCCGCAACAATAGAGCAAATTTAGGCGATAGAGAAAATTGTAATCGTGTGAACGCCGCAGGACCCGCAACCAGCGTCGTCAACGTTTCGATACCCCATTACTCGTCACCCCCGGACTTGTTCCGGGGGTCCAGTTGAAGGCATGGATGGCTGCAACAGGTGGCAACACGTGCGGCCGTTGCGTCAAGAGATGAAGTCAAAGGAAAAACGACGTCCCTGCAACAAGGTTCTGGTTGGACCTCATCGCACCCTGGCTCCAGCGCCGGCGACCACGGCCGCCTCTGGCGCCCTGAGCCCCTCAACGGCCAACTCAGCCCCCTGACGGCCGCGCCGCGGCCTCAATACTGCGGCGGAGGGGTGTCGGCGGTGCTGGGCGGCAGGATCGGGTAGACCACCTGCGGCTGCTCGCCGGTGAGGCTGTCGAGGAAGGCCGTGATCTTCTTCACGTCCGCGGCGCCGAGTTCGACGCCGAGCTGGCTGACCGCCATGACACCCACCGCCTGCTCCAGGTCCCAGGACTTGCCGCTGTGGAAATAGGGCATGGTCAGCGCGATGTTCCGCAGCGTCGGCACCTTGAAGACGAACTCGTCGTCGGGGGTCTTGGTCACCATGAACCGGCCCTTGTCGTCCGGCGGCAGGAACTCCGCGCCCGGCCTCTCGACGACCCCGAACGGCGCGTACTGGCCGCCGCCGACGTTGATGCCGTTGTGGCAGGAGGCGCAGCCGCTGTCGATGAACAGCGTCAGCCCGGCGCGCTGCTCGTCGGTCAAGGCCTTGGCATCGCCGCGGAGGAATTTGTCGAACGGCGCGTTCGGCGTGATCAGCGTCGTCTCGAAGACGGCGATCGCCTTGGCGATGTTGCCGATGCTGACCGGCTCCTTCTGGCCGGGAAAAGCGGCGGCGAAGGGCGCGGCATAGCCGGGGATCGCCTTCACCATCTCGACGGCGTGCTCGGGCGTGATCGCCATCTCGATCGGGTTCTGGATCGGGCCGGCCGCCTGCTCGACCAGGTCCTTTGCCCGCCCGTCCCAGAACTGGGCGGCGTTGAACACCGAGTTCAGCACTGTCGGCGCGTTGCGGCCGCCGCGCTGGGATTTGTGGCCGATGGAGGTGGGCAACATGTCGCCGCCGCCGAGCCCGATCTGGTGGCAGGTGTTGCAGCTGATGTTGTGGCTTTCCGAAAGCCGCGGGTCGAAATAGAGCATGCGTCCCAGCTCTATCAGGGCCGGCGTCGAAGCGACGCCCTCGACCTCCGGCGGCGCCTCCGGGATCGGCGCGAACAGGTCTTTGGCCTGTTGCATCAGGTCGTCCGCCGCCAAGGCCTGGCCGGCCGTCGCCGCCAGCAACGCCGCCGCCCACGTCAGTGTCTTGCCCATCACCGCAACCCCCTCCAGGTCCGCCACGTCGTCGTGGTTCGGTCTAGTCGTCTCCCTCTTCGTGACCCTCTTCGCCGCCGGACGAAGGCCCGCGGCCGTCGTGTTCCCCGGCGTCTGCGCTGTTCGCGAGCGACGCAAAGTTGGTCTGCTGGATGGCGACGGCAAGGAGCACGCCAATGGCCAGAGCAAGAGCCAGCCCGCGGCCGCGCCCGGCGGTCGGCGGCTCTTGCGCCGCCGCGTCCTCGTCCAGCGTCTTGTCGCCGTGCACCATCGCCGGGATCAGGTTCCGGCCGGTCAGGGCCCAGTCGAGGAAGACCGCGGCGATGTGGATGACAGCCAGCGCCAGCACGAGGTTGCCGAGGACCTCGTGGACCTCGGCGACCGCCTCGCCCGATGACGCGGCGAGGAGCACGCCGAGCAGCGGACCGGCCGTCTCCCCCGGCTCGCCCGCAACCAGCCCGGTGGCGACGCTGCCGGCCAGGGCGACGATCATGGTCACGACCATCCAGCCGCCGAGCGGGTTGTGGCCGACGAAGTGTTGGTGCTTGCGCCGAAGGAGAGCGCCGGCGTAGTCGCGGACCGCCCGCCAGCCGTAGACGAAGTCGGCGAAGCGCGAGTGCCTGCTGCCGATGAAGCCCCAGACGAGACGAAAGGCAAGGAGCGCGGCGACCGCGTAGCCGGAGAGCACGTGGAGCGTGAACCACCGGCCCTCTTCGCCGCCGGTGGCGTAGCTCAACGCGACCGCAACGACCAGCAGCCAGTGAAAGACGCGCGTCGGCAAGTCCCAGATAGCGACCTGACGCATGGTTCCGACCCCTAGCGCGGCGTCCTCCGAGAAGCCCCGCGCGACTTAAATCAGCATTTACTGATAGACCCATGCGGCTCGGGCGTCAAGGCTGCGAGGCCCGCTGTTGTGGGCGCTCCACCTTGCCTTGACGCCATGCCTCGAGCCGCAACCTGGGGCGGCCGCAACGTGGGGGAAACGAGGCTCGGCTGCGCCGGGAAGCGAACCGGCGCGCCTTGAGCGGATGGTCGTCCGGACGCCGGCTCGGCCGGCGGCTACTGCTTCGCCTGGTAGAGCTGTTCCAGCTTGGCGGCGAGGTTCGGGTCCTGCCGGGCGGCATCGCCGATCTGGCGATACTCCTCGACCGTGATCCCCTTGGTCTTCTGGATGGCCTTCAGGGCTTCCCCTTCCGCCTGAGCGAGCACCTGCTCCTTCTCCTCCGGGGTCTTGGCCGCGGCGATCTTCGGGTTCCAGGCGACGATGACGCCGTCGATCTTTTTCGCCGCGTCGATGAAGGAGCTCAGCTTGGCGTCGCTGAAGGAGGGGGCGGCCTGCGCCTGCGCCAGCGCCGCGCCGGCCAAAGTCGCGGCAAGGACGAGGGCAAGGCACGAGGCCTTGAGGATGGTGGCAAACGTCCGTCTCATCGAGGTTCCCTACGAGGTCCGTTTCGGTTGTATCGATAGGACGCAATCAACGCGGCGAATATGTGGCCTGTACCGGCCGGCCGCCGCGCGCCCGAATCTCGTGGAGTTCGGGCTTTGGCGGAAAAAGAAGCGGGCCGGAGGAAGATCCCCCGGCCCGTCCTTGTCGGCGGCGGGTGCCGCCGACGCTGTGCGTGAAGCAGGCTACTCCGCGGCGGTCACCGTGGGCTCGCCCAGCAGCGCCCGCCGTTCGACTTCGGCGAAGCCTTCCTCCGCCGAGCGCTCCGGCGCGATCAGCGAGACGACGATGCCGAGCAGGAACGACCCGAGCATGGTGAACAGGCAGGGGTTCTTCAGCGGGAAGAACCACCACTGGCTGGTCACGTTGGCGGTGTGGGCGTCGATCGCCGCCTTCGCCGCCGCCACCACCTCCGGCGCCGAGCCCGCAGGCGCCGCCTTCGGCCCGAGCAGGTCGATCTGGATGGTCGGCCCCAGGTAGATCAACAGCAGCGTCGCGAAGGTCCCGAACATGATGCTGGTGACCGCACCCCAGGTCGTGAACCGCCGCCAGAACACCGACATCACCAATGCCGGGAAGTTGGCGGACGCCGCGATCGAGAACGTGAGCCCGACCATGTAGGCGACGTTCTGGCCCTGGAAGACGATTCCGAGGGCAACGGCGCAGACGCCGAGGATGACCGACGACAGCCGGGCGACGATGAGCTGCTCGCGCTCCGGGGCGTGGCCGCCGCGGATGACGTTGACCCACAGGTCATGGGACAGCGCGCCCGCCCCGGCCAGCGTCAGGCCGGCAACCACCGCAAGGATGGTGGCGAAGGCCACGGCGCAAATGAAGCCGAAGAAGATGTTGCCGGCGATCGTTTGTGCCAGCAACGGCGCCGCCATGTTGCCGCCGCCGCCGACGGCGAGGATCTGCTGCTGACCGACCAGCACCATCGCGCCGAAGCCGAGGATGAAGGTGATCAGGTAGAAGCCGCCGATCCAGATGGTGGCCCACATGACCGACACGCGCGCGGCCTTGGCATCCGGAACGGTGTAGAAGCGCATGAGGATGTGCGGCAGGCCGGCGGTGCCGAACATCAGCGCGAGGCCCAGCGAAACCGCGTCCCAGGCGCCGGTGACCACCTTGGTCCCGGGCTCGAGAACCCTCTGCCCGTTCATTTTGGCGGCCTCGGCGAACAGGTTCAGCGGGTTGAAGCCGAACTTGGAGAGCACGATCAGCGCCATGACCGTGGCGCCGCCGAGCAGCAGGCAGGCCTTGATCACCTGGACCCAGGTGGTCGCGATCATGCCGCCGAACAGCACGTAGGTCATCATGACCACGCCGACGATGATCACCGCGACGGTGTAGTTCAGCCCGAACAGCAGCTGAATCAGCGTGCCCGAGCCCACCATCTGGGCGATCAGGTAGGTCAGGACGACCGCCATCGTGCCGATCGAGGAGGCGACGCGCACCGGCTTCTGCTGCAGCCGGTAGGCGACGACGTCGGTGAAGGTGTACTTGCCGAGGTTACGAAGGGGTTCGGCGATGAGGAACAGGATGATCGGCCAGCCGACCAGCCAGCCGGTGGAGTAGATCAGCCCGTCGAAGCCGTTCAGCGCCACGAGACCGGCGATGCCGAGGAAGCTCGCCGCGCTCATGTAGTCGCCGGCCAGGGCGAGGCCGTTCTGGAAGCCGGTGATCGACCGGCCGGCGGCATAGAAATGCTCCGCCGTCTTCGTCCGCCGCGCCGCCCAGTAGGTGACGCCCATGGTGAAGGAGACGAACAGGAAGAAGAAAATGATCGCTTCTATATTTGTTCCCTGGTTCATCGCCTATCTCCGCAGATTGTCGAGTTCACGGTCGTAGCTGCCGTTGGCCCAACCGACGTAGACGAACGTCAATACCCAGGCGAACGCGATCACCAGCGCGCCGAGAAGGATCCCCAGCGTCAGCCCCGTCGTCAGCACAGTGCCGAGCAGGGGCTTGTTGAATGCCACGAGCAGAATGAACCCGTAGTAGGAAACGAGCATGAACACGCTCAGCCAGATGGCGATCCGCCATCTTTTTGCGGCAAGTGCGTGCAGCCGCGCGTCAGAATGAGCCATACCTCCTCCCTAAGCAACTCGGTCGTTGATTCCCAGACCGGCTCGTTAAAGTACATCAGCAATGGCAGAGGCTGATGTCCGCGTCAACATTCACGCAGCCTCGGCTGCAAAATCGCAAGATGCGGCGTTGCCAGTTTCCGTCAAAATACCTGTTCACGGGCCGGAGGCCGGCCGTTTTACGCTGCACCTGCGAATAGAGGCTGCGGCTCTGCAGCAAACCAGCGGAAGGTTCGGCGGCAGGACCTGTTTTCGCCCCCGTGGCTCGCCCTATGCTCCCGGTTTCTCCAGCGAGGTGTCGCCGATATCCTCCACCAGCGCCTCGACCTCCGCCTTCGGCACCGACGACAACTCCATCTTGTAGGCGAGGAACCACATCATCGCGACGCCCAGCAGCCAGAACAGAATCTGCCACGCCCAGATCGACGGGATCCCGAAGGTCCAGCCGTCTCGCCCCGCGTCTGGGGCACCGAAGATGTCGTTGCCGATCACCGCGCCGGGGCCGATGCCGAAGAAGAACCAGGCGAGGGTGACCACCCAGGCCACCGGGATGAGGTGCCTCTTCGCCTGTGGCAGGCTGGCATGCTCGCGCAGGAAGTTGTGGTACTTCATCCGATGCGCCTGCGCCTGATCGCTCTGGGTCATGGCCGAGACGATCACGCAGACGACCACGTTGAACAGGATGCCCCAGCCGGCCGAATGGATGGTCAGCGGCCAGCGTCCCCAGGGTTGCAGGCCGATCCCCTCCAGCAGCGCCAGCCCGAAGCTGTCGGTGAAGCTCACCGCGATCAGGCCCGCGGCGAGCCCCCAGGTTGCCCCCTGCCGCGTGATCCACGGGATGTAGCAGACGGCGCCGAGAGGCACCCACATCTGGAACCCGAACGCGACCGCGAGCCCGCCGAGGAGCACCAGCGCGTCCTTGGAATAGGTGGCGACCAACAGCGCCGAGATGACGATGAAGGTGACGCCCAGCCGGCCGAACAGCTTCTGCGTCGCGTGCGTCGCCCCGGGGTTGAGGTAGCGCTTGTAAAGATCGCGGGTGAGGATGCCGCCGGCCGTGGACATGTACGCCGCCCCAGTCGATTGCATCGCCGCCAGCGCGCAGACCGCGAGCAGGCCGATGAGCCACGGCCAGTTCTCCGCCAGGATATTGAAGTAGAACGGCACCAGCGCGTCGGGGTGGACGGTGACGTCGAGCGGGATGACGTTGGCGACGGCGAGCCCGGCTTCGTTGATCTGTGGCTGGGCGCCGAGGAACAGCGCCGCCATGCCCTGGATGGCGGTGAAGAAGAACAGGATCAGGCCGATGCCGAAGGATGAGGCCCACACCTGCTGCGGCGCGAACGGAGCCGGGTTGGTGTTGGAGAACGCCCACATGGTGAAGGCGGGCGCCGACTGGATCCCCATCAGCGCGAACATGTAGGTGAGGATCATCACCCCGGTCCACAGCCCGCCCACCGGCGTTTCCTTGCCGAGCCCGGCGGTCCACTGGATCACCCCGGGCACGGCGAAGTAGGCGTTGTAGTCGCCGCCGCCCAGCCCCTGTGTCGTTCCCCACTTGGCCACCGAGGTGGCGCCGAGCCTCGCCATCGCCGCGTTCAGCGCGTCCCAGCCGCCGACCACGTTGAGCGCGATGATCCCGGTGATGACGATCCCAAGCGCGAGCAGCACGCACTGCAGGGTATCGACATAGGCCACCGCGCGTAGGCCGCCGGAGGCGACGTAGATGAGGACGACGATCGCCAGCACCCACATGCCGAAGTTCTCGCTCACCAGCCCGCGCGGATACAGGTCGGTGGTGGTCAGGACGTTGAAGAGGTAGCCGGAGGCGCTGAGCTGCACGCCGAGGTAGGGGATCGAGAACAGGAGCGCGACGACGACGGTGAGGATCCGGATGGCGTCGCCCTGGAAATAGTCCGACAGCATCTCGCCGGGCGTGACGTAGCCGAATCGCTTCCCCAGCATCCACTGCCGCTTGAGAAAGATCACCCCCGTGAAGGGTATCGTAATCGTATAAAACGAGGCGTACGCGTATTGGAAGCCGTCGCGATAGACGAGGCCGGGGTGGCCCATGAACGTCCAGCCGGAGAAGGACGTCGCCGTTGCCGCCAGCACGAACACCCACAGCGACAGCTTCCGCCCGGCGATGAAATAATCGCTGGCGGTCCTCGCCATCCGGGCGCCGCGGATTCCCCAGAAGATGCAGTAGGCCCAGTAGAGGACGACGAAGACGAACAACCAGATGATTTTCGGTGCCAAGACCGCCCACCTCCTCTCCTGCGCGCCCCGGTGCCGGGCGCGTTCGAAGGGCGCGCGGCCCTTCGCCTACGCGGGCGTTGCCCTGGCCCGCGCCGTAACCAGTCTCAACGAGGGAGGTCGCCGCTCGCGGACGACGAACCGATGCCGGCAGAAACCGCTCATCGCGATCGCAGCCGATCGGCCAGCCGACGTTCATCCTCCCACGGGACCGTTCGAGGTCCTCGAAAAGCCTGGCGGGGATCCCGCGCGGCCTCGTCTTGTTTTAACGCGCCCTGCAATTCGATTTCATTCTCTTTCGGCCGCCGCCAGCACTCGACGTCCTTTCGAGATTATTCTACGCATAGCATCATCGATGGGCCGGCACAACAGGGCTGAACCTTGGCGAGCATCCGCGGGTGCGCATCGCTTATAAGTAGTTGCCGGTGGTCCGCGGCATCCCGTTCACGGCGGGCCAGGGGGCGGGTCCCGGGGCGGGTTATGGGGCGGGATATGGTGCGGGTCATGGGGCGATGAGCGAACCGCCGCGCCCGCCCGCCGCCCATTCGCGGACCGCCGTCTTCAGCAAGCTCGCCCGCGACTTCATGCGCCCGGCCGAAGAGAGCCTGGCGATCCGCCCGGGGACCTCGTGCGAGGACATGATCGCCGGCCTCGCCGCCACCCGCGCCACCTGCGCCATCGTCGTCGACGCCGACTCCCGGCCGGTCGGCATCGTCACCGAGCGCGACGTCGTTCTCCGCATCGCCTACCAGGTGCCGGGGGAGACGCCGGTGGAGCGGGTAATGACCTCGCCGGTGATGACCATCCGCCGGCGCGACTACCTCTATCACGCCATCGCCTTGATGCGCCGCCACGGGCTGCGGCACATGCCGGTGGTCGACATGGACGGCAGGCTGGCTGGCCTGCTGTTTCTCCACGACGCCCTGGCCGCGGCCGACGACCAGCTCATGCGCCAGATCGACCGGCTGACCCACGAGGGCACGCTGGAGGGACTGCGGGAGGTCAAGGCCGCCCAGGTGGAGCTCGCCTGGGACCTGTTCGCCGACAAGCTGCCTGCGCCCGAGATCCAGCAGCTGCTCACCCGGATCAACAACGACATCTACCGCCGCCTCGGCGAGGCGACGCTGGCGCAAATGGCGCAGGAAGGATGGGGCGAGATCCCGGTGCCCGGCTGCGCCATCGTCATGGGCTCGGGCGGGCGTGGCGAGAGCTTCCTGTTTCCCGACCAGGACAACGGCATCATCATCGCCGACTACCCCGACGAGCGGCACGGCCAGATCGACGCCTTCTACCGGGAGCTGGCCGAGCGGCTCTGCCGCGACCTCGACGCCGTCGGCATCCCCTACTGCAACGGCTATTGCATGGCGGTGAACCCGCTGTGGCGAAAGAGCCTGGGGCAGTGGTCCAACCAGATCGCGCTGTGGGGGCGCAAGAGCAACTTCGTCGCCATCCGCCTCGCCGACATCTTCTTCGACTTCCAGCCGGTGTGGGGGCGCCACGACCTCGCCGCCGAGCTGCGTCGGCGGATCACCGGGATCGTCCGCAACAACCACCACTTCCTCCGGCAGATGTTCCAGGACAAGGTCGGCCACAACGTCGCCCTGGGCTTCTTCGGCGGCTTCGTCACCGAGAAGGAGAAGCGGGAGTACCGCGGCCAGGTCAACCTCAAGCACACCGGCACCATCCCCCTGGTCGGTGCCGTCCGGCTGCTGGCCCTGCGCGAGGGCGTCGAGGAGACGCCGACGCTCGAGCGGATCCAGGCGCTGACCGAGCGCGGCGTGTTGCGCAAGAAGGAGGCGGCGGAGATTGCCGGCGCCTTCGACGTCGTCACCGGCATCCTGCTGTCGCAGCAGATCGCCGACTACCGCGCTGGCCAGCCGGTCACCTACTACGTCGACCCGGACCGGCTGGCCAAGGCCCAGCGCTCCAACCTGCTCGATGCGCTGAGGGTCATCGACGGCCTGCGCAAGCGCGTCCACCTTGAGTTCACCGGCCAGATTTTTTAGGGCGGCTCGTGATGGGTTGATGCACTGGGATGTACACGCCGTCATGGCGAGCCGCGGATCGGCGTGGCGATCCAGTATCGCGGGCAGTGGGTTGCCCCGTCGGCTTCGCCTCCTCGCAATGACTTCGTCTTGTTCTGGGTCAGCGTGATTACAAGCCGCTCACCAAGTCTAAGGAGTGACCGCCGTCACAGCAGTCCAGTTAAAGTCAGGGTACCATAAACATCGAATACGTTTCGGACACTGCCGTGTTTCGCGAGCCTCTGCAAGATCGAGAATAGATGTCGTGTCCCAAACGGCTGGCCGTTCCACCCATACAATTTGGCTGTCGTTGTCCGGGAGGTTTCTTGCGCTCATTGCAGGCCTCTCGCTCGGCTCCGCATCCGCCGGAGAGACCGGCCTGGTCTTGGCGCAGGCCTCTGACTGCCAATGGGCCGTGGATCAATACAACTCCGCCCTGTTCGATATCAGCTACGCGGTGAGCCGATACGCGAGTTGCGTCGGCTCGAGCCGCGGCTTCGATGACTGCAGCGTGGAGTTCCTGCGACTGAAGAACGCGCAATCGGATTTCGACCAGGCCATCATGGCCTACCGGTTCGACTGCGACTGAATGGCGGGTCCAGGAACAGAAGAAGGAGGGTTTGCAGGAACGGAGGCAGAACGCGTCATTCCCGGCCCCCGCTTCCGGATAAGCCGGCTCGGCCTTCGCCAAAGCGGCGCGGCCATAGACCTCAGGGACCGCCCGCCTGTACCACGCGCCCTCATCAGCCGGCGCGCCAGCCGTTCGAACGGTCCGAAGCTGCTCACGATGACACCGTTGGCCTCCCTACGACGTTACGTCCTCGATCTTCCCGACGGTCCGGGCCGGGCCGCCATCGCCCCGCTCAGCCGACGAAGAGGATCAGGAAAGCGATGATCAGGGTGAACAGGCCGATCGCTTCGGTGAGGGCGAAGGCGAGCAGGCCGACCGGCTGAACCGCGTCCTTGGCGGCCGGGTTGCGCGCGACCGACGTGATCCAGTCGGAGAAGATCTTGCCCAACGCCAACGCGACACCGAACAGGGGAACCAGGGCCAGTGCCGTTGCCACCAAGCGCACGCCTTCATCCGTCATCTCGGTCTCCTCCGATTGTCAGGTTCAATGGCCGCGCACGGCCTCGCCAACGTAGGTTGCGCTGAGGACCAGGAACACGTAGGCCTGAATGAAACCGATCAAGAACTCGAATGCGTAGAGAATACACATAAAGGCAATCGGCAAGATTAGAAAGGGCAGTCCCGCCAGTCCCGCGGCTTCCAGGATCATGACGCAGCCGTCGGCGAACAGCTTAACCATGATGTGGCCGGCGAGGATGTTGGCGAAGAGCCGGACGCCAAGGGTGACGGGCCGAAAAATGTAGGAGATCAGCTCTATGGTGAAGATGATCGGCAGGACCGCCCCCGGCGTTCCCTCCGGGATCAGTGCCTTCACCATGCCAACGCCGTGACTGCGAAAGGCGAGGGTGTTGGCGTAGACGAAGACGAGCAGCGCCAGCCCGATGGTGACGATGAGGTGGCTGGTGAACGTGAACTTGATCGGGGAGAGCCCAACCATCGTCCCGAAAAGGATGAAGACGAAGATCGTGGTCAGCAGCGGGATCGCTTGCTTGGCTTCCTCGCCGCCGTTCTTGACCACCGTGCGGGCGGCGAAACCGTAGAGCGCCTCTGCGCTGGATTGCAGCCGCCCGGGATGGAATTGGCGGTGACGGACCGCGATCAGCAGGTAGGCAATGGCGACGACGACCGTCGTCACCATCGCCTGCGCCGACGCGGTAAAGGAGACATCGATCCCGAACACCTCGATCGGGATCAGCGGATCGACGGCGAACTGGCGGATTGCGTAGGGGAGGATCGGCTCAGCCATGGCGCGACCGATGCCGGTCGGCCACTCGCGCGCAAGCGGGCACGCGCCCCACGTCTGCTTCGGCCGGCGCTTGCCGTGCTTGCCACGTGGGTATTTTCAATGGCCGCATCCGTGTCCCCGCCGTTGGTGCCTTGATCGGCTATCTCACAGGCGGGATTTGGATCAGGCGTCGTTATATTCCCAATTGATTAACCAGCCGGTATTGATTGGTCCGGGCTATCAGTCGCCCTGGGGCAAGCTGGGTTGATGGCCGTTCAGCGGAAGCACGCTGCAGGTCAGGCGCCGCTGTTGCGGCGCCGCGACGGCGGGGCGCCGCCCCGCCGCTGGCGCTAGCAGTCGAACAGTGCTTCCACAGGCCGGGGGAGGACGTCGGCAGCGTCGATGCAGGTCTGGGCGCCGGCGAAGTAGCGGACGCTGCCCGAGGCGTCGACCAGCGGGCGGATACGCAGGCGGTTCCAGAACGGCCGTCCGTCCTTGCGGTAGTTGAGGATATCGACGGTGATCTCGGTCGCGGCCTCGACCGCGGCGCGGATCGCCGCGACCGCCCTCGGGTCCGTCCCCGGGCCCTGGAGGAAGCGGCAGTTTCGACCCAACGCCTCTCTCGCCGCGTAGCCGGTCTGGCGCTCGAACTCCTCGCTCACGAAGATCAGCGGGTTGTCCGGCAGCGACGGGTCGCTGATGACGACGCTGGTCTGGCCATCATCGTCGTCCAGATATTCCTCGGGCACGATTTTGTCGCTGCATGGAACGGTCGTCCTCATCTCCCCTACTCCCTCAGGCAGACCTCACTCTGGTGCTACGCCGCCTGCGCCGGATTGGCTCATCGCCGAGGCGCATTCTGTTGTGGAGAAATATTCTTCGAGGCGCGCCTGGGCCTGGTCGCCAAAGAGAATGGCGCACGCTTCGGCCAGCCCGGGGGAGCGGCGGATCTCGCCGCGGCGGACGACGAGGGCGATCTTCGAGCGGCGGCGGAGGAAGTCTTCGAGCTTGACCACCATCTCCCGGCGCGCCGTTTCCTTGAGCTCGCAGCGGATGTACTCGGTTCCCTCGATCAGGATTTCGGCCTGGCGCGGATCGCGGCGGATGTCTTCCAGCAGCAGGAAGGCGCGGGCGCCGTAGCGGCGCCACAGCCTGCGGCTGAGGGGCTCGGTGGAGGCCGGCGCGGTCAGGGCATCCAGGGCCATGAGCCTGGCCTGATGCTCGAACTCGCCCCGCACCTCGGCCGACGGCTCGCCGTACCAGCGGTGCTGCGGAAACTGGAGATCGACGCCCAGCGCGCCCACCGCCCGGCTCACCTCGTCGCCGACGTTGATGCAGTCGGTGAGCTTGCCGCCGAAAATGCTGACGTGGGCGGAGGCCGGATCGACCTCGACCGCGTGCTTGCGCGAGAGTTGCAGCCAGTCGCGCTCGCCGCCGCCTTCGCCACGCACCACCAGCGGGCGGACGCCGCAGCGCTCGGCGATAATGTCTTCGCGCGTCAGCGGCTTGGTCAGCTTCAGCTTGCCGTTGACGTTGGCGAGGATGAAGTCGCGGTCCTCCTCGCAGACCCTGGTCTCGGGGCTCGCGACCCTGGTGTCGGTGGTGCCGATGCAGGTGCGCGCGCCCATGGGAATGACGAAGAACAGCCGGCCGTCGCTGGCGAACAGGGTCAGCACCCGCCGGTTGGGCGTCAGCCGGTCGACGATCAGGTGCACGCCCTTGGAAAACACGTGGCGGTGCTGGGTCTTCTGGCCGGTGAGCGCGTTGTGGGCGTCGACGAAGGGGCCGGCGGCATTGACCAGAACCCGCGAGCGGACCTGGAGCCTCCGGCCGCCGACGATGTCGCGCGCCTGCGTCTCCCAGATCCCGCCGTCGCGCCGGGCGCCCAGCGACGCCACGTAGTTGGCGGCGATGCAGCCGTTGTTCAGCGCCGAGCGGACGAAGGTGAAGACGAAGCGGCTATCGTTGTCGTGGAGGTAGGCGTCGGAGTACTCGAAGCCGCCGACGGTGCGCTCCACGTCGAGGATCGGCTCCTCGGCGCCCATGGTCGCGGCGGAGAGCAGCCGCGGCGGCTTGGTGAAGCCGTTGCCCATCAGCCAGTAAAGCCAGGCGCCGGCCCAGAGCTTCAGCCGGCCATGGCGGAAGCCTTTGGGCACGCCGGTGTAGAAGCGGATCTCCTCGACCATCGAGGGGAAGCTGCGCATCAGCTGGTTGCGGCTGAGGCAGAGCTTGCGGACCAGGCGGAAATCGTAGCTTTCGAGGTACTTGATCCCGCCCCAAGCGAGGTTGGACGATTCCTGGCTGGTGAACCCGCCCCAGTCGCCGCGGTCGATCAGCGCGACGCTTGCGCCCTTTCCCGACAGGGCCGCCGCGGAGACCGCGCCGTTGATGCCGCCGCCGATGACCAGCGCGTCGAAAACGCGGCCCCCGAACCTGGCGTCGAGCCTGGCGATGTTGGCGTCCCTGAGGCTGGGCTCCGCGCTCACGGCCTGGCCCAGCCGGCGGAGCGGGCAACCGCCTCCGTCCAGCGGCCGTACAGCCGGTCGCGCTCGGCCTCGCTCATCTGCGGCTGGTAGCGCCGGGACAGCCGCCATTTCTCGTCGATCTCGCCGCGCCCCGACCAGAAGCCGGTGGCCAGCCCGGCGAGGTAGGCGGCGCCCAAAGCCGTGGTCTCGGCGACCTCGGGAACGTCCACCGGCACGCCGAGGATGTCCGCCTGGAACTGCATCAGGAAGGCATTGCCGGAGGCGCCGCCGTCGCAGCGGAGCTCCTTGAGCCGGATTTTCGAGTCCCGCTCCATCGCCGCGACCACGTCGCGGGTCTGGTAGGCCATGGCCTCCAGGACGGCGCGGGCGAGGTGGGCCCGGGTGGCGCCCCGGGTCAGGCCGACGATGGTGCCCCGGGCGTACGGATCCCAGTGCGGGGCCCCGAGCCCGACCAGCGCCGGGACGAAATAGACCCCGTCGTTGCCGGTAAGCGAGCGGGCGAGAGCCTCGGTTTCGCCGGCGCTCTCGATGATGCCGAGCCCGTCGCGGAGCCACTGCACGCCGGCGCCGGTGACGAAGATGGCGCCCTCCAGGGCGTATTCGACCGGCTCCGAACCGATCCCCCACGCCAGCGTCGTCAGGAGCTTTTCTTTGCTCAGCACCGGCGTCGTCCCGGTGTTCATCAGCACGAACGAGCCGGTGCCATAGGTGTTCTTGGCCAGGCCCTCGCCGTAGCAGGCCTGGCCGAACAACGCCGCCTGCTGGTCGCCGGCAATGCCGCCGATGGGGACGACGGCGCCGAAGAAGCGCGCGGGGTCGGTGCTGCCGAAGCATCCCGACGAGGCGCGCACCTCCGGCAGGATGGCGCGAGGGATGGCGAAGGTTTCGAGCAGCTCGTCGTCCCAGTCGAGCCGGCGGATGTTGTAGAGCATGGTCCGCGAGGCGTTGGAGTAGTCGGTGGCGTGCACCGCCCCGCCGGTGAGCCGCCAGACGAGCCAGCTGTCGACCGTGCCGAAGGCGATCTCGCCGCGCTCCGCCCGCGCCCTCAGGCCGTCGACGTGGTCGAGCAGCCAGGCGATCTTGCTCGCCGAGAAGTAGGGGTCGATGACCAGGCCGGTCCTGTCGCGGACCGTCTCCTCCAGCCCCTGGCGGGACAGCGCCGCGCACGCCTCGGCCGTGCGCCGGTCCTGCCAGACGATGGCCGGGTGAACCGGCTGGCCGCTGGCCCGGTCCCACAGGATCGTCGTCTCGCGCTGGTTGGTGATGCCCAAGGCGTTGATCTGCCCGGCCCCGATCCGGGCCGCCGCCAACGCCCCGGCGATCACCCGGAGCGTGCTCTCCCAGATCTCCACGGGATCGTGCTCGACCCAGCCGGGCCGAGGGTAGTGCTGGCCGATCTCGGCGTAGTTGCGGCCGCGGACATGGCCGTCGTGGTCGAAGACCAGGACCGTCGTTCCCGTCGTCCCCTGATCGATGGCGAGAACGAACTGCTCGACCACGCCGCCTCCCCTCAACGCTTCTTGATCTCACCGCCGAGCATAGGCGTGGACCCGATCGCGCGCCAGGGCGCGGACCGGCACGGGCCAAGGCAGAGCCCAAGGCACGGCCTCGCCGCTGGCCGCGGCCGGCGGCGCGCCCATATCCGCTGACAAGGGTCACGACAGAGGGAGGAAGCAGCCATGACCGAGAAGAAGATCCTGATGCTGGTCGGCGATTACGCCGAAGACTACGAGACCATGGTGCCGTTCCAGGCGCTGCAGATGGTGGGCCATCGGGTCGATGCCGTCTGCCCGGGGAAGAAAGCCGGCGAGAGCTGCCGAACCGCCATCCACGACTTCGAGGGCGACCAGACCTATTCCGAGAAGCCGGGGCACAACTTCACCCTGAACGCCAGCTTCGACGAGGTCGACGCCGCCGGCTACGACGCCCTGGTCATCCCCGGCGGCCGCGCGCCGGAGTACCTGCGGCTGAACGAGACGGTGCTGGACCTCGTCCGCCACTTCTTCCAGGCGGGCAAGCCGGTCGCCGCCATCTGCCACGGCGCCCAGATCCTGGCGGCCGCCGGCGTCGTTCGCGAACGCACGGTGTCCTGCTACCCGGCCTGCGCCCCGGAGGTGAAGATCGGCGGCGGCCGGTTCGCCGACATCGGCGTCGATCAGGCGGTGACCGACGGCAACCTGGTCACCGCCCCGGCGTGGCCGGCGCACCCGCAGTGGCTGGCCAAATTCCTGGCGGTGCTGGAGGGACGGGTCGCCAAGGCGGCGTGAGGTAGGAGCAAGGAGGATCGGATGGCGCTCAAGTGGCCGGTTCGCGACACGCCGGGCCCGGGACAGGAATCGGTGTGGGACTACCCCCGCCCGCCGCGGCTTGAGCGGGTCGATCGCCATGTCCGCGTCGTCTTCGCCAAGCGGGTGATCGCCGACGCGAGGCAGGCCTGGCGGGTCCTGGAAACCAGCCATCCGCCCAGCTACTACCTTGCGCCGGGCGACGTCGATCTGGCGCTGCTGCGGCCGGCCTCCGGCGGTTCATTCTGCGAGTGGAAGGGGCTGGCCGGCTACTTCGACGTGGTCGTCGGCGAGGCGGTGGCGGCGCGGGCCGCCTGGGCGTACCCGGAACCGTCCGCCCAGTTTCTGCCGATTCGCGACCACCTCGCCTTCTACCCGGCCGCCATGGACGAGTGCACCGTCGACGGCGAGCGGGTGCGGCCGCAGCCCGGCGGCTTCTACGGCGGCTGGATCACCGGCGACGTCGCCGGCCCGTTCAAGGGCGAGCCCGGCACCGCCGGCTGGTGAGGCCGTCCCCGGTCAAGCCGCCGCCGACGGGCGCTCTTTGCATTCGGAGAGGCTGGCCAGTAGCGGATCGTCGCACCGGCTATGGTGTGACGCGAGCCAGTGGCGGAAGTAGGTGGCGAGCGCCGGCCAGTCCGCCGTCGTAAAGGCGACGTCGAAGTTCTTCAGCATGTCACAGGCATCGCGAAGCAGGCGGGCGTGCTCGGCCTTGTGGGCGGGGTATTCTGGCCAGCCGACGGTACGCATCGCCCACTCCTCGCCGACGAAGTGCTCGCGTGCCGCCTCGATCAGGCCGACGATGCACTCGCGGACGGTCAGGGCGTCTCCGCCGCCTTCGATGGCGCTCACGATCGCCGCACAGCGGCTCGCCAACCGGCGATGGTCCTGGGCGACGAGCGCCAGCGCCGCCGCGCGCCGCTCGTCCTCGGCGGCAGCGACCTCGTCATGTGCCGCACCCGAGGCGGCTTCGCCGGAACGTCGAGGAGCCATTTACCCTCTCGCCTGCGCTGAGCCTCATATGATCGCGCGGATGCTGCAGTGCAATATCGGCGCCAGTCGACGGCGAGCGGGCGCGCCCGCAACCCGGCGGCTCCCACGGCGGCTGGATCACCAGCGGCAGCTCAAGGCCCGGCGGTAGACACCGGCAGGTCTTGATCAAATTGCGCTGCGCCGGGACCCGGCGAGACGCTCAGTTGCGGTCGATGCGGCCTTCCAGCCTCGTAACAGCGGCCTCACAGGCCGCCAGCAACCCCGGTAGATCTTGAACGATGATGGCCCAGAGGCGGTCAATTCGCACGCGGTCGTATTCGTGACGGAGCCTGTTGCCTAAAGCCCTGATCTCTGGCCATGGCTGCCCTGGAACGAGCCTGTCAGCGTCGTCTCCAAGCTTACTACCCGCCTCGCTAATCCGCTCAAGGCATCGTTCCACGGCATCTCGAGTCTTCGGATCGGCCTGTAGATCGGCTACGTCCATCCCCGCGACATACCTCCGAATGGCCGCGGCATTGTCCACGATGTCGCGCAGACGCCGAGCCGGCTTCTCAGAAGGCAGGGAGCCGCTCCCGGTCGATGGCGTGCTGAAGAGGCTGGGCCTCGACAGGCTCTTCGATCACGTCCACCGGACGGCCGAGGATCTCAGCCAGTTGTTCGCGTAGCCGCTCCAGCTTGCCCAAGTACTCGAAGCCGCCCTTCGCGAAGCCCGCCTCGAGCCGCACCGCGATGTCGATGTCCGAGGCTGTGCCCGCATCGCCCCTGGCGACCGAGCCGAAGACCGACACGCTGCGGACGCCGAGCGCGCGTAATTCGTCTTCGTGCGCCCGAAGCCGATCAATAGTCGATCTCGCCAGGTCATTCATGGGACGCGAGGTGTGCACTCATGCTGCCCCTCTCTACGCCCGCAGGGTAACGGATTTTCGATCCAGGCGCCGCCACAGGATGCACCACACCGTGACGCCACCCGACCCCGGCTGACGCGGATCACGCGCTTGCAACCGCCCGGCCCGCCGCGGCCAGGTCAGGCTCCCGCGCCATGGGGAAGCGCAGCGTCACCCGAAGGCCGGGGGCCGCATCTTCCAGGCTGAGCCGCGCCCCGTGCATCCGCGCCACCGCCGAGACCAGCGCCAGCCCGAGCCCGGCGCCGGGGGTGCTGCGGCTCTCCTCCAGGCGCACGAAGCGGTCCAGTACCCGCGCCCGGTCGGCCTCGGGGATGCCGCGACCGGTGTCGGCGACGCACAGCAGTACGACCGAGCGGCGGGCCTCGACGGCAACCCGGATCTGCCCGCCCGACGGCGTGTTCTTCACCGCGTTGTCGATCAGGTTGGTGATGGCCTGGGCCAGAAGCTCCGGCTGCGCCCGGATGAAGGCGCCGGGCTGGGTGGAGACGCAAAGACGGATCTCGCGCTCCTCCGCCACCGGCTCGTAGAGCTCGGCGGCGTCGGCGGCGGTGCCGGAAAGGTCGACGACGCGAAGGTCGGCGGCGCCGATGCCGGCCTCGGCCATGGCGATCTTCATCAAGCTGTCGAAGGTGGAGAGCGCCACCTCGGCCTGGCGCAGAACGTCCGCCAGAGCCTCGCGGTCGCGGGCGGCGTGGGGGGGCTGGCGCAGGGCGAGCTCGATCCGTCCGCGCAGGCGGGTGAGCGGGCTGCGAAGGTCGTGGGCAAGGCTGTCGGTGGCGAGCCGCATCCCGGTCATCAGCCGTTCGATCTGGTCCAGCATCGCGTTCAGGCTGGTCGCCAGCCGGTCGAACTCGTCGCCGGTGCCGGTCACGGCGATCCTGCGGCTGAGGTCGCCGGCCATGATGCCCTGGGAGGTGACGGCGACGTGCTCGACCCGCCGGAGCATCCTCCGGCTGAGCACGATGCCGCCGACCAGGCCGAGCGCGAGGGCGGCGGCGAGCGACCAGCCGAGCGCCTTGATGACGATGTCGCGCAGGTTGGTGCGCTCGTGGGTGTCGCGGCCGACGAGCAGCCGGTAACCGCCGCTCAAGGTGAAGAGCTGGGCGCGAACGTCGCGGGACGTGGTCGGCCCCTGCCCTTGGCTCTGCCGGTGAACCGTGAGCCGGATCCAGTCGCCGGCACCCTCGGCGTCTTTCGGCCAGGCGACGAGGTTGCCGGCAAGCGGGGTCAGGTTCGGGTCGGTGAGCAGATAGTAGTCGGAGCCGTCGACGCTGCTGCGCAGGCGGACCACGTCGATCAGCCGCGCCAGCCCCTGCTCGCGGTACTGCTCGGCCAAACCGCGGACCTCGGCGTCGATGGTGTCTTCGGTCTGCCGGTCGATGACGGCGACGGTGGAGAGGTAGATGAACGCAAGCAGGCCCAGCACCGAGGTGCCGAACAGAATCATGTAAAGAAGCGTCAGCCGAAAGGCGGAGGAGCGAACGAGATTAGGCCGGCGCACGCAGGCTGTACCCCGCCCCCCGCACCGTGTGCAGCAGCGGCGCGGAGAAGCCCTTGTCGATCTTCCCGCGCAAACGGCTGATATGCACGTCGATGACGTTGGTCTGCGGGTCGAAGTGGTAGTCCCAGACGCCTTCCAGCAGCATCGTCCGGGTGACCACGTGGCCGGCGTGGCGCATCAGGTACTCGAGCAGCCGGAACTCGCGGGGCTGCAGGTCGATCTGCCGGCCGCCGCGGCGAACGATCCTGGCCAGCAGGTCCATCTCCAGGTCGGCGACCTTGAGCTTGGTTGCGACCCGGTCGTCGGCGCCGCCCCGGCGCGCCAGCGCCTCGAGCCTGGCGACGAGCTCGGAGAAGGCGAATGGCTTGATCAGGTAGTCGTCGCCGCCGGCCTTGAGCCCCCGCACCCGGTCGTTGACCTGGCCCAGCGCGCTGAGGATCAGGACCGGGGTGGTGAGCTGCTGCTCGCGCAGGCTCTTGATCAGCGTCAGGCCGTCGAGGCCGGGGAGCATGCGGTCGACGATCAGCGCGTCGTAGCTGTCCGCCAGCGCCATGGCGAGGCCGTCGGGGCCGGTGGCGGCGTGGTCGACGACGTGGCCGCTTTCGTTGAGCCCCTTGCGCAGGTAGCCCGCGGTCTCGACGTCGTCTTCGATCACCAGGATTCGCATGGCGTCACCATAGCGCCGTCACTCGCGGCCGTGAACACGTCGCGGAGGATGAAAAAAGGGCCCCGTTCCCGGGGGCGTGGGAACGGGGCCAGCTGGCGCAGTGTGGGTGCGGGAGTTTGCGCCAGCCCTGTGTCACCGTGGACGGAGAACACCGGCAGGGGGGAGGTGCTCAGGCATCCGCCCGGTCCGCGGCGACAAGAACGTCCCCGCCGCCGGTGCGGCGAGAAGCAGAGCCACCCGCGCGTCGCGCCGGCTGGCGCGCCGCGTGCGGAGCCGTCCGGCGGGTGGCGAAGCGGTCGCTGACATTGAGGTGCGCCCTTCCGTGGTGCCGGTCCCCCTTGAAGCCCCACGATAGTTGCGACCCCAGGCTTACCCCCGCCTTACGGCCACATTACCGATTGTTCATCTTGGCGATCCTGGCGTCCGGCGGCGGTTCGTCAGCCCACGCGGGCTACTGTTTTTCACATCCGCTCGGGCCGGGGCACGCAGCCGGACCGTCCGGGGAGAGAATCCCGATCCAGCGGGACCTGACCGAACTGATCGCCGACGCCGACGGCCGGAGACGCATCCGAGGACCCGCGGGAGAGCCTCCCGCGGGTCGAGGATCGAGGCCGAGCCGGCCGTTTACAGGATGAAGTCGCCGGCCACCCATTGTCCGGGCGTGGCGGTGCCGTCCTGGACCACGATCTCCAGCTCCGGCGCCAGGGTGCCACCGGTGTTCGCCCGGATCAGCGTATCGCCACCACTGGCGACCACGTTCACCTGGCCGGCGCCGCTGATCGCCGCCGTGCCCTTGAAGACGAACGCCTGGTTGCCGCCGACCCCGGTGTTGGCGTCGATGGTCGCCAAGTCGATCTGGTCGCCCGCCGTCGCGCCGACGTTGGCGAAGGCCAGGATCACGTCCCGGTTGGTCGCGCCGGGCGCCGAGTCGGACACGGACTCATACTGGTAGCGGTCGTTGCCGCCGCCGCCGTCGCAGCGGTCGCCGACGCCGCCGCCGGCCCAGACATTGTCGTTGCCGACGTCGGCGTAGATCGTGTCCGGGCCATCCGCGGGGTCGTCGGCGCTGCGCCCGCCGTAGATCTGATCGTTGCCGTCCTGCCCGGAAATGGTGTCG
>JAXMOZ010000024.1:0-40857 GCA_034382075.1 Rhodospirillales bacterium
TGGACGGTCTGAGGCTTGGCGACAACAGACCCGCCGAGCGGGCAGAAAGGGAGGCCGCGGCCATGGGCCAGGTGCAGGACGTAACGGTCCCGGACATCGGCGACTTCAAGGACGTCGAGATCATCGAAATCGGGGTCTCGGCGGGCGATCAGGTCAACGCCGAAGACCCGCTGATCACGCTGGAGAGCGACAAGGCCAGCATGGAGGTGCCGTCGCCGGTCTCCGGCACCGTCGTCGAGCTCAAGGTGGCGGTGGGCGACCGGGTCTCCGAAGGAACGCTCATCGCCTCGGTGGAGGTTGGCGAGGCGTCGGTGCCGGAACCGCCGTCGCCCGAAGGCCACCAGGAGAGCGACCAGGGGCCGGGGGAAGCGGAGAAGCCGGAGCCGAAGCCCGAACCCGCGGCAGCGGCGCCGAAGGAGGCTCAGGCCAAGCGCGGGCCCACGGCTCCGGCGGCGCCGGAAGCCGCCCAGGACCGCGAGCCCGAGCAGGACCAGGCGCGGCGCTACGAGAGCGCCGAGGCCGGGCCGCCCATCGACGAGGGTCGCTTCGCCCAGGCGCATGCCAGCCCCTCGATCCGCCGCTTCGCCCGCGAGCTCGGCGCCGACCTGGGCCGGATCGAGGGCACCGGGCCCAAGGGCCGGATCCTCAAGGAGGACGTGCAGGCGTTCGTGAAGGGGGCGCTGGCGAAGCCGCAGGAGGCGCCGGCGCCGGCCGCCGCCGCCCCGGCCGCGGGCGGCTTGGCCATCCCGGAGATGCCGGAGATCGACTTCTCCCAGTTCGGCCCCACAGAAGCGAAGCCGCTCAGCAAGATCAAGCGGCTGTCCGGCACCGGTCTGCATCGCAACTGGGTCACCATCCCACACGTGACCCACCAGGAAGAGGCCGACATCACCGAGCTGGAGGCGTTCCGCAAGGAGCTGGGTGAGGAGGCGAAGGCACAAGGCGTCCGCCTGACCATGATTTCGTTCCTGCTCAAGGCCTCGGTCGCGGCGCTGCGCAAGTTTCCCGAGTTCAACGCCTCGCTCGACAAGAGCAAGGAAAACCTGATCCTCAAGAGCTACTTCCATGTGGGCGTGGCCGTCGATACGCCGGAAGGCCTCGTCGTTCCGGTGATCCGGGACGTCGACCGCAAGGGCATCTTCGAGCTGGCCCGCGAGCTGGGCGAGGTGAGCGAGAAGGCCAGGGCGCGGAAGCTGAAGGCCGATGCGCTGCAGGGCGGCTGCTTCACCATCTCCAGCCTCGGCGGGATCGGCGGCGTCGGCTTCACCCCGATCATCAACGCGCCGGAGGTGGCAATCCTGGGCGTCACCCGCTCGCGGATGCAGCCGGTCTATCAGGGCGGCGACTTCGTCCCCCGGCTGATCCTGCCGCTGTCGCTGTCCTACGACCACCGGGTGATCGACGGCGCCGGCGCCGCCCGCTTCGCCGCCTACCTCGCCTTCATCTTGGGCGACGTGCGCCGGCTGGTGCTGTAGGCGGTGGCTTCTGAGGAAAGGATGCGGCGATGAGCGCGCTCAAGGAGGTGAAGGTCCCGGACATCGGCGACTTCAAGGACGTCGAGATCATCGAGGTCGCGGTGCAGCCGGGCGACGAGATCGAGGCCGAGGCGCCGCTGATCACGCTGGAAAGCGACAAGGCGTCGATGGATGTGCCCTCGCCGTTCGCCGGTACGGTCAAGGAGCTGAAGGTCAAGGTCGGCGACCGCGTGTCGGAGGGGTCGCTGATCGTCCTGCTGGAGATGGCGGATGGCGAGGCGGCGGCAGAAGGCGAGGCGCCGGCATCGAAGCCGGACGCCGGCAAGGCGCCGCAGCCCGAGCGGGCGGCGCAGCCGCAGCGGCCGCAGGCCACCGAACCGGCGGCCAAGCCGGCCGGGACAGGCGACGTGCATGCCGAGGTGCTGGTCCTGGGATCCGGCCCCGGCGGCTATTCGGCCGCCTTCCGCGCCGCCGACCTGGGCAAGAAGACGGTGCTGGTCGAGCGCTACGGCTCGTTGGGCGGGGTCTGCCTCAACGTCGGCTGCATCCCGTCGAAGGCGTTGCTCCATGCCGCCAAGGTCATCGAGGAAGCCAAGGAGATGGGCGCCAACGGCGTCGTCTTCGGCGAGCCGAAGATCGAGTTGGAGAAGCTCGCCGCCTGGAAGGACAAGGTGGTGGGCAAGCTCACCGGCGGCCTCGCCGGCCTCGCCAAGCAGCGCAAGGTCCAGGTGGTCCAGGGGGTCGGCACGTTCTCCGGTCCCCACGAGCTGCGCGTGGCGAACGGCAACGGCACCACCACGGTGTCGTTCGACCAGGCGATCATCGCCGCCGGCTCGCGGCCCGTCGAGATCCCGGGCTTTCCCCACGACGATCCGCGGGTGATGGACTCGACCGGCGCACTGGAGCTGAAGGAGATCCCCAAGCGGCTCCTGGTCGTGGGCGGCGGCATCATCGGCCTGGAAATGGCGACGGTTTACTACGAGCTCGGCGCCAAGGTGACGGTGGTCGAGCTGTTGGACGGGCTGATGCCGGGCGCCGACAAGGACCTGGTCCGGCCGCTGCAGAAGCGGATCGAGAAGCAGTACGAAAAGATCATGCTGAAGACCAAGGTCACCAGCATGAGCGCCAGGGAGGACGGCATCCACGTCGGCTTCGAGGGCGCCGGCGGCAAGGCCGAGGATGTGTTCGACCGGGTGCTGGTGGCGGTCGGCCGGATCCCCAACGGCAAGGGCATCGGCGCCGAGCATGCCGGGGTCGAGGTCGACGAGCGCGGCTTCATCCACGCCGACAAGCAGATGCGCACCAACGTCCCCCACATCTTCGCCATCGGCGACATCGTCGGCCACCCGATGCTGGCGCACAAGGCGGTGCACGAGGGCAAGGTCGCGGCCGAGGTCGCGGCCGGCAAGAACAGCGCCTTCGACGCCCGGGTGATCCCCTCGGTCGCCTACACCGACCCGGAGGTGGCGTGGGTCGGGGTCACCGAGGACGAGGCGAAGCAGCAGAAGCTCGACTACGGCAAGGGCGTGTTCCCCTGGGCCGCGAGCGGCCGGTCGCTGGCGCTCGGCCGCGACGAGGGGCTCACCAAGCTCCTCTTCGACAAGAAGACCGAGCGGGTGATCGGCGGCGGCATCGTCGGCCCCAACGCCGGCGACCTGATCGCCGAGGTGGGCCTCGCCATCGAGACCGGCTGCGACGCCCGCGACATCGGCCTCACCATCCACCCGCACCCGACCCTGGCCGAGACGCTGGGCATGGCTGCTGAGGCGTTCGAGGGCACCATCACCGACCTGTACATCCCCCGCCGCTGACGGACTTGATGGGCGGGACGCGACCGAAGCGAAAGCGTTCGCTTCTCTTGCCCGTCATCCTCGCGCTCGTCGCGAGGATCCATGCGCGGGCCGGGGCGACGGACTTTCCGAAGGCCCTGGATGGCCGCAACAAGTGCGGCCATGACGGGAACAGGGACAGGGCCCAGGCCCGCTGCGCCGGTCCGCCGTGGGCGGACGTGGTTCAGCAATCGGGGTCTTGCCCTGCCGTCCGCGGAGCAGCGGCATGAGCGTTTCCCTCGCCTACCGGGAGTTTGGCGAAGGCCCGCCGCTGGTGATCCTCCACGGGCTGTTCGGCTCGGGGCAGAACTGGCAGTCGATCGCCCGGAGGCTCGCAGAGGACCACCGGGTGCTGGCCGTGGACCTGCGCAACCACGGCGGCTCGCCCAATGCCGCCGAGATGACCTTCTCCGAGATGGTCGACGACTTGCGTGTCTTCCTCGAGGAGCGGGGCATCGAGCGGACGGCGCTGATGGGCCACAGCGTCGGCGGCAAGACCGCCATGGTCTTCGCCCTGCTCTACGGGCAGATGGTCGATACCCTGATCGTCGTCGACATCGCCCCGGTGGCCTACGACCACAGTTTCTCCGACCTGGTCCGGGCGATGCAGCGGCTCGACCTCTCCGGCGGGCTGCCGCGCACGGCGCTGGACAAGCGGCTTGCCCGCGACATCCCGGACAAGGCGCTGCGCACCTTCCTGATGCAGAACCTCGTCAGCGAACGCGGCCGCACCTTCTGGCGGATCAACCTCGACGCCATCGCCGCCCACATGGACGACCTCACCGGCTTCCCGGACGTCGACGGCTTCGTCTACGACGGCCGGGCGCTGTTCGTCAGCGGCGCGCAGTCGGACTACGTTGCGCCGGCGCACCACGAGCGCATCCACGAGCTGTTCCCGTGGGCCGAGTTCGCGGTGATCGACGGCGCCTCCCATCGCCCCCACGTCGAGCAGCCGGAGCCCTTCCTCGCCGCCGTCCGCCAGTTCCTGGCGCCGAGCGCGACCACCTCGCCGGCCTGGTCGTCGAGCTGATCACCGAAGCGCTGCTCGCCCATCCGCGTTTCCGCCGCCGCGGCAGGGACTGGGCGCGTTGGCAGGAGGAGGACCGCCGGCTCGCCCACGTCTGCGCCGTGGCGGTGGCCGACCACCTCCGCCGCTGCGGGATCGACTGGGTGAAGCGACCGCCGCTGTCGCCGCACCGGGCGGGGGAATGAGCGGGGCTCCGCCGGCGGCGCTGCCCGAGCCTGTCGCCAAGGCGGCGCGCCATGCGGCATAATCGAAATGCAACGTGGTCGCGGCGGGTGCGCCCGCCCATGCGGCTTGCCAGGAATGACGAGCGACCGAGCACATGGCTCTTGAGCCCGACGGCGAGGCTGATCGCAGCCGGGACCCCCCGCCCCAACACCAGCCAGCAGATCCGGGTATTTCAGCGTCCGGGGCAGTCGGCTCGGCAGACGGCGGGACGGGCGTCCCCGATGCTGCGCGTGCGGCTCCCCGCCGACGGCTGCACGGGGCACTTCTCCCCGGGCTGAAGCGCGGCCTGGCCGCGGCGCGCGTCGCGCCGGCGGAGGCGCTGGCGGCCGCGGGCATTGGCGCCGCGGCGCTCGTGCTGGCGCTGCTGGCCGGCGATGGCGAAGCCGAGTTTCCGCGGCCAGGCGCCGACGCTCCGCCGCTGTCGCAATCCCCTGCCTCGACAAACGCGGAAGCTTCGCCGCCCCCGATGGACCCGGAAGCATTGGCCGAAGCCGCCCTTGCGGGTCGCCTGGTCGAGGACCCGGCCTTCGATCGCAGGCCGCCCAGGGACGAACAGGCGACGATAGACCCGGCCGACCTTTTGCCGCCTCCGCTCGAAGCCCCCGCGGGACAGGGCGAGGCCGGCGAGGGAAGCGATCCCCTGGCGGTGCTGTCGGCGGCTTCGCCGCCGCCCGCCGACCCGGCCTTGCGCGTCCTCGAGCGGCTGCGGGCCCAGCAGTCGCCGTCGCCTCCGGCGGCGCCGTCGCCGGCAGCGACCGTGCCGGGGTCGGCAGGAGCCGCTATGGACCGTGGTCTTGCCATTCAGCTCGTGGCCGTAAGCCGCCGGGAACAGGCGGAGCGGGCATGGGATCGGCTGCTCCGCGAGAACCTCGACCTCCTCGGCCGGCTGCAGCCGATCATCGTCGAGCCCGAGCCGAGAGCCGGCGCCCTGTTCAGGTTGCGGGCTGGGCCGGTGGCCTCGCTCGAGGACGGGCGCGCCCTGTGCGCCGCACTGTCGGGCCGGGGCGTCGACTGCATCGTCGTCCGCAGCGGCTGAGCCTGCGCCTTCAGCCTTCGTTTACGGCTTCGGCGCAGACTCGGCTGCTGGCGACGGGGCGATCCCGCACGCCGTGCCGGGCGGAGAACGGTGGTGCTGAGCTTGCAGGAGATCAACCGGGTCGTTTACCGCCACGGCTGGGGAAGCCTGAGCGAGTGGGCCGAGGGGATCGACCGGCTCGCCGATCTCACCGACGCCGAGCTGGAGGAACTCGCCGGCTTCGGTAGGCGAACCGGCGAAGGCGTCCCCGACCGGCGCTGATCCGCGGGATCGGCCTGCCGCTTCGGCTGGGCGCCATCCGCTCTCAAGAACACCCGTCCAGTGGGCGGACGTGACCTTCGGCCACTTCCCGTCTCCGCTACGCACAAGGCTTGCCGCCGGCGCTTGACTTGGCCCGTGGTATGGGGAACCTCTCGGCCGATCAAACGGCGTGTCCGCGCCCCCGGCCTTGGTCAACGAACCCGAGGCGGGCAGGCGCGGCAGCCATGGGGAGAGACGGGCATCATGGCCACCACCGACGATCTGGATCTGCTGGCGGACGGCCGGAGCCGCACCCGCCGGCTGCTGCCGCGCATCGTGCTCGCGCTGGTGGTGCTGCTGCTGGTCTACTACCTCGGCGGCGCCTTGTGGCTCAACAAGATCGACGACGACCCGACGTTCACCCCGCCGCAGCCGACCGCCGGCGGCAGCCACTCGGTAGACATGGCGGCGGCGTTGATCGAGCGGGAGGTGGACGTCAACGGCTGGCCGGCCAACGACCCCTTCTTCATGCCGGGTTCGATTCTCGACAACATGCCGAACTACCAGACCGGCATGATCTATGCGCTGAGCCGGTTCGCCATCGAGCTCTCCGACCAGCTTGGCCGCTCCCGGGGCTCGTCCTCGATCGATCCCGACCTCGACCGCGCCGCCGGTCTGCTGAAGTATCCTGGCAACATCTGGATCTTCGACCTCAGCCGCTCGCTGGCGCCGACGGCGTCCTCGGAGTCCCAGTATCGGCAGGCCCGGCAGGCGTTGCTCAAGTTCAACCAGCGCCTCGCCGCCAAGGAAGCGACCTTCGACGTCCGCGCCGACAACCTCATCGATACGCTGGAGCGGTTCAATTCCGACCTCGGCGCCATGTCGGGGACGATCGACGAGCACCTGAGCCAGAACTCCGGTCAGCTTCTGAATTTCCAGGCCGACGACATCTTTTACCAGACCAAGGGCCGGCTGTACGGCTACTTCATGATCCTGAGCGCGCTCGGCCGCGACTTCCAGCCGGTCATCGAGGAGCGTAACCTCGGCGCGGTCTGGAACCAGATGCTGTCCAGCGCCGAGCAGGCGGCGACCCAGCAGCCGTGGGTCGTGCTCAACGGCAGCCCGAGCAGCCAGTTCACCCCCAGCCATCTCGCCAACCAGGGCTTCCTGCTCTTGCGCCTGCGCACCCAGCTTCGCGAGATCGCCAACGTGCTGCAGAAGTAGACGGGCGCTGAGGCGGCGCGCCGCCTCAGCGGACCGGGGTGACGTTGGCGAGGAACTGACGGACGCTGTTGTCCCAGGAGAACGCCTCGGCGCGGGCGCGACAGGTCTCCGCCGGGACCGCGAGCGCGTTCACTACCGCCGCGCCCAGGTCCTCGTCCAGGCAGCCGGCGCCGGAATTTCCGAGAACGTCGAGCGGCCCCGGCACCGGATAGGCCGCCACCGGAACGCCCGAGGCCAGCGCTTCCAGCAGGACGAGGCCGAACGTGTCGGTCCTGCTGGGAAAGACGAACACGTCCGCCGCCGCATAGTGAAGCGCCAGGTCCTCGCCCACCTTCGCGCCGAGGAAGCGGGCCTGCGGATAGCGCTGCTCCAGGACCGTCCGCATCGGCCCGTCGCCGATCAGCACCTTGCTGCCGGGAAGATCCAGGCGGAGAAAGTCCTCGACGCTTTTTTCCACCGCGATCCGGCCGACGTAGAGGCTGACGGGGCGGGGCAGGGCGTAGAGGTTTTTCGGCCGCGGGCGAAACAGCCCCGTGTCGACGCCGCGCGTCCAGCGGCTGATGTTGCGAAAGCCGCGGGCGACAAGCTCCTGTTCGATGGACCCGGTCGCCACCATCACGTGGGTCGCAGGCGCATGGAAGGCGCGGACGAAGCGGTAGCTCCAGGCGAGCGGCACCCGCCAGCGGGCCTGGATGTACTCCGGGAAGCGGGTGTGGAACGAGGTCGAGAACGGCAGCCGCCGGCGCAGGCAGTGGCGGCGCACCGCCCAGCCCAGCGGCCCTTCGGTGGCGATGTGGATCGCTTCCGGCGCGAACGCCTCGATCGCGGCCGAAACCGTCTTCGGCCGGCAGACGGCGAGCCGGATCTCCGGGTAGGAGGGGCAGGGGAGCGTGGGGAACGTCTCCGGCGTCAGCAGCCTGACGTCGTGTCCAGCTTCGGCTAGCTTTCCGACGAGCGTGCTGAAGGTGCGGACGACACCGTTGATTTGTGGGTACCAGGCGTCGGTGGCGATGAGGAGGCGCATTCGGTGTCCTTGGACGCGGACCGGGCACTCAGGTCCTGGCCCCAGCGGAGAATGGAGAGTTGGCCGCTGCGCTCCTCGACGAGCGCGGTGCAGCTTTCGACCCAGTCGCCGTCGTTGCAGTAGACGATGTCGCCGTAGGCGCGGATTTCGGGGGTGTGGATGTGGCCGCAGATGACGCCGTCGACGCCCCGCCGGCTTGCCTCGGCGACGACCGCTTTCTCGTAGTGGCTGATGTACTCGACCGCGTTCTTGACCTTGTGCTTCAAGTACTGAGACAAGGACCAGTAGGGAAAGCCCAGCTTCCTGCGGACCAGGTTGAACCAGATGTTGAGCTTCAGCGCGAAAACGTAGGCGTTGTCGCCGACGAACGCCAACCACTTCGCGTACTTGACGATGGCGTCGAACTGATCGCCGTGGATGACCAGGAAGCGGCGGCCGTCGGCGGTCTTGTGGATCGCCTCGCGGAGGATGGCGACCCGGCCGAACCTGTGGCCGACGAAATCACGAAGGCTCTCGTCATGATTCCCCGGCACCAGGATGACGCGGGTGCCCTTGCGGGCCTTGCGCAGGATCTTCTGGACGACGTCGTTGTGCGTCTGGTGCCAGTACCAGGACTTGCGCATCCGCCAGATGTCGAAAATGTCGCCGACCAGGTACAGGTAGTCGGACTCGGTGTTCCTCAGGAAGTCCAGGAGAAGGTCGGCCTTGCAGCCGCGGGTTCCCAAATGGATGTCGGAAATCCAGATGGAGCGGTAGTGCCTGACGGGCTTCGAGACTGCGTTCATTCACTCAGGAGCGATGTCGTTTCTGCCAGGTCGTCGACAGCGGGTCATAGTGGATGATCCCCGACTTAGGAACGGCAATATTGCCGTTCACGAAAACATATTGTCTCTGCCTCGAAACCGTAACGCCGGCGTCGGCCCTCGAGCGATCACTGCCGCTCGGCCCGATCAGGGGATCTCGCGGCGGCTGATCCTCGCGGAGCGCACGGCGCTGGTTGCCGCGTCGCTTCTGCCGCGTCACACTGGCGCCTATCGGGACCCGGATGGGAGGGACAGGTGAGGGCGCTCGCGCCGCGCCGGCGCACGGCCAGACGCGGCCAGTGGCTGAGGGCGTTGGCCCTCGGCCTTGTGGTCGGGGGCGGCGGCGCTGCCTTCGTCGCCTCGCCGCCAGGGTTGGCCTTCGAGGAGACGCTCGGGCTGAGCTGGCTGTTTCTCGTCCGCGGCCCAATCGAGCCGCCGGCCGACGTGGCGGTGGTGAGCCTGGACAAGCGCTCCGCGGACGCGCTCGGCCTGCCGCCCCAGCCGCGGCGATGGCCGCGAACGGTGCAGGCGCAGGCAATCGGCGCGATCGATCGGGCCGGCGCCAGCGCCATTGCCGTCGACCTGATCCTCAGCGAGCGAACCAACCTTGCCCAGGACGCGGCGCTGGCGACGGCGATCGCCGAGGCCGGCCGCGTCGTCCTGTTCCAGCAGCTCGAGCGCCGGCGCGAGACCCTGACAATCGGCGCCGCGGACTTCGGCGAGGGGCTGTGGAGTGAGCGGACGCATCCGCCGCTGCGGGAGTTCGCCGGCGCCGCGGCGGCATCGGCACCGTTCCCGCTGCCGAAGGTGGGCGCCGGCGTTCGCCAGTTCTGGACGTTCAAACGCGAGGCCGGCGACGTTCCGACGCTGCCGGCGGTCGCCCTGCAGCTGCATGCGCTCGAAGCCTACCAGCAGTGGATCAATGCTCTCGAAGCCGAAGAGGTGCTGGCGGTCGGCGAGGTCCCGTTCCTTGCCGGCGGTCTGAGCGGCGCGCTCGCCGAGGCGATGACGGCCACGCGCGGGGTCTACCGCTCTCGGGCGGACCTTGGCGAGGCGGTCGAGCCGGCGCTGCCGCGGCCTCGCGGGGGCGGCGAACCTGCGGCAAGGCGGCAGGCCGATCCCGCCCTGGTCGATGCCGTGGCCGGCCTCTACACCGGCCCGGACAGCCGCTACCTGAACTTCTATGGCCCCGCCGGGACGATCCCGGTCATTCCCGTGGCAAGCCTGCTCGCGGCAACACCGCCCAGCGAGGCAAAGCTCGATCTTGCCGGCAAGGTCGTGTTCCTGGGCGTTGCCGAACTCGACGACCCCGGGCAACCCGACGGCTTCTACAGCGTCTTCACCGGCCCGGACGGGGTCGATCTCAGCGGCGTCGAGATCGCCGCCACCGCCTTCGCCAACATGCTCACCGGCCGTCCGATCGAGCCGGCTTCGGCCGCCGCCGCCGCCGCCCTCGCCGGCGGGCTGGGCCTCGCGGCGGGGATTGCCGCGGCGCTGCTGCCGGCCCTGGTGGTCGTCCCGTCGACCATCGCCGCGGCCTCGCTCTACGCGCTCGCCGCCCAGGCCGCGTTCAACCGGGCGGAGCTGTGGCTGCCGCTGGCGACGCCGCTGCTGCTGCAGCTCCCGTTGGCGGTGTTTTTGGGCGTCCTCGGCCAGTACGTCCTGGCGCAGCGCCAGCGCCGGCGGATGACCCAGGCGATCAGCTACTACCTGCCGGAGAAGGTCGCGGCGGACCTGCGCGAAGGCGCGGTGACGGCGCCCGGCGACCGGGGCGAGACCGTCTATGCCACCTGCCTCGCCTCGGACCTGGAGAACTTTACCGCGATCGCCGAGACGATGACGCCGGAGGCGGTGGCGCGCTATCTCAACGGCTACTTCGCCGCCATTGCCCAGCCGATCAAGCGTCACGGCGCCGACGTGCTCGAGTTCCGCGCCGACGGCGTCATGTGCGCCTGGACCGCGACGGCGCCCCTGGACGGCCTCCACGCCAAGGCCTGCCATGCCGCGCTGGACGTGATAGCGGCGGCGCGAGACTACGGCAGCGGCGAGCAGCGGCCGGTGCCGACGCGGATCGGCATTCACGCCGGGCGGATCTTCGTCGGCCATGCCGGCGGCGGCGGGCACTACGCCTACAGCATCATCGGCGACATCGCCAACACCGCCTCCAGGATCGAGGGCCTGAACAAGCTCATCGGGACCTCGCTCCTTGTCTCCGAAGACGTCGCCGCCAGCCTTCAGGGCTTCGTTCTCCGCCCCGTCGGCCGGTTCCGTCTCCGCGGCAAGCTCTCGCCTGTCGGCATCGTCGAGGTGCTGGCCCGCCCGAGCGAGGGGGCGGAGGAGACGATCGCCCTCTGCGAGCGCTTCGCCCTGACGCTGGCGGCCTACCAGGCGGAACGCTGGGACGAGGCGGCGGCGGCGTTCGCGGCGCTCGCGGCCGACTACCCCGAGGACGGGCCGAGCGCCTTCTACTCCCGCCGCTGCCGGCTGCTGCTGGAGGCGCCACCCGAGCACGCGGATCCCGCCATCATCCGTGTCGACGGCAAGTGAGGGCCAAGCGGTTTTCGGCTGCGTGCCGAGCCTCCATAAGCTACTCCAGAAGGCCAACGCACCCGTTCGGCGCCGCTCGGCGGTTGTACGCGGCGGCCACGCGTCCCTATACTGGCCGTCGCTGCCGGCTCGTCATCCTAAAGCAGAAACAGAACGACAGGCCGGCGCGGGAGAACCCGAACCGAGGGCCACGCAAGCGGGACCAATCGCGAGGGGGGCTATGGGCGTGCTTCAGTTGGCGCTGATCGCGGCCGCTGTCACGCTGCTGACATTGCTGGCTTCGGCCGCCCGTGCCGCCGAGCCCTGCGCGGCTGCGGTTGGCCGGGTTGTCGCGCTTCAGGGCGCGGTCGATCTGCAGCCCGCCGGCTCCCGCGTCTGGCGGGTGGCGGAGCTCGAACAGGCTCTTTGCGCCGGAGACCTGATCCGCGTCGGCGAGCGCAGCCGGGCTGCCATCGTCCTCCTCGACGACGGCGTCATCCGCATCGACGAGAACACCACCCTGCGCCTGGCCCAGGCCAGCCGCGACGTTCCGTCGCTGATCGAAACGGCGCTGGGCCGCCTGTACTTCTTCAGCCGGCGAACGCGCTCGCTGGACGTCGCCACGCCATTCGTCAATGCCGCCGTCGAAGGCACCGAGTTCCTGGTCGAGGTCGAACGGGATCGAGCGCGGGTCGTCGTCTACGAGGGCCGGGTGGTTGCCGCCAACGACCGCGGCCGGCTTTCGCTGCAAGCGGGGGAGGCGGCGCAGGCGCTGGCCGGCCAAGCCCCGGCAAGCCTGCTTCTCGCCCAGCCGCGCAACGCCGTGCAGTGGGCGGTGTATTACCCGCCGGTCCTCCTTGCCGAACCGGGCGAGGCATGGCCGCCGGCGGTGCGCCCGGCAGCGGCGGCGGCAAGGCGAGGGAACACCAGCGCGGCGTTCGCCGCGTTGGAGCGGGTGCCAGCGGGCGACCGAGGTGCCGACTTCCACGCCTTGAAGGCTTCGCTGCTGCTGTCCGCCGGCCTTCGCGACGCTGCCGAGCGCGAGGTTGAAGCGGCGCTCTCCCGCGACCCGGCATCGGCCCGGGCAGAGGCCGTGCGGGCGATCATCGCCGTGGTCGAGGACCGGCCCGACGAGGCGCTTGCGGCCGGACAGCGCGCGGCGGCGGAGGCGCCCAACTCGGCCGCCGCTCTGATTGCGCTCTCCTACGCCGAGCAGGCCAACCTCCAACTCGGGCGCGCGCGCGATACAATGCTCACGGCGGTGCGGGTCGCACCGGACAACGCTTTCGCCCAAGCCAGGCTTGCGGAACTGTGGCTCGAGCTTGGCTATGTCGACCGGGCCCAGCAAGCGATCGACCGGGCGCTTCGGCTGGCCCCGGACCTGGAGCGGGTTCAGACGGTCCGCGGCTTCATATCCCTCGCCCGGTTCCGCCCCGGCCAAGCGGACGAGGCCTTCCGCAAGGCCATACGCTTGGATAGCGCCAGCCCCCTCGCCCGTTTCGGCCTCGGCCTGGCCTCAATCCGCAAGGGCGACCTCGCCCGTGGCCGCAACGACATCGAGATCGCCACCGGCCTCGACCCCAACCGCTCGCTGCTGAGGTCGTATCTCGGCAAGGCCTACTTCGCCGAGCGGCGCGAGCCCCTGGCGGGCGAGCAGTACGCCATCGCCAAGGAGCTGGACCGGCGCGACCCGACGCCGTGGTTCTACGACGCCATCCTCAAGCAGAGCGAGAACCGGCCGGTGGAGGCGCTCAGGGATCTGGAGCGCTCCATCGAGCTCAACGACAATCGCGCCGTCTACCGCTCGCGGCTGCTCCTGGACAAGGACAGGGCGTCGCGCCAGGCCGGCGTCGGCCGCATCTATGACGACCTCGGCTTCGCCCAGCTCGGCATCAACGAAGCCTCCCGCTCGCTGACCCTCGACCCGGGCAACGCCTCGGCGCACCGCTTCCTCGCCGACGTCTACGGCCCGGAAAGCCGCACCGAGGTGGCGCGCAGCAGCCAGCTGCTGCAGGCGCAGCTGCTGCAGGACGTGACCATCAACCCGGTGCAGCCGAGCCTGCTCGAGCCGCGGCTTGCGCTCCCGGGGAGCGGCCTCGGGCTCGGCGGGCTCAACGAGTTTTCCTCGGTCTTCGAGCGTAACCAGGTGCAGCTCAATCTGTCGGGCCTTGCCGGCAACAACCAGACCTACGGCAACGAGACCGTGCTCTCCGCCCTGCACGACGGCGTCTCGTTGAGCGCCGGCCAGTTCCACTACCAGACCAACGGCTTTCGGACGAACAACGACCTGCGCCACGACATCTACAACGTCTTCGGCCAGGCGGCGCTGAGCCCGACCTTCAACGTCCAGGCCGAGGTTCGCAGCCGGCGAACGGAAACCGGCGATCTTCGGCTGAACTTCGACCCCGAGGTGTTTTCGCGGACGCGCCAGCGGGACCTCGATCAGGACACCGCCCGGGTCGGTGCGCGCTATTCGCCGTCGCCGCACACGGATGTGCTGGCGTCGCTGATCTACAGCGACCGTAACGACAAGTTCAGCGAGGGGCCAAGCGACAGGCCCGGTGAAGGCGACTTCGACCTGCGCGAGAAGCTGGCCGGGTGGCAGGGCGAGACCCAGTGGATCTACAGGCACGCCAAGTTCAACACCCAGGTGGGCTTCGGCAGCTACACCGTCGACCAGACGCTGCGGTTCGACGGCGCGTTTACCACGCACGGCGATGTCGACCAGTACAACGGCTACGTCTACGGCCATGTCAACATTCCCGCCGACGTGACCTGGACCCTCGGTCTCGGCTACGACGCCTATAGCGGCGACGGCGACGACCTCGACCTGCTCACCCCGAAACTTGGCGTGCAATGGAACGTCACCGACGCGCTGCGGCTGCGGGCGGCGGTAGCCCGCTTCCTCAGGCCGGCGCTGGTCGCCGAGCAGACGTTGCAGCCGACGCAGGTCGCCGGCTTCAACCAGTTCTACGACGACGCCCTGGGGACCAAGTCATGGTTGTACGGGATCGGGCTCGATGTCCGTCTCACGCCGCGCCTGTACGCGGGGACGCAGGCGACGCGAAGGGACCTCGACGAGGTCGGCTTCAGTGACGGGCGCCGCCTGATCGAAGACGTCACCGAGACCGGGGCGCTGGCCTATCTGTATTGGGCTGCGGGCAACGAGTGGGCGCTGACCGGCGAGGTTCGCTACGACGTCTATGAGTACGACGAGGGACGGATCTCCAAGCCCGAAGAGCTGAGGACGTTCAGCGCGCCGCTCGGCGTGCGGTACTTCAACCCCAATGGACTGTTTGCCGGCGCCGGCTTGACCTTCGTCAGCCAGGGCGTCCAGCGCGGCTCGGCCTCCACGGTCCCCGACGGGGACGACTCGTTCTACCTCGTCGACGCCAGTGTCGGCTACCGGCTGCCGCACCGCCGCGGCTTGGTCAGCTTGGGTGTGGGCAACGTGCTTGATCATGACTTCAAGTACCAGGACGATGCTTTCAGGGTCGGAGGCGATCGGGACGAACCGGCCTTGAACCCGCTGATCCCCGAGAGGACGATTGTCGGGCGGGTTGCTTTGAACTTCTGAGCCGGCGTTCCGCGCGTAGCGGGCGCCACAACATTAGGGAGGATGCGATGCGACGTTCGATTATTTCCTGTTTCGCTTGCGCCCTGGTCATTGCCATGCTCGCAACAATCGGGCTGTACGGAGATGCCGACGCGGGCCTGCCGGATGACGGCGGGCTTTATTCGTCGACCTGCACCGAGGTCGCCGCTGCGGTAAGCCTGCCGGCCGATGAGGTCAGCTCCGATCGCGAAGAAGAGCGGCTCCCCACCTACGCCCAGACGGACCCGCAGAACAGCTGCACGAAGTGCGAGAAGGGGAAAAAGCGCTGTTGCATCAGTGGCAATTGTCGCACCGTTAGTTGCTGAAGAGAGAAAGGAGCAGGCATGCAAACGACAGCCGCACCCGGTCCCGGAATCCTCATCCGCGTCGCCCGCGTCATCGGCGCGCCAGCGGCGGAGGTCTACCGGGCGTGGACCGATCCGGCGACCAAGCCGGCCTGGTGGGGCAGGACCGAGCGGGGTCAGTTGACCGCCTGCGAAATGGACGTGAGGGTCGGCGGGCGCTTCCGCTACGAGATGCTCGCCGCCGATCCCGGCGTACCGGCGGTCGCGGCGGGCCAGCACCTCGAAGTCAGCCCGCCGAACCGCCTCGTCTTCACCTGGCCGGGCCGGCCTGATGGAGAGGAGGAAGGACAGACGAAGGTGACGCTCGAGTTCGTCGACCTGCGCGACGGCACCAGCCGCGGCGTCGTCACCCAGGAAGGCGTGAGGGACCAGAGGGTCGCCACCATCTACCGCTCGGCGTGGGCCAACGTGCTCCAGGATCTGGCACTTCACTTCGCCGGGCCACGGGCCACCTGACCGGGCCTTCTTTTGTCGCGGGCCCCTCTTCCGCGCGCCGTCGCCGCGCGCGAAGGGGGCGCCGTCGATACAGAACCGCCGGCCCGGCAGCGCCGGCGGCGGACCTACCCGAGCAGGTCATGGCGCGGAGGTGGGTCCCGCTCCACGTGTGCCTCCTACGTTAATGCGACCGGGGCGCAAGACCCGCAGTGTCGCCGCGTCAACAGTGTTTGCGCGGAGGTTCAGCGATGAGCGGAGAAGACAGCAAGTTCAGCGGCAACCAGGGCGAGGGCAATCGCGAGGCGGCGAAGGCCTACAACGAGGAGACGCAGCGCTTCGTCGAGGCCGGTAAGGTCGAGAAGAGCGCGGCCGACGCCAAGGCAGCTGTCGAGGGCGAGGAGAAGGCCGAGCTCGAAGAGGCCGAGCGGGTCGGGCTGGCGCGCGCCAAGGAGTTCGACCCGAACGTGAAGCGCTGACTGCAGGCTGAGCGAGAGCAACGCGGCGGGTCTCTTCCACGAGCCAGGGCGATGCGGACAACCTGCGGACGGGCTGCCGGTCATCGTCCCCGGCGAGAGGTGCTGAGGCGCATTGCCGCGGCGGCGCTGGCGCTCATTGCCATTCCCGTCGCCGCGCTTGCGGCTCCCCCGGCCCAGGCGGGCTGGCTGGGGCGCGAGGCGTTTGGCTGCGCTGGCCCCGCATATCTGCTTGGGCCGCGTGACGAAGTGCGGATCCGCACGGCGAGCGCGGTGCCGGCGGCGCGGGACATCCTCACCAACGCCAAGTCCCGTGAAGGGATGCGGATGGCGTTCAACATCGTCGAGGGCTCCGCCGACCAGCCGGCGGCGGTGCGGGTGCGGCTCGACGGCGTTCGCGAGCTGGCCCTGCCGCGGTCCCTCGTCGGCGGCGTCATCTATGACGACATCAGCAACACGGACGCGGTCGATGACCCTCGGTCGCGGGTCGTGCCACTCTGGCCCGTCGACGAAGCGACTGCCGTCGCCGCCGACCTTGCCTACGAGGTCGAGGAACGGTGGCTGGACGGCCTGCGCGAAGACGGCAGCGTGTCCGAGGGCCGGGTCCTGACCGCGCTTCCCGGCTATGAGGCGGTCCGCACCTACCTCGACGTGTACACGGGGTTCAAGGCCGTCGTCTTCGAGAAGCAGGACCCGGCGCTGGGCGCCGCCCACCGCATCTACGCCATCGCCGGCACCCAGGTGTTCGTCAACACCGACTTCCGCGACTGGGCGGCCGGGCTGACCATGGCCCGCTCGCACATGGTGTCCTCGGCGGCGCTGCGGATGATCGCCGACGCCGCCGCCTATGCCGCCTCCGAGGGCGGCGGCGAGGTCTTCGTCACCGGCCAGAGCCAGGGCGCGCTCACGGCACAAGGCGTGGGGTTCCTGCTGCAGGCTTATCTCGATGCAAGCGCGCCCAACGTGAACGCGCGTGACCATCGGCTGGTCCACGTCGTCTCCTGGGGAGCGGCCGGCGCCCTGGAGCCGGTTGTGACCATGATCGAGCGCCAGCGATCAGGCCTGGGCCGCGACTTCCCACGAGCGTTCGAGCGGCACTGGGCGCACGCGGATCTTGAGTACGCTCGGGCCATGGCCACCTGGGCCAGGATCACCACGGGCTGGTCCCGGCTGAAACCTGCGGAGATCGCGCCGTACGTCGAGACGGTCACGGCCAGGACCCGCTCCGTCGGCTACTTTTTCGAGATCGACCCGTTCGCCCGCGCCGGCACGTTCCTCGGCACCTCGCTGGTGTTTCCCACCGCATTCGTCCTGCCCGCCGGCTGCGAGCAGCTCGTGACCGAGCTGATGTTCCAGACCCGCGCCGGCAAGCTCGGGATCACCCTGGAGTCCCACTTCCTCAAGGGCTACCTCCGGGCCGTCGAACGCGGCGCCCTGGCCGTCGCCCGTCCCGCCGAACCCGAGAAGTGGCAGTGGGTCATGGACCTGATGCCGACCGGCAACGCCGTCGGCAGGTTCTGGCTCGGCGAGATCTACCGCGATCGGGTTCTGTCGTCGCCGGCCAACTGGCGGCTCTGCCAGGACGCCGAGCAGTGGCGGACCAACCGCAACCAGCTTTGCCGGGAGGACTATTGGCCGGGCTGCTCCAACGAAAGCTCCGACGGCGGCGGCGAGGCGATCAGCGAGGCGCGCGGCGCCCGCTGGTGCCTGATCGAGCGACCGGAGGCGCCGCTCTCGGCGGGTCGGCGCTCCGCTCCGGCCGGAGGATAACTGCGGCTCAACCGCGGTATGGCGGCTCCGGCGTAGCCGCCGCCTGAGCCTCAACCCCTGCGCCTTGACCAACGTCATTGCCCGGCGGCTGGCGCTGTCCTGAGCTTTTCCCGGCGGCTGAGCAGGCGGGCGAGCCCATGGCAGTGGCAGACGACGAGGCCGGCAGCGACAGGCGGCCGGTCGGCACCGGCGTGGCCGGCCCGTGCGGCGGCTGCGGCTGCGCCGACCGGGAGGACGGTCCGGCCGAGCCGATCCCGGAGTGGCGCCCCAGCGTGGACGCGGCGGCCGTGCCTCGACTGGACGTGCGGCCGATGCTGGCGGCGGGGGAGGGGCCCTTCGCAGCGGTGATGGAAACCGCCGGGGACGTGCCCGAAGGAGGCCTCTTTCTCATCGAGGCGCCATTCGATCCGCAACCGCTACGCCGGGTCCTCGCCGGCAAGGGCTTCTCCACCTATGGCGAGCGCCTCGGCCACGGCCACTGGCGGATCTGGTGTCGCCGCAGTGTCGCCCCCGGCGCGGATCGCGCGGGGCGCGCCGCAGGCTCGGGCAGGGCGTTGACCTGGCACAGCGGCGGCGCGGTCCACATCGACGTCCGCGGACTGGAGGCGCCGCAGCCGCTGATCGCGATCCTGGGGCTGATCGACGGCGGTGCCCATGCCGGCCACATCGTCATCCATCACGACCGCGACCCGCTCTACCTCTACCCCGAGCTGGAGGATCGCGGTTGGCGTTACGCCCGCCTTCCGGGTCCGGAAGGAGAGGTGCGTCTCGAGCTTCGGGGACCGCGTTGAGCCTCGGCGCCGGCATCGACGTCGGCGGCGCCCACCAGCGGCTGCTGCCGGAGAGCATTCCGCTGCGCTTCTTCGGCACCGCCGCGCTTGCCCACGTCCTGGCCTGGATCGGGGTCGTGGTGGTGGCCGACGATATCCCGTTCTACTCCGGCGGTCCCGGCCCGGTGGCTTGCGCCTTCCACCTGCTCACGGTCGGCGTCCTGCTCGCAACGGCCATGGGCGCCAGCCTGCAGATGCTGCCGGTGGCGCTCGGCTGCGCCGCGCCGGCCGCCGGGCTGTGCCACGCCATCTACGGGCTGCTGGTGCTGGGCGGGATCGCGCTCGTCGTCGGCTTTGCCTCCGTCCGCGTCGAGATCATTGCCGCCGGGGCCGTCGCGCTGGCTCTGTCCGCGGCCCTCTACGTCGGCGCGCTTGCCGCGGTGCTCAGGGCGTCCGCCGGCCTTCCCCTGGTCAGAGGCCACGTCTCCGCGGCGCTGGCGTGCCTCTGCCTCGGCGTGCTCGCGGCCGTCCTGCTCGCCATCGACTACGTCGCGCCACTCCTTCCCGACCACCGGACAACGGCCATCATCCACATGGCCCTGGTCGCCTATGGCTTCCTCGGGCTGCTGGCGCTGGGGCTGAGCCAGATCCTGATCCCGATGTTCGCCATCGCCGAGCCGGCCGACGGCCGGCTGCCGGCGGCGGCGCTGGCTTTGACGCTGGCGGCGTTGGCGGCTGCCGTGGGCGGACTGATCGCCGGGCAGGGCGCCGCGGTCGGCGTCGGCGCCGCAGTGGGGCTCGCGGCGCTCTGTTGCCATGCCGCCGGCGCCGAGCAGACGCTGGCGCGGCGGATGCGGCGGCGGCTCGGCGGTGAGTTCCAGCTCATCCGGCTGTCCTGGATCATGCTTGCCGCCGCCCTGTCCCTGGCGGCCGGCCTCGCCCTCGGCCTTCTCCCCGAGACCGCGCCCGCCCTGTTCGGGTTCTTCACCCTGTTCGGCTGGCTCCTCAACCTGGTTCTCGGCGTGCAGCAGCGGATCCTGCCCTTCCTCGGCTCGATGCATGTGTTGCGGGCCGGCGCGAGGCCGATGGCGCCGACCCGGCTCGTCAACGAGCGCTGCCTGCAGATCCACCGCTGGTGCCATCTGGCCGCCGTCGCTCTGGTCACCGCCGGCATCCTGTTCGCCGCGCCCACCGTCATCCGGCTGGGCGGCTCCGCCGGCGCCGTCGGCGCGCTGGCCTATGGCCTGTTCGCAATCACCGTTTTCCAGCGCACCCGCACCCACCTTGGCGCCGCGGCCATGCCCGCGGCGAGGACACCGCCATGAGCGAAGGCGCCTTGCTCTCCGAGTTGCTGCACCGCGAACACCTCGAAACGTTGGCCGTTGCCGGCGAACTGGAAGCGCGCGTCGACAACCGCCGCGCCGGCCCCATCGACGTCGGCGACGATGCCGACCGGGCGCAGCTGCAGGCGCTGATCCGCATCGCCGATGCGGACATCGACAGGCACTACCGCTTCGAGGAGGAGCTGCTGTTTCCCCGGCTGGTTGCGGCGGGCCTGGGGCCGATGGTCGATGTCCTGGTGATGGAGCACGACGCGGTTCGCGCCATCGTCGGCCCGCTGCGCGCCGCCGCCGAGACCGCGCTCGGCGACGGCTTCACCAAGGAGACGTGGTCGACGTTTCGCGAGGGCGTCTTCGATCTCATCAACAGCGTCAGCTTCCACATCCAGAAGGAGGAGCTTGGCGTCATCCGCCAGCTTGCGACGGTGCTGGGCGCCGATGCCGACCGTGAGCTCGGCAGGCTCTACGCGAGCTTCGGCTAGCGGACACGGACGTGTTCGTTTCCTCAACCTGCGCGTGAAGATGCTGCTGAGGTTGTTGCTTTACCTGTGGCGCACACCGCCCGCCCGTGATAGCCTGATGCAGTGCAGCATTCCATGCTGCGGCTGCGTAGGACGACGGCGGTGGGCAAGGCATTTTTGACCGAGCTGGGACAGGTGCTCCACGAGGAGCACTTCCGGATCCTTTCGCTGATCTGCGGCCTGGAGTACCGGGTCGGTGGCGCCGAGGGGCGGCGGCCGATCGATCCGCGCGACGCCGACGAGAAAGAGCATCTGCAGGAGCTCATCGTCGCCCTCGATCAGATCATCGACCATAACCGCTTCGAGGAGGCGGTCCTGTTCCCGCTGCTCTGCGCCCGCGGCGGCGGCGAGCTGGCGTCGCTCCTGACCCAGGAGCATGACAGCATCGGCCCGCTCGCCAGGCGCGTGCGCGAGATCGCTGCCGACATCCTTGCGCACGGCATCGATCCGGTGCGCTGGGCGACGTTCCAGGATGCGGCGGGGGAGCTCGCCGCCGAGATGATGGCGCATCTGCAGAAGGAGGAGATGGCGGTCGTCCAGCAGCTCCGCGGCTTCCTCGACGCAGATACCGACCACCGCCTGGCGGTCAAGCATCGCCTGGAGCGGCCGCCGACCCGGATCAGGGCGGCGTTCCAGCCGGCGTAGCCGCCTCTGGTCCGATCGAAGCCTCGACCTTCGATCAACCTTCCATCTCGCGAAAGCTCAACCGGCGTCCGCGCGCTCCGGATACAGCCCGCTCAGGCCTTCCTCCGAGGCCGGGCAGGACCCCCGTTCGGTTATCAGCGCCGTCACCAGCCGCGCCGGGGTGACGTCGAACGCATAGTTGGCGGCGGGACTGGCTTCGGGGGTCAGGACGACGCTGACGACGCGGCCGTCCGGGTCGCGGCCGCTGATGCTGGTCACCTCGTCGGCCGCCCGCTCCTCGATCGGCATCGAGCGCAGGCCGTCGCGCAGCGTCCAGTCGATCGACGGCCCGGGCAGGGCAACGTAGAACGGCACGCCGCAGTCCTTGGCCGCCAACGCCTTGAGGTAGGTGCCGATCTTGTTGCAGACGTCGCCGGCCCGGCTGGTCCGGTCGGTGCCGACCAGGCAGAGATCGACAAGACCCCGCTGCATCAGGTGGCCGCCGGCGTTGTCGACGATCACGGTGTGGGCGATGTTCTGCTGGCCGAGCTCCCATGCCGTCAGGCTGGCGCCCTGGTTGCGGGGTCGGGTCTCGTCGACCCAGACGTGGACCGGGATCCGGGCCTCGTGCGCCTTGTAGACCGGCGCCAGCGCCGTGCCCCAGTCGACGGTCGCCAGCCAGCCGGCATTGCAGTGGGTCAGCACGTTGACCCGGCCGGCCTCGGCCTTGGCCTTCCAGGCCTCCTCGATCAGCTTGACCCCGTGCTCGCCGATGGCCTCGTTGGTGGCAACGTCCTCGTCGCAGATCTCGCCGGCGCGGCGGTAGGCTGCCACCAGGCGGCGCTCCGCCGGCAACTGGCGGACGACCGTCGCCATCTCGTCCAGCGCCCAGCGCAGGTTGACGGCGGTGGGCCGGGTCGCGAGCAAGGTCGCGTAGGCCTGATCGACGCTGGCGTCGCCGGGATCGGCGCGCAGCGCGGTGCAAAAGCCGTAGGCCGCGGCGGCGCCGATCAGGGGCGCGCCGCGCACCGCCATGCTCCGGATGGCCTCGGCCGCGTCCTCGAGGGTGGCGATCCGCATGGTGGTGAAGGCATGCGGCAGCCTTCGCTGGTCGATGACCTCCACCGACCAGCCGTCCGCGGCGAGCCAGATGGTCCGGTAGCTGGTGTTGCCCACCTTCATCGCGATCTCCTCTTTGGCGAACCCCTGTGCCGGTATGGAACCGGCGCCGGCTCCAGGCAAGAACGGGCGGCCGCGAGCGCAGCCGCAAGCGCATGGAGCGTGCGGATTGATTTGCGCGCCGGTCCTTGCATCCGTTAGGCTTTGTGCTGCGAAGCGACCATTGCAACGGCGCTCATCGGGATCCGGAGGGAAGAGATGATCGAGGGCTATGAAGACCTGCAAAACGAGCTGTGCGAGATCCTTGGCGGCGACGTGACCGCCGAGGACGTGGATGTCGCCGTCGATGCTTTGGTCAACGAGGAACACGTTACCGCCACCGCCGCCTTGGGCGAGCTGAACGCGCTGGCGCAGAGCGAGGAGGGGAAGGAAAAGCTTCGCGCGATGCTGGCCGACTGGATCATGCACGAGCGCAAGCGCGAGGATAAGACCAAGGAGAACAGCACCAAGGGCGCGCTCAACCACCTGCTCGCGGCGCTGAACGCGGAGCGGAGGACCCACACCGAGACCGTCGGCAGCGACCGGCGCGGCTAGGTTCGAGCCCAGGCGGGCCAGGCGGCGGCCAGAGGCTGCCGCCGGCCCGTGACCGACCGCCGCCACCCACGCGGCGGAGCCTCGCCCGCCACACGAAGGCGCGGACACAACAGACTGGCGACCTGCCGGCTACCCGGCTCCCTCCTCCCGATCAGATGCCAACGCACGGCGGCGCGTATCGCGCCGGCAAAGCCCTGCCCGCTTGCCAGGCTCCGATCCACTTGCTGTGAGAAGCCGGTTGCATTGGATGAGCAGAATGCACTAAAGGTTGATAAACTGTTAAGCGCGGTAACCGCAGAGGAAGTATATCTTCCTATGAAAAACCCTTGTTGCGTGTCCCCCGTTCGGGTATAAAAACGACGTCCCGCGAGCGTCCATGGCGAACCGGACGTAGGGGCTACCCGATCTCCGGTTCGCTTTTGACCTCCTCCCTATCCAGACTTGCGCCGCCCCTTCGGGGGCGGCCTTTTTTTGCTTCATCGTCGGCGCGACACGCCTATCGTGGACGTGCCGAAATGGAACCGGGACGTTCCCCATGGCGGAAATCTACGTTGCGGTCAGCCGCAGCCTGCAGGCCTGGGCCGGCGACGTCGGCCTGACCAAGCATGTCTATAAGCTTGGGCTTTCTCCGGACGGCGCGGACCCGGCGTTGGCGCGGTTGAAGGCGGAGCATTGCGCAGGGCGGACGGACTGGAAGCTCGTGCGCAAGCAGGAGGTCGAGGGGATCGACGAGGCGGCGGCGCTGGCCCGCGTCGCCGGCAAGGAGATGACGGTCGATCCCGACTACTACCCCCAGCTCAAGGGCGCCGCCGGCATCTTCAAGGTGAAGCTCGCGAACGTCGAGAACCACATTCTGTTGCGTCAGGCGCTGGCCGGCGAGCAGCCCAAGAACGCGCGGATGAAGCCCACCGACTTTGCCGACTATCTCATCCGCAACGCCTGCGGCTGAGCATTCTCCGGGAGCGAAACGGGCCCCGCGGCCGCGCCGCGGAGCCCCAAAATGCAAAAGGCGCCGCCTCCCATCGAAAGCAGCGCCACATCAGTTTCCGCTTCATCGGCTTGTCTCGAGCGCCGATGTAATCCTGCGGTGCGGTCTTCGCCTAGTCGAGGACGACCAGGTTTTCGGCGGAAGACTTGCCGTTACGGCCCGGCACGAGCTCGTACTGAACCTTCTGGCCCTCGCGAAGTGTGCTCAGCCCCGCCCGCTCGAGAGCGGAAATGTGCACGAAGGCGTCCTTTGAGCCGTTGTCCGGCGCGATGAAGCCATAGCCTTTTGCGGGGTTGAACCACTTGACTGTTCCGGTAACCATCTACTGATCCTCTTGAAGCGTAGGTTCGGCGCGGTGCGCTCCAGGGTGCAACGCGATCGGTTCAGGCATCGCGATTCTAGGGCGATAGCTAGACGGTGTTGGAACAGCCACTAGATACGCCGACGACATCGGCAACCTTGTCCCGCGAAATAAAGGGATCCCGCCGCGCTGAGCAAGAACGGAAGCGGCTCGCTACGCTGCCGCTGCCTTACCCCCGCTTGGATCGCTTGACCCCGAGTTGCAGGTCAGTTGTGCCACAATTGGCGAAAAGAGGGAAGCCGCGCCGGAACCGACCTTTGGCGTAGGCGCGCCCCCCGATCCCCCCCCCCCGAGGTCGGACCGCTGCGGCCTTTGCGGCCCAAGGCGCCGCCGGAACCCGCCCGCCGCCAGCGCTATTGAAGCCCGCCCGGACGCGGAGGAAGGGAGCATGGTCAGAAGCCGGTGAGGAAGGCCTTTGCGCCCGCGCCGACTTCAGTTATATCTCACTGCAGACGCAATCGCGCACGTGCCAATGCCCCACGCGACAGCGGGTATGCGACGACGTAACGCGTCCTTTTAGGTCGAGCCGGTCAACAGTGGGCCGGTGCCCTTAAGGGAGGTGGATATGGTTGACGCCCGGCGCGGTGCGACAATCAAGTGCATCACATTGCCCTAGGTCGGACGTGGCATCAGCCACGGGTCCCGCGGTTTCGCGGGCAGCCCTGATCCGCCACCCGAGCGCTTTGCCGCGCGCCGCCTCCGCAATGCGAGGCCGGCGGCCTGCGCAACGTCCGGGCTTTTGGGCACGGCTTCCCCTGACGCGGCCCTGAACCGAACCAGCCAAGCATAATCGAAACCGTGCGGTCGGACGCGGCGCCCTTGCTGCGCGTCGCCATCCCCGCCGGCATGCTCTTGACAACCCGGACAGCGCTCTCAGGAGGCCTCCAGATTGATCCATCCCAGCAAGCACGCCAAGGTTGCCGGCGGCATCCTCATCCTCGGCTTCGGCTCCATCGGCCAGGGCGTTTTACCGCTGATCCTGCGCCACCTCGACGTTGCCAGCGAGCGGATCACCATCATCAGCGCCGATGAACAGGGGCTTGCGGAAGCTCAGGCCATGGGCGTGAAGGTCCTGGTGCAGCCGGTGACCCGCGGCAACTACCGGCAGCTTCTCGAGCCGCTGGTGGGGGAGGGCGACTTCCTCGTCAACGTCTCGGTTGACGTATCCTCGGTCGCGCTCATCGAGCTGTGCCGCGAGCGCGGCGCGCTCTACCTCGACACCTGCGTCGAGCCCTGGGCCGGCGCCTACGTCGATCCGACGCTGAGCCCGTCGGAGCGATCGAACTATGCGCTGCGCGAGAGCGCACTAAGGCTCAAGGGGGGCGCGCCGGCGCCGACCGCCGTCATCACCCACGGCGCCAACCCGGGCTTGGTTTCGCATTTCGTCAAGGTCGCCTTGCTCAACATCGCCGCCGACACCGGCCGCCACGTCACCAACGGCGGCACGCCCAGAAGCCGCGGCGACTGGGCGGCGCTGGCCCGCGACCTCGGCGTCAAGGTCATCCACATCGCCGAGCGCGACACCCAGCGTGCCGACATTGCCAAGAAGCCCGGCGAGTTCGTCAACACTTGGTCCATCGATGGCTTCGTCAGCGAGGGCTGCCAGCCGGCGGAACTCGGCTGGGGCACCCACGAGAGCGTCTTCCCCGACGACGGCGCCCGCCACGCCTTCGGCAGCGACGCCGCCATCTACCTCAAGCGTCCCGGCGCCGGCACCCGGGTGCGCACCTGGACGCCGCTGGAAGGCCCCTTCCACGGCTTCCTCGTCACCCATAACGAGTCGATCTCGATCGCCGACTACCTCACCGTGAAGACCGGCGACGGCGTGCTTTATCGGCCGACGGTCCACTACGCCTACCACCCGTGCGATGACGCGGTGCTCTCTCTGCACGAGCTTGCCGGCAAGAACTGGCACATGCAGGACAGCCAGCGGCTGATGATGGACGAGATCAAGAGTGGCATCGACGAGCTCGGGGTCCTGCTCATGGGTCACGAGCGGGGCGCCTACTGGTTCGGCTCCAGGCTCTCGATCGATGAGGCGCGGCGGCTCGTGCCGTACAACAACGCCACCAGCCTGCAGGTGACCGTCGCGGTCCTGGCCGGGATGGTCTGGGCGCTGGAGAACCCGCGCGCCGGCCTGGTCGAGCCGGAGGAGCTGGATCACGACCGGATCATGGCGATCGCCAGGCCCTACCTGGGCGAGGTGGTCGGGGTCTACTCCGACTGGACGCCGCTTCTCGATCGGGGCCTGTTGTTCCCCGAACCGGTCGAGCGGGGCTGCCCCTGGCAGTTCCAAAACTTCCGCGTCTCGTAGCTGCACCAGCGCGCAGGAAGCCCCGCCGATGACCAAGAAGATCAGCCGTTTTCTCGCCCAGCGACGGCCGGCGACGCCATGCCTGGTCCTCGACCTGGACATCGTCACCCAGAACTACGCGAAGCTGCGCCAGGCGATGCCCGACGCGGTCGTCTACTATGCCCTGAAGGCGAACCCGGCGCCGGAGATCCTGAGCCTGCTTGCCGACCTGGGTTCGTCGTTCGATGCGGCCTCGGTCAACGAGATCGACATGGTGCTGGCGACCGGCGCCGGACCCGAGCGTGTGTCCTTCGGCAACACCATCAAGAAGCAGGCGGACATCGCCGCCGCCTTCGACCGGGGCGTTCGGCTTTACGCCTTCGATTCCTGGGCGGAGCTGGAGAAGCTCGCCGCCGCCGCGCCGGGAAGCCGGGTCTTCTGCCGGATCAGCACGTCAGGTGACGGCGCCGAGTGGCCGCTGTCGCGGAAGTTCGGTTGCGAGCCGGCGACGGCGGCGGAGCTGCTGCGGCTTGCGGCGGCGCTCGGTCTGGAGCCATACGGCGTCTCCTTCCACGTCGGCTCGCAGCAGCGCGACCCGGCGCAATGGGACCAGGCGGTGGCCGAGGCGGCGAAGTTGTTTCGCGAGCTCGCCGACGACGGCGTCACCCTCGGCATGCTCAACATCGGCGGTGGCCTGCCGACCCGCTACCGCAACCGGCTGCCCAGCCTGTGCGCCTACGGGGCGGTGATCCGCCGCTCGCTGCGCCGTCACTTCGGCAACCGCCAGCCCGACGTCATCGTCGAGCCGGGCCGGCAGATGGTCGGCGACGCCGGGATCATCCAGACCGAGGTGGTTCTCATTGCCGAACGGGAGCGGACCGACCCCAGCCGCTGGGTCTATCTCGACATCGGCAAGTTCGGCGGCCTTGCCGAGACCATCGACGAGGCGATCAAGTATCCCATCCTCAGCAGCCGGCGCGGCCCGTCCGACCGCGTCGTCCTCGCCGGTCCCACCTGCGATTCCGCCGACGTGCTCTACGAGCAGAGCGACTACCGGCTGCCGCTGGACCTGCAGATCGGAGACAAGCTCGAGATCCGCTCGGCCGGCGCTTACACGACGACGTATTCGTCCGTCGCATTCAACGGCTTCGAGCCGTTGCGCTGCTACTGCATCTGAGGAGAGTGCCGCCGCTTTGGGGTGCGCGATGACTGGCTCGGGAAGCCAGGTGCATCACCCTAAAGCGGTGTGTGATCAGGTTGACGCACCGGCCTGCTACGTCGTCATCCCCGCCTTCGAAGCGCGTGGCGACGTAGGGCGGGATAGCCGGAGGCGTATCCCGCCGATGATGGCGGGTCCGGCTTCGCCTCGACCCGCCCTACGGCTTCGTCGGCTTTGCTCCTTGCAGTGACGCCGCTAGCGGGGCGCGGGAGTTAGCCGCAGGATCCGGCCGTCCGGCTGGTCGGTGAGGGCGTAGACCGCGCCGTCCGGGCCCTGGCGGACGTTGCGGATCCGGTCATCGAGTTCGATCCGCTCCTCGTTCGTCACCCGCTGGCCGTCGAGGCTGAGCCGGACTATCCCGGCGGCGGTCAGACCGCCGATCAGGATGTTGCCCCGCCAGGCCGGGAACAGCTCGCCGGTGTAGAAGGTCATGCCGGAGGGGGAGATCGACGGGTTCCAGTAGTGCACCGACCCGGCCAGGTCGGGACGCGACGGCGGGTCCGGGATGTCCACGCCCGAATACTGGCGACCCCAGCTCACCAGCGGCCAGCCATAGTTGCGCCCCGCCTCGGGGACGTTCAGCTCGTCGCCGCCGCGTGGGCCGAACTCGTTGCTCCACAGCGCCCCGGTGACCGGATGGATGGCCGCGCCCTGGACGTTGCGGTGGCCATAGGACCAGATCTCGGCTTGCGCATCGCTGCGGCCGACGAACGGGTTGTCGGCGGGGACCGAACCGTCCGGATTGATGCGGAAGATCTTGCCGAGGCCGCTCTTCAGGTCCTGGGCCGGGTCGAACCTGAAGCGCTCGCCGGAGGTGATGAACAGCTTGCCGTCGGGGGCGAAGGCGAGGCGGCAGCCGAAGTGGGTGCCACCACTGACCTTCGGCGTTTGCCGAAAGATCACCTCCACGTCGGTTACGGCGTCGGCTGCTTCCGACAGGCGGCCCCGGGCCGCGGCGGTCGAGGCGCCGTCGCCTCCCGGTTCGGCGTAGCAGACGTAGACGAGGCGGTTCTCGGCGAAGCGGGGATCGAGGGCGACATCGAGAAGGCCGCCCTGGCCGTTCGCCATGACTTTTGGGAGGCCCTTGACCGGTGCGGACAACGCTCCGTCGTCCACCACCCTCAGCCGGCCGGCGCGCTCGGTGACCAGCATCCGCCCGTCGGGGAGGAAGGTCAGGCCCCAGGGATGCTCCAAGCCCTCGACGATGCTCTCGACCTGTACCGGCCCTGCCTCGGTGGAGACCACCCGTTCAGCGGCGGCGCCGGCTCCGGACGGGGCCAAAGCCGCGACCATCAGGCCTGCTACCGGCAACACCACCGCGGCGATCAGTTCCCTTCTCATCAGCCGCATCGGCGGTCTCCTTGCCGGCGAGGTTCAGCGGGCGCGCCGGCTCATGGCGCGCGTCGGGCTCCTCCAATGAATGTGTCTCAACGCCGACCGGTTCAACCGCCCCTTTGGGTGGCGGCCGCAGGCTCCCCGTCCGCCGACTTCTGCCGGGACTGCGATCGCCTGCTGATGAAGTCGTCGACCCTGGCGAACTCGCGGATCATGCTGTCGAGGGACAGGTGGTTTGCGACATAGCGGCTGATGGACGCGGCGAAAGCCTCCCGCGGGCGCGGATGAGCGGAGAGGAAGTCGCGGAGCGCCTGCAGCATCGCCTCGTCGGTGTAGCGCGGCACCTGCATCCCGGTCTTGCCGTCGATGACATAGGCGATCTCGGGATGGTGGTGCGGCCCCTGCTCGGTTCGCGCGTAGGCGACGACCGGCACCCCGTAGCACAGCGCGTGGTTGACCCCGAGCCCGGCCGCTCCGCTCAGGACGCTGAAATCCGCGGAGCCGTAGTAGGCGGCGATTCGGGCTTCATCGTATTCGGCGCCGGGCATGAAGATTCTTCGGCCGAGTTCGTCGCCGGCGGCGGCGCGGGTTCGCTCCATATCCGGCCCGTCGCCCACCAACGTCAGCGCCGCCTCCGGATGGTCGGCCAGCAGCGCCCGGAAAATCCGCACGAGGCGAGGGAAGTCCTTGTCCTCGGTTGCGCGGCCGACGGTGACGATATGAGGCCGCCCCGGGGGTGTCATGGCCTGCACGCCGGCCGCCTGGGCCTGCAGCGATTCGGCGTCGATGGTGTTGGGCGCGACGAACAGCCGGTCTCGGGCCATGTACGCCGCCAGAAAATCACGCCCTTCCTCGCTATAGCAGACGTGGCCGTCCACCATCGTGTTGAGCAGGCTTCCCGGAACCTGAACCAGGCGCTGGTATGCCGAAAGCAGCCCGCGGCTCATGTTGAAGCCGTGCGACCAGAACAGGACCGTCGGCGAGCCCCGCAGCCGGCGGAGCATCGGCAACTCGTACGTGGTGCTCATCCGCATCGAAAACTCGGAGATCACCGCCGTGGCTCCGGTGTCGTCCAGGATCCGGCGCAACGGAATGCGGCAGGCATAAGGGTTGGTTTTAGAGGTAAATTTGAAGTCGTACCTCTTGATGAACGGGTGTTCGTCGTTGATCAGTTGATTGAACTTCAGCGACCCGACCTCGGGTGCGGTGTTGGTCGTGGCCACGCGCCAACCGAATTCACGCCACAGCCGCTCGAACAGGGCAAAGCGGTAGTGCGGAACCACCCGCTGGATAATGACTACGTTGTTGAGCATCGACATCCGTCACCCGTGATGATTGTAAGCAACCGTGTTCATGGGGCACGGTCCGCATATCTTGGCGAGGTCCGGCGAAACCGCCTTCGCAATTGACAATGCGCCTAATTTTAAGCATTGCCCACACCCCAAATGGGTGAAGAGTCGGACCGTCTCCAGCCTGTCATTCTAAGGTCACGCTGACGAAGCGCCGAGCGACCGAGCCGTGCCGGACCGCCACGAACGGGCGCCGTTAAGCTGCGGCTTCGGCTACCTGGACTGCTCGGCAACGCCCTCTGGGGTCCGCGACGCGTCTACTCTAAGAATGCATCAACCTCGTGACGAACCGCTCTGAACCGTCGCCCTGTTGCATGTTGCCCGTCCCTGCGATGCGGTTCGGGCATTCACACGCTCCCCGCGAACCACGAGCCGCAAGGGCTCCATATCGCGGACACGTCCACGTTCCTCCCAGATCATGTGGGACGGCGCAAGCCGGTTGTCACCCCTGCGGCTGATCTCGGTGTACCGGCGTGGCATAGCGGCACGCCGACGAAGGCCAGCCGCCGCGCCCGGCAGCCGCCCAAGGCGTCAGGGGGCTGCTGCGGCCAGCCTACGGGACGGTTCCCGCTGCCGGGCCGCTGCTGCTACCGCTTCGCGAAAATGGGGTGGTGGACCCGGTCACCCTTGCGAATCCCGAGTGCCGCCACCGTGCCGGCGTTCAGCTCGAGGACCGCGCGGACCGGAACCCGCGAATCGATCGTCTCCAGTGACAGCGGCGTCGTCCGCTCGGCGATATCGGCGACGATTCCCTCGGCGCCGATGAACAGCATGTCGAGCGGAATGTAGGTGTTCTTCATCCACATGGTGACGATGCGCTCGGGGCCGAAGTCGAACAGCATCCCCGCGTCGGCAGGAAGCGACCGGCGATGCTGCAGGCCCTGGGCAAGCTCTTCCGGCGTCTTCGCCAGCTCGACCCGAAACGAGCGGGCGGCTTGCGTCGTCTCGATCACCAGGCGCCCGACCCGCGCCTGCTCGGCCACGGCCGGGGCGTCGGCGACCGCCCTCCACCCGCCCGGCGAACCCCAAGACAGGATCGCTCCGACGGCCAGCAGCGCAAGGATCAGGCGAATAGCCCTCGCAGCGACAGGCTCCTTCAACGTTGCCATCCTCCCGTAAGCCAGCATCCAGGCTGCCGCCCGAAGCAGCCGTCCCATTTTATCGTTCCCTCCCTCTGCCGTGGGAGCTAAACCAAGCCTGCGGTGCCCGGCCGGCCCGGCAGGCGCCCAAGGCCCACGTCAAGGAGCCGATCGCGGGGAGGAAGGACACGGTGTTTCACCTCGTCAGCCTGGCCGGCGTCCTCTATGCGCTGTGGCTGCTGCTGTCCGGCTTCCTTCATGAACCGCTGCTTCTGGGCCTCGGCGTTCTTTCCGTCTGCGCTGTTGTCTTCATCGCCCACCGCATGGACCTGGTCGATCACGAGGGTCATCCGATCCACCTGAGCCGTCGCTTCGGCACCTATCTGCCCTGGCTGCTCTGGGAAATCGTCAAGTCCAACATCGCCGTCGCCAAGGTCATCCTCAGCCCGCGGATGCCGCTCTCGACCAGCGTGATGACGACGGCGGGCAGCCAGCGTTCCGAACTCGGGCTCACCATCTACGCCAACTCCATCACGCTGACGCCGGGCACCGTCACCCTGGCCATCGACGACAACGTTCTGAGCGTCCACGCCCTCACCGTGGAGGCGGCCGAGGGCGTCGCCTCGGGCGACATGGACCGGCGCGTCGCCGCGGTCGAGGCCTGAGCCGCGATGTTCGTCGAAGCGAGCCTCGCCCTGATCGTGATCATGGCGCTGACCCTGTTGCGGGCGTTCAAGGGGCCCACGGTCTACGACCGCATTCTCGCGGTCAATTCCTTCGGCACGCTCACGGTGCTGCTCATCGCCGTCTTCGGCTTTCTCACCGAGCGCCCGGAGTTCCTCGACATCGCCCTGGTCTACGCGCTGATCAACTTCATCGGCACGATCGCCGTCTGCAAGTACGTCACCTTCGCCCACCTCGGTGGCCCGCCCGGCGACTGGGAGGACGTCTGATGGGCCTCGCCCTGGACATCGCCAGCTGGGCCTGCCTCGTCGGCGGCAGCGTTGTCGCCCTCATCGGCGCCATCGGCATCGTCCGCTTGCCCGACGTCTACAGCCGGATGCACGGCGCCGGCATGATCGACACCCTCGGAGCGGCGCTGATCCTGCTCGGCTTGATGCTGCAGTCGGAGCACTGGCTGGTGACGGTGAAGCTGATCCTGATCGGCGTCTTCCTGTTCTTCACCTCGCCCACGACCACGTTTGCGCTCGCCCGGGCGGCGTTGAACGCCGGGGTGAAGCCGCTGTTGAGCGGCGAAGGCAGCCGGCGGCCCGGCGGGGAGCAGCGGCACGGCGGCGACGGGGGAGGCGGGCCATCGTCATCGTAGGCGCCATCGACGTCGCGCTGCTGCTGTTCATGGCGCTGACGGCGCTCGCGCTGGTCAAGGTGCGCGACCTGTTCGCGGTGGTGATGCTGTCCGGGATCTTCAGCCTCACCGCCGCGGCGCTTTATGTCGTTCAGGACGCGGTCGACGTCGCTTTCACCGAGGCCTCGGTCGGCGCCGGGATCGCCACCGTCCTCGGCCTCGCCACCCTCGCGGTCACCCGCATCGAGGCGGAGAAGCCGAGCCGGACGATCGCCTGGGGGCCGCTGCTCCTCGTCATCGTCACCGGCGGCGCGCTGATCTACGGCACCCTCGACATGCCCGGGTACGGCGATCCCAACGCGCCGATCCACACCCACGTCGCTCCGCATTACCTGGAGAAGTCCGTGCCGGAAACCGGCGTCCCCAACGTCGTCACCTCGGTCTTGGCCAGCTACCGCGGTTACGACACCTTGGGCGAGACGACCGTGGTCCTGACCGCGGCCTGCGGCGTTCTCGTGCTCCTTGGCCGCGGCCGCAGGAAGGGGCGCAGGCGCCCCGCCGAGGACCGGGCGCCGTGACCCGCTTCGCCATCCTGCGCACCGCGGCGAAGCTGCTGATCCCGGCGATCATGCTGTTCGCTCTCTACGTGCAGTTCCACGGCGACTTCGGGCCCGGCGGCGGCTTCCAGGCCGGGGTCATCTTCGCCTCCGCCTTCATCCTCTACGCGCTGATCTTCGGCGTCGCCACCGCGAGGCGGGTGGCTGGGCCGAGGCTGGTGCGCACGACCCTGGCGCTCGGGGTGCTCATCTATGCCGGCACCGGCCTTGCCGGCATCCTGCTCGGCGGCAACTACCTCGACTACTCGGTCCTCGCCCACGACGCCGTACACGGCCAGCACCTCGGCATCTTCCTGATCGAGTTCGGCGTCTTCACCACCGTGTCCTCGGCGATGATGACCATCTTCTTCATCTTCGCCGGCCAGGACATCGAGCTGGACGAGGACCCGGACGGGGAGATGGACGGCGAGCCGGCCGGCAAGAGGGCGGCGGAGTGACGATGTGACGATCACCCCGTTTCTCCCGCTGTTCAACTATTGGCTGGTCGTGGTCCTGATGATGATCGGCTTCTACGTCGTCATCGCCCAGGGCAACCTGGTCAAGAAGCTGTTCGGCCTGAACATTTTCCAGGTCGCGGTGTTCGTCTTCTACATCTCTATGGGCAAGGTGGAGGGGGGCACCGCGCCGATCATCACCGCCGGCAACCCGGTCTACACCAACCCGGTGCCGAGCGTGCTCATCCTGACCGCGATCGTCGTCGGCATCGCCACGCTGTCGCTGGGGCTGGCGCTGGTGGTCCGCATTCGCGACGCCTTCGGCACCATCGAGGAGGACGAGATCGAGGCTCAGGAGGGCGAGCCGACGTGATCTCTCCGCACCTGCCCGTCCTCCAGGTCGTGCTGCCGCTGATCTCGGCGCCGATCTGCCTGATCCTCCGCAACGGCACGGCCGCCTGGGCCATCGCCGTGGTCATGACCTGGGGCGCGTTGGCGGGCGCCTTCATGCTGCTCGCCGAGGTTCTCGCCAACGGGCCGATCTCCTATGCCCTCGGCGGCTGGCCGGCGCCCATCGGGATCGAGTACCGGATCGACCTGCTGGGCGCCTTCGTCCTGGTGACCGTTTCGGCGATCGGCGCCATCGTCATTGTCTTTGCCCGCGCCTCGGTCGCCCGCGAGATCCCGTCCGACCGGATCTACCTGTTCTACGTAATGTATCTGTTGTGCTTCACCGGCCTGCTCGGCATCGCGGTGACCGGCGACGCCTTCAACCTGTTCGTCTTCCTCGAGATCACGTCGCTGTCCTCGTACGTGCTGATCAGCCTGGGCCGGGACCGCCGCGCGCTCACCGCCTCCTTCCGCTACCTCATCATGGGGACCATCGGCGCCACGTTTTACATCATCGGCGTCGGCCTGATGTACATGATGACCGGCACGCTCAACATGGCCGACCTCGCCGCGCGGCTGCCGGGGCTGCTCCACCTGCGCACCATCGAGATGGCCCTGGCCTTCCTCACCGTCGGCCTGACGCTGAAGCTGGCCCTCGTCCCGGTGCACTTCTGGCTGCCCAACGCCTACACCTACGCGCCCTCGGCGGTGAGCGTGTTCCTCGCCGCGACATCGACCAAGATCGCGGTCTACGCGCTGATCCGCACGATCTACACCGTGTTCGGCGGCGCGGCGATGTTCGCGGTGATGCCGATCGACGAGATGCTGCTGGGCTTCGGCATGCTGTCGATGATCGCGGCCTCGGTGGTCGCGATCTTCCAGGACGACGTCAAGCGCCTGCTCGCCTACTCCAGCGTCTCGCAGATCGGCTACATGGTGCTGGGCTTGAGCATCGGCACCGCCGAGGGCCTCTCCGGCAGCATCGTCCACATCTTCAATCACGCGATGATGAAGGCGCTGCTGTTCATGGCGATCGGCTGCGTCGTCTACCGGGTTGGCGCGGTCCGCTTCCACGACATCGCCGGCTTCGGCCGGCGGATGCCGATCACCGCGGCGGCGATGCTGATCGGCGGCCTCAGCCTGATCGGCGCACCGCTCACCATCGGCTTCGTCACCAAGTGGGTCCTGCTCGAGGCGGCCTTCGCCAAGGGCTGGTGGCCGGTAATGGCCGTGATCGTGGTGAGCGGCCTGCTGGCGCTGATCTACGTCTGGCGGCTGGTCGAAGTGGCCTATTTCCGCGCGCCGTCGCCGGCGGTGGCGGGCGTGGGGGAGGCGCCGCTCGGCATGCTGGCGCCCCTCGTCGTCCTCGCCGCGATCAACCTCGCCTTCGGCATCGACGGCAGCACCACCAGCGGCCTGGCGCTGCAGGCCGCCCGCGCGCTGATGGGACAGGCGCCGTGATTTCGGCCGAGACGGCCCTGGCGGCGGCTCCGGTCATCCCGCTGGTGGGCGCGCTGCTGATCCTCGCCTGCGGCTCGCGGCCGAACCTGCGGGAGACGGTGAGCCTCGGAACCGCCGTGCTGCTGGTGGCGGTGGTTCTCGTCATCGTCGGGGACGTGCTCGCCGGCGGAAGGCCGGCCCTGGTCACCGTCGAGATGTTGCCGGGCCTGCCACTCGCGTTTGCGGCCGAGCCCCTGGGCGCCGGGTTCGCCCTGGTCGCGAGCGGACTTTGGCTGGTCACCGGGGTCTACTCCATCGGCTACATGCGCGGCCACCACGAGGGCCACCAGACCCGCTTCTATGCCTTCTTCGCGGTGTCGCTGGCGGCGACCATGGCCGTGGCCTTCGCCGGCAACGTCATGACGCTGTTCGTCTTCTACGAGCTGCTCACGCTCGCGACCTATCCGCTCGTGACCCACCATGGCACGCCCGAGGCGAAGCGGGCGGGGAGGGTCTACTTCGGCATCCTCATCGGCACCTCCATCGGCCTGCAACTGCCGGCCATCGCCGCGATCTACCTGCTGGCGGGCACGCTCGACTTCACCCCCGGCGGCATCCTCGCCGGCAAGGCCGGGCCCGAGGCGGTGGCGATCCTCTACGCGATGTTCATCCTCGGCATCGCCAAGGCGGCGCTGATGCCCTTCCACCGCTGGCTGCCGGCGGCGATGGTGGCGCCGACGCCGGTCAGCGCGCTGTTGCACGCGGTTGCGGTGGTGAAGACTGGGGTCTTCGCGGTGCTCAAGATCACCGTCTACGTCTTCGGCGTCGACCTGCTACACGCGACGCCCGGCACCGGCTGGCTCATCTACGTCGCCGGCTTCACCATCGTCGCCGCGTCCACGGTCGCGTTGTTTCAGGACAACCTGAAGCGGCGGCTGGCGTACTCGACCGTCAGCCAGCTCTCCTACGTCGTCATCGGCGCCGCCGTCCTGAACGCGCTGTCGCTGCAAGGCGCGACCCTGCAGATCGCGACGCACGCGGTGGCCAAGATCACCCTGTTCTTCGCCGCGGGCGCCATTCTGGTCGCCTCCGACAAGACCCAAGTCAGCGAGCTCGACGGCATCGGCCGGCGCATGCCCTGGACCATGGGCGCCTTCGCCGTCGCCTCGCTGTCGATGATCGGGCTGCCGCCCACCGGCGGCTTCGTCGCCAAGTGGTACCTGCTGCAGGGAGCGCTCGCCGCCGAGCAGGCGGTGGTCCTCGCCGTCCTGGTCGCGAGCACGCTGTTGAACGCCGCCTATTTCCTGCCGATCGTCTACGCGGCCTTCTTCCGGCCGCTGCCGGTGGGCGGGCGGGAGCATGGCGAGGCGCCGCTTGCTTGCGTCGGCGCCTTGACGCTCACGGCGGCGCTCAGCGTCTTCCTGTTCTTTCGCCCGGACCTACCGTTGCAGCTGGCCCAGGCCTTCGTCGCGGTGGCGCGATGACGGACAGGGCGGCTAACACGGCGGCTTCCCGCGGCGGGAGCGAGGGAAGCGGCGGCCCCTGGCTGACCCGGCCATCGACCATCCGCGGCCTGTGGTGGGGCGGCGGCATCCTGCTCGTCCTTCTGACCCTCGGCGACCTCGTCATCCACCGCCACACGCCGGTCGAACTGGCCGCGACCTTCGGCTTTGCCTCATGGTTCGGCTTCGCCGCCTGCGCCGCAATGGTGCTCGCGGCCAAGGTGCTGGGGGCGGTGCTGAAGCGCAGGGACGACCACTATGAGCCATAGCCTGCCGCCGACGGCGGTGCTGTTCCTGGCGGCGCTGATCGTGCCGCTGTGCCGCGGCAACGCGCTTGCCCGCGGCCTCGTGCTGCTGTCCGCGCCGCTCGCGGCGCTGGCCCTGATCTGGACCCTGCCCGACGGCAACGTGCTCGCCTTCACCTACCTGGGGCTGCCGCTGGTGCCGCTGCGCGTCGATCCACTCGCGCGCCTCTTCGCCACCATCTTCGCGATCATGGCATTCGCCGGCGTCCTCTACGCCTTGAACCAGCGAAGCACGACCGAGCTTGCCGCCGCCTGCGTCTACGCCGGCAGCGCCATCGGCGTCGCTCTTGCCGGCGACCTGATCACGCTCTTGATCTTCTGGGAGCTGATGGCGCTGGCCTCGACCGCGATCATCTGGTCGGCGCGCTCGCCTGCGTCGTTTCGCGCCGCCGGGCGCTACCTGATGATCCACCTGCTCGGCGGGACGATCCTCACCATCGGCATCGTCGGCCACCTCCTCGTGACCGGCACCGTCGACTTCGACGCCATGCCCGACGGCGCCGCGAGCCTGCTGATCCTCGTGGGCTTCCTGATCAACGCCGCCGCCTGGCCGATCTCGGCCTGGCTTCCCGACGCCTATCCCGAGGCGTCGTGGAGCGGCACGGTGTTCCTCTCCGCCTTCACGACCAAGGCAGCCGTCTATGCCCTGCTGCGCGGCTTTCCGGGCGCGGAGATCCTCGTCGGCATCGGGCTGGTGATGATCTTCTACGGGATCATCTATGCCCTGCTCGAGAACGACATGCGCCGGATCCTCGCCTACAGCATCGTCAACCAGGTCGGGTTCATGGTGGTGGGCATCGGCATCGGCACCGAGCTGTCGCTGAACGGGGCGGCGGCGCACGCCTTCGCCCACATCATCTACAAGGCGCTGCTCTTGATGTCCGCCGGCTCGGTGCTGCTGATGACCGGCCGGCGCAAGTGCTCGGAGCTGGGCGGGCTGTTCCAGAGCATGCCGTTGACGACGCTCTGCGGCATCGTCGGCGCCCTGTCCATCTCCGCGTTCCCGCTCACCTCGGGCTTCGTCACCAAGTCGATGATCAACCAGGCCGCGGGCGATCAGGGCCTGGCGATGGCCTGGCTGCTGCTCACCGCCGGCTCCGCCGGCGTCTTCCTCCATGCCGGCATCAAGTTCCCCTGGTTCGTGTTCTTCCAGAAGGACAGCGGGCTGAGGCCGGCGGACCCGCCGTGGAACATGCGCGCGGCCATGGTCCTGTTTTCCGCGCTCTGCATCCTGATCGGGGTGTTCCCGGCGCCGCTCTACGCCATCCTGCCGTTTCCGGTCGACTACGCGCCCTACACCGCGCCCCACGTGCTGGAGATGCTGCAGCTCCTCGCCTTCTCGGGGCTCGCCTTCTTCGTCCTGTTGCCGCTGATGAAGCGGACCGAGACGATCAGCCTGGATACCGACTGGAGCTACCGGACGTTGGTTCCGGCGATCGCCAGGTTCGTGGCCCGCATCGTCGCGCCGGTGGACGCTTGGGTCCGTCGGGGGACCACGACCAGCGTGTCGCGGCTCACCGGCCAGCTCTCGCGCCACACCGGCCCCGCCGGCGCGGTCGCGCGGACGCTGACGGCCGGCAACATGGTGGTGTGGGTGATCCTGATGCTCGTCGGCTACCTGATCGCCTATTTCGCGACACGGTAGACCGTGCAGATCGCCTGCTTACTGCCCGGGCGGAGCGTCGGTGATGGCCGCAGGACCCTCGACGACGATCTCGGGATTGTCGCGATAAAGCTGCAGCCGGCCTTCGACATAGGCGTAGCTGCGCCGAGCGCGGATGGTCGTGCGGCCGTCGTCCTCGGCCAGGTAACGCTCGTGGACAAGGTTGACCAACGCCATCCCGTCGTCGGTTTCGATGTCGGGGATGAGCACCTGGAAGGGCTGCGCCCGAGAGCCGATGTCGATCACCGCCCGGCGCGACCCCAGCCTGCGGAACGCCGCAAGTTCCGTGAACACGACGATCTGCTCGCCGTTTGCAGCCCGTCCGGCGATTTCAGCGTAGTCGAGGCGGGAGTTGAGGATGTCGGCGCCGCCAGCGCGCACTCGCCGATAGTCATCGATGATCGCGGCGCGCAGGGACCACCACGCCCCGAGATTTGCGTAGTTCCGCTGCTCCGAGCCATTCACCGCCACTTGGTCCCACAGGCCGCGCCGCGCCGCCTGCGCACTGCGTTCGGCGGCCACGAAGGCTCGATGGTATTCCAGAAACCGGGCGTGCCCGTACTTGTTGAAGTAGGGGCTGTAGCCCTCCGAGATCATGTGCTCGGAAAATTCATGCCGTCGAGGTGCACCATGACGAGAAGGCGGCCGAAGTTGTCGCGGTAGCGCTGCAGGCATTCGACTACAGGCTCGTTGCCCTCGAACTCCAGCGTCACCGCCCGGCCGGGTAGGAACAGCGTGGCCGCGTACTCCGATGCCCGGCGGCCCCACGGTGTCATCGGCTTGTCGCCGCCGGGACGGGACTCTTCGGTATCCAAGGCGAGAATGCGCAGTGCTTCCGATGCGCCGTCGATCAGCACCCTCACGGTGTCGCCATCGACCGGTCGATCGACCGGCACGTCGAGTGTCGTTCCGAACATGCAAGTCTCCCCCCCCTCCCTGCGTGCGGCACTGTGTCGCCCCCGCCGACCGGTCAGCGGCAAACTCGTTTCAGCCAGCAGCAGGGCGATCGAAGCCAAGAGGAAGCCTTGCACACCCGGTCGATCGACGCCATCGCACTTTCGCCGGAGTTGACAATCGGCGGAAGAGGCCGGCGCGTGAGGCTGAGGCCGGCAACATGAACATGGTGGTGTGGGTGATCCCGATGCTGGTCGGTACCTGATCGCCTGTTTCGCGGCGCGGTAGCGCGGCTACGGCGCGTGGGACGATCCGCGGCGGGATACGCCTTCGGCTATCCCGCCCTACCGCGTCCGGCCAGCCCAGCGGGGTCTCATTCAACCTGACCGCGCCCTGCTGTAACGCCGTCCACGGCGCGTAGGGCGGGTCGAGGCGAAGCCGGACCCGCCGATGAAAGGCTTCTTTCGTTCGTCACCCCCGAGCTTGTTCCGGGGGTCTATATAAAAGGCGTGGATGGCCGTAACAAGTACGGCCATGACGCTTGTAGGTAGCACACGATCTGTCCGGTCTAGGTAGCACACGATCTGTCCGGTGAAGCTCTGCTCCTCTGGAGGAGGGGAGCGGATGGTTCGGCGGACGGAGGTGCTACAGGGGCTGCGGATGATGA
>JAXMOZ010000025.1:0-38023 GCA_034382075.1 Rhodospirillales bacterium
CCGTGGTGCGCGCCAACGTCGCCGGCAGCGAATACGTGCTCACCGCGGAGCGGCTGGGCTCGCTCACCCCGGGCTCGCCGGTCAGCTACCGCGGGCTCGTCGCCGGCGAGGTGCTGGGCTACGAACTGGCCGGCGACCAGCGGAGCGTCGACATCTACGTCTTCGTCCGCGAGCCGTACAACCGCCTGGTCCGCAACGACACCCGGTTCTGGAACGCCAGCGGCGTCGATCTTGCCATCGGCGCGGAAGGGGTGAACGTCGCCATCGATTCGGTTCAGGCGATCCTCACCGGCGGCGTCTCCTTCGACACCCCGCTGGTCGCCATGGACCGGCCGCCGGCTCCCGCCGGCACCACCTTCCCGCTGTTCAAGAGCCAGGCCAGCATCAGCGAGGCGATGTACACCGAGAAGGTGCCCTACCTGATGTATTTCGACGGCTCCGTGAGGGGGCTTGCCGCCGGGGCACCTGTCGAGTTCCGCGGCCTGAAGGTCGGCACCGTCGAGGACGTGAGCCTGGTCTTCGACCCCGAAACGGTGTCGGTCCGGGTGCCGGTCATTGCCCAGGTCGAGCCGCAGCGGATTGCGGTGACGGGCGAGGTCGAGCCCATGGCGCCCTACGACGTGATGGACAAGCTCGTCGCCCGCGGGCTCAGGGCCCAGCTCAAGCCCGGGAACCTGCTTACCGGCCAGCTGGTGGTGGCCCTCGACCTGTACTCGGACAGGCCGCCGGCGGAGCTGAAGCGGGGCGGCCGCTACCCGGAGCTTCCGACCGTTCCGTCCGATCTCGAAACCATCACCCGCTCGCTCACCGACCTGTTTGCCAAGATCGGCGAGTTGCCGCTGGAGCCGCTGGTGGCCGATGCCCGGAGCGCGGTCCAGGCGATGGAAAAGCTGATGACCTCGACCGACTTCCAGCGCTCGGCGACGTCGCTGCGCCAGGCCGCCGACGCGGCCAAGGCGGCGCTGGTGCAAATGGAGACGACGCTCGGCACGTTCGAGAGCATGGTCGGGCAGGACTCGGCGCTGCGCTATGACCTAGCGGGGACCCTTGCCGACATGCGCGACGCGGCGCGCTCGCTGCGGGTGTTCACCGACTATCTCGATCGCCATCCGGAGGCGCTGCTCCGCGGCAAGCCGGAGGCCGAGCGTTGAGCACCACGGCCCGCGCGGCGGCACTGCTGCTTTGCGCCACGCTCGCCGCCTGCGCGACCAGCGAGCCCAGCCGGTTCTACACGCTGACGCCGCCGCCGCCGCCCGACCGCGCCGAGCCCGCCGCCGGCGCGGTGACCCGGCAAGCGCCGCTGAACGTCGCGCTGTCGCCGGTGCAGGTGCCGCGCTATCTCGACCGGCCGCAACTGGTGACGCGGAGCGACGCAAATACGCTCGAGCTCGCCGAGTTCGACAAGTGGTCGGAGCCGCTCTCCGACATGATCGGGCGCGTGCTCGCCGAAGACCTGTCGCGCAGGCTCGCCGACGCGCGCATCTTCCTGCTGCCGGTGCGCCAGGCCGTGCCCATCGAGCGGATCGTCGACATCCAGGTGATGCGCTTCGACGCCGATGCGGCCGGGCTGGTCACGCTGGATGCCCGCTGGCAGGCGTTCAGCGAGGGCGGCCGCAAGCTCATGGCGGCCGAAGTGACGCTGGTCCGCGAGCCCGCCGCGCAAGCCGGCAAAGCCGCCGTGGTCGCGGCGATGAGCCGGGCGCTGTCGCGGCTCGCCGCGGAGATAGCGGAGGCGCTGGCGTCCACCGCCGCTAAGGAGGGCGCGCGGAACGCTGAGCGCACAAAACTTGGCTCGGTGGCGTCTTATCATGATGCCGCTTGGTAGGCGTGACCGCCGTCACTTTCCGCTAGCTTTCGGGCCTGGAGAAAGCCAAGGTTTCCGTGCGCGCCTGTCGGCAGAGATCGCGGCGGACAGGGTATGCAAGCAGAAAGAGGAGAGCGGACATGGCTGAGCGCAAGTCGGCTTCCAAGCGCGCCCCGAAGCGGCCCAATTTGGAGAGCCTGCTCGAACGCGCCAGGTCGACTTTACTAAGCGACGAGATGCTTCAGGAGCAGCGAGCGAGTTTTGTCTACGGCAACGCGCCGCAAGGGTCGCGGATTACGAAGGAGTCTGCGCGGCAGGCTGCCCGCCGTATCCGTATCACGCCTGTCTCCGGGTAGCAGACGGGCCAGCGTGGGTCGGGGCCTGACATGTTCGTCCTTAAGGAAGAGGGCGAGGATCTTTACGCCAGGGTCGAAGAGCAGAATCTCAATCGCCAATATGAGCTGCTGACCAACTGTATCGAGATCGGGCTCATGAAGGGGCCGGGTGCGTTCGACAAGTTTCTTCTCTGGGCGCTGAACCACGTTGCCGTCGCAAACATCTCCCAGTTCGGCGGGAGATTTCGGAGAGAGCCGATCTACGTCGGAAACCACAGGCCGCCCCATTTCAACGAAGTCGACGATTGGATGGACCGGCTTATCTCGACGGTTCAGGAGAATTGGTATGTCTGGAGCCCTACGGAGCTGGCAGCGTACGGTCTCTGGCGCCTGAACTGGATGCATCCGTTCATCGAGGGCAATGGCAGGACGGCACGCGCGGCGTGCTACTACCTCCTGTGCGTTCGGTCCGGCGCACTTCTTCCTGGGCGGCAGATCGTGCCAGAGCGGATCAGAGAGAGCAGGGATGATTACGTGGAGGCGCTCATAGCCGCGGATACTGCGTGGGATGCCGGCCACCTCGACTTCAGCGTGATGGAGGAATATCTCGCCGCCCTCGTAGAGGCTCAGTTGCAGGATGACGGTCTACCGTATCAGGGCGCTTCGTCTGTTTGAGGTAGGAGGGTGTTGCTCCATTAGCGTCCGGCTACAGCGCACCGGGCGTCCTGTCCCCGTCCTTCATGCGCTGGTCGCTCGCTGAACCCGAGTTGACAGCGCGTGAAGCGCTTGCATAGGATGGCGGTTTTTCGGGTCGGTGCCGGGCACCGGCCCGAATTGTTTCTGCGTCTGGCGTTCGCTGTGGCGGGCGGCGGCGACGCGACCGGCGGCGGAGGAGGTTTTGCCCTTGAGCGCGCTGATGCCCACCTACGACCGGTTCGAGATCGCCTTCGCGCGTGGCCAGGGCGCCTGGCTGGACGCAACCGACGGGCGGCGCTTCCTCGACTTCGGCGCCGGCATCGCCGTGAGCGGGCTCGGCCACTGCCACCCCCACCTGGTCGCGACCCTCCGCGAGCAGGCGGGAAAGCTCTGGCACTGCTCCAACCTCTACCGCATCCCGGATCAGGAGCGGCTGGCCGAGCGGCTCTGCGCCGCGAGCTTTGCCGACGCCGCCTTCTTCTGTAACTCGGGCGCCGAGGCGATCGAGTGCGGGCTGAAGCTGGTGCGCAGGTTCCACGACATGAACGGCGCGCCGGGGCGCTACCGGGTGCTCACCTTCACCGGCGCCTTTCACGGCCGGACGCTGGCCACCATCGCCGCCGGCGGCAGCGCCAAGCACCTCGACGGCTTCGCGCCGGCGGTGGACGGCTTCGACCACGTCGCCTTCGGCGACCTCGCCGCTGCCCGCGCCGCCATCACCGCCGAGACCGCGGCGATCCTGGTCGAGCCGGTGCAGGGCGAAGGCGGCATCAACCCGGCGCCCGAGGCCTTTCTTCAGGGGCTGCGGCGGCTTTGCGACGAGTTCGGCCTGCTGCTGTTCTTCGACGAGGTCCAGTGCGGGATCGGCCGCACCGGCCGGCTGTTCGCCCACCAGTGGGCAGGTGTGGCGCCCGACGTGATCGCCCTGGCCAAGGGGCTGGGCGGCGGCTTTCCGGTCGGCGCCTGCCTCGCCGCCGGCAAGGCGGCAACGACGCTCACCCCCGGCAGCCACGGCAGCACCTTCGGCGGTAACCCGCTGGCCATGGCGGTGGCGAATGCGGTGCTGGACGTGATCCTCGCCGAAGGCTTCCTCGACCGCGTCGGCGCGACCGGCGCAGCGCTCAAGTCGAGGCTCTCGGGCCTTTCCACCCGCTTCCCCGGCGTCATCGCCGAGGTGCGCGGAATGGGGCTGATGCTCGGGCTGAAGTGCGTCATTCCCAACCGGCTGATGGTCGAGCGGCTGATGGCCGAGGGGCTGCTGACGGTGCCGGCGGCGGACAACGTCGTCCGGCTGCTGCCGCCCTTGATCATCGGCACGGCGGAGATCGAAGCAGCGGTGTCGATGATCGAGCGGGCCTGCGTCGCTTCGAGCGAGATGGCGGCCTGATGAGCCGGCCGCGGCACTTCCTCGACCTCGACGGTTTCGAGACCGCGACGCTCAGGCGCATCCTCGCCCGCGCCGGCGAGCTGAAGCGCAACCGCCACGACGGCCGCCGCCTGCTCGAGGGCCGGGCGCTGGCGATGATCTTCGAAAAGCCCAGCACCCGAACCCGGGTCTCCTTTGAGGTTGGGATCCGGCAGCTCGGCGGCCACGCGGTCGTGCTCAGCGAGGGCGACTGCCAGCTCGGCCGCGGCGAGACGATGGCCGATACCGCCCGGGTGCTGTCTCGCTACGTCGACGCCATCATGATCCGCACCGACCGGCCAAGGAAGCTCATCGAGCTCGCCGAGCACGCCGCCGTTCCGGTGATCAACGGGCTCACCGACGAGTCGCACCCCTGCCAGATCATGGCCGACGTGATGACCTACGAGGAGCATCGCGGCTCCATCGGCGGGCGGACGGTGGCGTGGTCGGGCGACGCCAACAACGTCGCCCGCTCCTGGGTGCACGCGGCGGTGAAGTTCGGCTTTCGCCTGCGCCTCGCGTGCCCGCCGGCGCTGAGGCTCAACGGCGCGCTCTTGGACTGGGTCGAGGCGGAGGGCGGCGACGTCGCCTACACCGACCGGGCCGAGGAGGCGGTGGAGGCCGCCGACCTGGTGCTCACCGACACCTGGGTGTCCATGGGCGTGGAAGCCGCGGAGAAGAAGCGGCACAACCTGCTCGCCCCCTTCCGCGTCACCGAGGCGCTGATGCGCCGGGCCAAGCCGGACGCGCTGTTCATGCATTGCCTCCCGGCCCACCGCGGCCAGGAGGTGACCGACGCCGTCATCGACGGGCCGCAGTCGGTCGTCTGGGACGAGGCGGAGAACCGCCTGCACGCGCAGAAGGGCATCCTCGCCTGGTGCCTGGGCTGAGACTGCTGGCGGGCAGGTAGCGCCGGACCTTCGGCCTCCTATACGACCCGGCTGAGCCGGGTTGCCGCCTTCGCCCTGCCGAACATCAGGTCCTCCACCTCTCCACTCGTGGGCGCGTCGGTTGCGTCAGGATAGCTCTCGACCTGCAGCCGAGAGCCATACAGGCTCCGCAGCCTCGCGGTCGAATGCTTGGCGAGCATGTCGTTCAACGCGTCTCCGGTGCGGCCAAGCCTTCCGGCAGTCTCGTGCACTTCCGCAATACCGCCGAGGCCGCTCCCGGAAAACGTCGTCCAGCCGTTACGGTGGACGATGCCGACGACCTTGCCGTCGACTTTGTAGACGGTGTGCACCTTGATGGCGCGCTGCTCGGCGATCCGCTTGGCGCTTCCTTCACGGATTTCCCGGCCTTGTCGCACGAGCTCTTCTTCCCTCTTCATCATCTCGGCGTAAGTCTTCGGGTCGGTCACGCGGCGGGCGCTTGCGGGCAAGGTCAGAATGGTCATGCCGCTTATGGGCCGTGGCCCGGGTATAGCTGTCATCGTCGCCTCCTGACTCCTATGCCTACACGCCGCCTTCGCAACGTTCATGCCATGAGTTTCTCCTTCGCAGGCATGCGGCTTCCATACCCTGGAGCGCGTGGCGTGCCGTTGGCCATTGCCGGTAGGCTGCCTCTGCCCGGCAGCTGTTGCCGAGCAGAGGACGCAGAGGTGTACCTCGCTCGAAGGCGATGAGTGGCGGGTGCTACGCAATCAGCAGCGTTAGATCGAAATAGATGCTCCCGTCCGCCCCGTATAGTCGCTCGATGACGTTGTCGCCTCCAAGAAAGAAGTCCTCCATGAGGATCCCGTTATCCGCGTAACCATCAGCCACATCCGACGAATCCGTCACTTGCAGATCATCGCCGTCTTGTACTAGCCACAGCTCATCAAGAGGGGCATCCCGAACCCATAGGTGATCCAAGCCGCTGCCGTAACCCGGCTGACCAGCCTCAGATTTGTCATCATTTACTATGTCAAGACTGCCATCGGCAATGTAAGAGCGGTAGCTGTCGTTGCCCGTGCCACCATACAGCGTGTCTGAACCGCTTCCACCATAAAGAGTATCGTTCTCCGACCCCCCATGAATGAAATCGTTACCACCGTCACCTTGTAAGGTGTCTGCGCCTGCTCCGCCTACGAGGATGTCGTTTCCTCCCCGACCTTCTATCCTGTCGCTGCCGGAATCGCCCGTTATTACGTCCGGGTAGTCGTTTCCGATTATTATATCGTTCCCGCCCCGCCCGTGGATGATGTTGCCTGTTTCACCATTCTCCGGAACAAGATGTGATCCGAAGTAGTCATTCCCATCCGTAAGCTGAATAGCAACCATCGCATTCTCCTTGATTTAGTTCTTAATACCTCATTTGTGGCCTTTATGCCTAGTTATAGCAATAGCCGCTGATGCGTATGATAATCAGTATTATGAGCGAACATGAGCGCCCTCTGGAACGTGTGCGCGAAGCTGGCGATGCCAAAGGGCGCGACCACCCGCTCTGGCTTGCCCCTACCCTTCGCCGCGGCCACGTCATGACCAGCGTCAACTCGAGGACACTCGCCCACACATGACTGCGCCGCGCGGCGACGAGGCCGCACCCGACCCCTTCGGCGATTTCGTCCAGCCCTTCCAGATCGAGGGGCCGGGGCTGCGCGGCCGGCTGGTGCGGCTCGGCGCCGCCGTCGACGCCGTGGTCGGTCCGCACGACTATCCGCCGGCCGTCGAGGCGATGCTGGCCGAGGCCATGGCGATGGGCGCGGTGCTGGCCAGCGGGCTGAAGTACGACGGCATCTTCACCCTGCAGATGCAGGGGGACGGCCCGGTCGGCCTGCTCATGGTCGACGTCACCAGCGACGGCGACATGCGCGGCTACGTCCGTTACGACGCGGAGCGTTTGGAGGCGGCGGAGGCGGCCTCGGGGGCGCCGGTTCCGCGCTTCCTCGGCGCCGGGCACATGGCCTTCACCGTCGACCAGGGACCCGACACCGAGCGCTACCAGGGCGTGACGGCGCTGGAGGGGGCGACGCTCGGCGAGTGTGCCCATGCCTACTTCCGCCAGTCCGAGCAGGTGGAGACCGCGATCCGGCTGTGCGTCTCGGGCGCCGAGGCGGGCGGCGGCCGGCGGGCGGCGGCGCTGATGCTGCAGCGGCTGCCGGGGGCGACGGGTATCGACGCGGACGCCGAGGAGGACTGGCGCCGGGCGGTGATCCTGATGAGCAGCGCGACCCCGGCGGAGCTGCTCGAGCCGGGCCTCAGCGCCAACCAGATCCTCTACCGGCTGTTTCACGAGGACGGCGTGCGCGTCTACCGGCGGCGCGACCTCCGCCACCGCTGCCGCTGCTCGCGGGGCAAGGTGGAGCGGATCCTCAGATCGTTTCCCGCCCACGAGATCCGCGACATGGCCGAGGCCGACGGCGCCATCCGCGTCACCTGCGAATTCTGCAAGGCCACCTACGTGCTGGACGAGAGCGACCTGGAGACGCGGTAGCGGGTCTGCCCTGGACCTTGCTCGATGCCTGCCGTGACCGGACTTGGCCTGACCGGGCCGGATCATCCACGTATAGTGCGAAGATGGCGGAGGGGTCAGCGCCCGCGGGACCGGGCTCATGCTGACAGGGGATATGCAAAACGATGAGGAGATTTCGCCACCTGATCGCGCCGGCGTTGCTGCTGGCGCTGCTCGCGGCGTGCGCCGCCCCGGTCGAACCGGTGGACACGCCGTCGGAGATGCGCTTTACCGATAAGCGGCCGATCGCGCTGAACGTCGCCAGGATCGACATCGAGAAGCCCGATACCGGTGAGCGGGTGGATCACGAGGTGCTGGCGAAGTTCGAGGTGCCGCCGGACGAGGCCATGCGGCAGTGGGCGCGCGACCGGCTGCAGGCGCAGGGCGGGTCCGGAACCGGCCGCTTTACCATCCTCACCGCCAGCGTCGTGGAGGAGAAGCAGCCGCGGCCCAAGGGCGCGGTCGGCATCCTCGGGCCGGCTCCCGGCGCCCGCTACACCATAACCGTCGAGGGGCGGCTCGAGGTCCAGGCCGAGGGCGGGCAGCAGGCGATCACCGCGGCCAAGGTGGGCCGCGCCAAGACCCTGGAGGGCGGCCTGACCCCCGACGAGCGGACCCGCGCCCTCTACGACCTGACGCTCGCAACCATGACCGCCTTCGACGAGCAGATGGAGCGCGCCATCCGCCGCCACCTCAACCCATGGGTGTTCTAGTGCCGTCGCGGACAGCGCCGGCATCGGTCATGGAGCCTAGGGGCGCCGCCAACCTTGAGGGGTCGGTAACCTCATTAGCGCAAGGTTCCCTCACCCCGACCCTCTCCCGCGGTGCGGGAGAGGGAGAGCAGGCCGGAGCACCTTGCCCTCGCCCGCGGTGAAGCCGTGGGAGAGGGGTGCTCCGCGAAGCGGCGCACCCCGCGAGCCTTCGCGAGCGGGAGGGTGAGGGCATGAACCCCGCGCAGCGGGAGGGTGAGGGCGCCGGCCGTCCGCGGTTTGGCTCATCGCGCCGGAAGCCTCTGGACGTCGGCCATCTTTTACGGTGCTGGGCCATGGCCGTCATCCTGGCGGCCACGGCAGGCTGCTCGCCGCAGCGGGCGCTCGAGGCGACGCGTGTTCTCGAAGACGTCGCCGCCGGCGAAGGGCCGAGCGCGCTGAAGGATGCGACCGGCACGCCGCAGCGGCGGCTGGTGACGGTGCCGGTCGCGGGCGGGGCGATGGCCGCCGATCTGTACCAGCCGGCGGAGGGGGCGCGCGCCGGGATGATCCTGGTGCCGGGCGTCGCCCCCACTGGCAAGGACGACCGCAGGCTGGTCGCGTTCGCCAACACCATCGCCCGCGCCGGCTTCGAGGTCCTGGTTCCGGACCTTGCCAGGATGCGGGCGCTGCAGGTCTCGGCGGCGGACGCGCCGCTGCTGGCGTCGGCGGCGCAGTGGATGGCGCAGCGCGATCCCGGCCGGCCGCTGGGCATGACCGCCATCTCGTTCGCCGGGGGCCCGGCGGTTCTGGCTTTGGCCGAACCGGAGGCGCGCGGGCGGATCGACTTCGTGCTGACCGTCGGCGGCTACTACGACCTGCCGGCGGTGATCACCTTCTTCACCACCGGCGCCTTTCGCGAGAGCGCCGACGAGCCGTGGCGCCACCGCACGCCGAACGCCTACGGAAAATGGGTGTTTCTGCTGTCCAACGCGCCGAGGCTGGACCGGCCGGCGGACCGGGCGGCGCTCGCCGCCATTGCCCGGCGCAAGATGGAGGATCCGGAGGCCGACGTGGCCGCGTTCGTGAGCGCGCTGGGACCGGAGGGACGGGCCGTCTACGCCCTGCTCGTCAACACCGATCCGGCAGAGGTTCCTGGCCTGATCGCGGCGTTACCGGCGGTCGTGCGCGACGAGATCGCGGCGCTGAACCTCGCCTCCCGCCGGCTCGACGCCACCGGCACCCGCTTCGTCCTGGTCCACGGCCGCGACGACGCCATCATCCCCGAAACCGAAAGCCAGGCCTTCGCCCGGGCGCTGCCGGCCGAGACGGTTTCGCTCTACCTGCTCGCCAGCCTCGACCACGTCAACCCGGAGCCGCCGGGCGTGATCGACACGCTCAAGCTGTTCGACGCCGTCTACACGCTGCTCGCCTACCGCGACGGCGTCGGGCTGGAGCGGAAAAGCAAAGCGGCTGGGTGAGAACGGGACGGAAGGGACGGTGCGCCCGGAGGCGGGCTTAAGGGATGTGGGCGAGGACGTTGTGGGAGATCACCTGGTACAGGTCGCCGACGGAGACGCCGAGGGCGAAGACGGTGGTGACGACGGCGGTCGAGACGAGCCCGGCAATGATGCCGTACTCCAGGCTGCTGCCGCCGGCATCCTTAAGCAGAACCTTTTCGACAATTTTGATCATCGACGCGATAGCCTTACGAAGTCATTTCGTGGACACATGTTTATCGCAATAACGCCACGAAATCCAGGTCCGTGCCGAGAAGTACTTGGCATTGCTGCCGCATCGTGGCTTCCCACGCACAGCTATAGCGCACCCGGCTTAAGGGGAGGCTAACCCCTGATCGGTGGCCGACCGGCGGCGCTCGCGGCAGCCGGCCGTCGCGTCGCCCAGTCGCCGAGGCGGCGTAGAAAGCTCAAGCATTGCTCCAGCTGCTCGGCCGCGACGAACTCGTCCGGCTGGTGTGCCTGGGCGACGCTCCCCGGGCCGATGACCACCGCCGGCACGCCCGCCTTCTGGAACAGGCCGGCCTCCGACGCGTAGGCGATGCTCTCGGCGCCGTTCTGCCCCGACAGCGCCAGTGCCACCGCCACCGCCGGCGAATCGGCAAGAACCAGCAGCGGCGGCGCGGACACCTTGGGATCGGTCCGCACGTCCGCCTCGGGCGCCACCGCCCGGAGCGACGGCAGAAGCTCGCGGCGCGCCCAGGTGTCCAGCCCGCTGCGCAGACGCTCGGCCGAGGCCTCGTCGTAGGAGCGGCACTCCCAGAGGAAGCGGCAGTGCCCGGCGATGATGTTGACGGCGGTGCCGCCCTCGATGCGGCCGACGTTGACCGTCGTCCGCTCTCCCGGATCGATGCCGCGGCCGTCGTCGCGGGCCAAGGCCGCGAGGGCGCCGATGCAGGCGGCGGCGGCGAAGATGGCGTTGACGCCGGCCTCGGGCTTCGAGGAATGGCCGGCGCGGCCGGCGACCACGGTTTCGAACGAGGCGATGCCGCGATGCGCCTGGACCACGCGCATCTCGGTCGGCTCGCCGATGACGGCGAACGCCGGTCTCGGCACCGCAGCCAGCAGGGCCTCGATCAGCGCCGGGGCGGCAAGGCAGCCGACCTCCTCGTCGTAGGAGAAGGCGAGATGCAGCGGCACCTGCAGCGGAAGGCGGGAAAACTCGGGCACCAGCGCCAGCACGCAGGCGATGAAGCCCTTCATGTCGCAGGTGCCGCGGCCGAACAACCGCCCGTCGCGGGCGACCAGGGTGAAGGGGTCGCTGCTCCACGCCTGGTCTTCGACCGGAACCACGTCGGTGTGCCCGGAGAGCACGATGCCGCCGGGAAGGTCCGGGCCGATGGTCGCGAACAGGCTGGCCTTGCGGCCGTCGTCGCTCTCCACCTTGTGGGCACGAATGCCGTGGCCGGCGAGGTAGCCGGCGACATGATCGATCAGGTCGGTGTTCGAGTTCCGCGACGTCGTGTCGAAGGCGATCAGGCGGGCGAGGTGGTCGATGGCGGTGTTGAGCATCGGGGGCCTTCCCGTTGTCATCCCCGCCAGAACGACGGGCTGAACAGGATCAGGATGGTGAAGAGTTCCAGCCGGCCCAGCAGCATTCCCGCGGAGAGCAGCCACTTCGCCGCGTCCGGGAATTGCTGGAAGGTGCCAGCCGGCCCGGCGATCGGACCCAGCGCCGGGCCGACGTTGCAGATGGCGGTGGCGGCGCTGGAGATGGCGGTCACCATGTCCAGGCCGAGGATGCCGAGGCCGACCGCGAGGATGGCGAAGCAGACCCCGAACACGAAGAAGAAGCTGAGAACGGATTTGACCACGTCCTCCGGGATCGGCCGGCCGTTGTAATAGGGCACGAACACCCCGTGCGGCTGGTAGAGGTGACGGAACTGGGTATCGGCGGCCGCCTGCAGCACCTGGAAGCGGAAGATCTTGATCCCGCAGGTGGTGGAGCCGGTGCAGCCGCCGCTAAACATCAGGAAAAAGAAGATGGGTCCGGCGAACGCGCCCCACTGCCAATAATCGGAGGTGGCGAAGCCGGTGCCGGTCATCACTGAGACGACGTTGAACGCGCCGTAGCGCAGCGACTCCAGAACGCCGAGTTCGACTTCAACCCAGACGAAGGCGGAGGTGACCGCGACGGCCGTGCCGACGATGGCAAAAAACCAGCGGACCTGGCTGTCGTGCAGCAGCGCCCGCCCCTCTCCCTGTATCGTGCGCAGGTAAAGGAGGAAGGGGAGGCTGCCGGCCAGCATGCCGAGCGTGAGGATGACGTCGACTTGCGCACTGGCAAAGGCGCCGATCGACGCGTCCCGGTTGGAAAAGCCGCCGGTCGCAACCGAGGTCATGGCGTGGACGCTGGCGTCGAGCCAGTTCATGCCGGCCAAGTAGAGGGCGATGGCGCAGAGCAGGGTCAGGCCGGCGTAGATGAGGCTCAAGGCTGCGGAGATCTGCGCCGCCCTGGGAAGCAGCTTCTCGCCGGTTTCGAACGCTTCGACCCGGAACATCTGCATGCCGCCCACGCCCAGCATGGGCATGACCGAAATGGCCATGACGATGATGCCGAGCCCGCCCAGCCACTGCAGCAGGCCGCGCCAGACGAGGATCCCGGGCGGCGCGGTGTCCAGCCCGATGATCACCGTCGATCCGGTGGTGGTGATCCCCGACACCGCTTCGAACACGGCGTCGGTGAGGCTGAGGTCGAGCTCGGAGAACCGGAACGGCAGGGCGGCGAACAGCGTCAGCGTGAGCCAGCTCAACGCCGTCATGACGAACGCCTGGCGAATGTTCAGGCGGAACCGCCCACCGCGGCAGCTCAGCACCAGCCCCAGCCCGGCGAACAGGGTAATGGCGGCGGAGGTGGCGAACACCTGCCAGTCGGGGTTGTCGTAGCCGACGTCCACCAGCACCGGAACGAGCATCGCCGCGGACAGCGTCACCAGCAGGATGCCGACCACGAACAGGACCGGGCGGAACGCGATCATGATGTCGCTCCGGCCGCGTCAGGTTTCGCCGGTCCGCCGCCGGCGCGCGCCGTCAGACGGTCGACCAGTCGCCTCCCGAGGACTTGCCGATCATCGCCAAAAGCTCTCGCCGGGTCGCGGGGTCGTCGCGGAAGGCGCCGAGCATCCGGCTCGTCGTCATCAGCACGCCCGGCTTGTGTACGCCGCGGGTGGTCATGCACTGATGCGCCGCCTCGATGATCACGGCGGTGCCCTTGGGCTCAAGGATCTCGTTGATGTTGTTGGCGATCTGCGCCGTCATCTTCTCCTGGATCTGCAGCCGCTTGGCATAGGCCTCGACCAGCCTGGCGAGCTTGGAAATCCCCACCACCCGCCGGTGCGGGAGGTAGGCGACATGGGCCCGGCCGATGATCGGCGCCATGTGGTGCTCGCAGTGAGACTCGAAGCGAATGTCGCGCAAAAGCACGATCTCGTCATAGCCGTCCGTCTCGGCGAACGTCCGCCGCAGGATCTCGGCCGGGTCGGCGCCGTAGCCGGAGAAGAACTCGGCGTAGGAGTCCACCACCCGGCGCGGCGTGTCGCGCAGCCCCTCGCGCAGCGGGTCGTCGCCGGCCCAGCGGATCAGGGTGCGCACCGCGGCTTCCGCTTCCTCGCGCGTGGGCTTGGCGGAGAACCCGCCCGCGACGACCGCGCCCGCTCCGGCACTGGATTGATCGGCGGCCGGATCGGGCCTTCGCGCCGAGCCGATGCCGCCCTTGGCGCCCGCTGTGGTCGACACGTTGCTCTCCCTTGTTTCGCGAGGATCGGGCTCAACCCGCCCGGGATTGGGATCTAATGCACCGCCTGGGTGGAGTGGGGGCTATCAAGTGAGAAGGCCGGGATGCGCGCGTCGAACTGCTCGCCGTCCTGGGACACCATCTGGTAGCTGCCGACCATGATCCCGGACGGCGTCGCCAGCGGCGTTCCGCTCGCGTACGCGAAGGATTCCCCGGGCTTTAGCGTCGGCTGCTTGCCGACCACGCCTTCGCCGCGGACCTCCTGCACCTTGCCGGCGGAGTCGGTGATCATCCAGTGGCGGGTGACCAGTTGGACTGTCTTGCTGCCCTGGTTCTCGATCTTGACGTGGTACGCCCAGACGAAATGCCGCGCATCGGGGACGCTCTGGTCCTCCAGGTAAAACGGCTGGACGGTGATGGTGATGCCGCGGGTCGTCTCCGTGTACGAGCCTCCGGGAATGTCTTCGGGCGCAGTCAAGGCTTTTCCCCAAATGAAGTCGCGGCGTCCGAGGCGCCGGCGGCCGCCTGAGCCCCTAGATTAAGGGCCGGTGCGCTTTTGTCCAGGGCGGGCGCCGCGCTTGCTGCCGCTCAGGACGCGGAGCAGGAGGCGCCGCCCAGCACGCAGAACTGGGCGCAAAAGGGATGGTTGAGCTTGACCGGGCGCATGGCGTCGGCGAGGCGGCGGCCGAACTCGAAGGCCGGGTCGTAGGGCAGCAGCGTGCACGGCACGACCGCGGGCGCCGCGGCGCCCTTGCGCTTGATGATCATCCGCGAGCTGGCGCACATCATCGTCGCGGGATCGACGCCCAGGATCTGCCAGCAGCGGGTGGTGATCTCCGGCACGTCGGCTTGCAGGTCCATCTCGGGGAAAAGGACCAGGCGGCTCGGGTCGAAGGCGTCGATGGGGATCTTTTCGGCGGCAAAGAGCCCGGCGAAACCGGCGCGGAGTTCCTCCTCCCGCTCCGGCCACAGCAGCCGCCCGGCCACCGCAAGCGAAAAGCCGTTGGCGGCAAGCCAGCGCAGCCCCGCGATCGCCGGTTCCCAGGTGCCGGCGCCGCGAACCTCCTCGTGGGCCTCGGGGTCGTAGTGGTCGAGGGAGACGCGGAAGGTCAGCGCCGCCGCGTGCGGCTCGAGCGCGAGCACCCTGTCCAGGTAGCGCTGCATCGGCTTCATCGCGTTGGTCAGCACCAGCACCCGATAGCCGCGGCTGAGCGCATCGGCCAGCATGTCCGGCAGCTCCCGGTTCAGGAACGGCTCGCCGCCGGTGAAGCCGATCTCCTCGACCGGCCAGCCCTCCCGGCCCACCTCGTCCAGGTACCCGCGCACCTCATCCGCGCCGAGGTAGGCAAGCCGGTCGTTGCTGGGGCTCGACTCGATGTAGCAGTTGCTGCAGGCGATGTTGCAGAGGCTGCCGGTGTTGAACCACAGCGCTCTGAGCCCGGCCATGGCGACGCTCGCCCGACGCTCGCCCTTCGCGGTGACATCCGGATCGCGGAACTTCGCCGGGTCGGGCGCCGGGCGATGGATGACGTTGGTGTCCGGCATACACGTTCCCTACCCGTTTTTGCGCCCGGTCCGCGCCTCCCTGCTGCAGGTAGCGTCCCCGGCCCGCATGTCCAGGGCGAACCTGTCACGGAGGGCGCCGGGTGCCCCGGCCTGGGGCGCGCCGGCTTGCTTGTCAGGCGCCCGTCGGCCTTATACAGTCTCGTTCGCAGGACCACAGCGAGCGCGGGCGTGGTTCAATGGTAGAACGAAAGCTTCCCAAGCTTTAGACGAGGGTTCGATTCCCTTCGCCCGCTCCAGCCGCCGCCCGGCCGCAGCCGACGCAAGAAGCCGGTGCGCCGCCCGAGTTCCACCTCAGGCGGCGGCCGTCAGCAGGACGCGGTCCAGTGGCGCCGGCATGCCGAAGGCGTGGCCCTGGCCGAAATCGACGCCGATCCGGCGCAAACGTTCGGCGGTCGGCAAGTCCTCGACGTATTCGGCGATGGTCGCGATCCCGAGCTTGTGGGCGACCTCGTTGATCGCCGCCACCACCGCCTCGTTCTGCTCGTCCTCGCCGATGTTGCGCACGAAGGCGCCGTCGATCTTCAGATAGTCGGTCGGCAGGGTGCGCAGGTAGTGGAAGGACGACTGGCCGCTGCCGAAGTCGTCCAGGGCGACGCGGCAGCCGTGCCGGCGCATCTCGTCGATGAACTTCAGCGCGTTGTCGAGGTTGCGGATCGACGTCTCGGTGATCTCGAAGCAGATGGCGTCCGGGCGGATGCCGTTGGCGCGAAAGGCCTGCAGCACGAACTCGGCCAAGTCTTCGGAGCTGAGCGAGTCGCCCGAGAGGTTCAGGGACAGCTCGGCACCGGCCCTGACGCCGCCCGTGGCGGCACAAATCTGCAGAGCGTTTTCGATCACCCAGCGGTCGATGCGGGCCATCATGCCGTAGCGTTCCGCCGCCGGGATGAAGGTGTCCGGCAGGATGATGGCGCCGCCCTCGTCCTGCAGCCGGAGCAGCACCTCGTTGCGCGCCGGCCCCGCCTCTCCGCTCAAGGGCACGATCGGCTGGGCGAACAGGCAAAAACGGTTCTCGTTCAAGGCGTCGTTCAGCGTCGCCGCCAGGATCATCCGCGCGTGGTGCGACGACGGCTTCACCCCGTCGCCCCGATAGACGTGGACGCGGTTGCGGCCGTTCTCCTTGGCCGTGTAGCAGGCGACATCGGCCTGGGACAGCGCCTGCGCCGCGCTCTCGCAGCCGCGGTCGATGGTGGCAACGCCGGCGCTGGCACCGACGTGGAAGGTGCGGTTTTTCCAGGGGAAGCGCCACGAGCGAAAGGTGGCGACGATGATCCCGGCGATGCGGCAGGCCTCGTCCAGCCGGCAGTTGTCGAGCAGCAGCGCGAACTCGTCGCCGCCGAGCCGGGCCAGGGTATCGCGGTCGCGGAACTTGCCGGCGAGAAGCGACTTGACCTGCTTGAGCAGGGCGTCGCCGGCGGCATGGCCGGCGGTGTCGTTGACCAGCTTGAACTGGTCGAGATCGAAATAGCAGAGCGCGTGCTCGAGGCCATGGCGCTTGGCGCTGGCGACCGCCCGCTCCAGCCGGCGCTCGAACTCGCGCCGGTTGACCAGCCCGGTGAGCGCGTCGTGGGCGGCGTCGTGCTGCAGCTGGCGGGACAGCTGCCGGGTCTCGCTGACGTCGTGGAACACCAGCACCGCGCCGAGGACGCCGCCGCCGCGGTCGTGGATGGGCGCAGCCGAGTCGTCGATGGCGTGCTCTTCGCCGAACCGGCTCACCAGCACCGTATGCTCCGGAAGCCCGGTGACCCGGCTCTCCCGGAGGCAGCGCTGTACCGGGTCCGCCACCGGCTTCCTGTTCTCCTCGTCGATGATCCTGAACACCAGCGGCAGAGGCTGGCCCTTGGCCTCCTCCAGGCTCCAGCCGGTGAGCCGCTCGGCCACCGGGTTGAGGTAGGTGACGGCGGCGTCGGTGTCGGTGGTGATCACCGCGTCGCCGATGCAGTGCAGGGTGACCTCGGCGCGCTCTTTCTCCTGAAACAGCGCCTCCTCTGCCAGCCTGCGCTCGCTGATGTCGACCACCACGGAGATGCGGTAGGGCTCGCACAGCAGACCTTCGCGGGCGATCGACGACTCCACCCGCACCCAAAGCGGCGTGCCGTCCTTGCGCAGGTAACGCTTCTCCCGGGCGAAGCTGGCGATCTCGCCCTCGAGCAGGAGCCTCAGGGCTTCCTCGTCCAGCGCCAGGTCCCCGGGATGGGTGATGTCGCGGAAGCTGCGGCCGACGAGCTCGTCGCTGTCGTACCCCAGCATCGCGCACAGCTTGGGGTTGGCCCGGAGGATCCGGCCATCGAGGGAAAGCTGCACGATCCCGACCGCGGCCTGTTCGAACAGGATGCGGTAGCGAGCCTCGCTGTTGGCCAGGTCCTGGCGGGCCTTCATGATGTCGGTGATGTCGGTGGAGGTGCCGATCCACTGCTCGACCCTGCCGTAGGGGCCGATCAGCGGCACGGCGCGCTGCTTGAACCAGCGGTACTCGCCGTCCGCGCCGCGCAGCCGCGCCTCGGTGTCGAAGACCGTCCGCGTCTGCAGCGCCCGCTCCCATTCGCGCATCAGGCCGGGCCGGTCCTCCGGGTGAACCACCTCGAGCCAGCCGTACCCAAGGTGTTCGCGCGCGACGGCGCCGGTGTGCTGGTGCCACTGCGGGCTGAGGTGAGTGCAGGCGCCGTCCGGCGCACAGGCCCAGACCAGCTGCGGGATGGCCTCGGTCAGCGTCCGCAGCCTCGCCTCGCTCGCCCTGGCCGCCTGGGCCGCCGCCAGCTGCGCGTCGCGGAGTTGATCCACCCGGCGCACGCTCCAGACCACGCTGATCGCCAGGAACGCAACCGTCGTCACCGTGGTCAGCGCCAGGCGAAAATCGGCGCCGTAAAGCCCGGCCTGCCGGCCCGCCTCGAAGAGGTACGCGACCAGCACCGGGCCGCCGACCACCAGCGGCAGCAGCAGCCGCACGGTCTTCGTGCCCGGGCGGCTGCCGGCGACGGCGGCGATCCAGCCGGCGTCCGGGCGAAGGGTGATGACGCCGACGAACAGGATCACGAAACCGATGGTCGTGTGCAGGGCGATGGGAGCGACCAGCGCCACGGTGTGCAGCCCGAAGAGAAAGGCGACCAGCGGCACCGCGACGATGAAGAGCCCGAGGGTCGCTGCCAGCGAAAACAGGCTGCTCGCCCAGCGCCGCCGGTCGCGGGCCAGCAACAGCGCGAGGCCCAAGAACACCATCGCGACCGCGGTGATGGCAGCGATCCGCCCGGGGTGACGATAGCCCTCCTGGCCTTGCAGGGCCGACGGGAACAGCCAGGTGTCGCTGCCGAGGCCGAGCCCCGCATGCGCCAGCACCGCCTGGGCCGCGATCGCCAGCAAAAGCCCGGACGCGGCGACGCGGATGGGGCTTGCGGCCGGGGCGTGAAGGCTCGCGGCCAGGAGCGCAAGCCCGGCGGCAATGAAGCCGAGGGCCGTCCACGGCTGCATCGCCACCAGGCCGGGCACGACGGTCTTCAGCACGGCCACGTCGCCCGCCCACCCGGCGAGGACCGCCAAGCCGAGCGCAAGGCCGGCGATGCCGCACAGCCGGGCGGTGCGGAGCCGCGCCGGCGCCTCGGGCGGCGCCGGATAGTCGTAGAAAGCTGGCATGGGACCCTTCCGGAGAGACGCTCGTTACTCATATGGGTAACTTATAGCGGCTTTAACACATCTCATGGTCGCCGGAAAGGCAGTTCACCATTTCTGCGTGGCGGATCGACAGGGAGTGCCGGCAGGCCCCTGGGGCTCATCCCCGCGCATGTGCACCTGCGGCAAAAGCGCTTGACGGCGGCCGACCGCGATGACCTACTAGCCGCCGCCGCGGCCGGGACCCCGGATCCGCGAGAAGAACGATAGAGCCGGCGGGCCCGCTGCGTGCGTGGCAGGCTGAAGCCAGGCTCCTGAACCATGCCGCTACCACGTGCGCGGCCCGGGCCGCGGCGCGACAGGCCGGAGAGGGACCCCATGGACATGCCCGAAACCCAGCGCTGGACCGAGGCGGAGGTGGCCTCTCTTTACGCGCTGCCGCTGCTCGACCTCGTGTATCGCGCCGCCGAGGTTCACCGCCGCCATCACGACGCCCGGGAAATCCAGATGTGCACCCTGGCCTCGATCAAGACCGGCGGCTGCCCCGAAGACTGCGCCTACTGCCCGCAATCCTCGCGTTACGACACGCCGGTGGACACCGGGCGGATGATGAAGGTCGACGAGGTGCTGGAGGCGGCGCGCGGGGCGCGCGACGCCGGCTCGACCCGGTTTTGCATGGGCGCAGCCTGGCGGGAAGTGAACGACGGCCGCGCCTTCGAGCGGGTGCTGGACATGGTCCGCGGCGTCCGCGACCTGGGCCTGGAAGCCTGCTGCACGCTCGGCATGCTCAACGCCGATCAGGCCAAGCGCCTGGCCGAGGCCGGGCTCACCGCCTACAACCACAACCTGGACACGTCCGAGGACTTCTACGGCGAGATCATCACCACCCGCACCTATCAGGAGCGGCTGGAGACCATCGCCAACGTTGCCGAGGCCGGGATCAAGGTCTGCTGCGGCGGCATCGTCGGCCTGGGCGAGAGCCGCGCCGACCGGGTGAAGCTCCTGCATACCCTGGTCAGCCTCGATCCCCAGCCGGAGAGCGTGCCGATCAACGCCCTCGTCCCGGTCGAAGGAACGCCGCTGGCGAACCAGGGCCAACTCGACATCTTCGAGTGGATCCGCGCCATTGCCGTGGCCAGGATCCTGCTGCCTCGGGCCATGGTCCGGCTCAGCGCCGGCAGGCTGGCGATCAGCCCCGAGGCGCAGGCCTTGGCCTTCCTCGCCGGCGCCAACTCCATCTTCACCGGCGAAAAGCTGCTCACGACCCCAAATCCGGAGCACGACTTCGATCAGAGCCTGCTCGCCACGCTCGGCTTGCACGCACGGGTTCCGGGGAAGGAGGCATCGGACCATCACCATGGCACTGCAGCGGCTGGCGCGGGATCTCGATCGGCTGAAGGCGGAGTTCCGGTACAGGTCGCTTAACCTCCCGGGCGGGATCGACTTCACCTCCAACGACTACCTTGGCCTGAGCCGGCATCCGGCTCTGGCCGAAACGGCCCGCGAGGCCCTGGACGCGGGCGGCCTGTTCGGCGCTGCCGGCTCCAGGCTGTTGCGCGGCCATCACCACGACCACCAAGAGCTGGAAACGTTCGCGGCCCGGTTCTTCGCCGCGGAGAAGGCGCTCTACATGAGCACCGGCTTCGTCGCCAACTACACGCTGTTCACCACCCTCGCCCAGCGCGGCGACGCCATCGTCTTCGACGAGTGGATCCACGCCAGCGCCAAGGAGGGCATCCACGCCTCCCACGCAAAGCGCTACAAGGCCCGCCACAACGACATCGGCTCCTTTGCCGACGCTGCCAAGCGGGCGAAGCGGCGCGGTGCCCGGCAGCTCTGGATCACGGTGGAGAGCGTCTACAGCATGGACGGCGACCTCGCGCCGTTGCCCGAGCTGGTTGCCCTGGCCCGCGACCTCGACGCCATCCTCATTGTCGACGAGGCCCATGCCACCGGCATCTTCGGCCCCCGCGGCCGCGGCTTGAGCGAGGGCCACGAGGGCGAGCGGCTGATCACGCTCCACACCTGCGGCAAGGCCTTGGGTTGCGCCGGCGCTCTCGTCTGCGGCCCGGCGGTGGTAATCGACTACCTGATCAACGCCGCCCGCCCCTTCATCTATTCCACTGCGCCGCCGCCGCTGGTGGCCGCGGTCGTCAAGCGGGCGCTGGCGTTGATCGACGAGGAGCCGTGGCGGCGGCAGCTGCTTGGCGAGCGCTGCGCGTTTGCCCGGGCGCGGCTTCGCGCCGTCCTCGGCGAACGGCAGCCCTTCCCCCACAGCCAGATCCTGCCGGTGATCCTGGGCGGCGCCGACCGCGCCGTTGCCGCCGCTCGGGCGCTCCAGGAGGCCGGCTACGACGTCCGCGCCATTCGCCCGCCGACGGTGCCCGCGGGCACCTCGCGCCTCAGGCTGACCATCAACGCGCTGCACACGCAAGAGGAGATCGCGGGCCTCGCCGAGACGCTCGGAGCGACGCTTGCCTCCATGGCCGAGGCCTCGGCGGCATGAGCGTGATCGTCGTCAGCGGCACGGATACCGGCCTCGGCAAGACCGTGTTCGCGGCGATGCTGACCGCGGCTCTCGGCGCGGTCTACTGGAAGCCGGTGCAGGCAGGCACCGAGGATGGGACCGACGCAGCGACGGTGGCGCGCCTCGCCGGTGTCGCGCGTGAGCGGATCCTGCCCGAGGCCTACGTGCTGTCGCAACCGCTCTCGCCCCACCGCTCGGCCGAGCTGGACGGCGTCGAGATCGACGCCGACGCGCTCGAGCTTCCGGAGCCGCGTCCGGACGGGCGGCCGCTGGTGGTCGAGGGGGCCGGCGGGCTCATGGTGCCGCTGACCCGGCGGACGCTGTTCATCGACGTCTTCGCCCGCTGGGGCGCGCCGGTGGTGCTCTGCGCCCGCACCGCGCTCGGCACCATCAACCACACCCTGCTCTCGGTCGAGGCGCTGAGGACCCGCGGCGTCCCGCTCAAGGGCATCGCCTTCATCGGCGGGGCCATGCCAGACAGCGAGCGCACCATCGTCGAGTTCGCCGGCGTCCGCAGGCTCGGGCGGCTGCCGTGGCTCGAGGAGATCACCGCCGACGGCCTGCGCCGGGCCTTCGCCCGGAACTTCGATCCCGCCGACTTCCTGATGGCCACCGATGCCTGAAGGACTGCCCCTGCCGCCGTCGCCGATCTGGCACCCGTTCACCCAGCACGGCAGCGAGGCGGCGCCGATCCACATCGACCGGGCCGAGGGCGCGCGCCTTTACGCCAGCGACGGCCGCGTCATCATCGACGCGATCTCGTCCTGGTGGGTCAACCCGCACGGCCACGGCCACCCGCGCATCGCCAACGCGGTCGCCGAGCAGGCGGCCAGGCTCGATCAGATCATCTTCGCCGGCTTCACCCACACGCCGGCGGAGCGGCTGGCGAAAAAGCTCATCTCCATCACCCCGCCGGCGCTGGAGTTCGTCTTCTTCTCCGACAGCGGCTCGACCGCCGTCGAGGTGGCGGTGAAGATGGCGGTAGGCTATTGGCACAACCGGGGGATCAGCCGGCCTCGGATCATCGCCATCGAGGACGGCTATCACGGCGACACCTTCGGGGCGATGTCGGTCGGCCACCGCAGCGTGTTCTCCGCGGCCTACCAGCCGATGCTGTTCCAGGTGGACCACCTGCCGTTCCCCGCCGCGGGCCGGGAGCAGGCGAGCATCGACGCGCTTTCGGCGCTGCTGGCGGAGGCCGAAGGCGAGATCGCCGCCTTCATCTTCGAGCCGCTGGTGCTGGGCGCCGGCGGCATGCGGATGTATCCGCCGTGGGTGCTGAAGGCGCTGGCCGACCTCTGCCGCGAGCGCGGCGTCATGCTCATCGCCGACGAGGTGATGACCGGGTTCGGCCGCACCGGGACGCTGTTCGCCTGCGAGCAGGCCGGCGTCGTCCCGGACCTGCTGTGCCTGTCCAAGGGGCTGACCGGCGGGGTCCTGCCCATGGGCGCGACGCTCGCCACCCGCGAGATCTACGACGGCTTCTACGGCCCCGAGCGCGGGAAGATGTTCTTTCATTCCAGCTCGTTCACCGGCAACCCGATCGCCTGCGCGGCGGCGCTGGCGTCGCTGGAGATCTGGGACGAGGAGCCCGTGTTCGAGCGCATCGCCGCCATCGCCGCGTTCCACGAGCGGCGCCTGCCGGGCTTTCGCGGCCGCCCGCAGGTGGCCGACGTTCGCCAGTCGGGGACTATCGCCGCCATCGAGATCGCCGTGCCCGAGGGCGGATACCTCGCGTCCGTCGGGCAGACGCTCTACGCTCACTACCTGGCGGAAGGGGTGCTGTTGCGCCCGTTGGGAAACGTCGTGTACGTATTGCCGCCCTACTGCATCCCTGAAACCGACCTGGAACGGATCTACGATGTCATCGAACGGTCCCTGGACATTATCGGGAATTGAGCGGCAGAGCGCCGATCTGGTCGAGCCCGTGCGCCGCCACCTCGCCACCCTGTGCCACAGGCCGGAAGAGCACGCCCGCTTTCTGAACACGCTGTCGCTGCTCGAGCACATCGGCAGCCGCAAGATCATGACCAGCCAGACCCACGGGCCGCTGGATTGCGAGACGCTGAAGCACCTGGCCGAGGAGGCCCGCCACGCCTTCTTCTTCAAGCGCACCGCCGAGAAGGTGGCGGGCCGGCAGCTCGACTACTCCGACGTGGACGCCATGACGCCATCGTCGGCGAAGATGTATTTCGGCAGGCTCGACGCCAGCATCAGCCGCATGCTCGAAGCCGATGTCCCGGCCGAAGTGCCGTACCTCTACGTCTCCATGATCGTCGAGCTGCGGGCGATCTGGGCCTACCGGCTCTATCACGAGGTGCTGAGCGAGAGCGGGCTCAACATCTCGCTCAAGGGGCTGCTTGCCGAGGAGGAGTTGCACCTGCCGCAGATGGCGGACCGGCTCGTGGTCCTGGGCGAGGACCTGGACGCCAGGGTGCCGGAGTTCTCGAGGCTCGAGGACGGGCTGTTCCGCGGCCTGTGGAAGGCGCTGACCAACGTCCCGACGCTGCATTAGCCGCTCATGTTCCCGGCTGAAGCGGGCCCTGCTGGGGGTTGGGTTCCAAAGAACAAGCTAATCGGCTCCCCCGACCTCGACACGTACGCCATCCGCCCAGCCTTCCAGGAGCGTCAACGCTCTCTCCGAGCGCCACGTCACGATCGGCATGATCAAGAAGGGCAGGCGGGTGGAGCTGCACTTGGTGTTGGACGAAGCCGACGAGGCGGCGCGGCAAAACCGCTCCTGGAAACCCGCGCGGGCTGTTCGGAGAGGTCGAGCGTATCGGCCGCACCGCGGCCTTGCCAAAGGGAGTTCGGGGAAGCTTAAGCCAACCTCGGGTCCTCCGGCCGAGGCGTGGCGTCGCCGCGAACAGCGCAGCCGGCGGCAGCGGCACCAGGCGGCCGAAGCCTCAGATCGAACTTTCTCCGCCGCTGTGGGTTGCTCTGCCATGAAGCTCTTGTTCCTCGGCGCCGGCGCCACCGGCGGATACTTCGGCGGCCGCTTGGCTGCGGCCGACAGCGACGTGACGTTCCTGGTTCGCCCGGCGCGGGCCGCCCGGATGCGGGATCGGCCGCTCAGGATCGAAAGCCCGCTGGGCAACGCGGCCACGCCGGTCAAGGCGATCACCGGCGACGGCCTCGCCGGCGCGAGCTACGACCTCGTCGTGCTGAGCTGCAAGGCCTACGACCTCGACGACGCCATCGCCGCGGTCCGCCCGGCGGTGGGCGAAGGAACCCGCGTGCTGCCGGTGCTGAACGGCCTTGCCCACCTCGACCGGCTCGACGCCGCCTTCGGGACGGAGCGGGTGCTGGGCGGGCTGTGCCAGATCGCCTCGACGCTGGCCGAGGACGGAACCGTCCGCCACCTCAACCGCACCCACCTGCTGGTCTTCGGCGCCCGGACGGCGGAGCAGCGCAGCTTCTGCGAAGCGCTCCTCGGCGAGATCTCCGGCCGCGGCTTCGACGTCCAGCTGAGCGACGACATCGGGCTGGAGATGTGGGAGAAGTGGGTGCTGTTGGCGACGCTCGCGGCCGTCACCTGCCTGATGCGCGCGCCGATCGGCGACATCGTCGCCGCGCCCGGGGGTGAGCCGCTCATCGGCGAGACCTTGGCCGAGTGCGCCGCCATTGCCACCGCCGCCGGCTCCGCGCCGCGCCAGCAGACGATGGCGCGGATCCGCGGCGTGCTGACCGAGCCCGGCTCCAGCTTCGCTGCTTCGATGCTGCGCGACATCGAGGCCGGGAGGCGGATCGAGGCCGACCACATCATCGGCGATCTCATCGCCCGGGCGGCCGCCCTCGGCGTCGCGACCCCGCGGCTCGCGGCCACCTACTGCCACCTGAAGGCCTACGAGAGCCGGCGGACCCGCCAAGCGGGCTGAGCGGCTTGGCATACGAACCTCGCGGCTGAGCCCGCCCCCCACCGCCGCACACTGTTCATCTTGAACCACAAGTACAGGGCTTGCATGCGGCCCGGCCCATCTCCTTATTGCGGAAGGGGACGGTGGCCAACGCAGGTGCAACAAAAAGTTCTTCTTCCGCCCATCACTGGGTCATCGGCGCTTGGTCATTGTCCGGTAACGCATCCACGCTTGCGGTTTTTCACGAACGACAGAGCGGCTATACAGGAAGGAGATCTTCGATGGACTACGCAACGGCAAAGGATGACATCCGCCAGCCCGCGCCAACGGGCGAAGCGGCCGACGTCTACGAGGGCGCCTTGCACCTCACCGAGGTGATGCGCGCCAACACCGAAGCCTTCGTACAGGCCTGGTCGATCACGATGCGCGGCGCGCTGAGCTATCAAGAGCACCTCATGCGCTTCTTCGGCGCCCGGCTGCAAAAGGACTTCGACATGCTGAGGGCGCTGAGCGGCCCCCAGGTGTTACAGCAGGTCGTCGAGCAGCAGACCGCTTACGGCCGGAGCATGGTGGAAGACTACATGCAGGAGAGCCAGAACATGCTGGAGTCCGCCCTGGAGATCTTCCGCGAGGGCGCCCAGCCGCTGAGCGAGCGCGCGGAAGAGGCGCCGCAGGAGCTCCGCAAGGCGGTCGGCTCGTAAACCCGGTCTCCCCAGGCGCTGCGCCGGGTCGCGGCTCGCGATGCTGCGGCGGCGGCGCCTTAAGGACCAGCTAAGGAAAGCCGGGCATCCGCCCGGCTTTCGCGCGTTCTGGAGGATCTGCGGACCGCCGGGGGCCCGGCAGGGTTCGTGACATCTCGCTGACACGCGTGTTGCCACCGCAGGGTCTTCCGCCTATACGTGCAGATCAGGCTTCTTCTGGTCGCGGGCGAGGCGAAATGTTCTGGTGGCTGTTCTGGGGCGAGCTGATGCACCGCTGGGTGGAGCCGCAACCGCCCAGGCTGCGGCACAAGCCCGCGGCCCGGGCCCCTTCCGCCCGCAGACGACCGAGCCGCGAGACGGCCTCGTCCGCCGTCGTCGCCTCCCGTTCCCGCCGGCCGGCGCTCCGGCTGGTGTGCATCGACGGCGTCAGGATCGACCGCGCGGCGTACTGATCGCCCGGAGCGTTTCAGCCCGAAGTCAGCCCTGCTGCGGCTCCTCGGCGGGTTTCGCGGCGGCGTGGACCTCCGGCCATTCCCGGGCGACGACCGGCCCGATGGCGGCCAGGGGCTTCTCGTGTCCGGGCCGCAAGGCACGGCCAGCGCGGCGCGTGCGACCCTGCCGACCGAGCACTGGGCCTACGCCGTCGTCGGCGACGACGCGGTGATCAACACCATCACCGGCCGCGTCAACCGGGTCGACATTTCCCCGGCCGCCAGCGAGACGGTGACGCTGGCCGACGGCCGCGCCGTCACTGCCCGGCGGTACGTGTACAGCGGCGAGCTCGACAACGAGGTCTGGTACGACGCCGAGGGCCGGTGGGTGAAGATGCGCTTTCCGGCCAAGGACGGATCCAGCATCGAGTACGTCTGCGTGACCTGCGGCATCGACCGCGTCTCCTCGCGCTCCTGAACCCGGCTTCCCTGCGATGACGCTCGTGTGGTGCACCGGCGCCGGCAAGGGGATCGGCCGGGCGGTGGTCAAACGCCTCGTCCAGGACGGCGCCAGGGTCGCCGCAAGCGCGCGCACCCGCGCCGACCTGGAGAGCCTGGCTTCGGAAACCGCCGGTGCGGCCAAGCCCTACCCGCTGGACGTGACCGACGAGGCGGCGGTGCGGGACGCCGCCCGGGCGATCGAGGCGGACATGGGCCCGCTCGATCTCGTCATCCTCAACGCCGGCACCCACACTCCGCTCACCGCCGCGCGGTTCGACGTCGCCACCGTCCGCCGGATCATGGAGACCAACTTCATGGGCACGGTGAACCCGTTGGCCGCCGTGCTGCCCCGCTTCATCGAACGCCGCCGAGGCCACATCGCCGTCGTCGCCTCCATCGCCGGCTACCGCGGCCTGCCTTCGGCCTCGGCCTACGGCGCCAGCAAGTCGGCGCTGATCACGATGTGCGAGGCGCTGAAGCCCGAACTCGACCACTACGGGGTCAAGCTCACGCTCATCAATCCGGGGTTCGTCAAGACGCCGCTCACCGACCGCAACACCTTCGAGATGCCGTTCCTCATGGACGTCGACGCCGCCGCCCGGCGCATCGTCGCCGGTCTGAAGTCGAAGCGCTTCGAGGTGACCTTTCCCAAGCGCTTCACCTGGGGCCTGAAAATCGCCCGCTGTCTGCCCTACTCGCTCTACTTCGCGCTGACCCGCGGCATCGGCGAGCGTCTTGTTAAGAGCGAGACGGAGCGCTCCCGACCGTAGACCTCCCGCCGTCGCGGCTGCGGTCGACGCGCGCGATCGGAACGCGCGTGCTTGCGGGCGGGCATACGTTCCGCCAGCTATTCACCCAACACCTACACGATCTGCGTTGTCCTCTGGTCGAGTTGTCCAGAACAATGCAGCACGGCTGTAGAACACTCGTGGAATCCTTTTGCCGGTAATGAGAGCCATTAGCGCACAGTATGGGTTTACTTGTCCCTCTATTGGGGTACGCTTGTCCTGCGTGGCTGACGTTGAACGCCGTCAATAGGTGGGTCTTGGGCTCGTACGGGTGCCGTCAGACCCCAGCAGGGCCATGCTCCGGTGCCGGCGCGGCATCCGGATCGATGCGGGAAAGGGACAACCATGGCTACGAAGCATTGGGGGCTGCTCGCCGCGACCGGCGCTTTTGCCGCGATGGGCAGTATCGGGGCTTTGGCGGCGCCGCTATCGCCGCAGGAAGAACTCGGCAAGTATCTTTTTTTCGACAACATCTCCACCCCGGCCGCGTCCATGTCGTGCGCGACCTGTCACGCCCCGAAGGCCGGGTGGACGGGGGCCATCGGCGGGATCAACCTGCACGGCTCGGTCTATCGCGGCGCCGACCCGAGGCTGTTCGGCAACCGCAAGCCGCCGAGTTCGGCCTACGCGTCGTTCAGCCCGACCTTCCGCTACGACGCCGACGCGGAGGTGTTCGTGGGCGGGGTGTTCTGGGACGGGCGGGCAAGCGGCGAGCGCCTGGGGAACCCAACCGCGGAGCAGGCGCTGGGCCCGCCGCTGAACCCGGTGGAGCAGAACATGCCGGATGCTCAGGCGGTCTGCGACCACGTCGCCGCGTCACGTTACGCGGTCCTGTTCGACGAAGCGTATGGACCAGGCGCGCTGGATTGCAGCACCGCTGCCATCGCCGCGACGTACGACCGGATCGGCCTGTCGATCGCCGCTTACGAGGCTTCGTCGGAGGTCAACTCGTTCAGCTCGCGGTTCGACAGGTACTGGCGCGCCTGCATGACCGCCCTGGAGCCCGAGGAGCCCGACAAGAAAGCCGCGATCTGCGGCCTCGGCACCGGCGACAAGGGCAGGCTCGATCCGGGCGGGATCCTCACCGAGCAGGAGTTCGCCGGGCTGATCGAGTTCGGCGAATACTGCTCCGAGTGCCACGTCGGCCACGAGGCGGGGCCGGGTGGCGTGCCGCCGCTGTTTACCGACAACACCTTCGACAACATCGGCGTGCCAAAGAACCCGGAGCAAGCACCGGGTGCCGACGATCCGCAACGTCGATGCGCGGCCGGGCAAGGGTTGGCCGAAGGCCTACATGCACAACGGCGCGCTGAAGAGCCTCAAGGAGGTCGTCCACTTCTACAACACCCGCGACGTGGGCACCTGGCCGCCGCCGGAGGTGGAGCGCAACGTCAACGACGAGCTGCTGAACGGCAAGAAGCTGGGCGCACTCGGGCTGAGCGAGGAGGAGGAAGACGCGATCGTCGCCTTCATGAAGACGCTGACCGACGAGAAGGTTGCCAAGGCGCCGACCGGCTTCACCGGGAAGTAGGACCAGCGGCCGTCCTGTCTGAGGACGAGAACCGCAACACCGCAACTGCGGGCCGGCAAGAGGCGTAGCAGTGCGCTGCCTTGACCGGCCCGCTTCGTCGGGCGCCCGCGCGCGGCGAACGCCCCACGTTCGCTTGCGCGCCGCAGGGCGGTAGAACCCGTCCCTGGCTGCTCGACGGCTCGTGGCCGGTCCGCTGGTGCCTTCGACTGCCCCCGGTGTGGCCCGCCCGGTGAGGCCCGAAGGATCAAACCGGCATCAAACCTCTGCCGCATTCACATGCTACGAATGGCGAAGACGCGCGGGATGTGGCGGTTTGCCATGACGCGCGCGGAACGACGACACGTGCAGGATGTGGCGTCTGCGGCCGCACACGACCGAGTCGATAAACGGCTGTTCAGGCGGATCTTGGTGGCTGCGCTTGCGGGCACCTTGAGGCTCTCGGCCCCGCTTGAGCGATGCACCTAGCAATCAGCAATGATTGGCCGAAACTCCTAGGTCATTGTCTTGGACAGGGAAGTTCTGCTCCGTATCAGCGAGGGAAGAAATGGGCACTTTTTCCGTTTTTGCCGACAAGGTCGCTGGCAAGATCCGCAAGCTGGGCTTCGTCCGATACAAGACCATCCCCGGCGGACGCGATACGGATCGGCTGGAATACCTGGGAACGCGCTACGGCGGCTGGTGGCTGGACACGGCGATGACGAACGAAATCATGCCGAGTGACGTTGTCATCTCGTGCGGCGCAGGCGAGGACCTGTCGTTCGACTTGGGCCTTCAGAAGCGAACCGGATGCACGATCGTGATCGTCGATCCCACGCCGCGCGCTGTCGCCCACTATGCTCAGCTCAGGAACGCCGCAGCCCGAGGCGGGACCATCGCCATCAATAACGGCCCAGGGACGTATGACGCCGCCGGCGTCGACTTCACAAAGCTGATCCTCGAGCCCCTGGCGATTTGGAACCGCGACGAGAGCCTCACGCTGTGGTTCCCGGTGAACCCGTCGCACGTATCGCTGTCGGTCATGAAGAATAAAAACGGCCAGGAACGCATCACCGTTCCGGCGACGACCATCGCCGGGCTCGTGAAAAAGTACGCGATTTCGCGCCTCCCGCTCATCAAGCTGGACGTCGAGAATGCAGAGGTTGCCGTCGTCAACGACATCATCGAGCGCGGGATCCGGCCTCGGCAGTTGGCCCTCGAGATCGACGAACTCAACTTCCCCGGTGCGGGAACGATGGCAAGGGTGAGAGATCTGACCAAAAGGCTGAGCGAATACGGCTACGTCGCGCGCCATTTCGACGGCGAAGCCAATTTCCTGTTCGTGGACGGACGGGCCGACCCACAGATATGGCGCAAGCGCGACAGTGCGCGCCGGCGCGTCGATCCATCCTTCTACCCGGCGCATGGCCGAGCCAAAACGGCATCCGCTCATCCAGATGTCGAGCGACTGCCCAAGAGGCGGTCCAGATAGCTTGGCCGGAAAGCCGCGCCAACATCGGCTTCGGCTGGTTGATGCGGTTTACGTGAGCGCTACTGCGTCACCGCCTTTGCGCCGTCGTCCATCCCGTCCGTCCGGCGGAAAAACAGCGTCACGCTGCCCAGCTCGAAGCCCCACTTCCGCACCTTGGCGCGGTTGATCAGGATCCCGTCCGGCTGGAGGAACATCCAGTCGTCGAAGCTCACCCGAATGGTCCGCTCGCCGATGTCGAGATCGAAGTCGTAGCGCCAGTTCAGCGCGTTGCCATACACGGTGCCCTCCGCCGGACCGACCACGTCGGCGGCCTCGCCACGGTAGGAGTGCTCGCCGGTGCGAACGATCCGCCAGACCCGCCGGTCGGTTTCGCCGTCGGCATAGACGAACTGCTCGTCGAGCACGAGTTCGCGGCCGTCCCAGCTGCCGTCGATGTCGACGACGAACTCGCGGCGCAGGTCGCCGAAGCGGTCCTCGAAGATTCCCCAAGCCTTCGTCCTGCCGGAAAAGTAATCCTCAAGAACCAGGGCGGGGCCGCGATCCGCGAAATCTTCAGGTTTCATCGTCCCACAGCTGCCTAGGGCGAGAACAGGAGCAATAAGAAGGAGCCGCGAAAGCCTCGTCATGTCGATCCGCTCAGGCTCCGCTTGGCCATAGCGTCCAGCCGCCGGCGAACGATGTCGTGGCGCTTGGCCGACATGGGATGGCTCCAGATCATGGCGATCGCACACACTTTCAGTACGGTCGGAACCCAGGCGTAGATCACGGCGAGCCACAGGATCGTCTCGCGATCATTTTCCCCGCCGGCGACGAAGCCCAGCGCATCCAGCGCCGGGAACGCCAGTCCGACGGCGAGAGCCAGCGCCAGCTTGGTGCTCATGCTCCACAGCGCGAAGAACAGCCCCGCCCGCTGCTGCCCCGTCCGCAGCGTGTCGAGGTCGATGACGTCGGCCTGCATCGCCGGCGGCAGGGCGAGGTCTGCGCCCAACGCCATGCCGGTGACGACGCAGATGACGAAAAAGGCGGCGATCTGCCCCGGCTCGAGGAACGGCACCCAGACGAAGGCGAGACACGCCATGATCATCGCCCAGCACCAGACCCGGTGCTTGCCGAAGCGGCGGCTTAGCACGAGCCAGGCGGGAATGGCGGCAACGCCGGCGACGAAATAGGCCATGATCAGGACCCCGCTCGCGGCGGTGCCGGCGCCCAAGGCGTGCTGCAGGTAGAGCGGGAAGAGCACCGCGGGCAGGCCGTTGGCCAGGCCGTTGACGAACCAGCCGGCCAGCAGGCGAACGAACGGCCGGTTGGCCAGCAGCGCCGACAGGCTCTGCCGGGTGAGCCGCGGCGGTGGCTGGGCGCTCCTTGCGTTCTCAGCGGAGCCGGCGCCGTCCTTCACCCGCCAGACCAGCAACAGGATCGCCGGCGCGCCCGCGGCAATCGCGAGCCAGGCGACGGCGGCGAGGCCCGTCGTCTGCTCGTAGCCGAGATAGGCGATGAGCGACGGCAGGCCGCCGGCGGCGACGACCCCCAGAACCATGGCCGCCTCGCGGGCGCCGGTGATCCGGGCGCGCTCGTGGTAGTCGGAGGAAAGCTCCGCACCCCAGGCGGCGTAGGGCACGGCCACGAGCGTCCAGCCGAGGTAGAGCGCGATCGACCAGACCAGCAGGTGCGCGGGACCAACGTCCGTTTGCGGCTGGAACAGCTGGATCAGCGCCACCGCGGCGATCAGGCCGCCGGCGATGATCCAGGGCTTTCGCCGGCCCCAGCGGGTGGGGAGCCGGTCGGAGGCGATGCCGATCAGCGGGTCGGTCACCACGTCGAGGACGCGCGCGATCAACAGCACTGCGCCCACCGCAGCCAGCCCGAGGCCCAAGGTTTCGGCGTAGAAGGTGGGCAAGTAGACGTACGCCGGGATGGTCGGCATCGCCAGCGCGAACGCCGGAAGGGCGTAGAGCAGCAGGGTCGACCGGCGGATGCTGTCTCGCTGCCCCATACCGGCTTCGCCTGTCAACTCTTGACGAGCCGGAACTGACCCACGTCGATCGATCCGGCGCGGAACCCCGCCTCGCAGTAGGCGAGGTAGTACTCCCACATCCGCTTGAAGCGGCGGTCGAACCCCAGCGGCTCGATGTCGCTCCAGGCACGCTGGAAGCGGTGCTGCCACTCGGCCAGCGTCCGGGCGTACGCGGCGCCGAACCTGAGTTCGTCGCCGATCTCGAAGCCCGCGGCCGCGGCCTGTTGGCGAAAAGCCGTCGGCGACGGCAGCATCCCGCCGGGGAAGATGTATTTCTGGATGAAGTCGGGGCGCTGCCGGTAGGTGGCGAACCGCTTCTCGTCGATGGTGATCACCTGCAGCGCGGCGATCCCGCCGTCGTCGAGCCGCTCGCGCAACAGCCGGAAAAACAGCGGCCAGTACCGCTCCCCCACCGCCTCGAACATCTCGGTGGAGGCCACCCGGTCGAAGCGCCCCTGCACGTCGCGATAGTCCTGAAGGCGGATCTCGACCCGGTCGGCGAGCCCGGCCGCGCGCGCTTGGTCCGCGGCGTAATCGCGCTGGGCTCGCGACAGGGTGATGGCGACCACCCGGCAGCCATAGTCGCGCGCGGCCATGAGGGCGAAGCCGCCCCAGCCGCAGCCGATCTCGAGCACACGGTGGCCGGGGCGCAGCCCGAGGGTGGACGCCAGCCTGCGGTTCTTCGCCACCTGACCCTCGGCCAGCGGCTGGTCGTCGCTTTCGAACAGCGCCGACGAGTAGCTCATGCCTCCGTCCAGCCACAGCCGGTAGAAGGCGTTGCTGAGGTCGTAGTGGTAGGCGATGTTGCGCCGGCTGCCGGCGGGGGTGTTGCTGCGGAGGCGATGGCGGATGCTGTTGATCAACCGCTGCGCCAGGCCCGGCTCGAACTCGCCGGCGTGCACCTCGTTGACCAGCGCGAGTTCCAGCAGCGCGGTCAGGTCCGGGCTCTTCCAGTCGCCGTCCATGTAGGCCTCGGCAAAGCCGATGTCGCCGCCCAGCGCAAGCCGGCGCAGCGCCCGGGTGCGGCTGATGCGCAGCACCGCCCGGGGGCCGCTGCGCTCGCGGTTGGCAAAGGTGCGCTGGCTGCCGTTGGGAAACACCACCGAGACTTCGCCGGCGGCGATCCGCGCGGCCAGGTTGATGAACCCACGCGACCAGAGGTCGCCGGGGATGCCCCGGTCGGGCACGCGGCGGCGAACGCCTGCCTGTTCGCGGGCGGGAGCGGATGTCGAGCTGGATGTCACGGTTCGTTGGCTCTGACTACGGTCACGGGATAAGCCGGGGGCGGCGGCCGGTCGATCAACGGCACCCGCTTTCGCCACAGCTTCGCCGCTTCCCAGTGGATGCCGGCGATCACCTTGAAGGTCATCAGCGGGTAGCGGATCGCCGCGCGCAACAGCCCCCGGTCGTCCAGCGGAATGCGCCGGCCGCGGAACGACGCGTGCAGGAGGGGGCCGGCGTCGTCGCCGTAGTTGATGACGAGGCCGAGCGTCTCCCCGGGCCGCTCCACCCTGAACTGGTAGCGGCCGGCCACCGGCATGAACGGCGAGACGTAGAACTGTTTGTCGCAGGCTTGACGGATCGCACCCGCCTCGCTGTGTTCAACCGGGATGAGGTAGGTGTGGCGCTCGCCGAAGGTGTTGTTCACCTCGTAGATCAGCGCCTTGAGCGTATCGTCGCGGTCGAAGCAGTAGAAGACGCTGAGCGGGTTGAAGACGTAGCCGAAGACCCTGGGATAGCAGAGCAGCCGGATGGCGCCGCCGGGAAGGCCGATGCCCGCCTGCGCCAGCGTCTGCTCGACCCAGCGCCGCAACGGCTCGGCCGGACTGCCGCCGTGGTCGCCGGAATAGAAGCTGAACAGGTTGAACCGGTCGTGGGAGAAGAGCCGCAGGGACGAGGCCAGGAGTTCGAGTTCGTCCAGGTCGAGGTAGAGCGAGAAGACGCCATAGGCCAAGCGGTGGCGTTTCGGCCGCAGCCGCTGGTGAAGGACAGCGCCGAAGAAGAGGCAGGAGCGCCGCTCGCTCATTCCGCGGCGCTTCGGAAGCCTTCGGCCGCGGCCTGCGGCTCGCCGGTCGCCGCCAGCCACGGCCGGACGATCCCGCCCAGAGCCTCGGCTGCGGCCAGGCCCGACGAAAGCGCGTCCTCGTGGAAGCCGGCGCCGAAGTAGCTGCCGCAATACCAAGTGTTGAGTTGGCCCTGCAGCGTCGAAAGGCCGGCCTGGGCCCGCAAGGCGGCGGCGTCGTACATCGGGTGGTCGTACTGGAACGTCTTCAGGATCCTTCCCGCCGCCGGCGGCTCGGTGGGGTTGAGGGTGACGAACAGCGGCACGTCGGCATCCAGGCTCTGCAGCCGGTTCATCCAGTAGGTGACGCACACCTGGCCCGCCTCGGCCGACGAGCCCGCGTCCCCGCCACCGCCGCCGCTACCAATGTAGTTCCAACTCGCCCACACCCCCTTCCGCCTCGGCATCAGCCGTTCGTCCTGATGCAGGATGGCGGTGTTCTTGCTGTAGCGGAAGGCGCCGAGAAGACGATGCTCGTCGCCGCTGGGATCGGCCAACATCGCCAACGCCTGATCGGCGTGGGCGGCGATGACCACATGGTCGAAGCGGGTCGTCGTGCCGTTGGCGTCGTGGACGATCACGCCGGCGGGACCGCGGGTGATCGCGCTGACCCTGGCGTTGACCATGATGCGGTCGGCGAAGGCGGCGCTGAGCCGCCGCACGTACGCCTGGCTGCCGCCGGTGACTGTCCGCCACTGCGGCCGGCCGGCAACCCGCATCAGTCCGTGGTTGAGGCAGAAGCGAAGGAAAGCGCGCGCCGGATGATCGCGCATCGAGGCGACATCGGTGGACCAGATCGCGGCGGCCATGGGCAGCAGGTGGTCGTCGACGAAGGCGTCGGAGTAGCCCTCCCGCTCCAGGTACTCGCCGAGGGTCGTCGCCGCCTCGTCGTCGAGCAGCCGGGGCGCCTCGCGATAGAACCGCAGGATGTCGCGCAGCATCCGCCAAAAGCGCGGCCTGACCAGGTTCCGCCGCTGCCCGAACAGGCCGATGAGGTTCGACCCGGAGTACTCCAGGTCGCCGCCCTGCAGCGACGCGGCGAACGACATCTCGCTCGGCTGGGTTTCCACCCCCAGGTGGGCGAAGAGCGCGGTCAGGTTCGGGTAGTTGAGCTCGTTGTAGACGATGAAGCCGGTATCGACCGGGATCGGGCCAGAGCGGCCGGGGACGAAAACGGTGTTGGAATGTCCGCCGACGCGGCCGTCCTGCTCGTAGACGCTGACGTTGTGGACCTTGCTCAGCAGCCACGCGGCAGAGAGCCCCGCGATGCCTGTGCCGATCACGGCAATGTCCAGGCGGCGCGGGAGATGGTCGTAGTCGCGGGGCATGAGCGGATCTTCGAACTGCGGTTGCTGAGCGGGTTACGCCAGCCGACAGTCCGCGGATCATGAAGCAGCTGACGCCCGGAGTTATAGCGACAGCTCGAAGTATGTCAGCAGTCCGAATACGCCGAGGCCGGCGACGAAGAGCCCGAGGCAGGTGTTGAGCGCGGAGAGGATGCCGAGCGGCAGCTTGTGCCGGGCGGCGAAGGACATCCCGGTGAGCACGCACCACCACAGCATCGAGCCGGCAAAGACGCCGACGATGATGGCCCATAGCTGCACCAGGCCGTTCGCCTGGCCCGGAAGCAGGCCCAGCCCGGCAAAGACGGCGATAAAGGCGAGGAAGGTCGCGGGGTTGATGATCGTGAGGCCGAAACCGGTGCCAAAGGCGCTGAGCCAGATGCGCCAGTGGCGCATCTGCACGAGCTGCGGGCGCGCCGTTTCCGTGATCTTGAGCTGCCGGGAGCGGACCATTCGGACGCCGATGTAGATCAGGAACAGGCCGCCGACGATGCGCAGCCACTGCTCGTGGGCGTTGAGGTACTCGGTCACCAGCGACAGGCCGAACATCGCCGCGCCGGCGAGGCAGGTGTCGGCCGTGGCCGCGCCCAGCCCGGTCAGCAGGCTGACCATCCAGCGTCCCTGCAGCCCGCGGCGCATGCACATCGCCCCGATCGCGCCAACCGGCACGGCGATGACGAAGCCCGCAGCCATGGCCTTGAAGAACAGCATGACGCCGAAGGTCTCTTCCAGGAGACACACCTGAGCCGGTGACGATGTCGTAACGGAGCCCGACCCGGCCTACCGGCCGGCCTTGCATCGGTTCCTCTATAACCGCTTGCTTACAGACGCGCCAAACGCGATCCACCGCCGCTCTTGTGCCAGGACAGCGCCAGTAGCGCGCACAGGGAATGCCGGCTGCTACAAGCCGCCAACAAGCCTCATTGACCGGGGCGGCCGCGCGGAGTAGTGAGCACCTCGCGCGGGTCAATAACAAACAGCATCGTGGTGGCACTCTCGGCGCAATTGCCGGCGAAGGCGGCACTGGAAGCTCGTTCGCTGGGGGACGGCGCGCTGGAGTTGCGCCTTGCCGGGCCGTGGACGGTGCACAGCGATCGGCCGTCGCCGGAAGACGTGGGCCAACGGCTGGACGCATCGCCGAAGCCGAAGCGGCTGGTCATCGCCGCCGGCGAGGTGAGCGAGTGGGACTCCGGCCTGCTCACCTTCCTTACCGCCGTCAAGACCCAGGCCGCGGCCCGGGGAATCGCCGTCGACGCGACCGCGGTTCCCGAAGGTGCGCGCAAGCTCCTGGCTCTCGCCGGGGCCGTTCCGGAGAAGAAGGGCGCGCGCCGCGAGGGCGAGACCGAACCTTTCCTCGCCCGGGTCGGACAGAGGGCGCAAGGCTGGCTCGCCAGCGCCACCGACGCCACCAGCTTCGTCGGCGAGGTGGCCTTGGCCACCGGCCGGCTGTTCACCGGCAAGGCACGCTTCCGCCGCTCCGACCTGGTCCTGGTGATCCAGGAGGTCGGCGCCCAGGCGCTGCCGATCGTCTCGCTCATCAGCTTCCTGGTCGGCGTCATCCTCGCCTTCGTCGGCGCCCTGCAGCTCAGCATGTTCGGCGCGCAGATCTTCGTCTCCAACCTGGTCGCCATCGGCATAAGCCGGGAGATGGGGGCGATGATGGCGGCGATCATCATGGCCGGCCGCACCGGCGCCGCGTTCGCCGCACAGATCGGCACCATGCAGGTGAACGAAGAGGTCGACGCCCTGCAGACCTTCGGCATTCCGCCGATGGACTTCCTCGTCCTGCCGAGGATGCTGGCGCTGGTCCTGATGATGCCGCTGCTTTGCCTCTACGCCATCTTCGTCGGCATCTTCGGCGGCTTCTTCGTCGGCGTCTTCCTCCTCGACCTGTCGCCCATCCAGTACTACCACCAGACGCTGGCCTTCCTCGGCGTCGGCGACTTCGCCGTCGGCGTCGGCAAGTCCATCATCTTCGGCATCATCATCGCGATCACCGGCTGCATGTGCGGGATGCGCTGCGGCC
>JAXMOZ010000026.1:0-37907 GCA_034382075.1 Rhodospirillales bacterium
TCCCTCAGGTCAGCTTTATCAGAACCCGAGGAACCCTATTGGGCGAACTATGCTACTTCGCCAGCTTCACCGCGGTGCCGTTGGCGCTGACCATCAGCATCGAGCGGTCGCCGGCGCCGAGGTGCTCGTAGTCGAGGTCGACGCCGACCACCGCGTCGGCGCCCAGTTCCTCGGCCTTCTCCGCCATCTCTTCCAGCGCCATGGTTCGCGCCCGGCGCAGCTCCTTCTCGTAGGAGCCCGAGCGGCCGCCGACCACGTCGCGGATGCCGGCGAAGAAATCGCGAAAGACGTTGGTGCCCATGACCGCCTCGCCGCTGACGACGCCGAGGTAGTCGATGGTCCGCCGCCCCTCGACCCCGTCGGTGGTGGTGATGATCATGCCAATCCCTCCCCTTCCCCTGCCCCGTCCCGCCGCACCGTCCCGCCGCCGCGACCGGACCCTCGGCCCCTACTCCGGCTGCGGCAGCCCCGCCGCAGCCAGCGCGCGGCCCTGGCGCTCGGCGATGGCGTCGACGTCGAAATCCTGGATCAGGTCGTGGAACATCCGGTGCCAGTTCACCTCGGCGCCGAGCCGGGTGAAGACGCTGCCCAGCCCGATGGCGGCGCGGTCCATCAGCACGAACTCGCGCGGCGGCGTCACCCCGCCGATATCGCGCAGTTCCCGCTGCACCTTGCCGGCGATCTGGGCGCCGTAGAGGGTGTTCCCGTCCTCCTGGATCGGCTGAACCCGGTCCTCCATCAGCGGCCGGTAGAGGAACTTGGCCCACTGGTTGAGGATCGCCATCACCTCGCGGTTCAGGTTCTTGAAGCCCCACACCTCGTAGGCGTGGGCGGCGAGGTCCTGGTCGTCGTTCAGCAGCGCCCAGTAGAGGTCGATGACGGCGCGGATGAACGACGGGCGGAAGATGCGGATGCAGCCGAAGTCAAGGAGGTTGATCGATCGGTCGTCGCGAACGGTGTAGTTGCCGAGGTGCGGGTCGCCGTGCAGCACGCCATACTCGTAGAATGGCACGTACCAAGTGCGGAACATGTTGCTGGCGACGGCGTTGCGCTCGTCCAGGTGCTGGTCGACGTAGCTGAGGATCGGCTCACCGTCGAGCCAGCTCATGGTCAACAGCCGGTCGGTGGAGAGCTCTGGCAGCGGCTCCGGGACGTGCACGCCCGGTTCGTCCTTCAGCATTTCGCCGTAGAGCGCCATGTTGCACGCCTCGCGGCGGTAGTCGAGTTCTTCCCGGAGCCGGGTGGTCAGCTCCACCAGGACGTTCGACGGGTCGATGGCCCGGTCGTAGCGGCGGTAGATGGAGAGGATCACCTTGAGCTGCTGCAGGTCGGCCTCGACCGCCGAGGCCATGTCCGGGTACTGCAGCTTGCAGGCGAGCCTGCGGCCGTCGTGGCTGACCGCCCGGTGGACCTGGCCCAGGGAGGCCGCGGCGGCGGCCTCGTGCTCGAAGGTGGCGTATCGGCTCTGCCAGCCGGTGCCCAGCTCCGTGGTCATCCGCCGCTTGACGAACGGCCAGCCCATGGGCGGCGCATTCGTCTGCAGTTGGGCGAGCTGGGCCGTGTATTCCTCGGGAAGCAGATCGGGGACGGTGGACAGGATCTGCGCCACCTTCATAAGCGGCCCCTTGAGGCCGCCCAGCGCCGCCGTCAGCTCCGCCGCATGCTCCGGCTTGTCGATGGACAGGCCGAACATGCGGTTGCCGGCGAACCTGGCGGCGAGCCCGCCCACGGCGGTGCCGACCTTGGCATAGCGCCTGAGCCGGCCGCCCAGCGAGTCGGCGCCGCCCTCGAAGACCGCGCCGTCGTGCTCGTCATCGGCCGGCCGTCCCACCACTGGAAGCGTGCCTCGCGCCGGTGCGTCGGGTGTGCTCAATCGAGCGCCTCCAGCTCATCGATGAAGCCCACGATCACGTCCAGGCCCCGTCGCCAAAACGCCGGATCGCGGGGCGCCAGGCCAAAGGGAGCCAGCAGCTCGTCGTGACGCAGGGTGCCGCCGGCGCGGAGCATGTCGATGTACTTCTCGCCGAAGCCGTCGCTCCCCGCCTGATAGACCTGATAGAGCGAGTTCACCAGGCAGTCGCCGAAGGCATACGCATAGACATAGAAGGGCGAGTGGATGAAGTGCGGAATATAGGCCCAGTAGTACTGGTACTCATCGTCGAACCGCATCACCGGGCCGAGGCTCTCGCGCTGCACGTCGAGCCAGATCTCGCCCAGTCGTTCGCTGGACAGCTCGCCCAGGCGCCGCTCGCCGTGCACCCGCTGCTCGAACTCGTGAAACGCGGTCTGCCGGACCACCGTGTTCAGCATGCTTTCGACCTTGCCGGCGAGCAGCCGGCGACGCGCCGCCGGGTCGCCCTGGCGGTCGAGCAGGGCGCGGAACACCAGCATCTCCCCGAACACCGACGCCGTCTCGGCCAGCGTCAGCGGCGTGTCCGCCATCAGCATCCCCTGCTCGGCGGCCAGGAGTTGGTGCACGCCGTGGCCGAGTTCGTGCGCCAGCGTCATGACGTCGCGCGAGCGGCCGTAGTAGTTCATCAGCACGTAGGGGTGGGCCGACGGCACTACCGGGTGGCAGAAGGCGCCGGGGTCCTTGCCCGGCCGCGGCGCCCCGTCGATCCAGGAGTGGACGAAGAACCGCTCGGCCAGCTCCGCCATCCGCCCGTCGAAGCCGCCGAAGGCGTCGAGCACGATCTCGCGGCCCTCGTCCCAGGAGAAGCGACGGTTGTCGTCGCCTGGCAACGGCGCGTTGCGGTCCCAGTAATCGAGGCTCTCGCGGCCGAACCAGCCTGCCTTCAGCCGGTAGTAGCGATGAGCGAGCTCGGCGTAGGCCTCACGAATGGCCGAAACCAGCGCCTCGACGACCGCGTCGTCGACCTTGTTGGTCAGGTTGCGGTAGGCGACGGGATGGGGATACTTCCGCCACTTGTCGTCGACTTCCTTGTCCTTGGCCAAGGTGTTGACGATCAGCGTGAACACGCTGGCGCGCGCCCCGAGACCCTGGCCCAGCGCCTTCGCCGCCGTCCGGCGAACGCCCGCGTCGGGGTTGTCGAGGCGATTGAGCGTGTCGGCCAGCGTCAGGCTCTCGCCGTCGGCGTCGAAGCGAAGCTCGGCGATGGTCTGGTCGAACAGCCGGCTCCAGGCGCGCTGGCCGGTGACGCTCTTGTCGTGAAGGATCGCCTCCACCTCGTCGGAGAGCTGGTGCGGCTTGTACTGGCGCACGTCCGCGAGCCAGGACGCGTAGCGCGCGACCACCGGCTCCTGGCGCTTCGCGTCCAGCTCGGCGTCCGACAGCTTGTTCAGCTCGAGGGTGAAGAACAGCGTCTCCGCCGACACCGCGTTGTAGCGTTCCTGCAGCGTCTGCAGGAACCGCCCGCGCGCCGGATCGGACATGTCGGCGGCGAAGTACAGCTGGGCGAAGCTCATCGCCTTGTTCAGCCGCTCGAAGATCGCCTCGTAGCGGCCGATGGCCTCCCCAAACCGGGCGGGTTCGATCGCAGCCAGCTTACTCTCGAAATCGCCGCGGAAGGCTTTGGCCTCCTCCAGCGCCCGGGTCAGGTCGCGGTCGAGGTCGGGATCGTCGGGCCCGGCGTAAAGATCGGCGAGGTTCCAGGCCGGCGGCTCCGCCGTTGTGCCCGCATCCAGGGCAACCGCCGCCGCGACATCGTTCATTGCGTTCCCCATTTCATCTCGCAGCGCATATAAGGGTGCCGGAAGTACCCGGCAACGGTTAAAGGGGGACGCACCGTGGAGCGCGACGCGGCCTCGGACCCGGGCTCGGCGGCCGGCTGGCCGAACCTGGTCACCATGTTCTTCGACCAGGCCGACCGGTTCGGCGAGCGGCCACTGCTCTGGGCGAAGCGCGACCAGCACTACCGGCCGCTCGGCTGGAGGGACGTCGCCGCCCGTGTCTGCGGCCTGGCCCGGGGCCTGCGCGCCCTCGGGATCGAGCATGGCGACCGGGTGCTGGTGGTCGCAGAGAACCGCCCGGAATGGCTGATCAGCGACCTCGCCATCATGGCCACCGGCGGCGTCACCGTTCCCGCCTATACCACCAACACCGAAGCCGATCAGCGCTACCTGCTGGAAGACAGCGGCGCCAAGGGCGCGATCGTCTCGACCGCCCGGCTGGCGCGGACCCTGCTGGCGGCGATGGAGCCCGGCGCCAATACCCCGCCACCCTTCGTGGTGATGATGGAGAAGCCCGGCGCCGATGCGCGGTTGGAGCCGCCGGCGGGGGTTCAGGTGCTGGCCTGGGACGAGGTGGTCGCTCGTGGCGAACGCGACCACAGCAACGTGCTGTGCAACGCCGACCAGGTCGCGCCCACCGACCTCGCCTGCATCATCTACACCTCCGGCACCGGCGGAACGCCAAAGGGGGTGATGCTTCAGCACGAGGCCATCCTCCACAACTGCGCCGGCGCCATCGAGGTCGTCCACGACATCGGCCCCGGCAACGACGCCTTCCTCTCCTTCCTGCCGCTGTCCCACGCCTTCGAGCACACCGTCGGCCAGTTCGTGCCGTTGGCTCTGGGCGCAGAGATCTTCTACGCCGAGGGGATCGACCGGGTCGGCGCCAACATGCTGGAGGCGAGGCCCACGATCATCGCCGCCGTTCCCAGGTTCTACGAGCTGCTGCGCCAGCGCATCCTCCACGGCGTGAACAAGCAAAGCGCGCTGCGCCGGCGGCTGTTCGAGCGAACCATCGCTCTGGGGACCCGCCGCGCCGAGGATCCGCACGCCCTCGGTCTCGCCGAGCGGCTGGTGGACTGGGGCCTGGACCACAGCGTCCGCCGGACCGTGCGCCAGCGCTTCGGCGGGCGGATCCGCGCCATGGTGTCCGGCGGCGCGCCGCTCAGCGAGGAGGTGGGCGCCTTCTTCGTCGCCCTCGGGCTGCCGCTGTTCCAGGGCTATGGCCAAACCGAGGCGGCGCCGTTGATCAGCGTCAACCGCCCTGGCCAGGCCAAGCTCGGCACCGTCGGCCCGCCCCTGCCGGGCGTCGAGATCCGCATCGCCGACGACGGCGAGATCCTGGCCCGCGGCAAGATGGTGATGAAGGGCTATTGGCGAAACGAGGAGGCGACGCGCGAGGCGATCCGCGACGGCTGGCTGCACACCGGCGACATCGGCCGGATCGACGGGGACGGCCATATCCGCATCACCGACCGGAAGAAGGACATCATCGTCAACTCCGGCGGCGACAACCTCTCCCCGGCCAGGGTCGAGGCCGCGCTCACCCTGCGCCCGGAGATCGCCCAGGCGATGGTCTATGGCGACCGCAAGCCGCATCTGGTCGCCCTGCTCGTCCCGGACGCCGCCTGGGCGCGCTCGTGGGCGGCCGCGGCCGGCAAGGCTGCGGACATTGCCGCGCTGGCCGACGACGGCGACTTCCACCGCGCCATCGGCGCCATCATCGACGAGGTCAACAAGACGCTTTCCGTGATCGGGCGGGTCCGCCGCTTCATCGTCGTGCCCAAAGCCTTTTCCCTCGACAACGGCCAGCTCACGCCGACGCTGAAGCTCCGCCGCCACGTGATCCTCGAGGAATACCGGGCCAGGCTCGACGCCCTCTACGCGGCGCCTTGCGCCCCCTCGCCCCCTCACCGCCGGTAGTGGTCGCGGTACCAGGCGACGAAGCGGGCCATGCCCTCGCGGATGTCGATCTTGGGGGAAAAGCCGAAGTCGCGGCGCGAGGCCTGGATGTCGGCGTAGGTCTCGAGCATGTCGCCCGGCTGCATCGGCTTGTACTCGATGATCGCCTTCCTTCCGGCGGCGGCCTCGATGGCGGCGATGAAGTCGCGCAAGTCCTCGCTGCGGTTGTTGCCGAGGTTGTAGACCCGGTGGACGCCGGCCGCCGGTGGGTGGTCGAGGCAACCGAGGATCCCGTCGACGATGTCGTCGACGTAGGTGAAGTCGCGGCGCATTTCGCCGCGGTTGTAGACCGCGATCGGCCGGCCCTCGAGGATCCTCTCGGTGAATATGTAAGCGGCCATGTCCGGCCGCCCCCAGGGGCCATAGACGGTGAAGAAGCGCAGCCCCGACAGCCGCAGGCAATACATCCTGGCGTAGGAGTGGCCGATCACCTCCATCGCCTTCTTGGTCGCGCCGTAGAGGGAAACGGGGCTGTCGGTCCGGTCGTCCAGCGAGAACGGCAGCTTGTTGTTCGCCCCATAAACCGACGACGACGAGGCGTAGACCAGGTGGCGGAGGCCCGGCAGCTCCCGGCAGCCCTCCAGCAGCGCGACGAAGCCCTCGATGTTGTTCTTGAGATAGATGTACGGGTTCTCGGCCGAGTAGCGCACCCCGGCTTGGCCGGCGAGGTGGACGATGGCGTCGATCCCGGGGTGGCTTGCGAACAACTGGCGCATGCCGGCCGCGTCGCTCACGTCGAGCCGCTGGAAGCTGTACCCGGGGAGCCCGTCCAGGGCGGCGCGGCGGCTTTCCGTCAGCGCCGGATTGTGGCTCGGCTGCAGGTTGTCGATGCCGATCACGGTTTCGCCGCGCCCGGCCAAAGCGCGGACGACATGAAAGCCGATGAACCCGGCGACGCCGGTAACGAGCGTGCTCACCTCTGCTTGCCCCCCCATACGCAGCATGACCGCAGCGCCGCTTGCCCCCGTTCTAAGGCCGCCGGAGCGGTTTGGCCAGCGCCGCCCATCCTAGGTTAATGATCCTATCGCTGCTTCTGGGGCCATTAGTTATCCTGATTCGCAAACGACGCGGCGCCCGTAAAATCCGCGCGATCCTGGAGGAGGAGGCAGCCTTGGCGGAAGATTACGGTCCGCTGCGTGCGGAGCGCGACGGTGACCCGGCGGCATCGGCTTCGTTCGCCCAAGACCTCATGTCCCGGGCGCGGGGGCAGCTTTCGGCGCTGCGCAGCCAGGTGAAGCGGTTGAACGTCGCGCTGTTGCGCAGCGAGGCCGCCAAGGCCTCCCTGGATCGAGGCGGCGCCGCCGCCTCGCGGTCGCCCCTGCCGCTGGCTCAGCCGGTGCGCGGCGGGATCGTCCCCAACGAGCGCGGCGAGCGGCTGGTCTCCTTCTGGCTGAACGAAGACCATCTCCACGCCCTGGTCGAGGCCAGGCTGCTCGATCCGGCCGACGCCTGGGACCGGGTGAAGGTGGCCCGCGCCCTGCGCGGCGCCATGGATCGCTGGAGCCGGCAGGCCTCCGCGTCACCGCGGCTTGAGGAGGACGAGCGCGCCGGCGGGCAATGGGAGCGCGTGCTCGCGGCGCGGCTCGAGACCGACGGCGACGACCGGATCATCCGCCTGGAGGCCGCGCGGGCGGCGCGCACCGCGGCGCGGCTGGCCACCGCCGGAGCTGCGGCTCCCAGGCAGCGTCCGCATGGCGGGCCCTTGTGCGGGATCGCGCCGGTCCCGCCGCAGCGGCTGGGCGGCGGCAGGCTGTCAAGCCTGAGCGCGCCCGTGCAGGATGCTCAGCGAGTAGATCGCGAGCGCCAGCCAGATGAAGGAAAACGTGGCGAGGTGAACCGGCGTGAACGGCTCGTAGTAGACGAACACCGCGAGCAGGAAGTGCCCGGTGGGCGCGATGTACTGCAGCAGCCCGACCGTGGTCAGCCGGATCCGCTGCGCCCCGGCGACGAACAGCAGCAGCGGTAGCGCGGTAATCGGCCCGGCGAGCAGCAGCAGCGCGTCGATACGGAAGCCCTGACCGAGGAAAGCGCCCTCACCCTGCACCGCCAGCGCCCCAAGCAAGATCAGCGCCGCCGGCGACAGCAACAGCGTCTCGATGAACAGCCCGGAGACGGGATCAACCGGGGCGGTTTTGCGGATCAGGCCGTAGAAGGCAAAGCTCAGCGCCAGGGTGAGCGCCACCCAGGGCAGCGTGCCGAAACTCACCACTTCGATGGCGACGCCGATTGCCGCGATGGCCACCGCCAGCCACTGCATCCGCCGCAACCGCTCGCGCAGGACGGCGACGCCGAGGACGACGCTCACCAGCGGGTTGATGTAGTAGCCGAGGCTGCATTCGAGGATGCGGCCGTCGGCGACCGCCCAGATGAACACCCCCCAGTTGACCGAGATGACGCAGGCCGAGGCCGTGAGCGTCAGCAACAGCCGGCGGTCGGCGAAGACGCGAACGAGCCGCGGCCAGCCGCGTTGCAGCGACAGCAGTCCGGCGACCAGGACCACCGACCAGACGATGCGATGGGCCAGCACCTCCAGCGCCGGAACCGCGGCGACGGCCTTGAAGTAGATGGGAAAGACGCCCCACAGCGCGTAGGCGCCGACCGAGCAGGCAACACCCGTGGCCGCCCGCGCGGAGGCCGCGTCCCGACGCCGGGCCGGCGGCTCGCTCGCCGCATTCTGCAGATCCTTGGCCAAGGCAAACCTTTCGCTGCGCCCAGGGCGGCCGCTCCGGACACGTCATGAACGACCGCGCGCCACCGCGCCCCATCATTCAGCGGTTCTTGGAGGCCACCGGCAGGAGCGACCGGAGCGGGCGCGGCTTACGAAGCGGCCGGCACGTGGACGATGTGCAGCGCGTTGGTGGTTCCGGGCGTCTCCAGCGGCAGCCCGGCGGTGACCACCAGCCGGTCGCCCGGACCGGCGAAGCCCTCGCCGACCGCCTCCTGGGTCGCCTGGTCCAGCATCCGGTCGAAGTCGGTGAAGCGGTCGACCTTGATCGGGTGCACGCCCCAGGCCAGGGCCAGGTTGCGGGCGACCACCTCGCTCGGCGTCAGCGCCAGGATCGGCACCGGCGGCCGCTCCCGCGAGGCCCTGAGCGAGGTCGAGCCGCTGGCGGTGAAGGTGACGATGGCCTGGGCCGAGATGGTCTCGGCGACCTGTCTGGCGGCGCGGGTGATGGCGTCCGCCGAGGTCGTCTCCGGCACCGCCCGGTCGGCGTCGACGATCCGCTGGTAGGGCCAGTCCCGTTCGGTCCGGCGGATGATCCGGTCCATGATCGACACCGCCTCGACCGGATACTTGCCCGCGGCCGACTCGCCGGACAGCATTACCGCGTCGACGCCCTCGTAGACCGCGGTGGCGACGTCGGAGGCCTCGGCGCGGGTGGGCGCCGGCGCGATCATCATCGACTCCAGCATCTGGGTGGCGACGATCACCGGCTTGCCGGCGTATCGGCAGGCGCGGATGATCCGCTTCTGCAGCGACGGCACGTCCTCCGGCGGCATCTCGACGCCGAGGTCGCCGCGGGCGACCATCACCGCGTCGGCCCGCTGGATGATGGCGTAGAGGTGCTCGATCGCCGACGGCTTCTCGATCTTGGCGATGATGCTGGCCCGCCCGGCGACCAGTTCGCGGGCCTCGTCCAGGTCCTCGGGCTGCTGCACGAAGGAGAGCGCGACCGTGGTGATGCCGAGACCGATGGCGAACTCCAGGTCGTCGCGGTCCTTGGCCGTCAACGGCGAGATCGCCAGCATCACGTCCGGCAGGTTCACGCCCTTGCGGTCGGAGAGCACCCCGCCGGTGATCACCGTGGCGTCGGCATAGTCGCTGCCGGTGGCCACCACCTCCAGGCGAACCTTGCCGTCGTCGAGAAGCAGCGTGGTCTTCGGCCGGCAGACGGCGAAGATCTCCGGATGCGGCAGTGGCGCCCGGCGGCCGTCCCCAGGGGTCGGATCCAGATCCAGGCGAAACGGCGCTCCGGCCTCGACCCTGACCGGCCCTTCGGCAAAGGTGCCGAGCCTGAGCTTCGGGCCCTGCAGGTCGGCAAACACGCCGAGCGGCGTGCCGTGCCTTGCTTCGGCGGCGCGGATCAGCTTGAGCAGGCCGGCGTGGGTGTCGTGGCTGCCGTGGCTAAAGTTGAGGCGGAAGACGTCGGCGCCGCGGGTCACCAGCGCATCGACGGCCTCGGCGGTGCCGCTGCTGGGGCCGAGTGTGGCGACGATCTTGGTGCGGCGGTTGCGGCGCATGGCCCCGGGACTTTAGGCGGCGGCGGCGGCCTGTGCCAGATCAAGTTGCCGCCTCCCACTCGGACGGCCGCGGCCGGGGCTTGGGCGGAGCCTCCTCGCGGTTGGAGATCGCCGGCAAGTCGTTTAGGCTTCCGCCCCGCAACGTCGGGATCGGCCGCGCCCGCGGGTTCCGTCGCCGCCCATTCAGCCAGACGCGAAAGGCCACGCCATGATCCGCGACTCGATCCCCTACCTCGTCGCCTGCCTCGCCGGCGTGCTCGCCGCGACCGGCGGCCCGGCCACGGCGGCCGACGCCGAAAACACCCTGTTCCTGGACCTGAAGGACGGCCGGGTGACCATCGAGATGCGCCCGGACCTGGCGCCGCAACACGTGGCCCGGATCAGGACCCTGGTGCGCGAGGGCTTCTACGACGGCCTGGTCTTCCATCGGGTGATCGACGGCTTCATGGCCCAGACCGGCGACCCGCTCGGCAACGGCACCGGCGGCTCGGGGACCAAGATCCCGGCGGAGTTCAGCAAGCAGCCGTTCGAGCGCGGCACCGTCGGCATGGCCCGCTCACAGAACCCCAACAGCGCCGACTCGCAGTTTTTCATCTGCTTCGCCCCGGCGTCGTTCCTCAACGGCCAGTACACGGTCTGGGGACAGGTGACGGACGGCATGGAGCACGTCGACGCCATCAAGCGCGGCAGCGAGGCCCGCAACGGCGAGGTCACCAACCCGGACAAGATCGTCCGCATGCAGGTCGCCGCGGACGCGAAGAACTGAGGCGAGGATGGAGCAGAGACGCCGCTCTTCATCCGTACCGCGGTGAAGTTTCGTGGATGAGCGGAACAAGTCCGGTCATGACGGTAGAGTAAAGCCAAAGCGGCTGGGGAAGGTTGATTCCCAAAGAGGCAGAGCTTCGTCATCGCGAGCCGCGTAGCGGCGTGGCGATCCAGAAGACTTTTCACTGGATTGCTTCGTCGGCTACCGCCTCCTCGCAATGACCGAGTTGCGCTAAAGTAGATATCGCTCGTCATGGCCGCACTCGTTGCGGCCATCCATGTCTCCGTCAGCCGCGCATTTGGCCGTTACATGATCCAGCGCAGCAGAGCCCTCACCCCGACCCTCGCCACTTGCGCGTTCCGCGCGCGGGAGAGGGAGCCGCTCACGACATTGCCGGCGGAGTTGCCCTCGCCCGCGGCAAAGCCGCGGGAGAGAGAGTCGAAGAGCCGCAGTCGAGGGCGCCCGACGTTAATCCGCCGTCCGCAGCTCGAAGGCGGCGGCCATCAGCGCCCGGGTGTACGCCTCCCTCGGCGCGGCGAACACCGCCTCGGCCGGCCCCTGCTCGACGATCCGCCCGTCGCGCATCACCATCACGTCATGGGCCAGGGCGCGGACCACCCTGAGGTCGTGGCTGATGAACAGGTAGGCGAGGTCGTGGCTCTTCTGCAGTGAGCGCAGGAGCTCGACGATCTGCGCCTGCACCGAGACGTCCAGCGCACTGGTCGGCTCGTCGAGGACGATGAAGTCGGGCTTCAGCACCAGCGCCCGGGCGATGGCGATGCGCTGGCGCTGGCCGCCGGAGAACTCGTGCGGGTAGCGGTCCCGCACCGCCGGATCCAGTCCCACCTCGGCCAAAGCCTCGGCGATCAGCTCCCGCCGCTCGTCGGCCGTTCCGCCGAGGCGGTGGATGCGCAGCCCCTCCTCGACGATCTGCCCCACCGAAAGCCGCGGGCTGAGGCTGCCGTAGGGATCCTGGAAGACGATCTGCATCCGCCTGCGCAATGGCCGCAGCTCGCGGGGCGACAGGGCCTGCAGGTCGCGGCCGGCGAAGGTGATCTCGCCCTCGCTCCTCTCCAGCCGGATCAGCGCCCGGCCCAGCGTGCTCTTCCCCGAGCCGCTTTCCCCGACGACGCCCAAGGTGTGCCCGCGGCGCAAGCTGAGCGTGATCCCGTCCACGGCCTTGACGTGACCGACCGTCCGCCTGAGGAGGCCGCGGCGGATCGGAAACCACACCCGGGTGTCGCGGGCGGTCATCACCGCCTCGGCCCCGTGCGGCGCCGGGTCGGGGCGGCCCTTGGGTTCGGCCGCAAGCAGGCGGCGGGTGTAGGGATGTTGCGGCGCTCCGAACACGTCCGCCACCCTCCCCTGTTCGACGATCCGGCCTTCGCACATCACGCAGACCCTCTCCGCGACCTGGCGGACGATGCCGAGGTCGTGGGTGATGAGCAGCAGCGCCATGTGCATCCGCGCCTGCAGATCCTTGAGCAGCGTCAGGATCTGCGCCTGGATGGTGACGTCCAGCGCGGTGGTCGGCTCGTCGGCGATCAGCAGGTCCGGCTCGTTGGCCAAAGCCATGGCGATCATCACCCGCTGCTGCTGGCCGCCGGAGAACTGGTGCGGGTAGGCGTCCAGCCGGTCGCGGGCATCGCTCAGGCCCACCAGGTCGAGGAGCTCGAGGACCCTCGCTGCGGCCTGCCTGCGGCTCAGGCCGCGGTGGACCAGCAAGGGCTCGGCGATCTGCTTGCCGATCGTGTGCAGCGGGTTGAGCGAGGTGAGCGGCTCCTGGAAGATCATCGTCATCCGGTCGCCGCGCAGAGCCCGCATCCGCGCCGGCGGCGTGCTCAGCAACTCCTCGCCGTTGAGCCGAACGCTGCCTTGCGGATGCCAGGCCTGAGGCTCGGGCAAGAGCCGCATGATGCTGAGCGCGGTGACCGACTTGCCGGAGCCGCTCTCGCCGACGATGGCCAGCGTCTGCCCCTTGTCGAGCGTGAACGACGCGCCGCGCACCGCCTGGAATTCGTGCGAGCCGCGGCCGAAGGAGACGGAGAGCCCATCGACCTCGAGCAGCGGCGCGCCTTCCACGCCGGCCCGCCCGCGCATGCTATTCGCCTGCCCGCACGGCGGAAGGCGCCGCAAGTCCCGTCGCCGTCGGGCTGGGCGCGCCGGACGGCCCGGCGATGGCCTTGCGCGGATCGAAGGCGTCGCGCACCGCTTCGCCCACGAAGATCAGGAGCGACAGCATCAGGGCGATGACGAAAAAGCCGGTCAGGCCCAGCCACGGCGCCTGCAGGTTGGCCTTGCCCTGGGCCAAGAGCTCGCCCAATGAGGCCGATCCCGGCGGCAGGCCGATGCCGAGGAAGTCGAGGCCGGTCAGGGCCGTCACCGAGCCGGCGAGGATGAAGGGCACGAAGGTGATGGTCGCGACCATGGCGTTCGGCAGCACGTGGCGGGCCATGATCACCGCGTGCGGGGCCCCGAGCGCCCAGGCGGCGCGGACATAGTCGAGGCTGCGGGCGCGGAGGACCTCGGCGCGGACGACGCCGACGATGCTCATCCACTGGAACAGCAGCAGGATGCCGAGCAGCCACCAGAAGTTCGGCTCGATGATGCTGGCCAGGATGATCAGCACGTAGAGGATCGGCACCGACGACCACACCTCCATGAACCGCTGCAGCGTCAGGTCCACCCAGCCGCCGAAGTACCCCTGGACGGCACCGGCGGCGACGCCGACGAACGTCGAGACGAGGGTGAGGGTGATCCCGAACAGCACCGAGATGCGAAAGCCGTAGATGGTCCGCGCCAGGACGTCGCGGGCCTGGTCGTCGGTGCCCAGCCAATGCTCGGCATCGGGCGGCGACGGCGCCGGCTCCGGCAGGTTCCAGGCGACGGTGCGGTGGTTGAAGCGGATGGGCGGCATCAGCATCCAGCCCTTCTCGTCAATCAGCCGCCGCACCTCCGGGTCGCCGAAGTCGGCCTCGGTCGGCAGCGTCCCGCCGAAGGCGGTCTCCGGCTGGGCGCGGAAGATCGGCATGAACAGCTTGCCGTCGTGGACCACCAGCACCGGCCGGTCGTTGGCGATGAACTCGGCGAACAGGCTGAGGACGAAGAGCGCAAGGAAGATCCACAGCGACCAGAAGCCGCGGCGGTTGGCCTTGAAGTTCTCGATCCGCCGCCGGGTCAGCGGGGTGATCTTGATCCCGAACAGCCGGTCGCCCTGGCTCATCGGGCGCGGGCCTCGAAATCGATCCTGGGATCGACGACGGTGTACATGATGTCGCCGACCAGGTTGAGGAGCAGACCCACCAGCGAGAAAAAGTAGAGGGTGCCGAACATCAGCGGGTAGTCGCGGTTGAACGCTGCCTCGAAGCCGAGCAGGCCGAGGCCGTCGAGGGAGAAGATGATCTCGATGAACACCGTGCCGGTGAACAGGATGCCGACGAAGGCGCCGGGGAAGCCGGCGATGACGATCAGCATGGCGTTGCGAAAGACGTGGCCGTAGAGCACCCGGCGCTCCGACAGGCCCTTGGACCGGGCGGTCATCACGTACTGCTGGTGGATCTGGTCGAGGAACGAGTTCTTGGTCAGCATCGTCAGCGTGGCGAAGCCGCCGATGACCATGGCCGTGACCGGCAGGGCGATGTGCCAGACGTAATCGACGATGCGCTCGGGCCAGCTCAGCTCCGCCCAGTTGTCGGAGGTGAGCCCGCGCAACGGGAACCAGTCGAGGTAGCTGCCGCCGGCGAACACGACCAGCAGGAACACGGCGAACAGGAACGCCGGGACGGCGTTGCCGATGACCACGGCGACGCTGCTCCATACGTCGAAGCGCTGGCCGTCGCGAACGGCCTTGAGGATGCCGAGCGGGATGGAGATCAGGTAGGTGATCAGCGTCGTCCACAGCCCCAGCGAGATCGACACCGGCATCTTGTCGAGGACCAGGTCGACGACGTTCTGGTTGCGGAAGTAGCTCTCGCCGAAGTCGAAAACGAGGTAGTTGCCCATCATCTGCAGGAACCGCTCGTGCAGCGGCTTGTCGAAGCCGAACTGCTTCTCCAGCTCGGCGATGAACTCCGGGTCCAGGCCCTGGGCGCCGCGGTACTGGCCCACAGGCCCGGAGCCGGTGGCCGGCCCGGTTGCGCCCCCGAGGGTGTCGCCGGCGCCGGCGCGGGTGACCCGCTGGGTGATGTCGGCGCCCTGGCCGGTGAGCTGGGCGATGACCTGTTCCACCGGGCCGCCCGGCGCCGTCTGGATGATGACGAAGTTGATCACCATGATGGCGAACAGCGTGGGGACGATCAGCAGCAGCCGGCGGATGATGTAGGCCGTCATCGCCGCGTCTCCGCGCGGCTCTGCATCGCCCGGCGCAGCACCAGGTAGCCGACGGCGGCAAGCGCGCCCACCGCCGCGGCAAGGGCAAGCGGCCCCGGTCCGCCCTTCTCGCCCTCCTCCGGCTCGGCGCCGGCAAGTTCGGCGGCGTCGGCCGTGGCGAGACGCTGCTCCAGGCGCTCCGCCTTCTCGGCGTCGAACCACCAGAAGGAGAGCGAGGTGCCCCGCTTCGGCGTGACCTCGGGCCTGGAGAACTTGTTCCAGAAGACGTAGCGGTCGACGCCCGAGTACCAGTTGGGAATGACGTAGAAGCTCCACAGCAGCACCCGGTCCAGGGCCCGGGTGCGGGCGACCAGGCTGTCACGGTCGGGCGCGGAGATGATCGCCTCGATCAGCCCGTCGACGACCGGATCGCTGATCCCGGCGTAGTTGCGCGAGCCGGGGGTGCTGGCCGCCTGCGAGCTCCAGTAGGTTTGCTGCTCGTTTCCCGGGCTGTCCGACTGCGGCCAGACCACCACGGTGAGGTCGAAGTCGAAGTCGCGCATCCGGTTGATGTACTGGGAGTCGTCCACCAGGCGGACGCTCGCCTCGATGCCGAGGCGCCTGAGGTTGCGGACGAACGGCAGCGCCACCCGCTCGAATGCCTGGCTCACCAACAGGATCTCGAAGCGCATCGGCAGGCCGGTCTCATCGTTGACCAGCACCATGTCGCGGACGTGCCAGCCGGCCTCGCCCAGCAGCGCCAGCGCCGCCTCCAGGTTGGCCCGAGGCCAGCCGCTGCCGTCGGTCGCGGGCGCCTGGTAGGCCGGACCGAACACCCGCTGCGGAACCTTGCCGCGGTGCGGCTCCAGGAGCGCCAGCTCCTCGCCCTGCGGTTCGCCCCGCGACGCCAGCTCGGAATTGGCGAAGTAGCTCTCGGTGCGGCTGTACTGGCCGAAGAACAGGACGCGGTTGGTCCATTCGAAGTCGAAGGCGTAGCCGAGCGCCTCGCGGACCTTCGGCTCGGCGAAGATCGGCCGGCGGCTGTTGAAAACGAAGGCCTGCATTCCCGCAACCCGTTCGTTGGGGATCTCCTCCTTCACCAGCCAGCCCTCGCGCACCGCCGGCACGTCGTAATCCAGCGCCCAGGCCTTGGCCTGGTTCTCCAGCCTGAGGTCGACGGCGCCGCCCTTCAGCGCCTGGCGTTGGATGGTGTCGTCGCGGAAGTACTCGTAGCGGATGCGCTCGAAGTTGTTTTGGCCGACGTTCACCGGCAAGCCTCGCCCCCAGTAGTCCTCGACCCGCTCGGTGACCACGTACCGGCCGGGCTCGAAGGCGGTGATCCGGTAGGGGCCGCTCGAGAGCGGCGGCTCCAGGGTGGATCGCTCGAAGTCGCGACTCTCCCAGTAGTGCTTGGGCAGGATCGGCATCTGCCCGACGATCAGCGGCAGCTCACGGTTGCCGGCCTGGTTGAACTCGAAGCGCACCCGCCCCGGCGCGGTCTCCTCCACCCCGGCGACGGCCGAGTAATAGAAGCGGTAGAAGGGGGCGCCCTTGGTCTTCAGCGTCGTGAGCGAGAAGATCACGTCGGCCGCCGTAATCGGCTGGCCGTCGTGCCACCTGGCCTCGGGGCGCAGGCGGAACTCGACCCAGGAGCGATCGTCCGGCCAGACGATCTCGTCGGCGATCAGGCCGTACTGGGTGAACGGCTCGTCGGCCGAAGGCACCGTCAGCGTCTCGGCCTCGCCGGCGGCGGCGGCGTTGCCCTTGATCACGTAGGGGTTGAAGCTGTCGAAGGTGCCGGTGACGCCGAGCCGCATGGCGCCGGTCTTGGGCGCGTTGGGGTTGACGTAGGCGAAGTGGGTGAAGCCCGGCGGATAGGCGGGTTCGCCGAACATGGAGATGGCATGGCCGCGGTGGATGACGGGCTCCGCCGCCACCGCCGGAACGGCCAAAGCGAGCGATACGAGCGCGGCGACGAGCGCGGCGACGAGCGCGGCGCGCCCGAATTCCGCAACGAGGTGAGTAGAGGCGTCATGGCGAGGGGGCGAAGCCGACGAAGGCCTAGGGTCGGTCGAGACATGGCGCGTCGAGACGAAGCCCAACCATCTTCTCGTGGTATGGATGACCGGAACAAGTCCGGTCATGACTGAGGAGGTTTTGGCGGTGACGCCCTCCTTCCCGTCATGGCCGCACTCGTTGCGGCCATCCACGCCTCGGTGGCGGCCCGGTACGGGACCGGCGGTGACTGTTGCGAGGTCCGAGCGTCGGCTCCGCGACAGGATCCATAACGGCGGGTGGGCGGCGAGGGTCAACCGGCCAGGATCTGAAGCGCCGCGGCATGCGCGGCGGGGTCGCCGGCGGCGAGCACGCGGCCGTCGGAGGCGAGGCCCAGCGGCTCGCCGGCCCAGTCGCTGATGACGCCCCCGGCGCCGCGCACGACCGGGACCAGCGCGCAGTAATCGTAAGGCTTGGTCGAGGCCTCGCAGACCAGGTCGACCGTGCCGTTGGCCAAGAGCCCGTAGGCATAGCAGTCGGCGCCGTAGACGACGCCACGGCAGCGACCCTTGAGCCTCTCGAACGCCGCCGCGTCCGGGCCCGCGAACATCTCCGGGGCGGTGGCATAAAGCCAGGCGTCCGCCAGGTCGGGGCACGACCGGACATTGACGGCAACGCCGTTCAGCGTCGTCGGCTCGCCCTCGACGCCCAGCCAGCGCTCGTCAAGCGCCGGGGCGTCGATGACGCCGACCACCGGGCGGCCACCGTGGAGCAGCGCGATCAGGGTCCCGAACAGGGGCTTGCCGGTGATGAACGACTTGGTGCCGTCGATGGGATCGAGGACCCAGACGTGCTCGGCGTCCAGGCGGACGCTGCCGTGCTCCTCGCCGAGGATGCCGTGGCCTGGGAAGGCCTCCTCGATCATCTCCCGGATCCGCGTCTCGGCGTCCCGGTCGGCGGCCGTCACCGGCGTATGGTCGGCCTTCTGGTCGGTGGGAACGTTGCCACGGTAGTAGCTGAGCACGATGGGCCTCACCGCGTCCGCCATCCTCGCGGCGGCGACGGCGGCGACAGCGAGGGCTTCGTCGGCGCTCATTGCAGCGGCGGCGGGTTTTCGCCGTGGGTGCGCAGGTAGGCAATCACCGCGGCGCGATCCTCCGGCTTGCTTAGGCCGGCAAAGCTCATCTTGGTGCCGGGCGCCACCGCCTTCGGGTTCTGCAGGTACTGGTCGAGGGCCTCGTAGGTCCACTCGCCGCCCAGACCCTTAAGCGCCGCCGAGTAGCTGAAGCCTTCCGAGGATGCCTTGGCCTTGCCGACCACGCCCCAAAGGTTCGGTCCCACCTTGTTCGGCCCGCCCTGCTCCACCCCGTGGCAGGCCTTGCACTTGCCGAACACCTTCTCGCCGCTGGCCGGATCGGCGGCGGCAACCATTGCGAAGATGCCGGCGCCCGCGGCGGCGCCTCCGACCGCGGCAGCGGCCTCGCCGGTCGCGGCCGGCGTGCCGGGAGCCGCTTCGCCGGCGTCATCCGCCTCGCCCTGTTCGCCCCCGGTCGCCGCTTCCGTTGCCGGCGGAACGGCGGCGGCCGCGGGTTCCGCTTTCGCCACCGGCTCGGGCAGCGGCGGCGGGTTCTCGGTGTTGGCGCGCAGGAAGACGATGACGTCGGCCCGCTCCTTGGGCTTGCTCAGCCCGGCAAAGCTCATCTTCGTTCCCTCGACGTAGCCCTTGGGGTTGGCAAGAAACTTGTCGAGGTTCTCGTAGGTCCAGGTGCCCTCCATCGCCGCAAGGGTCGCGGAGTAGGCGAAGTCCGGAAGATGCGCCTTATCGGCGCCGACGATGTTGTGCAGGTTGGGGCCGACCTTGTTCGGGCCGCCGGCCTCGACGCCGTGGCAGGACTTGCACTTGCCGAACGTCTTCTCTCCCGCTGCCGGATCCGCCGAGGCGAGCAGCGTCCCGAGGTCTGCCACCTCCTCTTCCGCCGGCGCAGCGGCGCTCTCGGCGCCGCCGGCGGGTTTCTCCGCACCCGGAAGCTGGGCGACATGCTCGTCGACGCTCACCAGGGTGTTGCCAAGGAAGTTTGCCCCGTACAGCAGCCAGGCGCAAATCAGGGCGGCGGCACCAAACTTTTCCAGCAGAGAGAAGTGCATGTTTTTGTTCGTCCCGTGTCCCGTTGACCGCCCGTCCCCTGCCCGGCGGCCGCGGCGAATGTAGCGCCAAGCCGCGGGCCAGCGCAATTGCTGGCTGGTCATATCTGTTGCAACGCACACGGCTTGTGCTATGTGCCCGGCTCATGTCGAAAGCCCCTCGCCCGATCGTCATCATCCCGGCGCGCATGGCCTCCACCAGGCTCCCGGGCAAGCCCCTCGCCGACATCGGCGGGTTGCCCATGATCGTCCATGTCTGGCAGCGGGCGATGGAAGCGGACGTCGGCCCGGTTGTGATCGCCTGCGCCGAAGCCGCGATCGCCGATGCCGTGGAGGCGGCCGGCGGCACCGCCGTGCTGACCCGCCCCGACCACCCGTCCGGCTCCGATCGCATCTTCGAGGCGCTGGTGCGCGTCGATCCCGACGGCGCCCACGACGTCGTCGTCAACCTGCAGGGCGACCTGCCCGCGGTCGACCCCGCCATAGTCCGCGCCGTTCTTGCCCCGCTTGCCGATCCGGACGTCGGGATCGCCACGCTGGTCTCTCCGATCATCGATGTGGCGGAGCAAGACGACCCCAACGTCGTCAAGGCGGTGGTCTCGCTCGAAGGTGGAGCAAGCATCGGCCGGGCGATCTATTTCAGCCGCTTGGCGGTGCCGTGGGGAGAGGGGCCGCACCTCCACCACATCGGCATCTATGCCTACCGGCGCGAGGCGCTGACCCGGTTCGTGGCCCTCCCGCCGGGCGTCATCGAGCAGCGCGAGCGGCTCGAGCAGCTCCGGGCGCTGGAGAACGGGATGCGGATCGACGCGGCGGTGGTGGACACGGTGCCGTTCGGCGTCGATACCCCGGCCGACCTGGAGCGCGCCCGGGCTCTGCTGGCAAAGCGGCCATGACCGATCCCGGAGCGGCCGGCGCCGACCCGAGCCGGATCATCGCCTTCCAGGGCGAGCCCGGCGCCTACTCCGACCTCGCCTGCCGCATCTCCCGGCCGGAGCTGCAGACGCTGTCCTGCCGCTCGTTCGAGGACGCGTTTGCCGCGGTGCGCGACGGCCGCGCCGGCCTGGCGATGATTCCGATCGAGAACTCGGTGGCCGGCCGGGTCGCGGACATTCATCACCTGCTGCCGAGTTCGGGGCTGCACATCATCGGCGAGCACTACCAGCGCATCAATCACCACCTGCTGGCCCTGCCCGGCGCCCGGATCGAGACCCTCACCCACGTCCACAGTCACATCCACGCGTTGAACCAGTGCCGGCGGATGATCGCCGAGCTCGGGCTGCAGCCGGTGGTGCGGATCGACACCGCCGGCGCCGCCGCGGAGATCGCCCGTGGTAGCGACCTCTCGCAAGCGGTCATCGCCTCGGAGCTGGCAGGCGACGTCTACGGGCTGATCAGCCTCTGCGCCAACATCGAGGACGCGGAGCACAACACCACCCGGTTCCTGATCATGGCCCGCGAGCCGATCGTCCCGCACCCGAAGTCCGGGCCGTGCATGACCAGCTTCGTCTTCCGCGTCCGCAACGTCCCGGCGGCGCTGTACAAGGCCCTGGGCGGCTTCGCCACCAACGGCGTCAACATGACCAAGCTGGAAAGCTACCTGGTCGGCGGCCGCTTCAACGCCGCCCAGTTCTACGCCGAGGTCGAGGGCCATCCCGACCACCACAACGTCGCCCTGGCGCTCGAGGAGCTCGACTTCTTCTCCCGCGAGGTGCGGATCCTCGGCATCTACCCCCAGCACCCCTACCGCCTGGAGCGCCACGAGGAAGAGTGATCGCCTCGGTGGATGCCGGCGGCGCCGCCGGCGGGGCCTTTTCCGCCCGGTCAGCTCAACAGCCCGTAGATCATCCTGAGCGAGGTCAGGCACAGGAACACGGCGAAGGCCCGGCGCAGGAGCTGCGGCTTGAGCGCGTGTGCCACCCGCGCGCCCCAGGGCGCGGCCAGCATCGTCGTGGGCACGATGAGGGCGAAACCGATGAGGTTGACGTAGCCGAGGCTGCCCGGCGGCAGGCCGGGAGTTCCCCAGCCGGTGGCGATGAAGCCCAGCGCGCCTGGCACGGCGATGATCAAGCCGATGGCGGCGGCGGTGCCGACCGCGGTTCGGATCGGGTAGCGGCAGGCGCTCATCAAGGGCACGCTCAGCGAGCCGCCGCCGATGCCCATCATCGAGGAGATGCCGCCGATCACCCCGCCGAGGGCCCAGTTTCGCCAGCCGCCGGGCAGGCCGTTGCGGACCGCCCTCCCCTCCATGCCGAAGGCCATGTTCGCGGCCACCGCCAGGGCGACGACGGCGAAGACCCCGCTCAGGACGTCGCCACGGATGGAGCCCGCGACTATCGTTCCGGCGAGGGTGCCGACGAAGACCGCAGGGCCCAGCGCCCAGAGCAATCCCCGATCGACGGCGCCGCGCCGGGCGTGGGCGCGGGCCGAGATGATCGAGGTCGGCATGATCGTCGCGAACGATGTGCCGACGGCCATGTGCATGCGGACGTCCTCGGGAAAGCCGAGCAGGCTGAACAGGTGGAACAGCACCGGGACGATGACGATGCCGCCACCGACCCCGAGCAGTCCGGCCAGCAGCCCGGCGGCAATCCCGGCGGCGAGCAGCGCCGCGACCATCACCGCGACCTCGGGAACGCTCCATTCGCCCACCGGTTTTTGCCCCTTCCACCGCGGCCACGGCGTCGCGCCCGCGGCTTCGCCATTAACATCCGCGGCCTTTTGCGGCATAACCGTCCGCCGGACAAGGACGCACAGCAACAGGGGTTCGTATGGGGGAAGCCGAATGAGGGTCGCCTTGCGCGCATCGCGAGACTGGTTGCCCACCGTTTGCCACAGGGGGCTCGTTCTGGGGCTGGCCAGGGGACTGGTTCTGGGGCTGGCGCTCGTTCCGGCCGCCGCACTGGCCGCCGACGTGCAATGGCCGGAGCTGAAGCCCGGCCTGTGGCAGTTCACCAGGACCAGCACCACCGCCGGCAAACCCACCACCATCGAGCGGCAGGGCTGCGCCGACCCGGTGGCGGAGTGGGAAAAGCAGCACGAGGCTTCGGGGCGCTCCGGCTGCACGGTGAAAACCGTCAAGGCCGCGGCCGACCGCTATGTGACCACCGCCGAGTGCAAGCTGCCGGGGGCCGGCGAGGGCTCGTCGCGCAGCACCGCCGTCATCCAGGGTCCGGGCGGCTACGAAGTGAGCGTCGAGAACCGCGGCGTGCTGGCCAAGAGCGGCGAGAGCGAGCACCTCGTCGCCAGGCGGCTCGGCGACTGCCCGAAGTAACGAAGCTGGAGGGCGCGCGCATGGGCGACATCGGCGGGAGCGCGGTTGCGGTTCAGGTTCCGATGCTGCTGGCGAAGATCCACCGGGCGACGGTGACCGATGCCGACCTGCATTACGAGGGCAGCATCACCATCGACCGGACGCTGATGGACCTGGCCACCCTGGTCGCCTTCCAGCAGGTGCAGGTCTACAACGTCAGCAACGGCGCCCGCTTCGAGACCTACGTGATCGAGGGCGAGGCCGACAGCGGCTGCATCTGCATCAACGGCGCCGCGGCGCATCTCGCCGGCACCGGCGACATCGTCATCATCGCCGCCTACGTGTCGGTGCCTGCGGAGGCCGTTTCTTCCTGGCGGCCGCGGACGGTCTATGTGGACGCCGCCAACCGGCCGCTGCCCGCCCGGAGCGCCGCCGCCGAGTGAGCGGCGGGCGCGTCGCGGCTGCGGACAATTACGTACGATCCCGGGCTCAGTACCTAATTAATGCGTACAGTACCTAAATCCGCCGCCGCCCGGAGCGCGGACTGAGTTCGTCGAGCCCGGTTGCTCAACGTCAAGACCGTGCCGGTCATGACGACCCGCAGGTCGTGGAGCCGGGGAAGGCGTCATGCGCGGGTGCGCTGCTGCCCGTGGGCGCGGCCGGCACGACCAGGTCGGCACGCAGCGGCCGGTGGTCGGAGCCGAAGGCGTCGAGGGCCTCGATCTCGGCGATCCGGATCCCGCGCACCAGCACGTGGTCGATGGGAAGGCCGAAGTCGCCGGCGATCTGCGGATAGGTCCCGGGGTAGGCGCGGACCGTCGTCAACCGCGCATCGTCGAGGAACCTGGCGAACGCTGGCGTATAGGGCGTAGCGTTGAAGTCGCCGGCGACGATCAGGGCGCCGTCGTAGCGGCTCAGTTCCTCCGCCAGCGCCGCCATGAGCTGGTTCCTGCTCCGCAAGCCGGAGCGGCGAACCGGGTTCGGAGTGTGGACCACCCCGAGCCGCACCGAGGTGCCTTTGGGCAGCAGCAGGTCGGCGAACGCCACCGGCGCACCGTAGCCGGTCTGGCGGAAGACGCTGGGGTTGCGGATCGGGTAGCGGGACAGGATCGCCAAGCCGTTCAGCCACGGGCGCAGGTTGGGTTGCTCGACGTAGTTCGCGGGCCAGGCGAAGAACTGGTGCGGATAGCGCTCGCGGGCGGCGGCCATGATCGCGGCGGTGTTCGCGCTGATCTCCTGGAAGACGATGACGTCGGCGTCCTGCCGCTGCAGCCAGTCGGCGAGCGCGTCCGGCCGGTCGTTGTAGACGTAGAGGTTGTGGGTGACGAGGCGCAGACCGACGGTCTCGGCCGCCTCGCCCTCGGCCGGCTGCGCGTGCGCCACCGACAGCAGCGACGCCTGTCCAGGCGGCACGCCCGGCACATTGCTGGCGGCGAAGCCGAAGTAGATGGTGAGCACGGCGGCGGCGGCCGCGGGCACGAAGCAGTGGACGACGACCAGGAAGACCGTCAGGGCAAGACCGGCGAGGAAGAAGATCCCGGTGAAGTGCCACAGCAACTCCACCGGCCAGAAGTGCAGGTCGAACAGGCGCACCGATGCCGCGCCGGCGAGAGCCAGGACCGGCAGCCACGGAAGGAGCGCGAGCAGCCTGCGCCGCGGCAGGAAGCGGGCCCCAACCGGGCGGAAGCGTTGCAGGAGGGTGCTGAGGGTCATGCGTGGCGTTAAGGTGGTGGTGTCGTCCAGGCGTGGGTCCGCGATTGGCCGGCAGCGGTGCCCGCGCCGGCAGGCGACGCTGCATCATGGCTTGGGCAGGATTAAGATGACCTTGCTCGGCCGCGACCTGCGGCGTCGGAGGTGTAGCAGATCCGCGGGGTCGGTCGAAGCCGCATCCGGCCGGCGCGGCAGCGACGCCGGGGCGAGAAGCGCGTGAAACTACTGCTCGCGGGCGCTCCGCCGCGGGGTGTTCACCGTCCTGAGGTCGGCCCAGGCATAGGCCGTCTGCGGCAGGTCGCAGCCCCACAGCCGCTCGGTGCGTTCGGCCACCCGCCGGGCTCCCATGGCCTCGTAGAAATACCGTGACGGGTTCGCCGACAGCACCCAGACCACCGCCGAGGTCAGGCCGTTGTCGATCGAGCGCTCGAACAGCCGGAACAACAGCTCGCGGCCCAGGCCCCGGTCCTCGAACCCGGGGCGGACGTAGAGCGTGTAGATCTCGCCGGCGTGCTCGAGGATCGTCCGTCGCGCCGGGCCACAGCTGCCGAAGGCGATGATGCCGGCGCGACCGAGCTCGGCCACGACAATGGCGTCGGTCGAGGGCTTGACCGCGATCGCATGCGCCCACTGCATCGCCTGGTCGCGCCTGGACATGCGCACCAGCACCTTGTCCGGCACCATCCCGGGATAGGCCGTCCGCCAGGCATCGACATACAGGGCGGCCATGCCGTCGGCATCGCCCATGCGCGCATCTCTGATCTTCACAACGCCGGACACGGCTGCGCCTCCTCCGTTTGCGCCGTCCTTCCCCCCTCGCCTTCCTCGACCCACTCTTCGATCAATCGCCGGGCGATGGAGTCCCGCCCGGGCAGGATCAGCCCGATCTCTTTGCGCTCGCGGATCTCCTCGCGACTGAACCAGCGCGCATCCTCGAGCTCCGTGGCGTTGACCCGCAGCACCGCCCCGTCCTCGGCTTGGCCGCGAAAGCCCACCATCAGCGACGCTGGAAAGGGCCACGGCTGCGAGCCACGGTAGCTGGGATAAGCAATGCGGATGCCAGTCTCCTCCTCGACCTCGCGCATGACCGCCTCTTCCAGGCTTTCGCCCGGTTCGACGAAGCCGGCAAGCGTCGACATCATCCCCTTCGGCCAGCGCGACTGCCGCGCCAGCAGGCACTGCCCGCCGTCCCCCACATCGCGGGTGATCAGCATGATCACCGCCGGGTCGCTGCTCGGAAAATGATGCGCGCCGCAGGCCACACCGGTGCAGGCGCGCATGTGCCCGCCGTCGCGGCTTTCGGTGGCGGAGCCACAGGCGCCGCAGAAACGGTGCCGGCGGTGCCAGTGGAGGATGCCGCGAGCATAGGCGAGGACGGCGCCCTGGCCGCGGTCGAGGACCGCGCCCACCCGGCGCAACTCGGTAAATCGCGCACCCTCCGCCGGCTCGCGCCCCGTGCGTTCATCGAGGGCGGAGACGTCGGCCGCGAAGCAGGCCCGGCCCGCCTCGTCGAGACCGAGGAAAACGACCTCCTCGCAGCCTTCGAGAAGCGCAGCACCCGGCGCCAGCGCGACCGCCTGCGGCAGGTCTTCGGCGACCAGGCTGCGGCTTCGCCATACCGGGAAGATGCGGCTCGAAGGATCGGCAAGCCGCTCGCGCTGCCAAAGGGCGTCGCGCCGCAGCGGTTCGGCGCGATCGAGGGGACCGTCGGTGTAGTGCAGCCCGCGCATGTCGGACGGAGCCTGACATAGCGGCGCACGTTCGGCAATGGCCGTCGCAGATGCGACGAAGGCGCAATCCGGCGTGAACTGCCGCCCTTACATCGCCCCGCACGTTGCCCTGTCACTGCTCCGACAAAGGCGCTTGTCTGCTTCCGCCGGCCGGCTGATATAGTGCACCTGGGAGGCTGGCGGCGGACGGGCCCCTCGCCAACCCGGTCAGATCCGGAAGGAAGCAGCCGTAACGAGTTCTGGTCCGGGTCGCTCGTTCAGTCTCCCACCTCACCTAGCGAGAGCAAGCGACGGCGCCGATGGCGCCGGGAGAGGGTCTTGCCGCCGGCCGACGACCACCCGAGCGAGACGCTGAGCCAGGCGGATCCGGCCCTGGCCGGCCCGACCCTGGAGCTTGGCCTCGGCGCATCCGGCGCGCCGTCCGCCGGCTACCGGGTGCTGGCGCGGAAGTACCGCCCGGCGATCTTCGCCGACCTGATCGGCCAGGAGGCGATGGTCAGGACGCTGACCAACGCGCTCGCCTCCGGGCGGCTCGCCCATGCCTTCATGCTGTCGGGCGTGCGCGGCATAGGCAAGACCACCACCGCGCGCATCATCGCCCGGGCGCTGAATTGCATCGGCGCGGACGGCAACGGCGGGCCCACGGCGTCGCCCTGCGGCGTCTGCCAGCACTGCACCGCCATCGCCGCCGACCGGCACATGGACGTGATCGAGATGGACGCCGCCAGCCGCACCGGCGTCGACGAGATCCGCGAACTGCTGGATGGGGTCCGCTACCGGCCGACCTCGGCCCGCTACAAGATCTACATCATCGACGAAGTCCACATGCTCTCGCGCAACGCCTTCAACGCCTTGCTGAAGACGCTGGAGGAGCCGCCCGAGCACGTCCGCTTCGTCTTCGCCACCACCGAGATCCGCAAGGTGCCGATCACGGTGCTGTCGCGCTGCCAACGCTTCGACCTCCGCCGCATCGACCAGGAGCGGCTGGCCCGGCACCTCGCCGACATTGCCGGCCGCGAGGGCGCCGGCGTCGACCCGGCAGCCCTGCATCTGCTCGCCCGCGCCGCCGACGGCAGCGTCCGCGACGCGCTGTCGCTGCTCGATCAGGCAATTGCCCATGCCGGCGGCAGCGTCGACGACGAGACCGTCCGGCGGATGCTGGGCCTGGCCGATCGCACCGTCACCTACGACCTCGCCGACGCCCTGCTGCGCGGCGCCATCGCCGAGGCGCTGGCGCTGGTGGCGGCGCAGTACCGGGCCGGCGCCGATCCGGTGGAGATGCTGGGCGACCTGCTCGACCTCACCCACTGGTGCACCCGGATCAAGGTGGACCCGGCCTGCCTGGAGGCTCCGGGCGTGGCCGAGGCCGAGCGGGTGCGCGGCCGCGAGATCGCCGAGCGACTGTCCATGGCCGAGGCGACCCGGCTGTGGCAGATGCTGCTGAAGGGCCTGGGCGAGGTGCGCACCGCGCCGGCGCCGCTGCAGGCCGCCGAGATGGTGCTGATCCGCATCGCCTACGCCTCCCGCCTGCCGACCCCGGCCGAGGCGTTGTCCGGGGCGAAGCCTGTGCCTGCGGCCGCCGGGTCCGCGCGTGCGGCGGGCGCTGCCGCAGGCTCCGGTGCGCCGGCTGCAGGCTCCGGGTCGCCGGCCGCAGCGGCTCGGCCCGAGCCTTCGGCACCCTCCCAGGGACCGGCAGTGACAACGACCATGGCCGCGGCGGCTCCGGCGGCCTTGGCGGTGGCGCCCGCGGTGCGCGCCGAGACCGAGCGCGAGCCGCCGGCTGGACCCGGCGCTGCGGCCGCGGCGGGGCGTTCGATCCAAAGCTTCGCCGCCGTGGTCGATCTCGCCCGCGAGGAGCGCGAGGCGATCCTCTACGGCCATCTGGTCGCCGACGTTCACCTTGTCCATTTCGCCCCGCCGCGGATCGAGATCCGCCTGAGCGACGGCGCGTCCGGCGACCTGGTCCGCAGGCTGCGCGAGTTCCTCGGCCGCCAGACCGGCCAGCCATGGCTCGTCACGGTCTCGCACGAAGCGGGCGAGCCGACGCTGCTGGAACAGCGCCGGCGGCTGGAGGCGGAACGCCGCCTGGAGGTCGCGGCCGATCCGCTGGTCCAGGCGGTGCTGGCGGCCTTCCCCGGCGCCCGCCTGGGCGAGATCCACACCGCGGCGCCGGCCGCGGCTGCGGACGTTGCGGGCGGCGGGGGCGACGACGATGTCGCAGACGACGAACAGCCGGCCGAGGCGGACGGCGAGGATATGGCGGCCGAGGACGACGTCCGCCTGGATGATTGAGGCGTAGAAGCCGGGGCGCGAGCGGGCAGATGAGGACCACGCGCAGCTTACAAAGGAAGACCATCGTCATCGCGAGCCGCGCGGCGGCGTGGCGATCCATAGTCAGCGTTCTGGATTGCCACGTCGGCTTCGCCTCCTCGCAATGACGACGCAGCTTGAAGCTGCAGCGATCGCATTGCGGAGGAGGACGCACGGGATGGGCACGGAGATCGAGCGGAAGTTCCTGGTCAGCTCCGACGCCTGGCGCCAAGGCGCCAAACCCAGCGCCATCCGCCAGGGCTACCTCTGCGTAGGGTCAAGCCACGTCGTCCGGGTGCGAACCTACGGCGACCAGGCGTTCCTCACCATCAAGTCCGGCGGCGCCAGCATCGCCCGGCTCGAGTTTGAGTACGAAGTGCCCGTCGCCGACGCCACCGTGATGCTGGACGCGCTCTGCCACCGGCCGCTGATCGAAAAGACCCGCTTCGCCGTCGACGTGGACGGGATCGCCTGGGTAGTCGACGTGTTTTTCGGCGACAACAAGGGCCTGGTTCTGGCCGAGGTGGAGCTGGAAAGCGAGGGGCAGCAGGTCGCACTGCCGCCCTGGGCAGGAACCGAAGTCACCGGCGATCCCCGCTACTTCAACGCCGCGCTGTCCGAACGCCCCTACGCCACCTGGGCGCCCGAGGAGCGGTAGGCCGGAAACCGCCGCGACGTTCGGTAGAGTGCGCGACCAGCGACATAGCTGATGTTCACCCTCACCCCGACCCTCTCCCGCAGAGCGGGAGAGGGAGTTGCGGCGCCGCTTTGCCCTCGCCCGCGCGGAGCGTGGGAGAGGGAGGGGCCCCGCGGGAACGCGGGGAGGGTGAGGGCATGGAACGCGCGCAGCGGGTGGGTGAGAGCAAGCCCGCTCAAGCCGGCGGATGAGGGCAACGGCGTTGGGCTGGCGGCGCCTCCCTCAGCGCCTACTCCTGCAGCACGTAGAGGCCGGGGGCGTCGGCGAGCACAGGGTAGCCCCGTGCCGGCGCGCCCCTCGCCGGCGGCTCGACGCGGCCGGAGGAACGCGCGGCGAGCCACGCCTGCCACTCGGGCCACCAGGAGCCTTGCCTGACCGGGGTCGAGGCCTGCCAGGTCTCCGGGTGCAGGTAGCCGCCGCCGTCGCGGCTGGCGATCCGGTAGGAACGCCGCGGGTGCCCCGGCTCGCTGACGATGCCGGCATTGTGGCCGCCGCTGGTGAGCACGAAGGTGACCTCGGCGTCGGTGAGCAGGTGGATCTTGTAGACCGATTGCCACGGGGCGATGTGGTCGGCGAGCGTGCCGACGGCGAAGATCGGCGCCTTGATGTCGCGCAGGGTCACCGGCCGGTCGTCCACCTGGTAATGGCCCTCGGCGAGCTCGTTGCGCAGGAACAGCTTGCGCAGGTACTCCGAATGCATCCGGCAGGGCATGCGGGTGCCGTCGGCGTTCCAGGCCATCAGGTCGGTCATCTGCTGGCGCTCGCCGAGCAGGTACTGGCGCAGCACCCTGGACCAGACCAGGTCGTTGGAGCGCAGCATCTGAAAGGCGCCGCTCATCTGCCGGCTGTCCAGATAGCCCTGGTCCCACATCAGATCCTCGAGGAAGGCGACCTGGCTTTCGTCGATGAACAGCATCAGCTCGCCGGCCTCGGTGAAGTCGGTCTGGGCGGCGAAGAGCGTCAGCGAGGCCAGCCTCGCCTCGCCGTCGCGGGCCAAGGCCGCCGCGGCGATCGACAGCAGCGTCCCGCCGAGGCAGTAGCCGGCGGCGTGGATGCGCCGGTCGGGGGCGATGGCCGAGACCGCCCGCAGGGCGTCCATGACCCCGTCGTAGTAGTAGGAGTCGAGCCCAAGGTCACGGTCCTCGGGGCGCGGGTTCTTCCACGAGATCATGAACACCGTGTGCCCGCGCTCGACCAGGAAGCGGACCAGCGAATTCTGCGGCGACAGGTCGAGGATGTAGTACTTCATGATCCAGGCCGGAACCATCAGCACCGGCTCGGCGAAAACGTCGCTGGTCTGCGGCGAATACTGGATCAGCTCGATCAGCTTGTTGCGGTAGACGACCTTGCCAGGCGTGGTCGCCACCTTTTCGCCCACCCGAAAGGCGTCCGCCCCCTCCTGCCTGCGCCCGGCGATGGTGCGCTCCCAGTCCTCCCAGAAGCGGACGGCGCCGTCGGCGAGGTTGGCGCCGCCGGTCTTCAGCGTCGCCTCCACCACCTCGGGGTTGAGCGCGGGCACGTTGCTGGGCGCGACCATGTCCAGGATCTGCCGGGCGATGAACGACACCACCTCCTGGTGGTGGGCGGAGACGCCGGGGACGTTGGTGGTGGCGTTGTGCCACCACTGCTGCGAGAGCAGGAACGCCTGGGCGATGAAGGTATAGGGCGGCGCCTGCCAGGCCTCGGCCTCGAAGCGGTTGTCCTGGGGCAGCGGCTGGATGCAGGGGTCCGTTTCCGGATGCACCGTCGCCCGGGCGGCGTAGGCGGCGAAGCGCACCGCCTTGCGAAACGCCTTCTGCGCCAGCTCCGCCTGCTTGCCCGGAGCCATGCCCAGGTGGAACAGCCAGTCGACGTAGGCCAGCATCAACGCCGCCGGCGAGATGCCGAGGGAGAGCCGGCCCAGCGCGGCATGGAAGAAGCGGTCGATGGTCCTGGGGCTCACCGGCAGCGAGATGGCCTCGGCGATCTCCGCCTTCGGCACCTCGCGCAGGGCCGCTGGCAGGGCCGCGCCGCGGGGCTTCGCCCGCCGGTCCACCGCTGCGGGTTGCTTCTCGGCCGGACTGGCGCCGCTATCCTGGTCCGCCATTGCTGGATCCCCTCTCGCCGGCAATGTTCTGACGGACCCAGCGTGCACCCGCCCGGCCCGGCTGTCGAGGGACAGCGTCGAGGCGTCGCGGCGCCGCGGCGGTTCCCCACCGGCGGCCGGGCCATGACTCGCGGGGGCGAAGTTGCTATATCGGCCTCAGCGGCCCGCGGGCGCCCGGCGCGCCGTGCCCGCCCATCCCTTCCGCGGAGAACCCCCGTCCCATGAAGAACATCGGCCAGATGATGAAGCAGGCCCAGAAGCTCCAGGCCAAGATGGCCGAGATGCAGGAGCAGCTGGGCAACACCGAGATCTCCGGCGCCGCCGGCGGCGGCATGGTGCAGGTCACGGTGACCGGCAAGGGCGAGGTGCGCAAGGTCCGCATCGACCCGTCGCTGGTCGACCCCAACGACGTCGAGGTGCTGGAGGACCTGCTGGTCGCGGCCTTCAACGACGCCAAGGCGAAGGTCGAGCAGCACATCTCCGAGCACATGGCCGAACTCACCGGCGGGATGAAGCTGCCCCCCGGCCTGCAGTTCCCGGTCTAGCGGCGACACGCCGGATCGGCCCGAGAGCCGGGCCTGGATCCGGCGCCGCGCCCCCTGCGCCCTCCGCATGTCGGACATCGACCGCCTGATCCAGGCCCTGGCGAAGCTGCCGGGGCTCGGGCCGCGCTCGGCGCGCCGCGCCGCGCTGTACATGCTCGAGCGCCGCGAGGCCGTACTGGCGCCGCTGGCCGAGGCGCTGCGCAGCGCCGGCGAGAGCGTGCGAACCTGCTCGGTCTGCGGCAACCTCGACAGCATCGACCCCTGCGCCATCTGCGCCGATCCCAGGCGCGATCCCTCGCTGCTTTGCGTCGTCGAAGACGTCGCCGACCTGTGGGCGCTGGAGCGGTCGAACACCTTCCGCGGCCGCTACCACGTGCTCGGCGGCACGCTCTCGGCCCTGGACGGCGTCGGCCCGGACGATCTCAACATCGCCGGCCTGGTCCGCCGGGCGCGGCTGCCGGAGATCCGCGAGGTGGTGCTGGCGACCAGCCTCACCGTCGACGGCCAGACCACCGCCCACTACATCGTCGACCGGCTGGAGGGCTGCGAGGTAGCGGTCTCGGCGCTGGCCCACGGCATCCCGCTGGGCGGCGAGCTCGACTACATGGACGACGGCACGCTCAGCGCGGCGCTGAAGGCGCGCCGGCCGATGCCGCGGGCCGGCTGAGCCTTCTCGGTAAGCTCAGCGCCGCTCTCGCGACGCGAGCGCCCGGGCGACATTCTCGACCTGCTGCTCCACCGAGATGGCCAGCGAGGAGACGACCTCGATCGCCCGGTCCTCGTGGATCGGGCCGGCGCCGGCGGCTGCGGAGGCGGCGAGCACCGCGTCGCGCTCGCGGATCAGGGCCTCGATCTCGGGGCGGAACAGCCGAACCATCGCCGAGATCCAGATGTTCACCGGCAGCGACGGATAAGCGAGGTCGACCAGGAACCGGTCGAGCATGCGGATCACGTCCTCCGCCCGGTACCAGGTTTCGCCGGTCACCCAGCGGTTGGTGGTGAACAGCCGCACCGGGTAGCCCGCCTCGTCCATGGAGATGGCGACCAGGTGGCTCGGCGCCTGGTTGTCGGCGAAGCCGTCCGCAGCCCCCGCGCCCCCGTCCGCCGCTGCCGCCGGAACGATGCCGGCCGGCATCCCCAGCGGGCGAAGGAAGGTATGGAAGTGACCGTGCTCGACGAAACGGCAGGCGCCGGGATGGGCGTGGTAGTAGTACTGGCTGTGGGTTTCGTCGTCGTAGACGTCGCTCGGCGGGTAGTGCTCCCAGTCGCAGAAGGCGCCGTGGCCGCGCAGCACCTCGCCGACGATGTTGCCGCCGCCCTTGCGCAACAGCCGGTAGCACTCGCGGATCTGCCCGCCCGCGTCGGCCATGTCGGCCAGCCGGGCGAGCGGCAGATCGCCCAGGTCGCGCAGGTCGCCCAGGTCGCAAGGTTCGGCCAACGCCCTCTCCCGCCCGGCCCCCATCCGGCCCCGTCCGCAGCGGCGGCGGGACCCTCGTTCGTTGTTGTTTTATGACATGCGCAACGGTGGTGCGGGGTCAAGGGTTTGGCGGCGGTCCGCCGGCGCTCGCGCCGGCCTCGCGCTGCAAGAGCGCCCGCTTGCGCTCGACGCCCCAGCGGTAGCCGGACAGCCCGCCGCCCAGGCGCACCACCCGGTGGCAGGGAATCGCCACCGCGAGCGGGTTCGCCGCGCAGGCGCCGGCCACCGCGCGCACCGCGGCGGGCACGCCGAGGCCGGCCGCGATCTCGCCGTAGCTGCGGGTCTGGCCGGCGGGGATGGCGCGCAGGGCCTCCCAAACGCGCCGCTGGAAGGCGGTGCCGCGGATGTCGAGCGGCAGTTCCACCGGGGCTGCCGGCCGCTCGATCAGGCCCACGACCTTCGCCACCATCGCCTCGAAGGCCTTGTCGGCGCCGATCAGCCTGGCGTTGGCGAAGCGGCGCTCGAGATCGCGCACCAGGGCGTCGGGGTCGTCGCCGAGCAGGATGGCGCAGACCCCCACCTCGGTTGCCGCCACCAGGACCTCGCCCAGCGAGCACGGCCCGACCGCGAAGCGGATCTCCGCGCCGGCGCCGCCGTTGCGGTAGGCGCCCGGGGTCATGCCAAGAGCCGCCGGCGCCTCGGCGTAGAACCGGCCGCTGGAGCCGAAGCCGGCGTCGTAGCAGGCTTGGGTGGCACTGGCCGCGCTCGGGAGGTCCCGGCGAAGCCGGTTCGCCCGCGCCGCCGCGCCGTAGGCCCTGGGCGTCACCCCCAGCGCCTGCTTGAAGACGCGGTGGAAGTGGTGCGGGCTGAGCCCGGCGGCCTGCGCCAGCGTGGCGAGCTCCGGCGCTCCCTCCCCGCTCTCGATCCGCGTTTCGATCAGCCGGCAGGCTGCGGCAAGCCGATCCGCCATCGCCTCGCCCAAGCTCTCGCCGTTGGAGCGGCAGCGCCGGCACGGGCGAAACCCGGCGGCCTCGGCCTCGGCGGCGCCGGGGAAGAAGGCGACGTTGGCGCGCGAGGGGCGGCGCGCCGGGCAGGTCGGCCGGCAGTAGACGCCGGTGCTCCTAACCGCGTAGCGGAAGGCGCCGTCGGCGGCCGGATCGCGGGCGAGGACGGCGGCCCAGCGCGCCGCATCATCGGAAAAGGGAAGCGCTTCCGCCGTCTGGTCGTCGCTGGGCATGGCTCGAGCCTATCACGGTTGCATCCTCCGGGCGCACCCGGTCCCCAGCATCGTGACAAGCCCGTCCCCGCTCCGCACTCCGCCGCTTGCGGTCAAAGTCTTACAGCGCGTCGTGATCGAGTTGACGCACCTTGTCTCCCAAGTGTCGTCATCGCGAGCCGCGTAGCGGCGTGGCGATCCAGTGCAACTTCACTGGATTGCTTCGTCGGCTACCGCCTCCTCGCAATGACGGCGCTCTTCCTCTGAGTCGATGTATTCGCAACCGCTCCAGGACGGCCGTCATACACCTATGGGGAGCGGGCGCGTTCGTCGCGGCCAAGGCCGGGCTTGGCTTCGTCCGCTGGCGCAAGCGCGCGAATAGCGCCGCCTGATACTCTCGCGATACCGTCGGCTGGCGCGGGCGGCGCATCCCCGCCCGCGGCGACTACCGTCAGTGGTAGCCGGCGTCGGCGCGGACCTTGCCGCGGAAGACGTAGTACAAATAGGCCGTGTACAGCAGGATCAGCGGTACCACCACGGCGACGCCGTAGAGCAGGAAGCGCTGGGTCGCGGGCGACGACGACGCCTCCCAGATGCTGATGTCCGGCGGCACCACGTTGGGCCAGATGCTGATGGCGAGCCCGACGTAGGAGAGCAGGAACAGGCCGACCGCGGACAGGAACGGGGTGAGCTCGTGGTTGCGGCGCACCCCCGAAAACAGCGCATAGGCCAGCGCCGCGGTGGCGACCGGCACCGGCGAGAGCAGGGCGATGTTGGGCCAGGAGAACCAGCGGCCGGCGATCTCCTCGTGCATCAGCGGCGTCCAGACGCTGACGACGGCGATGAACGCCAGCACGATGGCGAGGATGGGGATGGTGATCCGGCGGGCCCAGGCCTGCAGCCGGCCTTCCGTCTTGATGATCAGCCAGGTGGCGCCGAGCAGCGCGTAGCCGGCGAGCAGCCCCGCCCCGGTCATCAGCGTGAACGGGTTCACCCAGTCGAACAGGCCGCCGGCGAAGTGGCGGCCCTCGATCTCAAAGCCGCGGATGAAGGCGCCGAGCACGATCCCCTGGGCGAACGTCGCCAAGGCCGAGCCCAGGGTGAAAGACCAGTCCCACAGCCAGCGCTTGGTGTTGGCGCGGAAGCGGAACTCGAAGGCGACGCCGCGGAAGATCAGCGCGATCAGCATGATCAGCACCGGGATATAGAGCGCAGGCAGGATGGTGGAGTAGGCGAGCGGGAACGCCGCCAGCAGCCCGGTTCCGCCCAGCACCAGCCAGGTCTCGTTGCCGTCCCAGATGGGCGCCACCGAGTTCATCATCAGGTCGCGGTCCTCGCCCGAGCGGGCGAAGGGAAAGAGGATGCCGATGCCGAGGTCGAAGCCGTCCAGCAGCACGTACATGAACACGCCGAAGGCGATGATCCCGGCCCAGACGAGCGGCAGGTCGATGCTCATTCCGCCGCTCCCGCCTCGGCCGAAGACATCGGCCGCTGCAGACCCTCGCTCCTATCGTGGCCCATCACCCGGTCCTCGGGCGGCGGCCCGCCCCAGACCAGGCGAATGATGTAGATCGAGCCGGCCGAGAAGATGATGGCGTAAGCCACGAAGAAGGCGGCGAGCGAGGTGAGCACGTTGCCGGCGGTCACCGCCGGAGAGACGGCATCGGCGGTGCGCATCAGGTTGTAGACGATCCACGGCTGCCGGCCGACCTCGGTGGTGATCCAGCCGGCGAGCACCGCGCCGAAGCCGATCGGTCCGCAGACGAGGGCGGCGCGCAGGAACCAGCGCTGATCGTAGAGCTTGCCGCGCAGCCGCAGGACCACGCTGATCCCAGCCATCGTCAGCATGATCAGGCCGATCCCGACCATGATCCGGAACGACCAGAACACCAGCGGCGCGTAGGGCCGGTCCTGGGGCGCCCACTCTTTCAGCCCCTTGATCTCGCCGTCCCACTCGTGGGTCAGGATCAGGCTGCCCAGCTTGGGAATGGCGATCTCGAACCGGTTCTCCTCCGCCTTCATGTCCGGCCAAGCGAACAGCAGCAAGGGCGCGCCGCGCTGGGTCTCCCAATGACCCTCCATGGCGGCGATCTTGGCCGGCTGGTGCTCCAGGGTGTTCAGCCCGTGCAGGTCGCCGAGAACCACCTGCAGCGGCGCCAGGATCGTCACCAGCGCGAAGGTCATCGACAGCATGCTCTTCGCCTGGTCGTGGAAGCGGTTCTGCAGCAGGTAAAGGGCGGCCACCGAGATCACCACGAACGCCGTCGTCAGGTAGGTCGCCGTGACCATGTGGGCGAGCCGGTAGGGGAAGGACGGGTTGAAGATCGCCGCCCACCAGTCGGCGACCATGAACTTTTCGCCCTCCAGCGTGTAGCCGGCGGGGGTGTGCATCCAGCTGTTGGCCGAGAGGATCCAGAAGGCCGAGGTGAGGGTGCCCAGCGCGACCATCACCGCGGAGAGGAAGTGCACCCAGCGCGGCACCCGATTGCGGCCGAAGAGCAGGATCCCGAGGAAGGTCGCCTCCAGGAAGAAGGCGGTGACGACCTCGTAGGAGAACAGCGGCCCGAGGACGTTGGCCGTGTTGTCGGAAAACCGGCTCCAGTTGGTCCCGAACTGGTAGGACATGACCACGCCGGACACGACGCCCATGCCGAAGGAGACGGCGAAGATCTTGATCCACAGCTCCGACAGCGAGCGGTAGACCGGGTTGTTGGTCTTCAGCCACAGCCCCTCGAGGACGGCGATGTAGGAGGCCAGGCCGATGGTGAACGAGGGAAAGATGATGTGGAAGGCGATCACGAAGCCGAACTGGATCCGCGAGAGCAGGACCGGGTCGAGATCCATGGACGCCTCGTCTTTCCCTTGGGTGCTGCGCCCGCCGGGGGCGGCGGTGTTTCGCGCGCGATCAGCGCTATGTTCTAGCCGAGCCGCGGCCCAGCCGCTTAACCTGGTACATGGTGGCGCGATTTCGCAGGCGCAAAAGCGAGGATGAAGGAGGCGACATGGCGGGCAGCATCGAACGCCGACTGGCCGAGGCGGGGATCGTCCTGCCGGAGCTTCCGGCCGCAATCGGCTCCTACCTCCCGTACGCCTTCGCGGGCGACCTCGTCTTCGTCTCCGGCCAGCTGCCGTGGCAGGAGGGACGGATCGCGCGCACCGGCCGGGTCGGCGTCGAATTGAGCCTGGAGGACGGCGTTGCCGCGGCGCGGCTGTGCGGCCTGGCGCTGATCGCCCAGGTGCGCGCCGCGTGTTCGGGCGAGCTCGACCGGGTCGAGGCCGTCGTCCGGCTCGGCGGCTTCGTCGCCTGCGAGGCCGGCTTTGCCGATCAGCCTAAGGTGCTGAACGGCGCCTCCGACCTGATGGTGGAGGTGTTCGGAGACCCCGGCCGCCACGCCCGCGCCGCCGTCGGCGTCTCCTCGCTACCGCTCGACGCCTGCGTCGAGGTGGACGGCCTGTTCCGGATCCTGAAGTAGCCGTGGTTTCCCTACCGACTTCCCCCTGGTAGGCTTTCGGCCCGTGGCCACTGATCATGCGTCTTGCCGTGGTTTCCCTACCGACTTCCCCCTGGTAGGCTACGATCAAGGTCCGATTCACCAACGCCGTCGCCGTGGTTTCCCTACCGACTTCCCCCTGGTAGGCTAGAGAATGTTCCCATGGTTACGCTCCAGGAGCCGTGGTTTCCCTACCGACTTCCCCCTGGTAGGCTCTTTGCGGTGCGCGCCGTACATGTCGAGCAGCCGTGGTTTCCCTACCGACTTCCCCCTGGTAGGCTAAGGAGGCGCTCCGGGCCAAGCGCAACCGCGCCGTGGTTTCCCTACCGACTTCCCCCTGGTAGGCT
>JAXMOZ010000027.1:0-37357 GCA_034382075.1 Rhodospirillales bacterium
CGAAACCCCTCGTGGCCAGCGGTCATCGAACCGCATCAACAGGCCGGATACATGACCGCTCCAGACCCGATCGCCGAAGCCGCTCCAAAACCCCTTGCCACCCGGGGGCCGTCCATACATGACGACCGGTTGTCTTTCCTGGTTCAACTTGATCACAAGTTGCTTTACAGCGCATTGCGAACAAGTTGACGCACCGGAACCCTAACCGGCGTTCCGCGCCAGACCTGGCTACCACTGTTCGTCACCCGCGGACGTGTTCCGCGGGTCCGGGGAAGGACTGGATGGCCGCGACGAGCACAGCCATGACGTCCTGCTTCAACCACATCGCTCCTTGCGCTAGCGCACCCGTTCCTCAAGCTCGGTCACGCCATGAAGCCGGCGGCGGATCTCGTTGGTGAGCCGCTGCCCCTCCTCCTGGCCCCCGACCACCCGCGGCGTCAGCAGGATGAGAAGCTCGGTGCGGTTGTTCTGGTTGGCGGTCGTGCCGAACAGGAAGCCCAGCACCGGGATGTCCTTGAGCAGCGGCATTCCGGAGCTGGTCCGCTCGTCGCGGTCGCGGATCAGCCCGCCGATGGCGATGGCCTCGCCGTCCTGGACGGCGATGGTGCTTTCCACCCGCCGCTGCTCGAAGGTGGGGGAGTTCAGGGTCGACGACGTGGTCTGCACCGCGTCGCTGACCTCCTGGCCCAGCTCCAGGGTGACCAGGCCGCCGGTGTTCACCCGGGGAGTGACGTCGAGGATCACGCCGGTGTTGCGGTACTCGATGGAGTTGATCACCGGCGCGCCCGGCGCCAGCGTGCTGACCGAGCTCTGGGTCGAGATCGGCACCTCGTTGCCCACCTGCAGCGCCGCCGTCTGGTTGTCGAGAACCAGCAGCAGCGGCGAGGACACCACCCGGACGTTGGTCACGGTTTCCAGGGCATTGACGATGAAGCGGACGTCGCCGGTCCTGAGCGCATAGGAGAACCCGGGAAACAGCGAGCCGGCCACGCCGGTCGCCAGCGAGCTCAGGCTGAAGCTGTTGTCGCCGGCATTGAAGAACCACTCCACGCCGTAACGCAGCCTGTCGTCCAGCGAGACCTCGAGGATCGTCGCCTCGATCAGCACCTGCAGCGGGATGATGTCGAGGCGCTTCAGCACCGCCTCGACCTCGCGGTAGTCGGTGGGGGTGGCGTGGATGACCAGCGCGTTCTTCACCGGATCGGCAATGATGCGAACCGGGTTCTCGGTCGGCAGCTCCTCCTCGCCCGTCCCCGGCTGACGCAGGCGGCTCGCCGTCGCCCGGGCGCGGGAGGCCAGTGTCTGTTGACGGCCCCTGGACGGCGTACCGAACTGCCGGGCGCTGGCGCCGCTGCGCCCGAGCCCCGACGCCGCGCCGCGCTGGCCGGTGCCGGTCACGCCCGTGCCGCCGGTACCGAGACCGCCGGTGCCAAGGCCGCCGCCGAAGCCGAGGCGCGAGCCGGTGGTGCCGTCGAAGCCGAACTGGTCGCCCCGCAGCGAGGACGGCGTCAGTCCCGGCGCCAGCTCCGGGCGGGTGGCCATAGCCCCCGGGTTGAAGATGTCGCTGAGGACGAGGGCCAAGTCCTCGGCGCGGCTGTTCTCGACATAGTAGACGTAGAGCCGCGGGTCGGCCTCGTCGCCCATGTCGAGCCGCTCCACCCAGGCGCGGGCGCGGTCGAGATAGGCCGACTGGTTGGCAATCACCAGCACCGCGTTCATCCGCTCGATGGGCACGAAGCGGATCACGTTGGCCAGCGCGCCCTCTTCCCTGCTGCTGAAGATGGCCTCGAGCTCGCCCACCATCGCTTCCGGCTTGGCCGACTTCAGCGGAAAGATGCCGAAGGACTTCCCCGCCAGCCAGTCGACGTCGAAGGTGTTGATCATGTCGACCATGTTGATGAGCTCGTTCTGGCTGCCGCCGAGGACCAGGATGTTGCGGGTCGTATCCGCCCGCAGCACCGAGCCCTGAGGCGATAGCGGCTCGAGCAGCTTCTGCATCTCGGCGGCGCCGATGAAGCGCAGCGGCATGACCATCACGCTGGTGCCGGGACGTCGCTCAACCGCCTCCAGCGAGCCGCGCAGGCGGGCGCCGCCGCGGACCGCTTCGTCCGCCGGGACGATCCGATAGAGCCCCTCGGCTTCCACCAGCGCCGCTCCGTTCAGCTCGAGGATCGTCTGCAGGGTCGAGAGCAGGGCCGCAGCCGGAACGGGCTGGCCGGTTTGCAGCGTCACCGCTCCCTGTACCCGCGGGTCGATGACGTAGTTCAGGCCGAGGGTGTCGCCGAGGACCGCCTTGACCACCTCCTGCAGGTCGGCGTTGACGAAGTTGAGGGTGATCTCGCCTTCCGGCGTCGTCCGGCTGATGCCGTTGCGCTCCGCCAACCGTCTGGTCACGACGTTGCTGCCGGGATAGAGGCTGGGCGGCTTCCTCGGCTCGGTGGCCTTGTCCGGCAGGACCGGCCCGGCGCCGGAGGCGTCGCGCCGCGGCGGCAGCGGCGGCTCGCCGCCGGATCCGGCGGAGGCGTCGCGGGGCGGCACCGGCTGTGCCGTGCCGCACCCGGCGGCGGCGAACACCACCGCCAGCATGGCCGCGATCAGCAGCGGCTGCAGGCGGGCGGCAGGCCCGGCCGGGATTCGGGACACGCCGGGGCACGCAGGCGCGGGCGGCGCGAGCGTGTCGTTCCGCCGTGGCCGCTGCGCCGACCTTCCGGCGGATCCAGGCTTGTCCCAGATCCCTGCCATCATCGCCCGCGCATTGTGACCGCCCCAATGGGGCGGTGCAACGCTGCGGATCCAGCAGCACCGGCCGGCGGCGTCGCCGTCCCGAGCGGCGGGCTCAGCCGGCTCCCTCCGGGTCCTCGACCGGCTCTTCGTCGCCCGGCGCTTCGCCCTCGGCTCCGCCCCTGGATCCCTCGTTGGCCGCCGGCGCAGCCGGCGCCGGGGCCGGCTTCGCCGTCTGCGGCGTGCGCTTGACCTCCTTGCGCGGAGCCTTGAGCTTGTCGTCGAGCAACAGCTCGACGACTTCGCCGTTGTGGCTGATGACGACGCGGTCGGTGGCGATGCTGTCGACGCTCCAGCCTTCGACGACCTGGCCTTCGCGCACCACCACCACGCCGCCGGTGGCCCGCTTGCTCTCGAGCATCGCCAACCGCTTCGAGGTCGTGAGAATCACCCCGGCCAGCATCAGGCTGTCGTGGCCGCTCCTGCCGGCGGCGCCGCCGCCGGTCGGAGAGGGGCGGCGCGAGGGCGAGAACAGCGGCCGTTCGGCGATGCCGCCGTAGCTCTCGATCGGCCTCGGCAGGTAGGGCTCGGGAGGATCGGGCGCCGCCGCCTCGGCCGGCGCCCCGGCCCGGGCCAGCGCGGGCGGCGGAACGTCCTCCGCCTGGTTGAGCTGCACCGCGACCACCCCGGCAAGGCCCGTCACCGCCAGCGCCAGGGCCGCCGGGAGCTTGCCGAGGGACTGGAGGGCGCCGATCATGACGACGCCGGACGCATGTAGCCGAACAGGTCGAATGACACCATCAGCTCGATCGTCTCCGCCTGCCCCTCGCGTGCGCGCATCGACCGGGCATTGATGTCGATGTTGTCGACGAACAGGAACGGCCGTTCCGTTTCCAGCGCGTAGAGCACCTTGTAGAGGGCTTCGCTGCCGCCGCTCATCCTGACCCTCACCGCCACCCGGCGAAAGCCTTCTTCGCTGGTGGCGTCCAGGATCTGCGTGCTGTTGAGCACGCCGCCGTTGCCCTGGACCACCGTCTTCACCCGGTTCTGCAGATCGGCCGAGACGAGCGCCTCGCTCGCTCCTTGCAGGTAGGCGGCGCCGCCGTCGCCCTCGTCGCTCAGGGTCTGCCTCCAGCCATCGACGGCAGCGCCGGCGGCGGCCACCGACAGGTAGCGGTCGCGCAGGGAGATGGCCTCGGCGAGGCTTTCGCGGTCCTCGCGCAGCGCCTCGAGGTACGGCCGAACGATGACGAGGTACGGCACGGCGATCGCGAGGAGCAGCAGGGCCAGCGCCAGCAGCCGGCTCAGCCGCGGGGTGAGCAGCGGGTTCACGGCGCCCCCTCGGCCTCTTCCGGCTTCACGACCTGGGCGCCGATATGAAAGCGCTCGATGCCCAGGCGCGGGTCGCGGGTCACCGGCGCGCGGAATTGCGCCTCGGCGAACATCGGCGAGGCCTCCAGCACGCCCACCAGCGCCGATGCCGAAGGCGAGTTGCCGAAGGCCTGGAGCTCGCCGTTGTAGTAGCGGATCCGGATCAGCCAGGTGTTGTCCGGCAACAGCGTCGTCAGCTCGTCGAGGACGTCGACGAACGCCGGGCGGCCCCGCTTGCGGTCGATGATGAAACTGCTCTGGGCGACCGCCTGCTCCATGTCCGCCTGCAGCTTGCGCCCGGCGTCGGCCTTGACCTTGGCCGCCGTCGCCTCGGCTTCCGCCGTCTCGATCAGCCGCCGTTGCTGCTGCAGCGGCAGAACCATGGCGGCGACGAGGAGCCCGAGCACGGCTGCGCCCAGGGCGAGCGTCAGCGGCCGACGGCGGGAGGCCGCAACGGGGGCGACGGCGGGAAGAAAATCGACCCGCGCTCCCTCCGGGACGAGCGCGCGCGGCCCCTCGCTGATCACCTCCAGCCCGTCGACGCCGAAGCCCAGGTCCCGCGCCGTTCGCAGCGCCGGCTCCGCAGCGGCCCGGGGCAGGATCAGAAGCTCGACGATCAGCCGCTTCGCCTGCCGGTCGATCTCGACGACCCGGTGGCTGTAGTAGACGTCCGCGGCGGAGAACGGCGTCAGCCGGTCCATCTCCAGGCCGAGAATTTCGCGCAGGTTCTCCTCGGCCGCGGCAGGCAGGTCGAGGATCTTGCGGAGCAGCCGGGCCGGCGGAACGCGGACGATGACATGGCTCGACCCAGGCGGAAGCCGCTCCGCGTACATCGCGAACTGGGCGCGGCGGCTCACAGCGTCGGCGTTCTCCAGCAGGATCCCGCCGATCTCCTCCTCGCCCTGGGAGCGCACCCGGCGGATGATGGCGACGCGGTCTTCGACATCGAACAGCAGCATCTGGCCGCGGCCGCGCAGCAGTCGCTGCAGCCGCGCCGGCACCATCGCCCGCAGTTCCCGCAGCCACCAGGATGAGAGCGGCCGGAGCACGCCATGGACCTGGCCGCCGGTGACGCGGAACAGGAGCGAGGCCCGGTCCATGCTGCTGGCGGCCCTTCCTTCTCAGTAAGCCGGCGACGCCATCGGCGCTACGACCAGATCCGGCCAGACCCTCCGGTCGCCCGGAGGAAAGGCAACGCGCACCGAAACCAGGGCAGGGGGAAGCGGCATGGTGTCCCAACGCTCGTGCCAGCGCGGCTCTTCGTCGATGTCCTCGCCGCGGCCGAAATAGCTGATCCGCACCTCCGACACGCCCTCGATCAGGGCCGCTTGCCGCGTCCGCCAGTCGGCCTCGATCCCTATTGGGGCGGCCTCGTCGCCACGGGCGAGCGGACGCCACCACAGGCTGAAGGTCCGGGGCCCGGCGTCGGCGTCGCTGATGCCGAACACCATCTCATAAAGGCCGCCGGGGAGGAACTGCGACGGCGCCGGCCCGATCAGGCGAAAGGCGTGCTCGGTGCCGCGAAAGGCGGCCGGCACGTCCTGCCCGCCCGAGCCTGGGTCGGCGGGAAGCGCCTGGGCGATCTGGCGGCGGATGAAGCCGCTCGCCGTCTGCAATTCCGCAAGGCCGCGAAGGCCCCGGTCGCCGGTCTCCCAGACCCTGGCGCCGAAGCGCAGACCACCGAACATCATCGTCATCAACACCGCCAGAACCGTGAGCGCGGCGAGGAGTTCGAGCAGGGTGAAGCCGCCCTCGCTGCCGGCTTCAGGGCGGCCCTTACTGCGGGCCTTACTGTGGCGGGCCGGCATCGCCCTCCTCCTCGCCGGGCATGGTCGGCTCCGCGCCGGCGATGCGCAGGCCGGACAGGGTCACCGCGCCCGCTCCGGATGCGTGCGTGGCGGTGGCGAACACGCGGTAGAGGCGGAACGAGCGCTGCGAAAGCGTCAGCGCCGGCTCCTGGTAAGGTTCGATGCTCACCTCCCAGCGAAAGCCGTCGCCGTACTCGCCGGCCCACTCGCCGACGGCAAGCGGGATCTCCGAGCCGACGCCGGCCAGCGCCGCCTGCGCGTGCAGCGCCGCGGTGGCATGAGCCTCGGCCGCGCTCATGCCACGAAAGCCGTCCGAGAAAATGCGCAACAGCACCGTCAGCATCATCGCCAGGATGGTGAAGGCGACGAGGACCTCGAGCAGGGTGAACCCGCCGGCGCCGCGGCGGTCCGTTCTAGAACGGTCGCCGAGGGTCGGGCGGCGCCGCGGCGATCCCAGTGACTGCGCCGTCACCCGTCCCCCGCCTCGCCGACCGAGACCCGGCCGGTGAGCCAGTCCACATTTACGTTGTAGCGCGTCTCCCCTTCGCCGATCGTCACCTGCCCGCCGGTGGCGCTGCCGTCGGGGAAGAAGCGAATGCCGCCGGTTGCGGCGTCGAGCTGCTCGACCGAGGCCGCGTAGAGCTCGATCGCGACGCCCTCGGGCACAGCCCTTGGCCGCGAGCGCTCCACCGCGTAGGCATTGGCGCTGAGGTCGAACACGACGGCAACATCCACGTTCTGGGCGACCGCGTCGCCCCGCGCCTGGCGCAGCGCCGCCGCGATCTCGTAGGCCACCGTCCGCGCCTCCGTTCCCGCGAGGCCGCGGAAGAGGACGGGCGCCACCACCGCCGTCACCAGGCCGATGATGGCGAGGACGACCAGGACCTCGAACAGCGTAAATCCCGGCGCGCCCTCTAACCTGGCGCTCACCAATTGGTGACGTCGGCCGCTTCCCCGTCGCCGCCTTCGGCATTGTCGGAGCCCAGCGTGTAGAGGTCGTATTCGCCGTACTGCCCCGGCATCCGGTAGACGTAGACCTGCCCCCAGGGGTCGACGATCGACTCCTTCTTTTTCAGGTAAGGCCCGTTCCATCGTGGCACCCCGGGCGGAGCCTCGACCAGCGCGATCAGGTTCTCCTGGTCGCTGGGGTAGCGGCCGATCTCCAGCCGGTAGAGGTCGAGCGCGCCGCCGATGCGCTCGATCTGCATCTTCGCGGTTTCCGACTTCGCGGTACCCAGGAGCTTGAACACCTGCGGCCCGGCCACCACCGCCGCGATCAGCCCGAGGATGACAAGGACGACCAGCACCTCCAGCAGGGTGAAGCCGGCCTGCGAGCCGTGATGAGTCCATGCGCTCGCTGGTGGCAAAGCCGTGGCCTCGGCAGACCCGCGCCTCGTCTTCATTGTTCCCCCGCTTCAAAATGCCAATTGGCTGATGCTCAGCATGGGCATCAGTATCGAGATGATAATGCCCCCGATCAACACCGCCATGATTACGGTCAGAACCGGCACCAGCAGGGTGAGCAGCCGCTGCGTCGCCCGCTGCACCTCACCGTCGTAGATGTCGGCGACGCGAAACAGCATCTCCTCGAGCTTGCCGCTCTCCTCGCCGATCCGCACCAGATGGGTGGCCAGCGTCGGGAACATGCCGGTCTCGGCGAGCGGCGCGGCGAAGGGCTTGCCCTCCTTCACCTGCTTTTCGACGTCCCCGACCGCGGCGGCGATCGCCGGATGGTCGAGCGCCTCGCGGGCGACCGAAAGCGCCGCGACCAGAGGCACGCCGTTGGCGATCAGCATTCCTAAGGTAAAGCCGAAGCGGGCGATCTCGGCCTTGGTGAGGAGGTCGCCGAGGAGCGGCAGCCGCAGCAGCCTGCGGTCCAGGGCGATGCGGCCCTCGCGGGTGCGCCTTCGGCTGGCGATCGCGGCGGCGATGGCGGCCAGGATCGCCACCGGCAGCCACCAGAAGCCCTGGGCCAGGGTGCCGGTGGCAAGCACGATCCGGGTCGGCAGCGGCAACTCGTAGCCGGCGTCGGCGAAGATCTGCTGGAAGTTGGGGATGACCACGGTGACCATGATCGCGATCGAAATCACCGCCGAAATCAGCAGGATCGCCGGGTAGAGCAGCGCCGACTTGAAGTTTTGCCGCGCCTTCTGCGAGCGCTCCATGAAATCGGCGGTGCGCGTCAGCGCCAGGTCCAGCGCGCCGCCGGCCTCGCCGGCGCGAACCATGCCGATGCAGAAGCGATCGAAGGTATCGCCCTGCGCCGCCATCGCGTCCGCGAGCGAGGTGCCGCCGCGGACCTTGTCGACCACCCGCTTCAGGATCTCGCGCACCTGGGGCTTCTCGGCGAAGCGAACCAGCACGTCGAGGGACTGGTCCACCGGCAGCCCGGCGCGAAGCAGCGTCGCGGTTTCGCGGATGACGATGGTCATGTCCCGGTGCGAGAGAGCCCGCTTGCGGACGAGGTCGCGGCGGAGCAGGTCGGCGACGCCGGCGCCCGCCGAGGCCTCCTCGGCGCGAAGCGGCAGATAGCCCTGGGCGCGCAACTGCTCGATGACCGCGGCGCGGCTCGGCGCCTCCATGTCGCCTTCGAGGATCTCGCCGGGCTCGGTGACGGCCTTGTAGCGAAAGAGCGGCATCAGGTTTCCCGAGTGACCCGCAAGACCTCCTCGATGGAGGTCAGGCCGGCCAGCGCCTTGCGCATCCCGTCGTCGTAGAGCGTGCGCATCCCGGCCTCCGCCGCCTGGCGCTGGATGTCGCGGGCGTCCGCCTTGCGCAGGGTCATCCGCCGGATGTCCTCGTCGATCACCAGCATCTCGGCGATGGCGGAGCGGCCATGGTAGCCGGTGCCGTTGCAGGCCTCGCAGCCGGCGGGCCGATGGCGCAGGATCGGCGCGCCCGCCGGAGCGAAGCGCTCGAGGCGCAGCTCCTCGATCAGCTCGGCCGTCGCCGGCTCCGCCGTGCTGCAGTAGGGGCACAGCCTGCGGACCAGCCGCTGGGCGGTGATGCCGTTGACCGTCGAGGCCAGCAGGTAGTCCTCGAGCCCCATGTCGAGGAGGCGGGTGACGGTTCCGGCGGCGGAGTTGGTGTGCAGGGTGGACAGCACCAGATGGCCGGTGAGCGCCGACTGCGCCGCGATCTGCGCGGTCTCCAGGTCGCGGATCTCGCCGATCATGATGATGTCCGGGTCCTGGCGGAGGATCGAGCGGAGCACGTTGGCGAAGGTGAGCCCGATCTTGGGCTTCACCTGGATCTGGTTGACGCCGTCGAGCTGATACTCGATGGGGTCCTCGACGGTCAGAATCTTTTTGTCGGCGGTGTTGAGCCGCAGCAGCGAGGTGTAGAGGGTGGTGGTCTTGCCGCTGCCGGTGGGCCCGGTGACCAGCAGGATCCCGTTCGGCCGCTCCAGCACCTCCAGGTAGGTGGCGAGCGTATCCTCCTCGAAGCCGAGCACGCTGAACTCGAACTTGGCGCTGCCCTTGTCCAGGATCCGCAGGACGACGCTCTCGCCGTGCATGGTCGGCAGGGTCGAGACGCGGAAGTCCACCTCCTTGCCGCGCACCGCGAGCTTCACCCGCCCGTCCTGGGGCAGCCGCCGCTCGGCGATGTTGAGCTTGGCCATGATCTTGACCCGCGAGACGATGGCCGAGCGAAGCTTCACCGGCGGCGTCTCCACCTCGTGCAGCACGCCGTCGATGCGGTAGCGCACCCGCAGCGTGCTCTCGTAGGGCTCGATGTGGATGTCGGAGGCGCGGGCCTCGACGGCGCGGGAGATGAGCAGGTTGACCAGGCGGATGACCGGCGCCTCGCTGGCCTGGTCCTTCAGCCGCTCCTCGTCCTCGTCGCGCTCGCCCGTCTCCGCCTCGCCCAGGCCGTCGACGAGCTGGCTGATGGCGGTGCCGCCGCTGCCGTAGAGCCGCTCGAAGGCCCGCTCGATGTCGGCGGGCAGGGCGACCGCGGCCTGCACCGGCCGCCGGGCGGCGATCTCCACCGCCTGACGGGAGAAGGCATCCAGAGGATTGGCCATGGCCAGGCGGATGGCGCCGTTCTCCTCGGCAAGGGGGATGACGTGGGCATCCTTGAGGAACCGGGCGCTGAGAAGATCGGGGAGCACCGCCTCGTCGGGAAAGTCCGCAGACCCCGCCAGGGGCAAGGCGAGCACCTCGGCCAAGGCCGCGGCCACGTCCGCCTCGGCGACCATGCCGAGCTGGGTGAGCAGGATGTGGAGGTGCTCGGCGGCGCTGCCGCGCTCGCGGCGAAGCCTGCGGGCGCGCTCCAGCGACGGCCGGTCCAGCTTGCCGCGGCGGATCAGCGCCTCGGCAACGGCCTCCTCGGCAACCGCCGCTCCTGCCGCGTTCGTGGAAAGGCCTTCGGCATGGTCCATGGTTTTGGCCTGTTCCTCGGTGGTCGGCGAAGTCTAAAGCAGCGCGGGCTCGGGTTTAATCGGAATACGGCTGGTCGTCGCGGAGAGACCGCCGACGCCGCCGGCGTGGCCGAGGGCGACCATCTATCCGGTCCAAACTGTCCAGAGTGTATCCGGATCGGACCTGGGAGCGCCCTCACCCCGCCCCTCTCCCATGCTCCGCACGGGAGAGGGAGCCGCTCACGCGGAGCGCCGCCCCCGAGCCCTCGCCCGCGCGAAGCGTGGGAGAGGGAGGGGACCCGCGCGGCGGAGCCGCGGTGGGGAGGGTGAGGGCGAGCCCCCCGAAGCGGGGGAGGGCAAATCCTGTCAACCGGCCGGAGCGGCGGCAAGCCACCAGTGCGGGTGCTGGGCGGCGAGCGCGCCCCGCGCGGCCTCCGCCTCGCCTTGGCTTGCGAACAGCGCAAAGCAGGTGGCGCCGCTGCCGCTCATCCGCGACAGCAGTGCGCCCGGCTGCGCCTCAAGCGCGGCCAGCACGTCCGCGATCTCGGGTGCGAGGCCTTCCGCCGGCTCGGCCAGGTCGTTGCCGGCGCGGCTCAACAGCTCGGCCAGCGCCCGTGCGTCCGCCGGCGGTTCGGAAAACCGGCACGGTGCGGAAAAGCCGCCGCGCCGCGCGGCGAACACCGAAGGCGTCGCCACCGCCACGCCCGGGTTGGCGAGCAGCAGCGAGAAGGCGGGCAAACGGGGCGCCGGCGCGATCTCCTCCCCGATGCCGCCGACGAAGACGGGGCGAGCCGCGAGGCACATAGGCACGTCGGCGCCGAGGCGGAGCGCCAGGGCCGGCAGCTCCACCGTATCCGGATCGAGCCGCCAGAGCCGCGCCAGGGCCTGCAGCGTCGCCGCCGCGTCCGCCGAACCGCCGCCGATGCCGGATGCGACCGGCAGCCGCTTGACGAGATGGATGCGGGCGCGCGCCGGCACGCCGGCCGCCTCGGCCAGCAGCCGCGCCGCCCTGAGGACGAGATTGTCGGCGCCCGCAGGGACATCCCCGGCAAACGGTCCGGAGACGGTGAGGCTCAGCTCCGGATCGCCGTGAACGGAAGCAGCGGAAGAGGCCAGCACGGCCTCACGTGTGGCTCCACCCCCCCGGACACCCGGTTCGTCACCCCCGGGCTTGTCCCGGGGGTCCATCGAAGACGTGGATCGCCGCAACAAGTGCGGCGATGACGGCGGATGAGGGACCGTCATCGCCAGCCGCGAAGCGGCGCGGCGGGCCCTCGAAACTCCCGGTTCGTCACCCCCGGGCTTGTCCCGGGGGTCCACGGCAGAGGTGGACCGCCGCAACGAGTGCGGCGATGACGGCGGATGAGGGACCGTCATCGCGAGCCGCGAAGCGGCGTGGCGATCCAAATCCTGTGGCACTGGATTGCTTCGTCGGCTTTGCCTCCTCGCAATGACGGCGGTGGTGGAGCGGGCGGGCGGTTCTGCCGGGCCGGCCGGCTCGACCTCGATAGTGTCGCCGACGCGGGGAAACACCACCAGGCTGTCGAGCAGGTGGTAGCCGTCGTCGCGGCGGCCGGTGACATGGAGGTAGAGGTTGACCTTGGCCCGCGCCTCGACCCGGACCGTCTGCGCCGCCGGCTCGGTGGTCATTGGCGGACGGCGTTGGCTTCCCTGATCACACCCTGCAGCTTGCGCTCGAGCTCGGCCTTCAGCTCCGGCTCCGGGTCGAGGCCCAGCGCCGCACGCCACTGGAAGTTGGCTTCGCGCTGCCGGCCCACCGCCCAGTAGGCGTCGCCCAGGTGGTCGTTGATCACCGGATCCTCCGGCTGCAGTTCCACCGCCCGCTCCAGCTGGACCACGGCTTCGGCCTTCTTGCCGAGGCGGTAGTAGACCCAGCCCAGGCTATCGACGATGAAGCCGTCGTTGGGCCGGAGCTCGACCGCCCTGCGGATCATGTCCTGCGCCTCCTCCAGGCGCTCGCCCTGCTCCACCCAGGAGTAGCCAAGGTAGTTCAGGACCAGCGGCTGGTCCGGCTCCATCTCCAGGGCGCGAACGAAGTCCGCTTCCGCCCGCGGCCACAGCTTCGCCCGCTCCAGCGCGATCCCGCGGGCATAGAGCACGCGCCAGTACCGCTGCGGCAGCGGCTCCTTGAGCGCGATCGCCTGGTCGTAGACCGGCACCGCCTCGACGAACCGCTCGCGTTGCCGCAGCATGTCGCCCAGGAGCAGCAGCGCGTGGGGGTCGTCCGGGCGCTCCGCCGCCATCGCCCGCAGCTCCTTCTCGGCGTCGGCGAAGCGGTCCATACGGTTGAGGTTCTCGGCGCGAGCCAGCCGCGCCTGCCAGGACAGCGGCGAGGTCCGATCGATCCCCGCATAAACCAGGTTCGCGTCGGCCGGCCGGCCGGCCGCGTCCAGAAGCTCGCCTACGAACATCTGCAGGAACGGGAAGTTCGGCTTGAGATAGAGGCCGAGCTTGCCGACCATCAGCGCGCCGTCGCGCACCTCCTTCTGCGCCAGGGCGCCGGAGGCCTGGAACAGCGCCTCGGCGGCGCCGTCGGCGGCGGACGCCATCACCGGTTTCGCCGGGTTGGCGGTTGCCGGCAGCGCCTGCAGCAGCTCGGCAAGCGAGCCCGTGTCTTCGGCGCCGTAGCCTTCGCCGGCGCGGCGATACAGCGCCTCGGCCTCGGCCGCGGCGCCGGCTCGGACCAGGATCGCGCCCGCCAGTTGCACCGTCCGCACCGGCGGCACGCCGTCGCCGGCGACCGCCGCGCGCGCTTCCGCCGCCGCCTCGGTCTTTCGCCCAGCGGCGTCGTGCAGCAGGGCCGCGTGCAGATGATAGAGGCTCGCCCCGGCCTCCTCGCCCTTGATCGCCTTCAGCGCCGCCAGCGCCTGATCCGATTTGCCGGCGCCTTGCAGCGCCCAGGTGCGCAGCAGCACCGCCAGCAGCTGGTTCGCCCCGTCGGCCTTCAGGATCGAGGCCACCTCCGGGTAGCGGCCGGACTTGATCGCATCGACGGCGCGGGTGATCGCGCCGAGGTCGTTGCCATGGCCGGAGGCCGGCATCCGCTGGGCAAGCTTGGCCGCCTCGGCGACCCGGCCATCGCTGAGCAGCGCGTTGTGGGCGCGCTGGAGGAGGAACAGGTCGTCCGGCGACTTGGCCAGCGCCGCCAGCAGGAAGTCGGCGGCGGCGGCGTCGCTATTCGCTGCCTGGGCGTGGCGCGCCGCCAGGTAGTTGCCGCTCAGGGTGTGGCCGAGCACGGCACGCTGCCCGGCGGCGGGAGCCGGCGACGCGCCGCCCTCGCCGGCGCAGGCGGTCATCAGGATGGCGCAGAGCAGAACGCTGGACGCCTGCCCTGCAAGGGAGACGCGGCCTCGGCGCGGAAGGATCCTCAAATGAGCACTCACATGTTGGGGTAGTTCGGCCCGCCGCCGCCCTCCGGGACGACCCAGTTGATGTTCTGGGTCGGATCCTTGATGTCGCAGGTCTTGCAGTGGACGCAGTTCTGGGCGTTGATCTGCAGCCGCTTGCCGCCGTTCTCGGCGACGAACTCGTAGACGCCGGCGGGGCAGTATCGCGCCTCCGGCCCGTCGTAGACCGAGAGGTTGGTCTGGACCGGAATGCCGGCATCCTTGAGCGTCAGGTGGATGGGCTGGTTCTCCTCGTGGTTGGTGTTGGAGATGAACACCGAGGAGAGCTTGTCGAAGGTGATCACCCCGTCCGGCTTGGGATAGGCGATCGCCGGCATCGACGCCGCCGGCTTGAGCGCCGTGTGGTCGGGGTGGTGATGGAAGGTCCACGGCGCCTTGCCGCGGAACAGGTAGGTGTCGAGCGCCGAATAACCGAGGCCCAGCCACATGCCGCGGTGGAACGACGGGCGGATGTTGCGCACCTTGTAGAGCTCGTCCCACAGCCACGAGGTCTTCAGCGCCTCTGGGTAGGCCTGCACCACCGGCTCCGGATCATTGGACTCCAGCGCCGCGAACACCGCCTCGGCGCAGACCATCGCCGACTTCATCGCCGTGTGCGTGCCCTTGATCTTGGGCACGTTGAGGAAGCCGGCGGTATCGCCGATCAGGCAGCCGCCGGGGAAGACGAGCTTCGGGATCGACTGGAAGCCGCCCTCCGACAGCGCCCGCGCCCCGTAGGCGACGCGCCGGCCGCCCTCGAAGGTCGGGCGGATCGCCGGGTGGGTCTTGAACCGCTGCATCTCGTCGAAGGGGCTCAGGTGCGGGTTCTGGTAGTCGAGGCCGATGACGAAGCCGACGGCGACCTGGTTGTCTTCGAGGTGGTAGAGGAACGAGCCGCCGTAGGTCTGCCGGTCCACCGGCCAGCCGATGGTGTGCACCACCTTGCCCGGCTCATGCTTGCTGGGCTCGACCTCCCAAAGCTCCTTGATGCCGATGCCGTAGGTCTGCGGATCGACGCCGTCGCGCAGGTTGAAGCGGTCGAACAGGGTCTTGGTCAGCGAGCCGCGGCAGCCCTCGGCGAAGATCGTGTAGGTGGCGTGCAGCTCGACGCCGGGGGTGTAGCTGTCGGTTGGTTCGCCGTCGCGGCCGACGCCCATGTCGCCGGTGGCGACGCCCTTGACCCGCCCGTCCTCATGGTAGAGCACCTCGGCGGCGGCAAAGCCCGGGTAGATCTCGACGCCGAGTTCCTCGGCCTGGGTCCCGAGCCAGCGGCAGACGTTGCCGAGGCTGACCACGTAGTTGCCGTGGTTGTTCATCTGCGACGGCGTCGGCAGCTTGAAGGCCTTCGTCTCGGTCAGGAACAGGAAGTCGTCCTTGGTCGCCGGGGTGTTGAGCGGCGCGCCCTTGTCCTTCCAGTCGAAGATCAGCTCGTTCAGCGCGATCGGGTCGACCACCGCGCCGGAGAGGATGTGGGCGCCGATCTCGGAGCCCTTCTCGACGACGCAGACGGAGACGTCACGTCCCGTCTCGGCCGCGAGCTGCCGGAGCTTGATGGCCGCGCTAAGCCCGGCCGGACCGCCGCCGACGATGACGACGTCGAACTCCATCGATTCCCGTTCCATGGAATCTCCCCAACCTTCGTTCACCCGCTGCGTTCCTTATAGATCTATAACATAGGCAACGACAGGGCAGCGGCAAATTGCTCGCGCCTGCGAAAGAGGAAAGGCGGCGGGAGCGGCGTCACGGATGGAGTTGGCTGGAACCGATCCGGCGCTGGCGGCGCTTCTCGCTTGGTACCTCGAGGCCGGCGTCGACGAGACCATCGGCGAGGAGCCGCTGGACCGCCACGCGCCGCCGCCGCCTGAGCCGGTCGCATCGCCCGGAGCGGACGGCGAACCGAAGCCGCCTCCAGCTCCAGCCGCGGCCCCGGCGCCCTCGGTTGCGCACCGCCCGCCGGTTGCGGCCGCCGTCGCCGCCGCCGCGGATGCCTCGACACTGCAGGAGCTCCGCGCCCTGCTCGCCGGCTTCGAGGGCTGCGCCCTGGCCAAGACGGCGACCAACCTCGTTTTCGGCGAAGGCAGCGCCACCGCCCGGGTCGTCCTCATCGGCGAGGCGCCGGGCAGCGAGGAGGACCGCCGCGGCGTCCCGTTCGTGGGCCCCAGCGGCCAGCTTCTCGACCGAATGCTCGCCTCCATCGGCTTGACCCGCGCCGACGTCTTCATCTCCAACACCGTCTTCTGGCGCCCGCCCGGCAACCGCAGCCCCAGCAGCGGCGAGGTCGCCGTCTGCATGCCGTTCCTCGAGCGGATGATCGAGCTGATCGACCCCCAGGTCGTGGTCGCCCTGGGCGGCCCGGCCGCCAACGCGCTGCTGGGGCGCGGCGAGAGCATCGGCAAGCTGCGCGGCCGCTGGTTCACCTACCAGACGCCGCGCCTCCCCCGACCGGTCCCGACCACGGCGCTGTTCCACCCCGCCTACCTGCTGCGCACGCCCGGGCAGAAGCGGCTCGCCTGGCGGGACCTGCTGGCGCTGCGCCACAAGCTCGACGACCTGGGCGGCTGAGGGGCACGGGGAGAGCCGCGCGTGTTCGACGCGATGAACCTGGCGATCCTGGTCGCGGCAAGCCTGGTGGCGCTGAGCGCCTTGACCAGCCTCGCCGCCCGGCGCGCCGGCGCGCCGCTGCTGCTGGTGTTCCTCGCCTTCGGGCTGCTCGCCGGGGAAGACGGGCTGCTCGGCATCGAGTTCGACAGCGGGCCGGTTGCCTACTTCATCGGCACGCTGGCTCTCTCGATCATCCTGTTCGACAGCGGCTTCGAGACCCGCATCAAGAACTTCCGCACCGCCGGCGCCCCGGCGGTGGTTCTCGCCACCGCAGGCGTCCTGCTGACGACGCTGATCCTCGGCGCCGCCGCCCACCTGCTGTTCGACATCGGCTGGATCGAAGGCTTCCTGCTCGCCGCCATCATCGCGTCCACCGACGCCGCGGCGGTGTTCTTCCTGCTGCGCGCCGGCGGCATCCACCTCCGCGAGCGGGTCAAGGCGACGCTGGAAATCGAGTCCGGCTCCAACGACCCGATCGCGATCTTCCTCACCGCGCTTCTCGCCGAACTGGCGGTCGCCGCGCAGACCTCCAGCATGGACCTGGGCTGGCAGCTTGCCGCCAGCTTCGGCTTGCAGATCGGGTTGGGGCTGGTGCTGGGCGTGCTCGGCGGCTTCGCCATCGCCTGGCTGCTCAACCGGCTTCGCGGCCTGGAGGCCGGCCTCTATCCGATCATGGCTCTGGCCGCGGCGCTGATCCTGGTCGCGGCAACCGCGCTCATGGGCGGCAGCGGCTTCGTCGCTGCTTACGCCGCAGGCGTGGTCGCCGGCAACCGCCGGGTCCGCTTCGCGCCCCGGCTGCGCCGCTTCCAGCTCGGCATGACCTGGCTCGCCCAGATCGGGATGTTCCTCGTCCTCGGCCTGCTGGCAACGCCGTCGGAGTTCGGCGACGTCATCGTCCCGGCGTTGGTGCTGGCGGCGATCCTGATCTTCGCCGCCCGGCCGCTGGCGGTCTGGCTCTGCCTCCTGCCCTTCCGGTTTGCACCGCGCGAGGTGGCTTTCGTCGGCTGGGTCGGCCTGCGCGGCGCGGTGTCCATCCTGCTGGCGATCCTCCCCTCGCTCTACGGCCTGCCCAACGGCCACTTCTACTTCAACGTCGTCTTCGTCATGGTGCTGGCCTCGCTCCTGGTCCAGGGCTGGACCATCCCGGCCATGGCCCGGGCGCTTCACCAGATGGTCCCGCAGCGCTCCAGCCTGGTGGACCGGGTCGAGCTGGAGCTGCCGGGCGAGACCGCGCTGGAGCTGGTCAGCTACCGCATCCATCCGGACAGCGCCGTCGCCAAGGGGGAACGGGTGCCACGCTGGGCGAGGCCGATCCTGGTGGTGCGCGGCAACCGCGCGTATTCCGCCCACGACGCCAAGCAGCTCCGCGCCGGCGATCACGCCTACCTGTTCGCCTCGCCCAGGCAGGCGGAGGTCCTGGACAAGATCTACGCCGCCCCGGTCGAGCCCGACGATCCGGACGTGTTCGGCGACTTCGGCATGGTGGCGGAAACGACCCTGGCCGAGCTCGGCCACCATTACGGCGCCGAGGCCGAGGATGTCGCGGCCGAAACCAGTATCGGCGCGTTGCTGATGAAGGAATTCCACGACCAGCCGGCGGTGGGCGACCGGATGAGCCTGGGCCCGGTGGAGATCGTCGTCCGCGCGCTCAAGGACGACGGCTCGGTCGCCGAGGTCGGCATCATCCTCGAACAGCCGCCCCGGCGAGCCCGGCGCTGGCCCCGGTGGCTCGCCTGGCTTCGCCCGAAGTGGCTGTGAAGACGCTCGCCGCACGGCTGCTCCGGGCTCCTTGCCGTCATCCTCGCGCTCGTCGCGCGGATCCACGATGACGTGTCATTGAAGGGCGGGCCTCGCACCCGTCGTCATCCTCGCGCTCGTCGCGAGGATCCACGCAAACCGCTTGAAGCCGGCCGCTCACGAAGACGCCGATCGCCGCAACAAGTGCGGCGATGACGGAAATGGGGACGGGGAGCGGTGAACGGCTCGGCCGTCATCCTCGCGCTTGTCGCGAGGATCCACGAAGGGTTGCGTGGGAAGGCCGCCTGATCAAGACGTGGATCGCCGCAACAAGTGCGGCGATGACGTGTGATTGGGAGGGCCCCTCACTCGTGGCCGAAGAACGCGGCGAGGGCGGCCGCGGTGCGCTCGGGGTCCTCTTCGGCGAGGAAGTGGCCGCAGTCGAAGGCCTGGTCGCGGACGTCGTCGGCATACGCCTGCCACACCGACAGCGGCGTTCCCGAACGCGTGTGCAGGTAGCGCCGGCCCCAGAGCAGCAGCGTCGGGCAGCCGATCCGCCGGCCCGCCTCCCGGTCCGCCCGGTCGTGCTCGACGTCGATGGTCGCAGCGGCGCGGTAGTCCTCGCAGGCGGCCTCGATCACCGACGGGCGGCGAAAGGCCGCGGCGTAGGCCTCGACCGCCTCCTCCTCCAGCAGCGCCTTGTTGCCGGCCCAGCGGTCGAGCAGATGGTGCAGATAGCCGTCGGGGTCGTGGCCGATGAGCCGCTCGGGCATCGGCGCCGGCTGCGCCAAAAACAGCCAGTGGTAGGTGGAGAGCGCGGCGGTCCAGTCCATCGCCTCCCAAACCGCAAGCGTCGGCAGGATGTCGAGAAGGGCAAGGCGGCGGACGCTCCTGGGGTAGTCGAGGGCGAGGCGGTGGGCCACCCGGGCACCGCGGTCGTGGCCGGCGAGGAGGAACCGCTCGTGGCCCAACGCCGCCATGACCTCGATCATGTCGCCGGCCATCGCCCGTTTGCTGTAGCCCTGGTGCCGGGCGTCCGGGCGCGGGCCGCGGCTGTCGCCATAGCCGCGGAGGTCGGTCACGACCAGGCTATAGCGCGAGGCGAGCCGGCCGGCGACCGCGCGCCATGCGAGGTGGGTCTGCGGGAAGCCGTGGAGCAGGAGCAGCGGCGGGCCGCTGCCGCCGACCGCCACGGTGATCTCGGCGCTCCCCGCGCCGACCCCGATCCGGTGGTAGCTGAAGCCGTCCAGCATCGCCCTTGCCTTTCGCCGGAAAGACCGGCTCCAGCCTACGCCGCGCCGTCCGCGGCGGCGAGGCGGAAGACCGGCTCGATGGCGGCAAGCTCGGCGAGCGGGATGTGGCAGGCGATGACGTGACCGGGCGAGGGCTCGTGGCGCGGGGGCGGCTCGACCTCGCAGACCCGGCCCAGCTTGCGCGGGCAGCGGCTTGCGAACGGGCAGCCGGCCGGCGGGTCGAGCGCGCTGGGCAGCGGCCCCTCCAGCACGATCTCGCGCTTCGTCACCGCCGGGTCGGCCATGGGCGCGGCCGCAAGCAAAGCCTCGGTGTAGGGATGATACGGCGGGGCGAAGATCTCCGCCGTCGTCCCCCGCTCCACGATCTGGCCGAGGTACATCACCACCACCCGGTCGGCGAGGTAGCGGACGATGCCGAGGTCGTGGCTGATGAACAGCAGCGTCGTGCCCTGGTCGCGCTGGATGTCCATGAGCAGCTCGGTCACCGCCGCGGCCACCGAGACATCGAGGGCCGAGATCGGCTCGTCGGCGATGACCATCTTCGGGTTGCCGGCGAACGCCCGGGCGATGCCGACCCGCTGCTTCTGCCCGCCGGAGAGCTGCCGCGGCCGGCGGCGGCCGATCTCTGCCGAGAGCTTGACGGTCGCCAGCAGCGCCTGAACCCTGCCCCGCACCCGCGATGGCTCGGTCTCGACCTCGAACTTGCGGACCACCCGGGCGATCTGGGCGCCGACGCTGCGGCTCGGGTTCAGCGTCTCGTTGGGGTTCTGGAACACCATCTGCAGGGCGCCGACCTGCTCGGGCGTGCGCTCGGCGACGGGTGTCTTGCCGATCTCGTCGCCGGCGAACTGCACGCTGCCGGCGGTGGCGGTTTCCAGCCCCATCAGCACCCGGGCGAAGGTGGACTTGCCGCAGCCGGACTCGCCGACGATGGCCACGGTCTCACGCCGGCGGGCGGAGAGCTCGATCGCCTCGTTGGCCTTCACCGTGCGGACCCCGTCGCCGGAGATCAGGGCGGCGATGCCGCCGCCTTCGACCACGTAGTGCTTCTGCAAACCCTCGACCCGGAGCACCTCCTCGCCGAGCGACGCGGGCTGGTGGACCACAGGCGGCGGCGCGGCCGCCGCCTCCTCGCCGGCGATCTCCCGCCAGCGGACGCAGCGCACGGCTCGGCCCGGGCCGTCCGCCGGTTCCATGGCGATGGGGCGCACGTCGCAGCGGCCCTTCTGTATGAAGGCGCAGCGCGGGGCGAAGACGCAGCCCTTGGGCCGGGCCAGCGGCGGCGGCAGTTGCCCGGGGATCGGCGCCAAGGGACGCGCGTTCTTGTCGCTGGACGGCAGCGGGATGCAGGCGAACAGCCCCTGGGTGTAGGGGTGCCTCGGCGTGCGAAACAGGTCCGCAACCGGCCCCTCCTCCACCACTTCGCCCGCGTACATCACCGCGACCCGGGTGCAGGTCTCGCGGATCAGCCCGAGGTTGTGGGAGATGTAGAGCTGGGCGGTGCCGAAGCGGCGGCCGAGCTCGCCGATCAGCTTGAGAATGCCGGCCTCGACGGTCACGTCCAGCGCCGTGGTCGGTTCATCCAGCAGCAACAGCGCCGGATTGCCGAGCAGCGCCATGGCGATGACCACCCGCTGCTGCTGGCCGCCGGACAGCTGGTGCGGGTAGGCGGCGAGCACGCGGGGTGCATCGCTGAGGCCGACGTCGGCCAGCATCGCCGCGGCCTGCCGCATCGCTTTCGACCGGCCGACGCCGGCGTGGATCATCGGCACCTCGGCCAGCTGGCTTGCCACGGTGAGGCTCGGGTTCAGCGCCGCCATCGGCTCCTGGTAGACCATGGCGATCTCGCCGCCGCGCAAGGCCCGCAGCCCGGCGGCATCGAGCCCGCTCAAGTCGCGGCCCTGAAACCGAACCTGCCCCTCGGTGATCCGGCCGTTGCGCCCGAGCGCCCGGAGCAGGGCGAAGGCGACGGTGGATTTGCCGCAGCCGGACTCGCCCACGAGGCCGACGCTCTCTCCGGCCTCGACGCGAAGGGAGAAGTCGACGACCGCGGGGATCTCGCCGGCGCGTGTCAGGTAGGACACCGACAACCGGTCGATCTCGAGCAAGGCCGCGCCGGCATCGGCGCTCATGCCGCCAGCTCCCGTTCGAGCCGATCAGAATGCCGGAGTGCGCCTCCTCGCGGTGACGGGCAGAACGCCAGGCCGTCATCGCGAGCCGCGGAGCGGCGTGGCGATCCAGTCTCTCGGGCACTGGATTGCCGCGTCGGCTTCGCCTCCTCGCAATGACAGCGTTCTGTTTCGCCCTTTCCAGTCGGCTTGCGCAACACCCTAGTCCCTCAGAGAGATCTCGCGCAGGCCGTCGGCCAGCAGGTTGAAGCCCAGGATCAGCGAGCTGATGGCGAGGCAGGGGAACACCGTCATGTGCGGAAAGGCCAACGCCACCCCGCGGGCCTCGTTGATCATCCCGCCCCAGTCGGGATCGGGCGGCGGCAGCCCGAGGCCGAGGAAGCCGAGGACGCCGATGGTGATGACCACGTAGCCGAGGCGCAGGCAGGCGTCGACGATCAACGGGCCGCGGGCGTTGGGCAGGATCTCCACCAGCATGATGTACCAGGCGCCCTCGCCCCTGGTCTGGGCGGCGGCGACGTATTCGCGGTTGCGCAGGTCGAGGACCAGGCCGCGGACGATGCGCATGATCCCGGGCGCGCTGGCGAAGGTGATGGCGAGCACGATGTTGAGCCCGGAGGCGCCGATGGTGGTGATGATCAGGATGTAGAGCACCAGGACCGGAAACGACAGGATGACGTTGGCCGCGAACGACAGGGCCTCGTCCATCCAGCCGCGGAAATAGCCGGCGGCCAGCCCCATGGCGATGCCGACCCCGTAGGCGACGGCGGTGGCGAGCGGGGCGAACACCAGCACGGTGCGCGAGCCCCAGATCAGCCGCGAAAGAATGTCGCGCCCCAGGGCGTCGGTCCCGAGCCAGAAGGTGCCGGAGCCGGCGGCGTAAGCCGTGCCCGGCGTCGCGAACGGCTGCAGCGTCGCGTTGGGCGCGAACGGCGCGAGCCATGGCGCGAACAGCGCCACGAGCAGCCAAAAGCCGATGAGGCCGACGCCGATCATCGCCACCGGGCTCTCGCCGAGCAGGGCGAAGGAGGCACAGGCCCGGCGGAGCGCCGAGGGGACCGAGGGCGCCGGTTCCGCCGTTTCGCCGATGCGGCTCATCGGGGCCGGCTCATGAGAAGCGGATCCGCGGGTTGAGCAGCGTGTAGCCGATGTCGGCGATGGTCTGGGTGACCGCGGCGACGAACACCGCGATCATCGCGCAGGCTTCGATCAGGAAGATGTCCTGGTTGAGCGAAGCCTCCAGCAACAGCGCGCCGAAGCCCTTGTAGGCAAAGAAGTACTCCACCACGATGACGCCGGAGAGCAGCCAGTTGATCTGCAGGGTGATCACCGTGAACGGGGCGATCAGGGCATTGCGCAGGGCGTGACGGACGATGATCTGCCGGCGCGGCAAACCTTTGAGCTCGGCGGTGCGGATGTAGGGCTGGGTCATCACCTCCGCCATCGACGCGCGGGTCATCCGGGCGACGTAGCCGAAGTCGTAGAGCACCAGCACCAGCACCGGCAGCACCAGCTGGCGCCAGTCGAAGCCCATGGTCATCGGGCTGGTGCCCGGCAGCCAGCCGAGCCAGAAGACGAAGATCGCCGACAACAGCACCGCGCTGGCGAACTCGGGGATCGAGGTGGTGACGATGCTGCCGACCGAGATCGCCCGGTCGAGCCTGGAGCCCTCGCGCATGCCGGCGAGCACGCCCAGGGTCAGCGACAGCGGGATCATCAGCGCGAAGGTCCAAAACCCCAGGATCCCAGTGTTCCACAGCCGCGGCCAGAGGACGTCGGCCACCGGCACCTTGAACCGGGTCGACAGGCCGAAGTCGCCGGTCGCGAACCGGCCGAGCCAGGAGAGGTAGCGGCTCCACACCGGCTCCAGGTAGCCGTTGGCGGCGAGCCAGAGCTGCTTTTGTTCTTCCGTCGCGTAGGGGCCCAGCACCTTGGTGGCGACGCTGCCGGGAGTGAGCTCCAGGAGAAGGAACAGCAGCAGCGAGACCACCAGCATGGTCAGCGCCATGAGCGCCAGTCGCCTGAGAATGAAGGTGATCATGCCTCGGCGTGCTCTCCTGTCGCACTTCGCCTTCCGAACAATTCAGCGCTTCCATCGCTACCGCTGGTAAGAGGATGAAGCCGGGTCCGGAAGCAAAATGACAGGTCGCGATACTGGATTGCTTCGTCGGCTTTCGCCTCCTCGCAATGACGACGCTTATCAACAGACTGCATTACTACTAGCGTCATCGCGAGCCGCGAAGCGGCGTGGCGATCCAGTGCACGTTTGTCGCCTTGTCCCATGCGAGCGACATCGGCCTACGCCAGCCAGACCTTGTTGTAGTGATGCTCCTCGGCGGGGTGGGCGCGCATGTTCCGCACCCGCTCGTGGGCGACAACGAAGATCGACCGCCACAGCGCCTGCGGGATGATCGCCTCGCCCTGGAGCATCGCCTGCAGCTTCGCCATCACCGGCCGGCGCTCCGCCGGATCGAGAATCGTTCCCGCCTCGTCCAGCAGCCGGTCGAACTCCGGGTTGGAGAACGACGTTTCGTTCCACGGCGCGCCGCTGCGGTAGGCGAGGTTCAGCGACTGGATGCCCAGCGGCCGGTGCGCCCAGGAGGTGAAGCCGAAGGGCGTGGTCAGCCAGCGGTCCCAGTAGGTGCCGCCGGGAAGCACGTTGATGGCGATGGCAATCCCCGCCGGCTTGCACATCTCGGCCAGGGCCTTGCAGGCGTTCTGCTCGAAGGTGGGCGTGGCCGAGCAGTCGATGGAGAGCCTGAGGCCGCCGGCGTGGCCGGCCTCCGCGAGCAGCGTCTTCGCCAGCGGGTAATCCTGCCTGAGCCTGGGCAGCTCGGCGTACTCCGGGTGGATCGGGCAGACGTGGTGGTCTTCGCCGGGCAGGCCGAAGCCGCGATAGGTGAGCTCCAGCCAGCGGTCGTGGTCGATGCAGGCCTGGATCGCCCGGCGGACGCGGATGTCGGTGAAGGGCTCGGCGGTCACCTTCATCCGCGCCACCGCCGTGCTCGCGGTCGCCGCCTCCAGCAGCCGCAGCTTGGGGATCGCCCGGAACGTCTCCACCTGCTCGACGGCGGTGCGCAGGTTGGTGTCGGCCTGGTCGGAGACCAGCGCCGCGATCTGCGCCGCGGCATCGTCGCCGTGGTCGATGTACACGATCCGGTCGAGGTAGACGTCGCCGCCCCACCACGGCGCATCGGTGCGCTTCTTCAGCACCGCCTGCTCGCCGACCGCGATCCGCTCCAGCACGAAGGCGCCGGTGCCGACCGGCGCCTTGGCCAGGTCGCCGCCCGCCTCGGCGAAGCCGCGGTGGACGATCAGCGCGGTGTAGTCGGCCATGCTCTCCGGCAGGGTCACGTCCGGCTGGTTGAGATGGAAGCGGACGGTGTGTTCGTCGATCTTCTCCACCGCACCCGGCCGGCCGCTGGTGGACAGCACCGGCTTGCCGGCCGCGTCGGTCTTGCCGGTCTCGACCGTCGCTGTCAGCGCCGAAAAGCGGCTGAGGTTGGCCGAGCCGGTGGCGGGATCCAGCCAGCGGGCGAAGTTGAAGAGCACGTCGTCGGCGCCGAAGGCGTCGCCGTTGGACCAGCGCACGCCCTGGCGCAGGCGGAAGGTCCAGGTCTTAAGGTCGTCGGAGGCTTCCCAGCTTTCCGCAAGGTGCGGCTCGGCGACGTTGTCGTCGTTGATCCGCACCAGGGGCTCGATCATGTGCCTGGCGACGTTCGACTTCTCCGACCAGTCGTAGGTCGCCGGGTCGGCGATCTCCTTGACGTTCATGGAGCAGCGCAGGGTGCCGCCGAACTTCGGTGCCTCGCCCGCCGGGGCAGCCGGGGCCGCACCCGCCTTGCGGCTCGAAGGCCCGGCCATGGCCAACGCCGCGGCGGCGCCGAGGCCGAGCCGGCTGGCGGCGGCAAGGAAGTCGCGCCGGCCGATCAGGCCATGGCGCAGCCGGTCCTGCAGCTCGCGCAAGGCGGGATGAACGGGCGTGCGGGCGTGGTCGGCCATGTCCCTTTTCCCTCGCTGCGTGTTCGCCGCGGCCGCAGGAGCGCGCGCCGGTCACGATAGCGCGCCTTTCCGCCCCGGAACACCCCGCTCGGCGTCCGCTTCAGGCCGGTCAGCGGGCGAGGATCAGGGTTTGCCAGCCGTCCTCGACGATTTGGCGAACCAGCCGCAGGCCGTGGGCTCGATAGGCGGCGAGCACCGCTCGCCCCTGGGCGACGAGGAACCCGGAGAGCACCAGCCGGCCGCCGGGAGCAACGACCCGCGCGACGTCGCCGGCCATGCCGATCAGCGGCGGGGCGAGGATGTTGGCGGCGACGAGGTCGAACGGCGCCCGCCTGCGGATCGGCTGCGCCCGGACCCCGTCGGCTGTGACGGCGTGAACGGCGTTGCCGACGCCGTTGGCGATGGCGTTGTCTCGCGCCACCGCCACCGCCTGCGGGTCGATATCCGAGGCCAGCACCCGCGCCCGCCACAGCTTGGCGATGGCGATGGCGAGGATCCCCGAGCCGCAACCCAGGTCGAGGGCCCGGCGGACCGGGCGCAGACGCAACGCGTCGAGGGCGAGCAGGCAGCCGGCGGTCGAGCCGTGCCGGCCGGAGCCGAAGGCGAGCCCGGCATCCACGGCAAGGCCGATGGCGCCGGCCGGGATGCGCTCCCGCTCGTCGCGCGGATGGATCAGGAACCGGCCGAGGCGGAACGGCGGAAAGGAGGCGCGGCTGGCCTGCGCCCAGTCGCGCTCGGCGAGGCGATCGATCGCGACCTCCGGCGCCGGCACGCCGCTCGCGGCGGCGGCCAGAGCCAGCGCGCACTGGAGCCGGCCCGGGTCCGGCCGCTCGTAAGCGAGAGCCTCGATCCGCACGGCGGCGCCGTTGCCCGCCTGCTCGAAGGTGGAGAGGCTCGCCGCCACCTCGGCAAGGGCCGCCTCGAAGGCGCCCGCCGCTTCCGCCGGTACGGTCAGCGCGATCCGCACCAGCCCTGCCGCCATCAGGCGGGTTCGACGAAGCTGTGGATGATGGTCTTGGTGCCGGCCTTCTCGAAGGCGATCTGCAGCTTGTCGCCGCTGACCTCGATCACCCGGCCATAGCCGAACTTCTGGTGGAAGATCCGCTGGCCGGTGGCGAAGCTGGAGGTGGGTTCCGCCCGGGTCTGCACCTTGTAGGGGACGCCGTCGAGAAGCGGCGGCGAGCGCCTGGGCGGGTCATGCCAGGCGGCCGATGCCGGCGACGCGTCCGGCCCGGACATCCGCCCCAGGGCCTCGAGGTGGGGCGCCCGGCCGCCGAACAGGCCGGGTGCAGCGACGTAATCGGTGGCGCCGTCAGGCAGCTCGGCTATGAACCGCGACGGCACCGCGTTCTGCCAGTAGCCGAAGACCATCCGGTTCAGCGCATGGGAGATGATCGCCCGCTTCTTCGCCCGGGTCAGGCCGACATAGGCCAGCCTGCGTTCCTCCTCCAGCGCCGGCGCGCCGCCCTCGTCGAGGGCCCGCTGGTTGGGGAAGATCCCCTCCTCCCAGCCGGGAAGGAACACCGTGTCGAACTCCAGGCCCTTGGCGGCGTGCAGCGTCATGACGCTGACCTTGTCGTCGCCCGCGGCCTCGTCGTTGTCCATCACCAGGCTGACGTGCTCGAGGAAGCCGCCGACGCTGTCGAACTCGGCGATGGTCGAGACCAGCTCCTTGAGGTTCTCCAGCCGTCCTCCCGCCTCCGGGCTGCGGTCGGCGCGGAGCATCTCGGTGTAGCCGGACTCGTCGAGCACGGCGCGGACCAAGTCCGGCGGCGAGACGGTCGCCAGGCTGCGGCGCCAGCGGCCGAGGTCGTCGAGCAGACGGGCCAGCCCCCGGCGCGCCTGCGCCTTCAGCTCGTCGGTCTGCACCAGTTGCGCGGCCGCCGCGGCAAGCGACAGCCCCGCCTGCGCCGCGTGGACATGGACCGTTCGCAACGAGGCGGTGCCGAGCCCGCGCTTCGGCACGTTGACGATGCGTTCGAAGGCGAGGTCGTCGTCCTCCTGGACCACCAGGCGCAGGTAGGCGATGGCGTCGCGGATCTCCTGGCGCTCGTAGAACCTGGCGCCGCCGACGATCCGGTAGGCAATCCCGGTGACGATCAGCCGCTCTTCGAACTCGCGGGTCTGGAAGCCGGCCCGCACCAGCACGGCGATGCCCGAGAGCGGCTGGCCCTTGGCGTGCTGCGCCTCGATCTCCTCGCAGACCATCCGCGCCTCGTCCTCGCCGTCCCAGGTCCCGCGCACGGCAACCTTTTCGCCCTCGTCCGTGGGCGTCCACAGGGTCTTGCCGAGGCGGCCGCGGTTGTGGCTGATCAGCCCCGAGGCGGCGGCGAGGATATGCGGCGTCGAGCGGTAGTTGCATTCGAGCCTGACGACCGCGGCGCCGGGGAAGTCGCGCTCGAAGCGAAGGATGTTGCCCACCTCGGCGCCGCGCCAGGAGTAGATCGACTGGTCGTCGTCGCCGACGCAGCAGATGTTGCGGTGCGCGCTCGCCAACGCCCGCAGCCACAGGTACTGGGCGACGTTGGTGTCCTGATATTCGTCGACCAGGATGTAGCGGAACTGCCGCTGGTAGCGCTCGAGCACGTCCGCCTCGTTCAGGAGCAGCGACAGCGTGTGCAAGAGCAGGTCGCCGAAGTCGGCGGCGTTCAGCACCTTCAGCCGCTCCTGGTACTCGCCGTAGACCCGCAGCGCCAGGCCGTCGAGGGCATCGGCGCCTTCCGCCTCGGTGACCTTGCCGGGCATGAGCCCGCGGTCCTTCCACCGCTGGATCAGCGAGGAGAGGAGCCGTGGCGGGGTCCGCTTCAGGTCGGCCCCGCTGGCCTCCAGGACCTGCTTGATCAGCCGAAGCTGGTCGTCGGTGTCGAGGATGGTGAAGTTGGCCTTGAGCCCCACCCGCTCGGCGTGGGTGCGCAGCATGCGCGCGGCGACCGCGTGAAAGGTGCCGACCCACCAGCCGTCGACCGAGCAGCCGAGCAGGCCGGCGACCCGCTCGCGCATCTCCCGCGCCGCTTTGTTGGTGAAGGTCACGGCCAGGACCTGCCAGGGCCTCGCCTTGCCCGACGCGAGGATGTGGGCCAGCCGGGTGGTCAGCACCCGGGTCTTGCCGGTGCCGGCGCCCGCCAGCACCAGAACCGGCCCGTCGACCGCCTCGACCGCCCGGCGCTGCATCTCGTTCAGCTGGGTGACGGAAACGACGACCGGCGGCGGCATGGGCGCGGCAGCGGGCGGGGGCGCCGGCTGCGCCGGGGCCGGCGCGGCCAGGTCGAACGGGTCGGTCATGGGCGCTTCGCGGTCCTCTTTACCCACAGGCGGTATGAGCGTTCCGGCTCAGCCTTACATGTGGTGGAAGAGAATGCACGCGTCGATCCGTTAACCCTCACCCGGACGCTTCGCGGCCACCCTCTCCCACGGCTTCACCGCGGGCGAGGGCAAAGTGGCGGCACGGCTCCCTCTCCCGCACGGCGGGAGAGGGTCGGGGTGAGGGCTTCGAGCCAACTGCCTTTCCGTTCGCTCAGCTGCCGAAGGCCGCCGGGACCTCGGGCGGCTTCGCCCGCTCAGCTCGAGCTGGCGTTCAGCGCGTAGCCGGCGCCGCGGACGGTTCGGATCACGTCCTCGTCGCCGTGCTCGCCCAAGGCCTTCCTCAGCCTGCGGATATGCACGTCGACGGTGCGCAGCTCGACGTGGATGTCGCGGCCCCAGACCCGGTCGAGGAGTTGCTCACGGGAGAACACCCGCTCGGGCTTCTCCATGAACAGCCGCAGCAGGCGGAACTCGGTGGGTCCGAGGTGGATCGGCCGCCCGCCGCGGGTGACCCGGTGGGTGGCGAGATCCATGGTGATGTCCTGGCAGGACAGCACCTCTTCGGTGAGCGCCGGGCGCGACCGGCGGAGCACCGCGCGGACGCGCGCAACCAGCTCGCTCGGCAAATACGGCTTGACCACGTAGTCGTCCGCGCCGCTGTCGAAGCCGCGGATGCGGTCCGCCTCCTCGCTGCGCGCGGTCAGCATGATGATCGGCAGCGCCCGGGTCTCGGCTCGGCCGCGCAGCCGCTGGCAGAGCGAGATGCCCGAGGTGCCGGGCAGCATCCAGTCGAGGATGACCAGATCCGGCTGATGCTCCTCGACGGCGAACAGGCCGTCGTCGCCATCGGCGGCGAGCACCACGTCGAAGCCCTCGCGCTCGAAGTTGTAGCGAAGCACCTCGGCCTGGGCGTCCTCGTCTTCGACGATGAGCACCTTTGGCTTCATCCCCGTGCCTGCGGGCGGGATCACGTTCATCGTCTGGTTCTCAACGTTCATGGGGCTCGGCCACCGCAAAATAGGTTTCGTCGTCCTGGGGCCGCTGCGTCGTCGGCACCGTCCCCTTGACCAGGAAGTGGGTGATCTCGGCGATGTTGGTGGCGTGGTCGCCCACCCGCTCCAGGTTCTTGGCGACGAACAGCAGGTGGGTGCAGGCGGTGATGTTGCGCGGGTCTTCCATCATGTAGGTGAGGAGCTCGCGGAACAGGCTGGTGTAGAGGGCGTCGAGCTCCTTGTCTCGCTCGCGGACCATGTTGGCCTTCTCCACGTCGCGGGCGAGATAGGCGTCCAACACGTCCTTGACCATTTCCTGCGCCAGCCGGCCGAGCCGGCCGATGGTCAGCGACGGCGGCACCGGCGGCATTTCGACCAGGGTGCCGGTGCGCTTGGCGACGTTCTTGGCGTAGTCGCCGATGCGCTCGAGGATGTTCGCGGTCTTCAGCGCGGCGATGATCTCGCGCAGGTCGCCGGCCATGGGTTGGCGCAACGCCAGCAGCATCACCGTGTGGTGATCGACCTCGAGCTCGAGCTCGTCCAGGCGCATGTCGATGCCGACAACCCGCGACGCGCTCTCGCTGTCGCGCTTGATCAGCGCCTCGATGGCGTTGGCGAGCTGCGTCTCGGCCAGCCCGCCCATCTCGGCGATGAGGTGATCGAGCCGCTTGAGTTGCTCGTCGAACGCCTTGACCGTGTGTTCCGAGGCCATTGTCCTGCTCCCGCCGGCCGGATCAGCCGAACCGGCCGGTGATGTAATCCTGGGTGCGCCGGTCGATCGGGTTGGTGAAGATCTGCTCGGTGTCGCCGGTTTCGACGATGACGCCCAGGTGAAAGAAGCTCGTTCGCTGCGAGACCCGCGCCGCCTGCTGCATCGAGTGGGTGACGATGACGATGCTGTAGTTGCTGCGGAGCTCGTCCATCAGCTCCTCGATCTTCGCCGTGGCGATGGGGTCGAGCGCCGAGCACGGCTCGTCCATCAGGATCACTTCCGGCTGCACGGCAATGGCCCGGGCGATGCAGAGGCGCTGCTGCTGCCCGCCCGACAGCCCGGTCCCGGGCTCCGTCATCCTATCCTTCACCTCGCCGAACAGCCCGGCCTTTTCCAGGCTGGTCACGACGATCTCCTCGAGCTCGCTCTTGTTCCTGGCGATGCCGTGGATCCTGGGGCCGTATGCGACGTTTTCGAAGATCGACTTCGGGAACGGGTTCGGTTTCTGGAACACCATGCCCACCCGCGCGCGCAGGTGCACGACGTCCATTTCCTTGCCGTAAATGTCCTCGCCGTCGAGGAGGATCTCGCCCTTGACCCGGCAGCCGGGAATGATGTCGTTCATCCGGTTGAGGCAGCGGAGATAGGTGGACTTGCCGCACCCTGACGGGCCAATCAGGGCGGTCACGTCGTTGCGCCGAATGTCCAGGCTGACGCCGTCGAGGGCTTTCTTCGCCCCGTAGTGGACGGTCACGTTGCGGGTGGAGAAGGTCACCGCACGATCGGGGTCGGAGTTGACGGTGTGGGAGACCGTCTGCGGAGGCTTCGCATGGATCATGGTCATCACTTCTGCTGTCTCCGGTCCTACCACTTTCGCTCGAACCGTTTGCGCAAAACGACCGCGAGCACGTTCATTACCACCAGGAAGCCGAGCAGGACCATGATTGCCGCCGAGGCGCGCTCGACGAAGGCCCGCTCGGGCGAGTCCGACCAGAGGAAGATCTGCACCGGCATCACCGTCGCCGGCTGCAGCGGCCCGGACGGAATGTCGACGATGAAGGCCACCATCCCGATCATCAGCAGCGGCGCGGTCTCGCCCAGGGCCTGGGCCATGCCGATGATCGTTCCGGTCAGCATGCCCGGCAGCGCCATCGGAACGACGTGGTGGAACACGGTCTGCACCTGCGAGGCGCCGACCCCCAGGGCGGCCTCGCGGATCGAAGGCGGCACCGCCTTCAGCGCCGCCCGGCTGGCGATGATGATGGTCGGCAAGGTGATCAGCGCCAGCACCATGCCGCCGACCAGCGGCGCCGAGCGCGGCAGGCCGAAGAAGTTCAGGAACACGGCGAGGCCGAGCAGGCCGAAGACGATGGAGGGCACCGCCGCGAGGTTGTTGATGTTGACCTCGATCAGCTGCGTCCAGCGGTTCTTCGGCGCGAACTCCTCGAGGTAGATCGCGGCCCCGACGCCGAGCGGGAAGGAGAGGACCAGCGTCACCAGCATGGTCCAGAACGAGCCGACCAGCGCGCCCCAGATGCCGGCGAGTTCGGGCGAGCGGGAGTCGGCGCGGCTGAACAGCGTCGTGTTGAAGACGCTCTCGATCATCCCGCGCTGCCGGAGCCGGTCCAACCAGCCGGCCTGATCCTCCGAAACCCGTGTCTGCTCGGTGGCGGTCGAAGCGTCGATGGCCCCCTTCGCGTACTGGTCCAGATCGTCGGACAGCGGCACCAGCATCTCTACCCGGGTGCCGATGAGGCTCGGGTTGGCCATCACCAGGTCGCGCAGCTCGTAGGCGCCGCCCGGGCTCAGCATGGCGAACAGCTCGCGGCGCTGGCCGCGGCCGGTCACGTCCGGGAACAGGTCGTCGAGGGCGTCGCGAATGATCTTCTGGTAGTCGGCCTGGGACAGCGTCTGCGGATCGCGCGTCCCGTCCGGATCGACGAGCTGCGGGTAGATCGTCACCGGCAGCCGGATCATGGTTTGGCTGAATGCCGGGATCCCGGTCCGGATGATCGTGAACAGCAGGATCGCAAGGCTCAGGCCGGCGAAGATGATCGCCAGCAGCCCGTAGAGGCGAAACCTCCGTTCGGCGGCGTAGCGCTTCTTCAGGCTGGTGGCCACCGAGGCCGAAGCCTGCGCCCCGGGCCGCGCCCGCGGACCGGCGGCGGTGGTCATGGCGCCGTTATTCATACTGCTCTCGGTACTTGTTCACGATGTGCAGGGCGATGACGTTGAGCACCAGGGTGACGCAGAAGAGCACCAGGCCCAGCGCGAAGGCCGCCAGCGTCTTAGGGCTGTCGAACTCCTGATCGCCGACGAGAAGCGTGACGATCTGCACCGTGATGGTGGTCACCGCCTCCAGCGGGTTGGCGGTGAGGTTGGCGGCCAGACCCGCCGCCATGACCACGATCATGGTTTCGCCGATGGCTCGGGAGATGGCGAGCAGGAAGCCGCCGACGATCCCGGGGAGCGCCGCCGGCAGGATCACCTTGCGGATCATCTCCGACTGGGTGCTGCCGAGACCGTAGGAGCCCTCGCGCATCGACTGCGGCACCGCGGTGATCACGTCGTCGGACAGCGAGGAGACGAAGGGGATGATCATCACCCCCATGACGATGCCGGCCGCCAGCGCGCTTTCCGAGGACACCTGCAGGCCGAAGCCTTCGCCCAGGTTGCGGAAGAAGGGGGCCACCGTCAGCGCAGCGAAGAAGCCGTAGACCACCGTCGGGATCCCGGCGAGGATCTCGAGGACCGGCTTGATGATCGCCCGCATCCGCGGGTGGGCGTACTCGGCGGTGTAGATCGCCGCGAACAGCCCGACCGGCATGGCCACGCACATGGCGATGAACGAGATCAGCAGCGTGCCGGCGAACAGCGGCACCGCGCCGAACACGCCCGCCGCCCCCACCTGGTCGGCGCGAAGCGCGATCTGCGGGCTCCACTCGCTGCCGAAAAGGAATTCGATCGGCGAAACCTTGAGGAAGAACCGGCCCGCTTCGAACACCAGCGACAGGACGATGCCGATGGTGGTGATGACGGCGACCGCCGAGCAGACGATCATGACCACCCGGATGACCCGCTCCACGGCGGCGCGGGCGCGCAGCTTGGGCGCGATCCGCTTGCGGGCAAAGTTCAGGCCGAAGATCGCCAGTGCCAGGGCCAGGACCGACATCGCCGCGACGCTGATCGTCTGCAGCGAGCGGTATTTCTCCGCGGCCGCGTGGGTCACGGCGTCGGCTGCGCCGCTGAGCGCGCCGCCACCGTGGGCAAGGTTGCGGATGTCGTTCAGCATCAGGTCCAGGCGCGCCGGGTCGAGGTCGCGCGCCTCCTGCGGCAGGCCGGCGATCAGCATCGAGCGGATGATCGACGGTTCGAGGGCCAGCCAGAGGGCAATGAGGCCGAGCGCCGGAAGGGCGCACCAGATGGCGACGTAGTGGCCATAGTAGCCGGGCAGCGAATTCAAGCGCCCACCGCCGGCGGCGGCTACCCGGGTCGCCCGTGACCGGCCGATGGTGTAGCCGATCGAAGCGAGCGCCAGCAGTGCCGCAGTCAGAAGCAAAAAGGTCATGGACGGGCTTCGCCGCGCCAGCCGTTGCGGATCATCAAACTTTGGGAGTAGGGCCCGGCGCCGGAGCGTAAGGCTCCCCGGACCGGGCCCGTTGCCCCACCGGTGCGGCGTTACATGCCGACGTTGTTGGGCAGTTCTTTCGCCACCTTCTGAACCTTCTCCCGCTCCTCGTCGGGCAGCGCGATCAGGCCCTTGTCGGCGAGGTAGCCCTCCGGGCCGCTCGCCTTGTCGCTGGCGAATTCGACGACGAACTCCTGCAGCCCCGGGATCACGCCCACGTGCGGCTTCTTGACGTAGATGAACAGCGAGCGTGAGATCGGATAATCGCCCGACGAGATGTTCTCGTAGGTGTCGGCGACGCCGTTGATCTTGCTGCCCTGGATCTTGTCCTGGTTCTGCTCCAGGAAGCTGTAGCCGAAGACGCCGAAGGCGGCCGGGTTGGCCTCGAGCTTGCGCACGATCAGGACGTCGTTCTCGCCGGCCTCGACGTAGGCGCCATCCTCGCGGATGCCGTGGCAAACCGCCTTGAACTTGTCGGGGTCGGTCTTCTCCAGCGCGGCGATGGCGTCGATCTTCTTGCAGCCGCCCTCCAAGGCGAGCTCGACGAACGCGTCGCGGGTGCCGGAGGTGGGCGGCGGGCCGAGCACCTCGATGCGGCTGTTGGGCAGCGACGGTGCGACCTCGCTCCAGGTCTTGTACGGGTTGGGGGCGAACCCGCCCTTGCCGTCGGGCAGGTCCTTGGCCAGCGCCCGGTAGAGCTGCTCCAGGGTGATGTCCATCTGCTCGGACTTCTTGGAGTTGGCCAAGACGATGCCGTCGTAGCCGATCTTGATCTCGGTGACGCCGGTCACCCCGGCCTTGGTGCAGCTTTCCACCTCGGACTTCTTGATCGCCCGCGAGGCGTTGCTGATGTCCGGCGTGTCCACGCCGACGCCCGAGCAGAACAGCTTGAAGCCGCCGCCGGTGCCGGTGCTCTCGATGATCGGCGTCGGGAACTTGGTGGTCCTGCCGAACTCCTCTGCGACCCGTGTTGTGAACGGATAGACGGTGGACGACCCGACGACGCGGATCTGATCGCGCGCGTGCGCGGTGCCCGCCACGGCGATGCTGGCGAGCACCGCCCCGGCCAACGCTTGCTTCATCATCGAAACTCTCCCGTACCCGATCCTGACCGGCGGCTCATGGTTCGCCGCCACACCTGCCCATTTCCGGCTTGGCCGGAACTCTAGGGGCGAGCAGATGCACATTTATGACAAAGACGTTACAGTTTGATGACAGCGCTGCACGGTCTGCATCATCCTCGTGCGTGTCACGAGGATCTTCGCAAATCGTTTGAAGACGGTCGCTCACGCAGACGTGGATCGGCGCAACGCGTGCGGCGATGCCGGGTGGGGCGATGACGGGTGGGGGAAGGCCCCCGAGCCGTCGTCCTCACGCTTCTTCTTCCCGTCATCCTCGCGCTCGTCGCGAGGATCCACGCAAAACCGTGCCGCCTCAAACCTCGAACAGGGCGTCCTCGAACCGCAGGGTCTCGATGTCCCTGAGCTGGGCCACCATGACGTCGCCGTCGTTTCCGCCCTCCCAGGCGACGCGGTGGGTGCCCTCGCGGACGCCGCGGTAGTCGTCGATGCTGCCGGGAAACACGACGGCGTCCTCCCCGGGGCCGCCGTCGACCTTGTCGATCCCGGCGCTGGCGTAGACGAGGTCGTCCCCCGGGCCGCCGGACAACCAATCTCGCCCGGCGCCGCCGTCCATCAGGTCATCGCCATAGCCGCCGTCCAACCGGTCGTTGCCGAGCCCGCCGGACAGCCCGTCGTCGGCCGGCCCCGCCGCCAGCCGGTCGTTGCCGCCCCGGCTGATGAGCACCTGGCTGCCGTCGGCGAATACGTAGCGCTCGCTGGTGTCGTTGCCGAGGACGAAGCGGTCCACGTCCGCGTCGAGCCACGCGAAGGACTTGGCGCTGTCCGTCACCCCCGGCGTCACCCGGGCGTTCTCGGCAAGCGCCGCCGCGGTGTCGAGGTAGAGCGGGATCTGGTGCTCAATCTTGTAGGCCGTGACTTGTGTGGCCTGGAACAGCGCCTCCGGTGTATCCAGTGGCGGCAGCCCCTCGAGCGAGGCCTCCGGCCGGTGGACCACCAGGTCGACGCCCTCCCGCTCGAGGAACGCGAGCAACGGGCTCTTCTCACTGAGCAGCGGCACCAGGTCGTCGCTGTGGATCACGTTGACGATGTCGAGGCCGGCGCCGTCGTTCTCGGAGGAGCCCGGCGAGCCGAAGGTCACGGTCAACGAGCCGTCTTCAAAATCAGACCCCGCCACGGCGCGCTGGGCGGTGAGTTCCGCCAGCACGCCGCCCAAGCTGTGGCCGGTCACCAGCACCCGCTCGATCTGATTGTCCGTGGCGTAATCGAGCGCCGCTGCGATCAGCGGGGCGTGGGCGGCGTAGTAGAGGTCCCAGCCGTACTCCGCTCCCAGCGGGTTGTCCGGCGGCAGCGGAGAGGCCTGGAAGGCGAACTCGTTCGCGCCTTCGTCGGTGCCGCGAAAGGCGATGGCAAGGGTGCTCTCGCCATCCGGCGAGCCCCCGTACACGTGCGCGGCGGATGTAATCGCGCCTGCGGGCAGGCCGGCGATCGCGCCCACGTCGACCCGCTGAACGCCCTCCTCGGCAATTTCAGCGAGCGCCACCGCCGTCCAGCTGGATGGTGCCGCGGCGGTGTCGGCGTAGGCCGCCTGCGACAGCCGGGCCGCCTCGAGCAGCAGGTCGGTGGAGGTGGTGGACGATGACGATGACGATGACGATGACGATGACGTTGTCGCGGCGGCCGCCACGCCGTCATTGGCGGTCTGTTGGTTTTGCATCTTCCCGGCCCCCTTCTATCCAAAAAGAATATAGACGACGATAGCCACATCGCGCTATGAGCGCAAACTCTCCATTGGAGGTGGGGTGCCGGTCCGGGCGAGGCTGACGGGCCGCGCCCGGAGCGAGGAGCGTTACGGTTTCCAAAGCGAGGTCGTATGAGGTGGGACCAGGCATGTGGTTATCACCGTCATGGCCGGACTCGTTATGTGCTTGTCACAGCCATCTACGCCTTGGTCTGCGGCCGCCCTCCGGCGCTGTCCGTGGATCCTCGCGACGAGCGCGAGGATGACGGTTGGGGGCGGTGGCCGTCGTTTTGGGCCGTCGTGTTTCCCCGTCATGGCCGTACTTGTTACGGCCATCCAGGCCTTAAGCTGGACGCCCGGAACAAGTTCGGGGGTGACGATGAAATAATACCAGCCTGCGCGGTTACTGACTCTGGGTTTGGGGGATTGAACGAACCCGCTGTCGCGGGAGTGGGATGAGCGGTTAGGAGGGAGGGCTCCTTGTCGGGGAGGATTGCGGTTTGTCGAAGC
>JAXMOZ010000028.1:0-37031 GCA_034382075.1 Rhodospirillales bacterium
CAAGAACGGCAAAAAGCCCCTCGTCGCCATCACCGCCCTCATGCGCAAGCTCATCACCATCATCAACGCCCGGATCCGCGACGCCGAAAAGACCCCCCAACCCCAACCAGAACTGAGTTGATGACGAGTTTTGTTTCTGGCGGTCAACATAATGCGTCATTGCGAGGAGGCAGTAGCCGACGAAGCAATCCAGTGAACCTTGAACTGGATCGCCACGCCGCTGCGCGGCTCGCGATGACGAAGTTTTGTTTCTGGCGGGTCAACCTAATTATATTCAGCTCAGCTACTGATAAAGAGGCGAAAAATTCTTTCCCGATTTATTGCGTCATTGCGAGGAGGCGGAGCCGACGAAGCAATCCAGTGAACCTTATACTGGATCGCCACGCCGCTCCGCGGCTCGCGATGCCGGCGCGATAGAGGCAGGTGCACCGACCCCACAAAAACCCGCGGCAGGCGAAAGCGGGTTCGCCTTCGCCTCGACCCATACCGCCCTCGTGGCGCATGCGGCGCGGCTGCGCTTCAGCCCGACGCCGCGTTGCCAGAGGCGACGGCTCAGCTCATGAGCCGCTGCCACCAGCCGCGGCGCGGCGCGCCCGGCTGCGCGCCATCGCCGCCGCCGACATGGATCACCTCGGTGCGCGCCGCCGCCTGGACGTCGGCCGCGTTCTCATCGCCCTCCTCGTGCTCCGGCTCCGCCGCCTCGCGACCGTTGCCGCTGCCGTTGCCGTCGCCCGAGGGAGCCTGCGCCGGCGCCGCGTCGCCCTGCTCGGGCGCGTCGTCATGGCTTGCCGCCTCCTCGCCGGGAGAAGGCTCGGCCGGGTGGTCTTCGCGCTGCTCCCATGAGCCGACGCCGTCGGCGGAATAGCTGACGATCTCGAAGGATTCGGCCGGACGCTCTTCCCGCGTCTCCGCCTCAGCTCTCTCCTCCACCTCGGCCTCGGCTCCCTGCGGAGCTGAAGGTTCAGCCTCTGGCCCTGCCGCGTGTTCGGCCGCGTGTTCGGCCTCATGTTCAGCTTCGCCGCCGGCTTCCGCTTCGGCTTCGACGGGTTCGCGTTCGTCCGCGACCAGCGGCTCGAACGCCTGTTCCCCACCAACCTCCTCGATGACCGGGGGCTGCGGCTCATCCGGAAGGAACGCCGCATCCTCGGCAGGGCGCGCCTCCTCTGAGGGTTCGTGGTCGGCGTCCGGCTCGTAGCCATAAGCCTCCTCGGCGCCTTCGCCGCCGGCCTCCTCGCCGCTTGCGGAGGCAATTGCAACGACGCCTTCGGCTTCGTCGGCGGCGGGAAGTTCGGCGCCGTCTTCGGCCGCGCCGGCAGGCAGCGTCTCCTCCTGATCGCCTCGCCGCGGCCGCCTGCGGCCACCGCGTTTGCCCCGGCGACGCCGCTTGCGCGCCTCTGCCTGGGCGCTGCTCTCGGCTTGACCCTCGCCGTCGCCGTCCGTCTCGGCCGCCAGCGGCTCGGCGTCTGCCTCGGCCTCGGCCTCGGCCTCGGCGCCGGCAACAGCCGCAGGCTCGCGGTGCTCGCCCGTCTCCTCGGCCTCGGCCGGGGGCTGCGCCCTGGTCTCGTCGTCGGAGCGTCGGCGCCGGCGTGGCCGCCGCCGGCGCGAGCGCTTGCTCTCCTCGCCGGCTGCCGGTGCAGCCGCGCCCTCGGCCTCAGCCTCCGCCGCAGCCTCTTCCTCGTCGGCCGCGGCCTCGGCGGCAGGCTCCGCAGCTTCTGCGGCCGGCTCGGCCATCGGCGCCCCGGCCGTCTCGACCACGACCACGGCGCCCTTGATCCGCTCCAGCCGGTGCTCCGCCGGCGCATACGCGTTGTCGGCGGCGATGATGACGCGAAGCTGGAAGCGCGCTTCCATCCGCGCCAGGGTGGTGCGCTTCTGGTTGAGCAGATACATGGCCACCGTCGGTGCGGCGGTGACCGTCACCGAGCCGCCCTTCGCCTTCAGCCCTTCCTCCTCGATCTTTCGCAGGATCGAAAGCACGGTGGACTCGGTCGTGCGGCAAACGCCCATGCCGCCGCAGTAGGGGCAGGGCTCGAAGCTCGTCTCCAACAGGCTCGGGCGCAGCCTCTGCCGCGACAGCTCCATCAAGCCGAACGGGCTGATCCGGCCGACCTGAATGCGCGCCCGGTCAGTCTTCAACGCCTCCTTGATGCGCCGCTCGACCTGACCCTGGTTGCGGCTGTTCTCCATGTCGATGAAATCGATGACGATGAGCCCGGCCAGGTCGCGCAACCTCAGCTGGCGGGCGATTTCGTCGGCCGCCTCGACGTTCGTGCGCAGCGCCGTCTCCTCGATATGGCGCTCGCGGGTGGCGCGGCCGGAGTTGACGTCGATGGAAACCAGCGCCTCGGTGGGGTTGATGACGATGTAGCCCCCCGACTTCAGCGGCACCGACGGCAGGTGCATCGCGTCGAGCTGGCTTTCCACCTTGTAGAGGTTGAACAGCGGCCGCTCCGAGTCGTCGTGGAGCTTCACCCGCTTGGCGTGGCTCGGGATGAACAGCTTCATGAATTCCTTGGCGGTGCGGTACTCCGGCTCGCCCTGGATCACGATCTCCTCGGTGTCGCGGCCGTACAGGTCGCGGATCGACCGCTTGATCAGGTTCGCTTCCTCGTAGACCAGCGCCGGCGCGATCGACGACAGCGTGGTTTCGCGGATGTTTCCCCACAGCCGCATCAGATACTCGTAGTCGCGCTTGATCTCCGCCTTGGTGCGTCCGGAGCCGGCGGTGCGGACGATGACCCCCATGCCGTCGGGCACCTCGAGCTCGGCCAGAATCTTCTTCAGCCGCTTGCGGTCGGTAAGCCCGCTGATCTTTCGCGAGATGCCGCCGCCGCGCGAGGTGTTGGGCATCAGCACGCAGTAGCGGCCGGCCAGCGAGAGGTAGGTCGTGAGCGCCGCGCCCTTGTTGCCGCGCTCTTCCTTGACGACCTGCACCAGCAGAATCTGCCGGCGCTTGATGACCTCCTGGATCTTGTAGTGGCGCGTGACGGGGCGGGGAGGCCGGCGCTCCAGCTCCTCCTCGTCGTCGCCGCCGATCACCTCGACCGGTTCGCCGGCGTCCTCCTCGGCCGCGGCCGCATCGGTGTCGCCCTCGGCGTCGGGGCCGGCGTCGTCCTCGTCGTCTTCGTCCTCATCCTCGTGCGCTTCGGCCTGGACCTGCTCCTGCATCAGGGCCTGCCGGTCGGCGACCGGGATCTGGTAGTAGTCGGGATGGATTTCGTTGAAGGCCAGGAAGCCGTGGCGGTTGCCGCCGTAATCGACGAACGCCGCCTGCAGCGACGGCTCGACCCTGGTGACCTTGGCTAGGTAGATGTTTCCCTTGAGTTGTCGCCGCGAAGCGACCTCGACGTCATAACCTTCCAGACGAGTTCCATCGATCACCACCACCCGGGTCTCCTCCGGGTGGGAGGCGTCGATCAGCATGCTTTTGGTTGCCATTCAGCACTCTCCAGGCCGCCGCCGCCGCCGCGTCAGACACGGGCGAGCGGGCACAACGGGGGGCGGGGCGGTGAGTTGTCGTCGGGCCGGAGGCGCCAGCGACCGCATCCGTCCTCCCTCCACTTGCGGAGGAAGAGCAAAGCGATCGCCCGGCAGCTCTCATCGGCACATAAATTCCCAACAGGGCCATGCGGCGTCCGGCCGCCTCGTGCGTTGCGTCCCGCACAACCGATCGGACGCATCTGGCCCGCTGCAACACGCCGTCGCCAGCAGAACGATCTCCGCGCGCGACGGCTGAGTTCAACATAACGATCGGAGTTGATTTCTACAATTATCTTGTCTCGCAACGGCAGCGCCCGCCGGCGGCCGATCCGCGCGGGCTTCTCAGCGCCTTGCTTCGCCCTTGCTTGCGCCGGTTGTATAAGGATAAAAGTTAGTGCGTCTTCTTTGTTTGCGTGCGACGGCTGGACGCATCGGCACAGGCGTGGACGCGGGAGGCGGTTTGCGCTCTGCGGGGCTCGGGCGAAACATGTCGGCACTGGTCGTGAAGGCCGCGATCGCGAAGGCCGCGGCTCGGGCGCGGAGCTTCGCCGCGGGTGCCATCGCCACGTTCGCCAGCATCTGCTTTGCCGCCTTCGCCACCGTCGCAGTTCCGGTCGTTCATGCCGCAGCGGCCTTGGCGGCGCCCACCGCTGCTGTGACCGGGGCGGTCGTGGACCGCGACAGCGCCCTGACCCGGATCGCCCTGGACCTGTCCGATCAGGTCGCGTTCAACGTCTTCACCCTGGCCGACCCGCATCGCGTCGTCATCGATCTGGCCGGCGTCAGCTGGCGGGCCGGGGCCGCGGACGGCGGCGCCGGCGGTCCCTGCGCCGCCTTGCGCCATGGCGAGGTCAGGCCCGGCACGTGGCGAATTGTTCTCGAGTGCCGGGCAGGGACCGCGATCCGCAAGGCCCTGTTGCAGAAGCCCGGCAACAACAGCGGCTACCGCCTCCTCGTGGAGCTGGCCCCGGGGCCGCAAAAAGGCGTCCTCGGCTACATGTCGACGGAGGTCCGCAGCCCGGAGCCTCCGGTAAGGCTGCAGGAGCGGCCGCGGCTGGCGCCTCCGGCGGAGCCGGGAGCGCCGCGGTCGTTGGTCGGCGAGACCCGGATGGCGGCGCTGTCGCCGTCGCTCTCGCCGTCGGTGCTGGCTGCGGTTCAGGCGTTCGCGGAAGAGCCGGTTGCCCCGCCGGCCGCGTCGCCCGGTCCCGCCGCTGCCATGGCGGCTCCGCCGCCCGCCAAAACAGCTATGGCGGCTCCGCAGCCGGCCAGAAAAACATCGCCGGTTGCGCCGCCGGCCATGACTCCCAAGGCGGCCGAGGTCGGCGCCACCAGCGTTTCCATGCCGCTGCCGGCCCGCCGGCCGTCCTCGCCGCGGGCACCCAGGGTCGTCGTCCTCGATCCCGGCCATGGCGGCGCGGATCCCGGCGCGATCGGCGTCTCCGGCGTCTACGAGAAGGACATCACCTTGGCGGCCGCACGCGAGATCAAGCGGGCGCTGGAGCAGGCCGGGGGCTACAAGGTGCTGCTCACCCGCAACGACGACCGGTTCATTCGCTTGCGCGACCGGGTCGAGTTCGCGCGCCGCGCCGGCGCCGAACTGTTCGTCTCGGTGCACGCGGATTCCGTATCCAGCCGCGAGGTCCGCGGTGCCTCGGTCTACACCCTGTCGACCACCGCGTCCGACTCGGAGGCGGCGGCGCTTGCGGAAAAGGAAAACAAGGCCGACCTGATCGCCGGCCTCGACCTGAGCGGCGAGAGCAGCGAGGTCACCAACATCCTCATCGACCTGGCCCAGCGCGAGACGATGAACCAGTCGGCGGCGTTCGCCGGCCATGTCGTCGAGCAGCTGGCCGACGCGACCGGGCTGCTCCCCAATCCCCACCGTTTCGCCGGCTTTGCCGTACTCAAGGCGCCGGACATCCCGTCGGTGCTGATCGAGCTGGGCTTCCTCTCCAACCGCAACGACGAGCGGGCCTTGCTCAAGAGCGACAGCCGGACGCGGGTCGCCGCGGCCATGGCCAAGGCCATCGACGGCTACCTGGACGAGACCATGAGCGCCAGCGCCTGGTAGCGCGGTTGTGCGCGTCCTTCTCGTCCGACAACCAGGGTTGCGCCCCGATGCGGCTTTCGTCATCTTCTCGGAGGGGATGCGGCGCTCGCGTTCGCCCATGACGTGGCGAGCACGCGGCGCGAATGGCCTGATGCAGTGCGCCCCCCGGTAACGACATCTTCGGACCCAGCTTGATGTTTCGTCTTCTCGCCGCGCTCTTCGCCTGTGTGGCCATCGTCGCGCTCGTCGCCGCCGGCGGCGTCGCCCTCGTTTTCAGCCACTACGGCCGGCAGCTCCCCGACCATAGCGAGCTTGCCAGCTACGAGCCGCCGGTCACCTCTCGGGTCTACGCCGGCAACGGCCGGCTTCTTGCGGAGTACGCGTCGGAGAAGCGCGTCTTCGTTCCCATCGACGCGATCCCGAAGCCGGTCATCGCCGCCTTCCTCGCCGCCGAGGACAAGAACTTCTATCTCCATTCCGGCATCGACTACGCCGGCGTCCTCCGCGCCGTGATCACCAATATCCGCCACTACGGCAGCGACCGGAGGCCGGTCGGCGCCTCGACGATCACCCAGCAGGTGGCGAAGAACTTCCTGGTCGGCAACGAGCTCTCGCTCGAGCGCAAGATCAAGGAGGCGATGCTGGCGGTCCAGATCGACCGCGCCTACAGCAAGGACCGGATCCTCGAGCTCTACCTCAACGAGATCTTCCTCGGCTACGGCTCCTACGGCGTCGCCGCCGCCGCCTTGAACTACTTCAACAAGGCGCTGGACGAGCTGTCGATCGAGGAGATCGCCTTCCTCGCCGCGCTTCCCAAGGCGCCCAACAACTACGACCCGGCGCGCCATCCGGCGGCCGCCAAGGGCCGGCGCGACTGGGTGCTCGGGCGGATGCAGGAGGAGGGCTACGTCGACGCCGAAACGGCGGCGCGCGCAAAGGCGGCGCCGCTCGTGGTGTATCCCCGCGAAGCGACCGAGCGGCTCGCCGCCGGGTACTTCGCCGAGGAGGTGCGCCGGGAGGTGATGCGCTCCCAGGGCGAGGAGAAGCTCTACGGCGGTGGCCTGGCGGTGCGCGCGACCGTGACCCCGTCGCTGCAGGACCTCGCCGAGAGGGTGCTGGGCCAGGGCCTGGAGGCCTACGACCGCCGCCATGGCTGGCGCGGGCCGCTTGCCCGCATCGCCCCCGACGGCCGTGGCCGGCTTCCCGCCGACTGGAGCGCCAGGCTCGCGGAAGTGCCGCCGCCGCCCGGATTGCCCGGATCGTGGCGGCTCGCGGTCGTGGTCGGCCTGAACAAGGCCGGCGCCGAAATCGGCTTCGTTGACGGCGAGACCGGGAGCGTGCCGTTCGCCCAGCTGGCCTGGGCGAGGCCGTGGCTTGAGGGTCAGGCGGTCGGCGCGAGGCCGCGGACGGCGGCGGACGTGCTGGCGGTGGGCGACGTCGTCGCGGTGGAGCCGCTGGACCCGGCCGCGGAGAAGACCGCGAAGCAGCCGGTCGACTTCGCGCTGAAGCAGCTGCCGGCGGTGGACGGCGCGTTGGTGGCGATGGACCCGCATTCCGGCCGGGTGCTGGCCATGGCCGGCGGCTTCTCCCATGCCCGCAGCCAGTTCAACCGGGCGACCCAGGCGAACCGGCAGACCGGCTCCGCGTTCAAGCCGATCGTCTACCTCTGCGCCATGGAGCACGGGATGACGCCGGCGAGCATCGTCCTCGACGCGCCATTCGTCCTCGACCAGGGACCCGGGCTGCCGCCGTGGAACCCCTCGAACTATAGCGAGCGCTACTACGGGCCGACGACGCTGCGGGTCGGCCTGGAGCAATCGCGAAACGTCATGACCGTCCGCCTGGCCCAGGCGATCGGAATGCCGGCGGTGTCCGACTGTGCCCGGAGGCTGAAGGTGTTCGAGAACCCGCCGCCCGAGCTCGACTACGCGCTCTCCTACGCGCTCGGCGCCGGCGAGACGACGCTGATGCGGCTCACCACCGCCTTCGCCGTGCTGGTCAACGGCGGCAAGTCGATCACGCCCACCCTGATCGACCGGATCCAGGACCGCTACGGCAAGACCCTTTACCGCCACGACCAACGCCCCTGCCCGGAATGCCGGACGGAGGCCTGGGGCGAGCAGCCGGTGCCGGAGATCCCCGACATCCGCGAGGAGGCGACCGACCCGGCCAGCGCCTACCAGGTCGTTTCGCTGATGGAAGGCGTCGTCCAGCGCGGCACCGGCAAGGTCGTCTCGGAGGTCGGCAAGCCCTTGGCGGGGAAGACCGGAACAACCAACGACAGCCGGGACGCCTGGTTCGTGGGCTTCGCTCCGGATCTCGCCGTCGGCGTCTTCATCGGCTTCGACGAGCCGACGCCGCTGGGCAGCGGCGAGACCGGCTCGACCGTCGCCGCGCCGGTGTTCCGCGACTTCATGGCGGAGGCTCTGGCCGACAAGCCCGCGATCCCGTTCCGAATCCCCCCGGACATCCGTCTTGTTCGCGTCAACCCCGAAACCGGGCAGTTGGCTCGGGCCGGCGACCGCTCCGTCATCTTCGAAGCGTTCAAGCCAGGCACCGCCCCTGTCGCCTCCCGCGATCCGGCGACCGCGAGCGGCGAGGGCAGGCTGCTCACCGGCACCGGCGGCTTGTACTAGAGAAAGTTGCGGTCAGGCTGATGCAGTAAGCATCGCTCAGCAATTCTTGTGGTCAGTTCAAATCGTCACCCCCGGACTTGTTCCGGGGGGTCCAGTTAAGGCGTGGATGGCCGTAACAAGTACGGCCATGACGTTGGGCGACTACATATGCTGGCGGCGATGATTTGAACTGATCTCATCTTGCTCTAGCCGAAGCGCCTTTGCGCAGCCATAGTGCCCGCACTGCCGCCGCTGCGGCGACGCGTGCTGACCGCAGGGAGGGTTCGCCATGAACATGACCAACTACATGGAGCTGCTGGCCAACAACCAGCCGTGGAACCTCATCCTGTTCATGGGGATCCCGGTGGCGCTGGCCGAGACTTTGGTGGTCACCGAGTTCTACGTCCTCTACACCCGCAACCTCACCGGCATCGTCCGCCGGATCAACCGCTGGGTCGGCATCCTTCTCGGCTTCTATTTCCTGCTGGTCTTCCTCTATCTGCTCGCCAACGCGGTGGTGCCGCTGACCACCGGCGGCGGCTGGCGCGGCTGGATCGACGTGGTCGCCGTCGGCTCCTACCTCACCGGCGTCATCCCGCTGTTCGGGATCGCGCTTCTGGAGATCGGCGTCATCGCCAAGCATGACACGCCGGAGCGCAAGCTGATGATCCACGCCATGCTGGTGGCGGCGTTCCTCGTCCTCGGCCACGTCGCCATGGTCTTCGGCATGCTCGACCCGGCGCTGGGCGGCTTCATGGCCGCACCGGGCATACCCGCCCACGGGCACTGATCGACCCAAAGAGACGTGCCGGCCACGGACGGCCGTTCCCGCGAGCCCGCCAGGCGTTGTCGCAATGCCGCCGGCTCGTTACAACCATGCGGCAGGCGGCGGAGGAAGGCTGATGAAGGCGGAAATCGAGGCGATCACGGGCGAGATCGGGGACTCGCTGAAGCGGCTGCGGAGGCATCTTTGACTACGACACCGCCACGGCCCGCCTCGCCGAGCTGAACATTCGCGCCGAGGACCCGGATCTCTGGCAGCGCCCGGAGGAGGCGCAGGCGGTGATGCGCGAGCGCACCCGCCTCGAGGGGCGCATCGGCAAGCTCGATGCCCTCGACGGCGCCTTCGCCGAGCACGTGGAGATGCTGGAACTGGCCGAGGCCGAGGGCGACGAGGGGCTCGTAGCCGAAGCCGAGGCGGCGCTGACCGCACTGCGCGACACCGCCGGGCGGGCCGAGCTGCAGACGCTGCTCTCCGGCGAGGCCGACGGCAACGACTGCTTCCTCGAGGTGCATGCCGGCGCCGGTGGCACCGAAGCCCAGGATTGGGCGGAAATGCTGTCGCGGATGTACATCCGCTGGGCCGAGCGGCGCGGCTACAAGGTCGAGTGGATCGAGGAGAGCCCGGGCGAGGAAGCCGGCATCAAGTCCACGACGCTGAAGATCATCGGCGAGGACGCCTACGGCTGGCTGAAGACCGAGACCGGCGTCCACCGGCTGGTGCGGATCTCGCCGTTCGACGCCGGCGCCAGACGGCACACGAGCTTCGCCTCGGTCGGCGCCTATCCGGTCATCGACGACACCATCGACGTTGAAATCCTGGACAAGGACCTCCGTATCGACACCTACCGGGCGTCGGGCGCCGGCGGCCAGCACGTCAACCGCACCGACAGCGCCGTGCGCATCACCCACCTGCCGACCGGCATCGTCGTCCAGTGCCAAACCGACCGGTCGCAGCACCGCAATCGCGCCGCGGCGATGCAGATGCTGAAAGCGCGGATCTACGAGATGGAGATGCGCCGGAGGGAGGAGGAGACCCGGTCGGAGCACGAGGCCAAGGCCGAGATCGGCTGGGGCCGGCAGATCCGCTCGTACGTGCTGCAGCCCTACCAGATGGTCAAGGACCTGCGCTCCGGGGTGGAGACCTCCAACACCCAAGGGGTGCTCGACGGCGATCTCGACGCCTTCATGATCGCCGCCCTTGCCGGCGAGACCCGGAAGACCGCGTAGAGCTCCAACCGCTGCGGCCTTGATGCTGGAAACGCCGGGCACGCCCTGACGGGCCGCCTCGGCGTCCTTCTCGCCTGCGCTCGCCGCGGCGCAGAAACCCGCAAGCCAGGCATTTTTGTCGGAACACCCACCGCACCGGCGCGTTGGTTCTCTGCCGGTCCCGACGGCCAAGAGCAAACCCTCAAAACAGCATCCACACCCAAGGCAAGGACGCCCCATGCGTCCCGGTCTGGAGGACGACGTGTCTCAAGACCATCCGGCGCACGCGAAGCCGAACCCGGCGGCGGACACAGAGGTCATTCCTCTGGTCGAGGACCGGGTGCGCGTCAGCACCCGCGACGTCGTCACCGGCCGGGTCCGGGTCAGCACGGTGACCGACACCGTCGAAGAGACGGTCAGGCAGGAGCTGCAAGGCGTTCGCGCCGACGTCGAAAGGCTCCCGGTCGACCAGCTTCTCGACCCGGGCTCGCCGCCACCGCAACCGCGCGTCGAGGGCAACGTCACGGTCATCCCGATCGTGGAAGAGGTTCTCGTCGTGGAGAAGCGCCTCCTCGTCAAGGAGGAGGTGAGGATCACGCTCCGGGACACGACCGAACGCGTCGAGGTCCCGGTCCAGCTCCGCAGGCAGCGGGCCGTCGTCGAGAGGACCGGCGACATGGACCAGCTCGCATCCGATCAAGCCGATCAAGCCGAACCCAAGGGAAGAGGATAATCCACATGGCTCGACAAACACTCGTTGCTTATTTCGACAGCCGATCCGAGGCTGACAACGCCGCCGACGGTCTGGTCGCGGCCGGCATCCACCGCGACGCCATCCACCTCAACGCCGACGGCGGCACCGCCGCGACCGCCACCGCTGGCGCGAGCGGCACGCACAAGGGCTTCTGGGAAAGCATCGCCGACTTCGTCATGCCCGACGACGACCGCTACGCGTACGACGAGGGCGTCCGCCGTGGCGGCGCCACTCTAGTCGTCTCCGCCGACGAGGCCCGCGTCGACGAGGTGGCCGAGATCCTCGATCGGCACGGCGCGGTCGACATGGACGAGCGGGAGAATTCCTGGCGCAGCGAGGGCTGGGAAGGCGCTCCGGCGGTTCCGACCACCGGCGGTCCGGTGGTCGCGCCCGATCTGGCCGCCAGCGCAACCGCGTCGTCCGCGTCCGCGACCGGTGCGCGCGCCGGCATGAGCGATGTCGAGGCGATCCCGCTCGCCGAGGAGCAACTCCGCGTCGGCAAGCGGCAGGCCAGCGGCGGCCGCGTCCGGGTCCGCTCCTACGTCGTCGAGACGCCGGTCGAGGAGCAGGTGTCCCTGCGCGAGGACAACGTATCGGTCACCACCCGCCCGGTCGACCGTTCGGCCAAGGCCGCGGACGAAGGGCTGTTCCGCGAGCGCACCATCGAGGCCGAGGAGGTCAACGAGGAAGCGGTGGTCGCCAAGGAGGCGCGGGTGAAGGAGGAGGTCCTCGTCTCCAAGGACGTGGGCCAGCGCACCGAGACCGTTCGCGACACCGTCCGCCACACCGAGGTCGATGTCGAGGACACTCGGACCACGACGCCCCGGCCGTCGCGGTAAGAGAACCTGGCGGGGAGCCGCGCGCCGCGGCTCCCGTGCTCAGCTTAGGATGAATTGACGAAACAGGACGCCCTTCGCCTGGTCGGGAGCGAGGGCGTCGTTGATCATAGCGAAGAGGGCGTCGCGAACCCGCTCGGCGCCCTCTTCCCCAACCAAGTCCACGGCGCTGCGCTCACGCAGATACGCATGCAGCGCGTCGATGATCGCGGTTTGCTTCTCCTCCAGCCGCGGCCGAAGCTCGGCCGACACCTCGACGATGATCCCGAGCTTGACGTAACGCGGCTTTCGGCCATCGCCCTTCAGGTCGGCGATGATGTCGGGGAAGTCGTGGTAGACGAGTTCGCCGCCGCCGATTTCGATCTCGACGGCCGCAGGGTTCGGCCGCAGCGCGGCCGCGGCAATCAGGACCAGCGTGGCTAACGCGGCGGCGACCGCCGCTCCCGCCGCCAGCCATCTCCGCCGACCGGGCCCCCCGGCGGCGGGGGAGCCGGCAGGCGTAGGCCGTGATTGCGGGTCGTTGGTTACTGCTGCCGCCATGATCGGGCGGCACTATACCCCACCTGGGTACGCTCGCGGCAAGCCCCTGCTGTGCCGCCGGCAGTCCTTACATCGCGAAGGTGCCGACGTCGCCCGGGTGCCGCAGCATCTTGTCGACCTCGCTCTTGTGCAGGCTCTCCTCGGCGATCATGCGCCGGGCGTACTCCTCGAGCATCACGTCGCGGTCGACGACGATGCCGAGCAGGGTCGTGTAGAGGTCGAGCGCCTCCTGCTCATGCTCCAGCGACTCGCGCAGGATGGCGCCGATGTCGTGCTTTTCGCTCTCCAGCAGCTTGCCGATCCCGAGCGAGGGATGCCCGCCCAGCGCGGTAATCAGCTCGCCCGCTTGCGTGGCATGCAGCAGCGACTCGTCGGCCTGTTCGCGCAGCCACTTGACGATGGGGATGCGGCCGAAGCCAAAAACCATGAACGAATAGTGGGTGTAGCGCACCACCCCGGCGAGTTCGGCCTCGAGAATCTTGTTCAAGATCACGACTGCCGCCTGCTTGTCGTAGTCGGTAGTGGCCATGGCTTCTCCTCGCGCGCGATGCCGCGCTGGTTATCGCTCCGCCAGGGCGGCGGTGCTTCCGGTCGTCCCCGAACGACACGTCTCGGTAACAAATTTGCGCTTGCGACGCAAATTCCAAGAACCTGCTGCGGCAAGCAAGCGCCGTGCCGAAGCCGCCGCGTCCGGACCGCCGGGCTAGCCCAGCGCCTTGGCCGCCGAGAGGACGGCGTCGGCATGCCCCGGCACCTTCACCTTGCGCCAGACCTGGCGGACGACGCCGCTTTCGTCGATCAGGAACGAGGCCCGCTCCAAGCCCATGTACTTCTTGCCGTACATGCTCTTCTCGACCCAGACGCCGAAGGCCTCGGCCAAAGTCCGGTCCTGGTCGGCGAGAAGGGGGAAGTTCAGGCCGTGCTTGGCCTTGAACTTCTGGTGGCTGGCGACGCTGTCGGTCGAAACCCCGACGACCGCTACGCCGGCCGCCTGGAACGCCTCGATCATGTCGCGGAAGGCTTGCGCCTCCTTGGTGCAGCCGGGCGTGTCGTCCTTGGGATAGAAATAGAGGACGGTCCGCTTGCCGACGAGGTTGGCCTCCGAGAAGGCGGCGCCGTCGTCCGTCGACAGCGAGAAGGGGGCGACGGTGTCGCCTATAGAAAGTGCCATTGCCTTAGAACCTCCCGTTTGTGAGCGGCTGCGGGCGCCGGTGTCGCCGCGGCCTCGCCGCTTCGCTCGATCCGGGAGGGGTACAGGGCGACGGACGGCGGCGGATCACCGCGCGCCGCGGGCGGCCTAGCCGGCGGCCCGGTCCGCCGCTGCCTCGCCGGCGCTCTCCGTCTCGCCCACGATCTCGCGAAAGCGGCCGAGCACCGCCGCCGCCGTCGCCTCCATCCGGCGGGTGAGCGCCGAGACGTCGGGGCCGGCGATGTCGCGAAACACCTCGTGCACCACCTTCGCGCCCTCCTCGCTTCCGGCGGCCAGTGGGTCGGCGAAGGCCAGGCGCAGCCGCGCCTGCATCTGCTGCCACAGCCCGAGCGCCTCGATCAGCTCGTCGGCTGCCTCGGGCGCCAGCACGCCGGCGGCGGCCAAGGCGTTCAACGCGTCCATTGTGTTCGAAGACAGTACCTGCGGCGCCGCGTGGGCATGACCAAGCTGCAGGTACTGGGCGATGAACTCGATATCCACCAGGCCGCCGCGGACGTGCTTCACGTCCCACAGCGACCGGGCGCGGCGCTCGCGCTCCATTTTGCCGCGCATGTCGGCGACCTCGGCGCGCAGCTTCTCCTGGTCCCGCGGCTGGGTCAGCGCCCAGCGGATGGACCGGTCGATCTCCGCGGTCAAGGCGGAGGGCCCGGCGATCACCCTGGCGCGGGTCAGCGCCATCTGCTCCCAGGTCCAGGAGTCCTCGCGGTGGTAACGCTGGTAGGAGGCGAGGCTGGTCGCGATCGGCCCGGCCTTGCCCGAGGGGCGCAGCCGCATGTCCACCTCGTAGAGGCGGCCTTCGGCCGTGGGCGCGGTGATGGCGTTGATGAGCCGCTGGCTGAGCCTGGCGAAGTACTGGCTGGCGGGAAGCGGCCTCGGCCCGTCCGAGGCCGCCTCCACGGCAGGCGTGGTATAGACGAAGATCAGGTCGAGGTCGGAGCCTACGGTCATCTCCCGGCTGCCGAGCTTGCCCATGGCCACCACCGCGAGGTCGCAGCCGGCGACCTGGCCGTGGACCTTGGCGAACTCCGCCTGGACGCGGGGCAACAGCGCCCTGACTGCGGCATCGGCGACGTTGCTCCAGGCGATCTGCGCCTCGCTGGTGCCGATCAGCCGGTTCAGGCTGAGCATGCCCACCTGGAAGTTGCGCTCGGCCACCCAACGGCGGGAGAGGTCGAGGACCTCCTCGAGATCGCGCGCCCGCGACAGCACCCCGTCGAGCTCGATCTGCAGGTCCGCAACCGAGGGTGGCTCGCGAAAGAAATCGGCGGCGAGCACGCTTTCCAGCACCGAGGGCCGGCGCGCTAACGTCGTCGCCAGGCCCGGGGCGACGCCCATGACATGCACCACCAGCTTGAGCAGTTCCGGCCTGGCGTGGAACATCGAGAAGAGCTGCACGCCGGCCGGCAGGCCGCTCAGGAACCGGTCGAAGGTGACGAACGCGCCGTCCGGGTCCGGCGCCTCGGCGATGCCCTTGAGCAGGAACGGCATCAGCTCGGTCAGAAGCTCGCGGGCGCGGGGGCTGCGCATCGCCCGGCAGCGGCCGTGATGCCAACCCCGGACGGCGGCGTCGACCATCTCCGGCTTGGCGAAGCCGAGGCGGGCGAGGGTTGCCAGCGTTTCCGGGTCCGGCTCGCCGCCGGTGAAGACCAGGTTGCCGCCGAGCTCGGAGGCGGTCAGCGCCGGGGCGTCCTCGAACAGCTCGGCGTAATGTGCCTCGACCCGGTGCAGGTGATGCAACAGCGGCGCGGAGAACTCGCCCGTGCCGGCGAAGCCGAGGAAGGCGGCGACATGCGCCAGCGCCGCCGGATCCTCCGGTAGGGCGTGGGTCTGCTCGTCGTTGATCATCTGCAGCCGATGCTCGACCCGGCGGAGGAACTCGTAAGCCGAGATCAGCTCGCGCGCGGCCGGATCCGCGAGCTTCCCGGCCTGGACCAACGCCATGAGCGCCGCACAGGTGCCGGTGAGCCGGAGCGAGGGCAGCCGGCCGCCCCAGATGAGCTGCTGGGTCTGGATGAAGAACTCAATCTCGCGAATGCCGCCGCGGCCGAGCTTGATGTTGTGCCCGCCGACGGCGATTTTTCCGCCGCCGCGGTGGGCGTAGATCTGCCGCTTGATGGAATGGATGTCGCGAATGGCGGCGAAATCGAGGTTCTTTCGCCAGATGAACGGGCGGAGCTGGTCGACGAAGCGCAGGCCTGCGGCGAGATCGCCGGCCACCGGGCGGGCCTTGATCATCGCCGCCCGCTCCCAGTTCTGCCCGAGGGTCTCGTAGTAGATCTCGGCGGCCAGCACCGACATCGCCGGCGGCGTCGAGCCGGGATCCGGGCGCAGCCGGAGGTCGGTGCGGAACACGTACCCGTCGGCGGTGCGCTGGGCCATGATCCGCACCAGCCCGCGGGCCAGGCGGACGAACCGGTTCTGCAGGTCGGAGCGGCAGTCCTGCGGCCAGCACTCCGGGTCGTAGAAGATGATCAGGTCGATATCGCTGGAGTAGTTGAGCTCGCCCGCGCCGAGCTTGCCCATGCCGAGCACGATCAGCCCGGAGCCCGTCTCCGGCGCTTCCGGGTCTTTGAGTTGAACATCGAGCTGGCGGGCAAGCTCGGTCAGCAGAAAGGCGGACGCCGCGCCCAGCGCCTGCTCGGCGAAGCCCGACAGCGCGGCGGTGACCTCGGCCAGCGACCAGGCGCCGGCAATGTCGGCCACGGCGGTGGCCAGGGCGAGCCGCCTCTTCGCCAGCCGCAGTGGCCGCGACGGGTCCTCGCCGGCGGCGGCGCTGCGCCGGATCGCTGCCAAGTCCTGCCACAGCGCGGCGACCGCCGGCTCCGGCCCGGCCTCTACGAGGCCCGCGAGCAGCTTCGGCTCCCGCTCGCCGAGGTGGGTGAGGTAGGGGCTGTTGCCGAAGATGGCCTCGATCAGGCTCAGGCTGCCCGGTTCGGCAAGCTGCGCCTCGACCCGCTCTGCCAGCGCCACGTCCGCGGCCGCCGCCGCCCGCCACCGCTCCACGCCCACCCGCACCCGGTCGTGGTCCGCCGGCCGCGGCAGCTCACCCTCTCTCGCCGCAAGCCAATTAACCATGTTCAACATTCCGGCTTTGCCGCAGAATGCCGCCCGCCTGCGCCGCCATTTCAGCCCGCGCCCCCAGAGCCGCCGTCTCGTTGCTCAAACGCTCTCTTCATCACCTGTTCTACCTGCTCACGGGGCTGGTTGTCGCCGCCGTGTTCGCCGGCGCGCTGGTGGCATGGCGTCTCGGCCAGGGTCCGCTGTCGCTGAATTGGGCGGTGCCCACCCTGGAGCATGTGGTCAACGGCGCAGGCAGCCCGCTCAGCTTCACCATCGGCGACGTCATCCTCACCTGGCAAGGGTGGGAGAGCGGCCTCGACGTCCGCTTCCTCAACGTCGGTGTTCGCTCCGAGGACGATCGCCCGATCGCCGCGGCTCCGGAGATGTCGGTGGCGCTGAGCACCGACGCGCTGCGGTCGTTCCGCCTGGCGCCGACCGCGATCCACCTCTATGCGCCGCGTCTGCGTCTGGTCCGGCGGGAGGATGGCACCCTGGAGGTGGCGCTGGCCGAGACCGAGGGCGCCGGCACGCCGTTTCGCGAGGTGCTGAAAAGGGCGCTGACGAGCCCGAACGACGCGTCCGACCCGCTCAGCTTTCTCCAGGTCGTCAGCATCAGCGACGGCAGCTTCGTCTACCGCGACCGGCAGCTGAAGGCGACCTGGCGCGGCCGGCTGCAGGAGGCGCGGCTCGTGCGCGGCGAAGATAGCATGACCCTGAATGCGGCGCTGTCGCTGCTCGCCGGCGGCGACGCCGCCGCGGCGACCGTGGATGCCGCCTTCACCGGATCGACCGGGGTGATCGAGGCGCGCACCAGGTTCTCCGGCCTGCGCCCGGCCTCGCTCGCGGCCGTCAATCCGGCGTTGAGCCAGCTGCTGGCGGTGGACCTGCCGCTCAGCGGCGCCGCCTCTTTCACCACCGGCGCGGACGGAAGCCTCGAGGCCGCCGAGTTCGACGTGAACGGCGGCAGCGGCCGTCTCTCGCTGACGCCCGAGATCGCGGCCAGCATCGGCGAACCCGCCGCGGTTCAGGACCTCGCGGTGGACGAACTGGCCTTGGCCGGCCGGTACGAGGGCAACCCCGCCAGCATCAGCATCGAGTCCTCCGGCATCGCCTTCGCAGAGGGAACGCAGGTTCGTCTGCCGAAGCCGACGGAGCAGTCCTTTCCCATCGCCTCCATCGCCGGCCAGGCTCGCTACGACATCGCCGGCGACGCCTTGAGCCTCACCACCCTGGATCTCGACCTGGGCGGCCCCAAGCTCAGCGTCGAAGGCCAGGCCAGCGGCGTCTCCGGGCCGGAGGTTGCCGGCGAGGCGACGCTGTTCATCAGCCGCGTCGCGGTCGACGAACTCGCCACCTACTGGCCGAGCTTCGTCGCTCCGGGTGGGCGTAAGTGGGTGCTCGGACATCTGTCGCGCGGCATGGCCAGCCAAGGCGAGGTCAAGCTCGGCTTCGGCCCGACGCAAAAGGGCATCGACGTCACCCGGCTCGACGGCAGCCTGGACGTCGCCGGCGTCAGCGTCGATTACCGGCCGCCGGCGCCGCCGGTTCGCAACGCCGCGGCCTCGGTGCAGTTCGACCTCGACAGCCTCACCGTCCGGATCGGCGGTGGCGAGACCCAGGGGTTGACGATCACAGGCGGCTCGGCGCGCATCCTCGAGGCCCGCGCCAAGCCGCCGCGCCTCGACCTCGACGTCCGCGTCGAGGGAACGGTGCCGGCCGCACTGACCCTGCTCGCCGCCGAGCCCTTCGGCTACACCAAGAAACTCGGCTTCAGCCCGCGCGATACCCAGGGGAACGTGGCGGCCGAGCTGAACCTGAAGCTTCCGCTGATCGACGACCCGGACCTCGGGCAGATCAAGCTCGCCGTCGGCGCCGACGTCACCAACCTGTTCATCGCCGGCGCCTTCCTCGGTGGCGATGTCACCGGCGGCAGCCTGCGCCTGGACGTCAGCGAAAAGGGGATGGACATCGTCGGCCCGGCAGCGTTCGAAGGCGTCGACTGCCGGCTCGCCTGGCGCGAGAACTTCGCGCCGCGCGCCCCCTTCGTTCGCAGCATCGACGTCAGCTTCCCGTCGCTGCGGCTGCAGGCGCTGCGCCGGCTGAAGCCCGACATCATCGCCATGCTGGAGACATGGGTGGACGGGCCGCTGGCCGGCGCCGCCTCGGTGACCTTCAAGAACGAGCGCGACATCGACTTCGATGCCGACATCGACGTCACCGACGCGTCCTTACGCTTTCCGCCGATCGGCTGGTCGAAGGAGCGCAACCGGCGCGGCTTCATCTTCCTCGCCGGCCGTTTCGCCGGCGACCGCCTGGCGGAGATCAGCCGCGCCTCGATTTCCGCGCCGAACCTGGAGGCTCTGGGTTCGGTGGGCTTGGCTGGCGACGGCTCGCTCCGCCGCGTCATTATCGACCGGCTGATCAGCGGCAGGACCGACGCGTCGGCGATCGTGACGACCGCCCCCGACGCCGGCTGGGACATCTCCGTCGGCGGCAACGGCCTGGATCTGCATCCCTTCATGCAGCTCGGCGAGGGCGACGACGACCCGGCCACCGGCAAGGGGAGCAGCCAGGTCTTCGACAGCTTCACCCTGTCCGCCGATCTCGATCGGCTGTGGCTGAAGCCGGAAGCCGCGATCAGGGCAGTAACGGCGACGGTGGTTCGCGAAGACGGTGTTTTCAGCCTGGCGCAGGTCGCCGGCAGTGTCGGCCGCGACCCGATCAGCGTCGACATCGCACCGGCAGGGCCGCAGCGGCGGACGCTCGCGATCCAGGCCGAGGATGCGGGCGAGGCTTTGCGGGCGCTCGGGATCTTTCCCGACATCAACGGCGGCAGGTTGACGGTGAAGGGCACCTTCGACGACACCCCTCAAGGCCGCGGCGCTCTGGACGGGACCCTCAAGATCAGGGGCTTTCGCGTGATCCGCGCCCCGATCATCGCGCAGATCCTGAACATCATGGCGCTCAGCGGGATTCTGGATGTCCTGCGCGGCGGCGGCATCAGCTTCACCGCCCTCGACGCGCCGTTCGTCCTTCGAGACGACGTTCTGTTTCTGAACCAGGCGCGGATGCACGGCAACGCCATCGGCCTGACCGCCGAAGGGACCTACCGGCTGGAGCGGGACCTGCTGGATGTGCGCGGGACGCTGGTGCCGTTCTACGTTGTCAACTCGCTGCTCGGCAACCTGCCGCTGGTCGGCGCCCTGTTCAGCGGCGGCGAGCGCGGCGGCGGGTTGTTCGCGGCGAGCTACTCGGTGAGCGGGCCTATGTCGAAGCCCGACATCTCGGTCAACCCCGTCAGCGTGCTTGCGCCGGGCGTGCTGCGCAACCTGTTCCGCATCTTCGAGACGTCGCCTACGGACGAGGATCTGGCCGCACCGGTCCGCCGACGGGGAAGTCGGTGAGTTGGCGGCTCCGCGTCGGGGAACCACTACCCAATCATCACCCGCGGGCCGGTCTTGGCTCGTCCCGCGGATCCACGAGGGCGTGGATCGCCGTGACAAGCACGGCGATGACGGTAGTGAGTGGCTCTTGCCGCAACTGGCGCCGCCGCGCTGCCCGAGCCGACGGCGTCTTCTTCTGGCGCCTGCGTTCAGGCCGCGTGCACGGCGAGCCGGCTGAAGTACGGCTTGAGCTTCATGTCCTCGCCCAGCACGTGGTGGAGCAGCCAGCCGCAGACGAAGTCGTAGAACTCGTCCATGTCGAAGGCGTCCGGCTCGTCGAGGAAGGTCGCCCGGTGATCCTCCATCGCCGCGGCGATGCGGCGGTGGATGGCGCGGTGGGCCTCGATGCCGGGGTAGCCGCTGCGCTCCATCAGCGCCTCCTCGCGGGCGAAGTGGCCGTGGGTGTAATCCACCAGCTCCTTCAGGATCGCCCCGAGGCCGCTGCGATCGTCGCCGGCGATCAGCGCGTAGTGCAGCGTGTTGAGCAGACCGACGAGCGTCTTGTGGTCGGCGTCAATGGCCGGGATACCGAGCTTCATCGCCGGCTGCCAGCGAAGGACCGTCACCCTATCCTCCTGCGATCATCGACCGCGACGATTATAAAGTCCCACGCGTCCATGCTAGCCGAGCCACACCGCGAATACAAAAGCCGCCGGCCTGATAGCCATGCGCGCAGCGCATGGCTGCGCTGCAGTTCGCCGGCGGGGGCTCAGTCGCTGAGGCGCACCAGGGCGTGCCGCTTTTTGCCGGCCGAGAGCTTGACGAGGCCCTCGGCATCGAGGTCGGCGCGGGTGATGGTGCGGGTTTCCTCGGTGACGGCGACGTTGTTGATGCGCGCGCCTCCGGCCTTGACCAGGCGGCGGACCTCGCTGTTGCTGGCGGCGAGCCCGGTGCGGCAAAAGGCATCCAGCGCCGAGAGCCCGGCTTCCAGCTCGGCCCCGGTCACCGCGATGGCGGGCAGGGCCTCGCCGGCGGCGCCGGCCGCAAACGTCCTTTGCGCCGTCTCCGCCGCCTGTGCCCGCGCTTCCTCGCCGTGGCAGAGCCGGGTCGCCTCGTCGGCGAGGATCACCTTCGCCTCGTTGATGGCCGCGCCCTCGCGCGCCGCGAGCTCGGCGATCACGGGAAGCGGCAGCTCGGTGAACAGCCGCAGGAAGCGGCCGACGTCGGCGTCCTCGGTGTTGCGCCAGTATTGCCAGTAGTCGTAGGGCGACAGCATCTCCGCGTTCAGCCAGACGGCGCCGGCGGCGGTCTTGCCCATTTTTGCCCCCGAAGCGGTGGTGAGCAGCGGCGTGGTCAGGCCGAAGACGCCGCGTCCGTCCACCCGCCTTGCCAGCTCGACGCCATTGACGATGTTTCCCCATTGGTCGGAGCCGCCCATCTGCAGGCTGCAGCCGTGCCGGCGGGCGAGTTCGAGGAAGTCGTAGGCCTGCAGGATCATGTAGTTGAACTCGAGGAAGCTCAACGGCTGCTCGCGGTCCAGGCGAAGCTTCACCGAGTCGAAGCCGAGCATGCGGTTGACCGAAAAGTGCCGGCCGTAGTCGCGCAGGAAGGCGATGTAGTTGAGCCGGTCGAGCCAATCGGCGTTGTCGACCATGATCGCGTCGGCGGGGCCGTCGCCGAAGCTGAGGAAGCGGGCGAAGATTTTGCGGATGCCGGCCATGTTGGCTGCGATCTCCGCCTCGTCGAGCAGCTTGCGGGCCTCGTCGCGCAGCGACGGATCGCCGATCTTGCTGGTGCCGCCGCCCATCAGCACGATCGGCTTGTGCCCGGCCTTCTGGAAGGCGCGCAGCAGCATGATCGAGACCAGGCTGCCGACGTGCAGGCTGGGCGCGGTGCAATCGAAGCCGATGTAGCCGACGATGCTTTGTCCGGCGCTGATGCCGGCGAGGGCGTCCAGATCGGTGCACTGGTGCAGGTAGCCCCGCTCGACGACGGTCTGGACGAACTGGGAAGCGTGCGAGATCATGGCTGGCACCGTCTCAACGGGGGAAACGAGCCGATGCCGGCATGGCAGCAGCCGCTTGGTTGCGAAGCGCGACATCAGGGTGGACGTGGTGACGGTTAACATGATCGCGCCGGGGCGACAACGCCCGGGCCATTCCCCCGGCAACTCCCCCGGCAATCCCAAGTCGGCCGCAGCCATGGACCATGCCAACGCTTTCTCGCCGGAAGCCGGCCGGCGGTACCGGGCCATCGGGCTGATGAGCGGAACCTCGCTCGACGGGGTCGATGCGGCGCTGATCACCACCGACGGCGAGCGCCAGGCGGTCTACGAGGCGGCCGTGACCCTTCCCTATCCTCCGGCCTTTCGCGCCGAGCTGCGGCGGCTTTTGGGACGCCCGCCGGGGCCGGACGACGCCGCGACGGTCCTCGAGCTGACCGACCGCCACGCCGAGGCGGTCGCAACGCTGCTTCGCCAGTGCGGGCGGCAGGCGAAGGACATCGACGTCATCGGCTTTCACGGCCAGACCGTCCTCCACCGTCCCGAGGCGGGCGAGACCGTGCAGATCGGCGACGGCGCCCGGCTCGCCAGCAGCTGCGCGATCCCGGTGGTGGAGAATTTCCGCGCCGCCGACGTTGCCGCCGGCGGGCAGGGCGCGCCCTTCGCCCCGCTCTACCACGCCGCCCTCGCCCGCGACCTGGACAAGCCGTTGGCGGTCGTCAACATCGGCGGCGTCGCCAACGTCACCTGGATCGGGCGGGAGCGCGCGGACGGCGAGCCCTCCATCCTGGCCTTCGACACCGGGCCCGGCAACGCCCTGATCGACGACTGGCTGGAGCGGGTCACCGGCGCGGCCATGGACGAGGACGGCCGCATCGCCGCCCGCGGCCGAACGGACGCCGGTCTGCTCGCCGAACTGCTGGCACACCCCTATTTTCGGATGCCGCCGCCGAAGTCGCTCGACCGCGGCGCCTTCTCCGGGGCGCTGGCAACGATCGAGCGCCTGTCCGCCGCCGACGGCGCGGCCACTCTCGCGGCGTTCACCGCCCGCGCCATCGCCGCCGCTCGCGCCTTCTTCCCCGAGGCGCCGAGGCAGTGGCTGGTCTGCGGCGGCGGGCGGCGCAACCCGGTGCTGCTGGCGCTCCTGGCCGAAGCTGTGGCGGCGCCGGTGGCGCCGGTCGAAGCGGCCGGCTGGCGCGGCGATTCGCTGGAGGCCGAGGCCTTCGCCTTCCTCGCCGTTCGCTCGCTGCGGGGGTTGGCCCTCAGCCTGCCCTCGACCACGGGCGTGCCGACGCCCACCACCGGCGGCGTGCTCTGTCATCCGGCGCCAGAGGGCGCCGGGGCGGGATAACGGCGCCTTGGCCTGGCTCATCCTGTTTGCCGCCGGCCTGTTCGAGGTCGGCTGGGCGGTCGGGCTCAAATACACCGACGGCTTCACCAAGCTCGTGCCGACGCTGCTGACCGTCGCCTGCATGGCCGTCAGCCTCGGCCTGCTCGGGCTCGCCCTGCGCTCGCTGCCGCTCGGAACCGCCTACGCGGTCTGGACCGGGGTCGGCACCGTCGGCACCGCCATCGCCGGAATCATCCTCTTCGCCGAGCCCGCGGAGGCCATGCGGCTCGCCTGCATCGGCCTGATCGTCGCCGGCATCGTCGGGCTGAAGCTGGTGACCCCGGGGTAGGGGGCGCATCACAGGGGCCCGCTCGCGAACCCGGAACCGCGGTGCGGAGGCTGTCGCCTCGCCTGATGTAAAGCGTGGATGGCCGCAACACGTGCGGCCATGACGTGAGGTAACGGGCGGTATCTCTCTAGCCGTCATGACCGGACTTGTTCCAGTCATCTACATGATCACCCGGCCGGCGCCAGCGCCTTGTCCAGGTAGGCCTCCACCGCCGCCGTCAGCTCTTCCATGTGCCCGGAGAAGAGGTGGTCGGCCTTGGGGATCTCCTTGTACTCCACCACCACGCTCTTCTGGCTGGAGAGCTTGCGCGCGAGCTTGGCGGCGACGTCGGACGGCACGACCTCGTCGCTGCCGCCGTGAACGATCACTCCGGACGCGGGGCAGGGGGCGAGGAAGGAGAAGTCGAGCGCGCCCGCCGGCGGCGCCACGGCGATGAAGCCGTCGATCTCCGGCCGGCGCATCAAGAGCTGCATCCCGATCCAGGCGCCGAAGGAGTAGCCGCCGATCCAGCAGCCGGATGCGTTGGGGTTGATCGTCTGCATCCAGTCGAGCGCGGAGGCCGCGTCGCTGAGCTCGCCCTGGCCGCCGTCGAAGCGGCCTTGCGACCGGCCGACGCCGCGGAAGTTGAAGCGCAAGACGGAGAAGCCCCGCCGCTGAAACGACTGGTACATGGCGAAAACGATGCGGTTGTTCATCGTCCCGCCGTGGAGCGGATGCGGATGGAGGGTCAAAGCAATCGGTGCTCCCGACTGCTTTGCATGATGATAGCGACCCTCGAGCCGGCCCTCGGTCCCGTTGAAGATGACTTGCGGCATGTGTCCTGGCTGGCTACCAAATGACCCGGTTCGGCCGACGCGCGCGGTGTAGCTTTTCCCACCGGCGCGGATCGGGCGGCCCCGGAATTCTTGACCGGATTAGTCAGGCATCATATATAGCGGGGCGAACCGACGGCGTACCGGTTGATGCACGGCCGGGCGCAGGCCGAAAAACGGGACAACATAAAGCAGACGCTATGGTTTTCAAGAGGCTTGGCGAAGACCTCCGTGCATTTGTGGACCGCGACCCGGCGGCGCGGTCGGGCTGGGAAGTGGCGATCTGCTACCCCGGCTTCCACGCCATCATGGTTCATCGCCTCGCGAACGCGATCTGGCGGCGGCGGTTGCCGTTTTTGGCCCGCTGCGTTTCCCAGGTCGGCCGGTTCCTCACCGGCGTCGAGATCCACCCCGGCGCCAGCATCGGCCGCCGGTTCGTGATCGACCACGGCCAGGGGGTGGTGATCGGGGAAACGGCGGAAATCGGCGACGACGTCACCATGTATCAGTCGGTGACCCTCGGCGGCATCGCCCCTTCGATCGACGCGCGCAGCCAGGTGAGCGTGAAGCGGCACCCGACCATCGAAGCCAACGTGATCGTCGGGTCGGGCGCGCAGATCCTGGGGCCCATCACGGTGGGCCAGGGCGCCCGGATCGGCGCCAACTCGGTGGTGACCAAGAACGTTCCGCCTGGAGTGACGGCCGTCGGCATTCCGGCGCACGTCATCACCCCGGCCGGCAACGGCAGCGGCGCCGGGCCGGGCTTCAGGGCATACGGAACGACGGCGGAGGGGTGTCCCGACCCCTACGGCGAGGAAATCCAGGGGCTGCGTGCCGAGATCCGGACCCTGAACGAGCGCCTCGCGCAGGCGGAGGGGAAGCTTGCGGCGCTCGAGCCGCGCCGGCCGGCGGCCCACGGCGATGGCGCGGAGCAGCATGTTCGGGTGGTAGCAGAGGCGGGGCGGCACTGACTGCCGGACGCCGGCGAAAGGAGCACGGACGTGAAGCTGAGCACGAAGGGACGATACGCGGTCATGGCCATGGCCGACCTCGCCTATCACAGCCGTGGCAAGCCCGTGGCTCTGGCCGAGGTTGCCGACCGGCAGGAGATTTCGCTCTCCTACCTGGAGCAGCTCTTCGGCAAGCTCCGCCGCGGCGGCCTGGTCGCCAGCGTCCGCGGCCCGGGCGGCGGCTACCTGTTGGCGCGCGAGCCGCAGCAGATGCGCATCGCCGACATCATCCTGGCGGTGGACGAGCCGATCAAGGCCACCCGATGCACGCCTGGATCGCCCCGGGGATGCCACTCGCACAAGGGCCGATGCCTGACCCACGACCTGTGGGAGGAGCTCGGCAACCAGATTTACCTCTATCTCAGCTCGGTCACCCTGTCCGACGTTTGCGAGCGCCGGATCCTCGGGACCAGCCGGCTGAAGTTCGAGCTGCCGCGCCCGGAGATGGTGGCGGCGGCGCGCTCGGCCTAAGGGCGCGAGGGCCGCGGGAGCGATGATGACGCAACGGACGATCTACCTCGATCACAACGCGACGACGCCGCTTCGCCCGGAAGCGCGCGCGGCGATGGTCGAGGCGTTGTCCGTTGTCGGCAACCCGTCCTCGGTCCACGGCTTCGGCCGGGCCGCGCGTAAGGTCGTCGAGGATGCGCGCGAGCAGGTCGCGGCGCTGGCTGGCGCCTCTCCCGCGGCGGTGGTGTTCACCGGCGGCGGAACGGAGGCGAACGCGCTGGCGCTGAACGGCTGCGGCCGCTTGCGGGCGGTGGTGTCTTCCGTCGAGCACGCGTCGGTGCTGCAGGCGAGGGCGGACGTCGAACTCGTGCCGGTGGACGGCCACGGGATTGTCGACCTGGGCGCGCTGCACGAGATACTCGCTGCCGGCAAGGAGCCCGCGGTCGTTTCGGTGATGCTCGCCAACAACGAGACCGGCGCGATCGAGCCGGTGGCGAAGGTGGCCGAGGTCGCCGCGCGCCATGGCGCCATCGTTCACTGCGACGCGGTGCAGGCCGCCGGCAAGATCCCGCTGGATCTGGGCGGCCTCGGGGTGCAGCTGCTGTCGCTCTCGGCGCACAAGCTGGGCGGCCCCGCAGGCTGTGGCGCGCTGGTCGCCAGTGGCGTGCAGCTTGAGCCGCTGCTTCGCGGCGGCGGCCAGGAGCGGCGCCGCCGCGCCGGCACGGAGAACATCGTCGGCATCGCCGGCTTCGGCGCCGCCGCCGAGGCCGTTGGTGATGCCGCGGCCATCGAGGCATCGGCGGCGCGGCTCGGAGCCATGCGGGCGCGGCTGGAAGCGGCAATGACCGCGGTCTCGCCGACCGCCCGGATCGTGGGCTCCGGCGTGGACCGCCTGGCGAACACCACCTGCGTGCTGACGCCGGGCGTCGCCGCGGAGACGCTGGTCATGGCGCTGGACCTGGCCGGCGCCGCGGTCAGCGCCGGGTCGGCCTGCTCCTCGGGCAAGGTTGCGGCGAGCCACGTGCTGAAGGCGATGGGGCTTGGCGAGCATCTTGCAGGTCAGGCCGTGCGGGTCAGTACCGGGTGGAGCACAACGGACACGGATATCGATGCTTTCATCGCTATCTGGAGCGCCGTCGCGGAGCGGCTCGGGTTTGCTCCGGCGGCCTCCGTCGCGGCATGAAGATAGGGCTGTCGGGAAGGTGACACGATGAACGACATGACGGGACTGAGGCCGAGCGAGCGCAAGCCCTCGAACCAGCGGGCGCCGATCTACCTCGACTACCAGGCGACGACGCCCTGCGACCGGCGTGTGGTCGAGGCGATGCTGCCGTACTTCACCGAGCGCTTCGGCAACCCGCACTCGCGCAACCACGACTACGGCTGGGCGGCGGAAGAGGCGGTGGAGATCGGCCGGGCGCAGATCGCCCACATCATCGGCGCCAACGAGAAGGAGATCATCTTCACCTCCGGCGCGACCGAGTCCAACAACCTCGCGATCAAGGGCGTCGCCCGGTTCAACAAGGACCGGAAGAACCACATCATCACCTGCGTGACCGAGCACAAGTGCGTGCTGGACAGCTGCCGGCACCTGGAGCTCGACGGCTTCCACGTCACCTATCTGCCGGTGCAGGCCAACGGCCTGATCGACCTCGACCAGCTTCGCGACGCCATCACCGACAAGACGGTGCTGGTGTCGATCATGGCGGTGAACAACGAGATCGGGGTCGTCCAGCCGCTGAAGGCGATTGGCGAGATCTGCCGCGAGCGCAAGGTCTACTTCCACACCGACGCGGCGCAGGCGGTGGGCAAGATCCCGCTCGACGTGGAGGAGATGAAGATCGATCTGCTCAGCATCTCCGGACACAAGCTCTACGGGCCCAAGGGCATCGGCGCCCTTTACGTCCGCCGCCGGCCGCGGGTGCGGCTGGAGGCGATGATCAGCGGCGGCGGCCAGGAGCGGGGAATGCGCTCCGGCACCCTGCCGACGCCGCTGTGCGTCGGCCTGGGCGAGGCCTGCCGGATCGCCGAAGCCGAGATGGGCGCGGAGGCCGAGCGGCTGCATGCGCTGAGCGACCGGTTCTACAACCGCATCATGGCGGAGCTGCCCGAGGTCTACCTCAACGGCGACAAGGAGCAGCGCATCCCCGGCAACCTCAACCTCAGCTTTGCCTATGTCGAGGGCGAGGGGCTGATGATGGGGATCAAGGACCTGGCGGTGTCCTCGGGCTCGGCCTGCACCTCGGCGTCGCTGGAGCCGTCGTACGTGCTCCGCGCGCTGGGCGTGGACGAGGAGTTGGCCCACACCAGCCTGCGCATCGGCATCGGCCGGTTCACCACCGAGGAAGAGGTGGACTTCGCCGCAGACCGGATCGTGGGCGAGGTGACCCGGCTCAGGGCGATGAGCCCGCTGTGGGAGTTGGCGCAGGAAGGGGTCGATCTGAAGTCGATCCAGTGGGCGGCGCACTGATCGGGATTTGAAGAGCAAGGAAGGAGAGGCGGCAATGGCTTATAGCACCAAGGTCATCGACCACTACGAGAACCCGCGCAACGTCGGCGCGCTCGACAAGGGCGACCACGCCGTCGGGACCGGCCTGGTCGGGGCGCCGGCTTGCGGCGACGTGATGAAGCTGCAGATCAAGGTGAGCCCGGAGGGGATCATCGAGGACGCGAAGTTCAAGACCTTCGGCTGCGGCTCGGCGATCGCGTCGAGCTCGCTCGTCACCGAGTGGGTCAAGGGCAAGAGCATCGACGAGGCGGCGACCATCCGCAACACGCAGATCGCCGAGCACCTGGCGTTGCCGCCGGTTAAGATCCACTGCTCGGTCTTGGCCGAGGATGCGATCAAGGCGGCGATCAACGACTACCGCGCCAAGCACGGCGCCGGCCAGGCGAAGGCCGCGGAATAGTCCGACGATCGAGACGAGGAGAACGACGAGCCCATGGCCCAGCGTCCACAGCCCATCAACGTGACCCCCGCAGCCGTCGAGCGCGTCAAGGCTTTGCTCAGCCAAAGGGGCAAGCCGGCGGCGGGCGTGCGCATCGGGATCCGGACCAAGGGCTGCTCGGGGATGTCGTACACGCTGGAGTACGCCGAGGAGAAGACGCCATTCGACGAAGTGGTCGAGGCGGGCGGGGTCACCATCCTGATCGACCCCAAGGCGACGATGTTCATCCTCGGCACGGAGATGGATTACGTGGAAGACAAGCTCGAGAGCGGGTTTGTCTTCCGCAATCCGAACGAGAAGGGCCGCTGCGGTTGTGGCGAGTCGTTCCACATCTAGGGGCGGCTGCTCTTCCCACCGGCGGCCGTGCGATCAGGGGGTCGCCCAAAGCAACGCGGAAGAAGGCGCGGGACTGAACCATGCAGACGGCATCCCTTGATGCGCGACACCGCCACGGCGCTGAGGCCCTGAGCCAGGCGGCCGGCGTCTCCGCCTGCTGGTCCTGCCGCGGGCCGGTGCCGCTGGGCGGGATCTTCTGCGCAACCTGCGCCGCGGTGCAGCCGCCGTCGGCGGCCGATCATTTCGAGCGGCTGGGTCTCGCCCGCGCGTTCGACGTCGACCCCGAGCTGCTCGACCGCAGCTACTTCCAGGCCCAGCGGCAGCTCCATCCCGACCGGTTCGCGACGCGGACGCCGCGCGAGCGGACCTTCTCCCAGCTGCAGGCGGTCGGCCTCAACGAAGCCTACGAGACGCTCAAGGATGCCGTCTCCCGCGCCGAGTACCTGATCAGCCTTGCCGGCCTGGAGGTGGTGCCGGAGGGGTGTTCGCTGGTGGGCGAGCAGGAGCTGCTGCACGAGGTGATGGAGCGGCGGGAGGCCTTGGCCGAGGCCGAGACCGCGGAGGTGGTTGCGGACCTGGAGGGCGAGGCGCGGCGCGACACCGAGGGCTGCCTCGGCGGGCTGTCGCTGGCGTTCCGGGAAGGCGACCTCGCCGCCGCCTCGCGGCTGATCACCCGGCTCAAGTACCTCGCCAAGTACACCCAGGAGTGTCGCATCCGGCGGGCCCGGCTGGAGGCCGCGCCTTAGCATGGCGGGGCTGATCCAGATCCAGGAGCCTGGCGCCGAGCCGGTCGAGGACGCGGGCGACCGCCCGGCCGCCGTTGGCATCGACCTCGGCACCACCAACTCCGTGGTGGCGGTCGGGACCGAGGCCGGAGCCGAGGTGATCCGCGACGACAACGGCGAGGCGCTGGTTCCGTCGGTGGTGGCCTACGCCGCCGACGGCAGCACGGTGGTGGGCGAGCTTGCCCGCCGGCTGATGCTGGATCGGCCGGACGTGGTGGTGGGCTCGATCAAGCGGCTGATGGGCCGCGGCATCGAGGACATCAAGGCCTTGGCCGGGGTCCTGCCCTACGACGTCGAGCCGCCGGGCGAGCGCGCGTCGGGCATGGTTCGGCTCACCGTCGCCGGCCACAGGCTGACGCCGGTGGAGGTGTCCGCCGAGATCCTGAAGGCGCTGCGCGACCGGGCGGAGCAGCATCTCGGCGGCCGGGTCGGGCAGGCGGTGATCACCGTCCCCGCCTACTTCGACGACGCCGCCCGGACCGCCACCAAGGACGCCGCCAGGCTCGCCGGGCTCGAGGTGCTGCGCCTCGTCAACGAGCCCACCGCCGCCGCGCTCGCCTACGGGCTGGATCAGGGCGCGGAGGGGCTCTACGCCGTTTACGACCTGGGCGGCGGCACCTTCGACGTCTCGCTGCTGAGGATGGAGAAGGGCGTTTTTCAGGTTCTGGCCACCGGCGGCGACGCGGCGCTGGGAGGCGACGATTTCGACCACGCCATCGCCGAGGCCTTCCTCGCCGAGCGCAAGCAGCGCCTGGGCGAGGAAACGCTGACCACCGGCGAGGTGAAGATGGCGCTGATGTCGGCGCGTCTCGCCAAGGAGTGCCTGAGCACCCAGACGACCGGCTCCTGGGTCATCGACGCCGGCGACAGCCAGACCAGCCATACCCTGAGCCGCGACCAGCTCGAGGCGCTGATCGAGCCGTTCGCGGCCCGCACCATCCGCATCTGCGAGGGCGTGCTGGCGGACGCCCAGGTCTCGCCGCAGCAGATCAAGGGCGTCGTCCTGGTCGGCGGCTCGACCCGGGTGCCGCTGGTCCGGCGCAGCGTCGCCGCCTTCTTTGGCAGCGAGCCGCTGGCGCACATCGACCCCGACGAGGTCGTCGCGGTCGGCGCGGCGCTGCAGGCGAAGGCGCTCACCGTCGGTTCCGACACCCTGCTCCTCGACGTCACCCCCTTGAGCCTCGGCATCGAGACCATGGGCGGCTTGGTGGAGAAGATCATTCCGCGCAACACCCCGATCCCGGTGGCCAAGGCGCAGGAATTCACCACCTATCAGGATGGCCAGGCGGCCATGGCCATCCACGTGCTCCAGGGCGAGCGGGAGATGGCCGATCAGTGCCGTTCGCTCGCCCGCTTCGAGCTGCACGGCATCCCGGCGATGACCGCGGGCGCCGCCCGCATCCGCGTCACCTTTGCGGTCGATGCCGACGGCCTGCTCACCGTCTCCGCCGCCGAGCAGACGACCGGAGTGGTGCAGCAGGTGGCGGTCAAGCCGTCCTACGGCCTCAGCGAGGAGGAGATGGCGAGCATGCTCTACGAGAGCATGACCCATGCCCGTGACGACATGGCCCGCCGCCTGCTGGCCGAGGCGCGGGTCGAGGCGCGGCGGGTGCTGCTGGCGGTCGCCTCCGCGATCGAGGCGGACGGCGAGCTCATGGTCGACGGCGAAGGAGAGCGGATCGCCGCGGTGATGGCGGCGCTGGCTTCGGCGATCGAGGGCGAGGACCGCGAGGCCATCGGCCACCGGGTGGAGGATCTGGAAAAAGTGACCCGCGCCTTCGCAGAAAGGCGTATGGATCGGGGTATCCGTCAGGCGCTTCAGGGTCGCGGCGTCGACGAGGTGGTTCCAGCGACGGAGCCGCAGGGGCGAACGTAAGACGGCAAACGCCGCGCGTTCGGGTCGAGCGAGGGGAGAGAGTTTTGACATGCCGAAGATGACGTTCGTGTCGCCGGACGGGACGGTGCGCAAGGAGGTCGAGGCGCCCGTAGGGTTGTCGGTGCTGGAGATCGCGCATCGCAACGACATCGACCTGGAAGGCGCCTGCGAGGGCTCGCTCGCCTGCTCCACCTGCCACGTGGTCGTCGAGCCGAAGTGGTACGACGAGCTCGACGATCCCAGCGAGGAGGAGGAGGACATGCTGGATCTGGCCTTCGGGCTGACCCACACCTCCCGGCTGGGCTGCCAGATCAAGATGACCGAGGACCTGGACGGGCTGGTGGTCACCCTGCCGTCGGCCACCCGCAACATGATGGTCGACCGGTAGGCGCGGGCGGCTGCGAAGCCCGATGCTCGGAAGTATCTGTGGTCGCGGCAAGGCCCTCACCCCGGCCCTCTCCCACTGGCGCTACCGCGCGCGGGAGAGGGAGTTCGCCCGGCGCCTTCGCCCCTCGCCCGCGGAGCGGGACAGGGGCGCCCGCATCGCCGACGCGCGCGCATAAGCGGGAGGGTGAGGGTGCCTGTTCTAACGGCCGTCATCGCGAGCCGCGAAAGCGGCGTGGCGATCCAGTGCCCTTGGATTGCCGCGTCGGCTTCGCCTCCCCGCAATGACTGCGCCTTGAGCTCCATTCATCGGGGATAAGGGAGTCGCCATGGGCCTGCGCTGGACGGATAGCCGCGACATCGCCATTGCGCTGGACGAGGCGCACCCGGACGCGGACGTGGTGAACCTCCGCTTCACTGACCTGTGGACCTGGGTCCGCGAGCTGCCGGAGTTCGGCGACGACCCGCAGAAGTCCAACGAGAAGGTCCTGGAGGCGATCCAGATGGCTTGGCTGGACGAGCGCGACTGACGGGCACGGTGGGCGCGGTGGAAGATGCAGGGCTATTCACCCGGCTTCGCGCGGCCTGCGCCGGACCGTGGCAGGAGTACGTCCGCCATCCGTTCGTCCTGGGGCTTGCGGCGGGAACCCTGCCCGAGGCCTGCTTCCGCCGCTACCTGGTCCAGGACTACCTGTTCCTGATCCACTTCGCCCGGGCCTACGGGCTTGCCGCCTACAAGGCGGAGACGCTGGCGGACATCCGCGTTGCCGCGGCCGGGTTGTCCGCCATCGTCGATCGGGAGATCGGCCTCCACGTGGGCTACTGCCACTCCTGGGGAATGAGCGAGGCGGAGATGGCGGGGGCCGGGGAGGCCGAGGCGACCATGGCCTATACCCGCTACGTGCTGGAAGCCGGCTCGGCCGGGGACCTGCTCGACCTGCAGGTGGCGCTGGCGCCGTGCATCGTGGGCTATGCCGATATCGGCCGGGCGCTTGCGGCCGATCCCGCGACCGTGGCCGAGGCGAACCCCTACCGCAGCTGGATCGAGACGTACGCCGGGCCCGAGTACCAGGCGGTTGCCGACGCCCACGTCGCGCAGATGGACGCGCTGTTCAACCGCCGCGGCGGCCCCGGGCGAATGCCCGGGCTCATCGCCCACTTCGACCGGGCAACGCGGCTCGAGCGCGGCTTCTGGGACATGGGGCTGGCCGCGGCCGAACCCTCTGCAACCGAGCGCAGCTCGCCGCGAGGTTGATGCGCGGAACGCTCCCATCGTCATCGTAGACAACCTGATCGCGCCGCGCTCCGGACCCCTCGAAGACCAAGATCACTCGGCGATGATGGCGTTCAGCATCCAGGCGGCTTCCTCGTGGACGCCAATCCGTCCGGTGAGGAAATCGGCGGTGTAGACGTCTTCCACGGTCTCGGCCTCGCCGACGGCATCGCGCAGCATCTTCGCCATCGCCTGGTGATCGCGGGCCAGGATCGCCACCATCTCGGTGGCGTTCGGCATCTTGTCGGCGTCGGCGACGATGCTTTTCTGGATGTAGTGGCCGACGCCGCCCAAAGCCTGGAAGCCGAGGGCGCGGATCCGCTCGGCAGTCGCGTCGACGGCGTCGGCGAGGTCGTGGTACTGCTCGTCGGTCAGCTTGTGGACGCTGTAGAACAGCGGGCCGGTGATGTTCCAGTGGTACGCCAGGGTCTTGGCGTAGAGAACGAAGGTCCCGGCGAGGGCCTCGTTCAGGATCTCCGCCAAGCGCTTGCGGTCTTCACGCTCGATGCCGGTGCGCACCGGAATATCCTCGGCGCGGCGGTCTGCGACGCTCTCGGCCATCTCAATCTCCTGGTTAAGATTCGCGCTCATCCGACCGCGGGTTGCCGGCGGCTCCGGCGGATGCGGGAGGGGACGCCCGGCCGCGAGCGGCGGAACGGTCCAAACCCGGTTCGGGGGGAAGAGCAGCCTCGGGTCGGCGAGCGCGTGGGGCTGATGGTCACGACCTGGCCGGGTGCGCTCAACCACCTATGTTAAGCGCTATGCGGCCGTTGCGGCCGCTCGACCATGAGGGTGCCCATGACTGCCGCCGCCTCCGGACACGCGATCAGGATCGAGGCCGAGCCTGGCCGGGTGCGGGTGATCCTCGGCGGGGTCGCCATTGCCGAGACCACCCGGGCGCTGATCGTGCGCGAGGGCCGGCTTCCGCCGGTGCACTACGTTCCCCGCGAGGACGTCGTCGCGGACGCCATCAGCCGCACCGATCACCACAGCCATTGTCCCTTCAAGGGCGACGCCAGCTACTTCACGCTGACCGGCGGTGGCGCGACGGTGGAGAACGGAGCCTGGAGCTACGAGCAGCCGTTTCCGGCGGCGGAGGCCATCCGTGGCCACCTCGCGTTCTACCCGAGCAAGGTGAAGGCGATCGAGGTGGGGAGCCGCTGAGCCGCTGCCGCGGCCCGAGGATCAGCCGCCGACGCCTCGGCGGGCCGTGTCCTCGCTCGCGTCCGGGCGCCCACGGCAGCGCTCGCGGAGGTAGCGCAGCGCAAGCTCGTGGTCGCGCTGCGGATCGAGGAGCAGCCTGAGCCTTTGCACCACCGTGACCTCTTCGGTCTCCAGGTGCAGGATCAGGTTCGCGGCGAACTCCAGGGCGACCTCGCGAAACGCGGTCCAGCGCGCAAAGGTCGTTCCCTGATTGAGGATGGCCAGGGCCAGGGCCCGCAGCCGTTGTGCCAGGGGTTCGACGACGAAGTGCTCCTCGGCGACCAGTCCGGTGAAGCCGTCGTCGCCGCTCTCGGCGATGGCGGGGAATAGGACCGTTTCCTCGAAGGCGTTGTGGCCGATCAATTCGTCGAGGCCGGTGACGACCTTCAACAGCAACGCCCGGTCTTCCGCGTCGCGGGCGTCGATCGGCTTGATCGTCTCCGCCCCCTTCACCCGGTTCTCCAGCTCGCAAACCATGACGAGCATGCGGAAGTGCTCCTCATGGATCACTTCGCCCAGTTCGCTCAAAAATGCCATGGTGCGATGGTTTCCGCGCCCTCGGGGGCGACTTGTATGTGGTCCCGCTTGCTGCGGTGCAACAGTATACGCGCAATTTTTTCCGTAGCGACGACCGAATCAGAATGCGGCCCCGGCGTTTTCGCCGCGGCGGGCCGGCCGCCCGTCCGGGCGGCTACGGCGAGAGCCGCTCGAGTGCGATGGCTGTGATTGCCGTTTACCCAACGGTCACCCAGTTATATCGCCCGGGGTCCGGCCTTTGATGTTCTCCGTGTAAAACCTCACAAGAGGTGCCTCCGCCACCCGGGTTTTACCCTCATCACTCATTGGGAGTTCGCGCAGCAGCATCAGGTAGGCGAAGCACTCCGCTGCATGGATTGCCATGTACATGCGTGTGCGCTCGACCTCAGACGAGTAGATGATCGGGGAGTGCGCTGCCTTGTTGCGCACCCCAAAAGCCTCATTCACCCACTCCGCCAGGTCATCACCAACGATGAGATTCCCATAAAACGCCTTCAGATCATGAGTAAGACGCGAAAAGCGCTGAAGCCGTGTTTCCGATGCCACCATGCCGAGGCAGTTGCTCAGTCTATCATAGATTCCACCGAGACCTAATTCGTCAGCTCTACGGCTCATGACGTCACTGATTTCTTTGATATGTTCCTCTGACATAGCGCGTCGAGCCCCTGTCCCGGGCGTCGCTTCAACCCATTTCGTAGCGTTCAGCAACCGATCGGAGCCTGTCACTCCCTGGAGCGTAAACGCGTCCATCATCGCAGACGTCGCTTTTTCCCATTCGGAATAGCGATCAAACCACTGTTGAAGGCACTCAATAAATGCGGCGCGCTCGTTGTCATCGACAAGCAGTACGAATGAACCGACGTCAACGCGCGTCGTGCTCTGCGCGCGGAGGCTTTGGTCGAGCTCCCACACGTATATGGAGTGCTCCGTCCCGCGCGTGCCGCGCTCAAGATGCTCTGCCAGTTCCGCGCAGGTAAAGCGCGATACGATCTGCTCATGCGCGGCCAAACTTCTAGATGCTGCGGCCGAAAGAAAGCTTACAAACGCGTGGGTCTGCGCGCGCAAGCCTGTGAGTGTAACGCCATCGTTGAAGTCCATCTCGATCACAGGCCAGATGTTTTTTCGTAGATATCCATTGCTCATATCGAAACACAAAGTATAGCGTATCCTGACGCGCCCGCCCTTGACAGGGACGTCGAGGGCGACCGGGTCGGAAAATGAACTCCTTGGGTTATCGGCGAGTTGGTCGTAGGTGGGCCAGTGGCGCAGGATGGTGTCGGCCGGAGTAACACGGAACTGCGTTAGGCGTACCCGGTCATGGTTAGACCAAGTATCCCATCCAATCACTGCTGTGTTGATAAGAACCTCGGCGTTGTAGGCGGCTTTCGCTCCTAGCCCACATTGCCCCGTGCCCATTGGCACGATGTCAAAGAGGGACGCTACCCAGTTTGCCTCGGTGCGAGCTTCAAGCCGATCGTCTTCTTGCACCTCAAAGTGCTCATCGAAGCGAACCAGCCGCAACAAGATTTTCCCGGTGCGTATGGTTAAGACGCCGCCGATAGTCGTAAGGGGAGAGTCGCCGGGACCTCTGGATGAAGCGTCCTCAGACGTCACAGTTACTTCGCAATAATAGGGGCGTCCGTCCTCGACGCTTATGAAAGTCATCATTGAACGTACTTACACTCTCTTCTTTGAGAGTCCGACTCGAAACTCATTGTATGCCCAGCCGTCGGGTGAGGAGCATGACGGAGGCGGCGTAGAGGAAGGTGACGGCGGAGTCGATGGTAGCCTCGAAGTCCTTGGCGAGGCGGCGGTTGCG
>JAXMOZ010000029.1:0-36221 GCA_034382075.1 Rhodospirillales bacterium
CGCCGAACATCGCCGGAAAGGTGTCGCGCATCGACCCGCGCACCCTGGCGCGCACCTCCTCGAGGGTCCACGGCTTCAGCCCGAAATAGCTGAGGGTGTAGTTCTGCGCGTCGCAGATCGCCCCCCAGCTGTCGATCAAGGTGTTGTCCCAGTCGAGCAGCATCGCCCGGGGCGGCGTCAGCGCCGGCTCGCCGACCATGCTCACGTAGATGGGCCGGCGCGTCCGGCGGCGCCCTCGCCGACGTGGTCGACGTAGTAGTCGAGCAGGCGGGAGGTGAGCGGGCCGATGCCGCCGTCGCCGATCACCGCGCCGTCGATGCCAACCACGGGCTTGATCAGCGACGTCGTGCTGGTGAGGAACGCCTCCGCGGCCGAGGTGGCGTCGGCCACGCTGAACGGTCCCTCGCGCAGGGTCACGCCATGGTCGGCGGCGATGCGCAGGACCGCCTGGCGGGTAATGCCGTTGAGAATGGCGTGGCTGGCGTCGTGGGTCAGCAGCAGGCCGTCCGCGGTCACGATCCAGGCGTTGGACGCGGTTCCCTCGGTGACCAGGCCGTCGTCGCCGACCAGCCAGGCCTCGTAGGCCCCCGCCTCCACCGCCTGCTGCCTGGCGAGCACGTTGGCGAGCAGCGAGACGGACTTGATGTCGCAGCGGCGCCAGCGCTGGTCGGGGGCGGTGATCACGCTCACCCCCCGGCTCGCTTCGGCGTAATCGAAGGCCGGCAGCAGTTTCACCGTCATCACCAGCACCGGCCGGCGGCCTTTGGGAAAGGCGTGGTTGCGCGGCGCGACCCCGCGGCTGATCTGGAGATAGACCATGCCGCGGGCGCCGATCCGGTTGCGCCGGATCAGCTCGCGGATCTTGAAGCGCAGGGCGCGCTCGCTGAGCGGCCAGGCGATCTCGAGTTCGCGGAGCGACCGGTCGAGCCGAGCCAGATGCTCGTCCTCGTCGATGAGCCTGCCGTGGTGGACCGCGATCACCTCGTAGACGGCATCGGCGAACTGGTAGCCGCGGTCTTCGACATGAACGTGCGCCTCGCCATGGGGAACGTAGCGGCCGCCCGCGTACGCGATCCTGCCCATCGTTTCTCCTTGCCCGCCGATCCAGGGATGCCGCGCTCCTAGAAGTACTCGAGGCGCACGGAGAACAGCTTCTCGACCTTGCGGACGGCGTCCGAGGTGGCGAACAGCACGACCCGGTCCTTGTTCTGGATGATGGTGTTGCCGCGGGGGCTGACCACCTGGCCTTTGCGGACGATGCCGCCGATCATCACCCCCGGAGGAAGCTTCACCTCCTTGAGCGGGGTGCCCACCAGGCTCGAGGTTTCCAGCGCCTCGGCCTCGATGAGCTCGCCGAAACCCTCCCTGAGCGTATGCACGGAGTAGATCCGCCCGCGGCGGACGTGCTGGAGGATGCTCGAGGCGGTGATGTTGCGCGGGCTGACGATGACGTCGATGCCCAGCGTGGTCATCAGCGGCTCGTAGGTGCTCTTGTTCAACAGCGTGATCGCCCGCCTGGCGCCGTGGCGCTTGGACAAGAGCGAGGAGAGGATGTTGGTCTCGTCGTTGTTAGTGACGGCAACGACGGTGTCGATGGCGGAGACGCCCGCCTCTTCCAGAATTTCCGGATCGAGCACGTCGCCGTGGAGGACGACGGTGTTGCCGAGCAGGCTCGCCACCTCGGCGGCGCGCTCGGCGTCGGCTTCGATGATCTTGGCGTTTACCCACGGGTACTCGCGCTCGATCTCCTGGGCCAGCAGCAGCGCGATGTTGCCGCCGCCGCAGACGAGCAGCCGGCGCGCCTCCGGCTCCTCGTGGCCGAAGGCGGTCATCGCGCGGGCGACCTGCGCGGTTTCGACGACGAAGTAGACGTCGTCGCCGACGAGCATCTCGTCGTCGCCGGTGAGCCGTATGGTCTGGTCCTCGCGCAAGAGCGCGACGATGACGATGTTGAGGTCGGGAAAAAGCTGGGTGAGCTGCTTGATGGGGGTGTTGACGAGCGGACAGTCCTCCTCGCAGTGAACGCCGAGCAGCCTGACCTTGTCGTCGGCCAGCGGGATCATCTCGAAGGCGCCGGGCACCTTCAGCCGCCTGGCGATGGCCTTGGCCACCTCCACCTCGGGCGAGATGATGACGTCGATCGGCAGGTGTTCGCGGGAGAACAGGTTCGCCCAGGCCGGGTCGAGATAGCTCTGCTCGCGGATCCGGGCGATCTTCACCGGCACTTCGAACAGCGAGTGCGCGATCTGGCAGGCGACCATGTTGGTCTCGTCGCCAAGGGTCACGGCGATGATCATGTCGGCGTCGCCGGTGCCGGCGCGCTCGAGCACGTCCGGCCTGGACGCATGGCCGACGACGCCCTGGGCGTCGAGGTTGTCGTTGATCCGCCGGATCAGCTCCGGCGAGGTGTCGATGACGGTGACGTCGTTGCCCTCGCGGGCCAACTGCCGGGCGATGTTGAAGCCGACCTGGCCGGCGCCGCAGACGATGATCCGCATGAGTTGGGCTCTTCGTGTTGTTGTTCTGTCGCGGCGGAGGCCGTTCCGTCACTCGCCGCCGACGCGGATCTTTTCCTCGGGTTGGATGCCCAGCGCCTTGAGCTTGCGGTGCAGGGCCGAGCGCTCCATGCCGATGAAGGCGGCGGTGCGGGAGATGTTGCCGCCGAAGCGGGTGACCTGGGCCAGCAGATACTCGCGCTCGAAGATCTCCCGCGCGTCCCTGAGCGGCAGGCCCATGATCTCGGCGTTGCGGTTGGACTTGCGGCTGGCGGAGAAGCTGCCGTCGAACTCGATCGGCAGCATGTCGGCGCGGATCGGATCGCCGATCGCGCCCGGCGCCATGATCAGGAGCCGCTCGATGATGTTCCTGAGCTCGCGGACGTTGCCGGGCCAGTCGAAGGTCTGCAGCGCCGCCATCGCGTCTTCGCTAATCACCCGCGGCTTCTGCCCCGAAGCCTCCGCCGCCCGGTTCATGAAGTGGCGGGCGAGCAGCGGGATGTCCTCGCGCCGCTCCTTCATCGCCGGCACCCGCACCGGAACGACGCTCAGGCGGTAGAACAGGTCCTCGCGGAAGCGGCCGGCGCGGATCTCCTCGGTCAGGTTGCGGGTGGTCGAGGCGATGACCCGGACGTTAACCTCGACCCGGGTGCGGCCGTTGACCCGAGTGAACACCTGCTCCTGGAGAACGCGGACGATCTTGCCCTGGGTCTCCATCGGCATGTCGGCGACTTCGTCGAGAAACAGGGTGCCGTTGTGGGCCGCCTCGAAGGTGCCGACCCGGCGCGGCGGCTGATCGCCGTCGGTGATCGGCCCCTCCACCCCGAACAGCTCCACCTCCATCCGCTCCGGCGCCATGGAGGCGCAGTTGAGCACCACGAACGGCCCCTGCGCCCGGCGGGAGCGCAGATGGATCAGCCGGGCGACCACCTCCTTGCCGCTTCCGGCCGGCCCGGTGATCAGCACCCGGCTGTTGGTCGGGGCGACGCGCTCGATCGCCTGGCGCAATTGATGGACCACCGGCGACGAGCCGATCAACTGCGGCTGGGCCTCGGCGCGCAGCCGCAGCTCCTCGTTTTCGCGGCGGAGCTGCGCCGCCTCGATGGCGCGGCGGACCACCAGCATCATTCGATCCGCCTTGAACGGCTTTTCGATGAAGTCGTAGGCGCCGAACTTGATCGCCTGAACCGCGGTTTCGATGGTGCCGTGGCCGCTCATGATCACGATCGGCAGGCCAGGGTCCTCGCCCTTCAACTGCTTGAGCAGCGCCATCCCGTCGAGCCGGCTGCCCTGCAACCAGATGTCGAGCAGCACCAGCGACGGCCTGCGGGCGGCGATGGCGGCGATGGTGGCGTCGCTGTCGCCGGCTTCGCGGGTCTCGTAGCCCTCGTCGCCGAGGATGCCGGCGACCAGCGCGCGGATATCCGCCTCATCGTCAACGATGAGGACGTCGTCGGCCATGGTTTGCGAGGAGCTAGGCATTGGCCGCAAGATCTGTGGTGGGACTGGACGACACCGGCTCAGCCTGCGTCACGGGCTCGCCACCGCCGCCCGCGGCGGTCACGGCGGCGGGACGCACGGCATAGAAGATCATGGACACGCGGGCTCCGCCACCTTTTCGATCGGCGAGGTGCAACTCTGCGCCATGGTCTTCCATGATCTTTTTGACGATGGCAAGGCCTAGGCCGGTACCCTTCGAATGGGTGGTGACGTAAGGCTCGGTCAACCGGTCCCGTTGATCCGACGGCAGGCCGCAGCCGTTGTCCTCGACGAGGATGCTGATCCGCCGGTGCTTCTCGTCGGGCGCCTCGCTGGCGAGCGCCACCCGGATGAGCCCAGGGGCCAGAGCCTCGCCCTCCTTCGCCTTGCGCGCCGCGATCGCCTCGGTCGCGTTCTTCATCAGGTTGCTGAGCGCCTGGGACACTTGCCGGCCGTCGCAGCGCAACGCGACGTCGTAGGTGGGGATGTCGAGCTCGATGCGGATCTCCGGGTTGCGGTTGCGCTCGAGGAACCCGACCTGGCGGACCAGCTCGTTCAGGCTCTCCATCTTCATCTCCGGCCGCGGCATCCGCGAGAAGGCCGAGAACTCGTCGACCATCCGGCCGATGTCCTCGACCTGCCGCGCGATCGTGTCGGTGCAGGCGGCGAAGGTCGCCGGGTCGGAGCGGATCTCCTTCAGATACTTGCGTTTCAGGCGCTCGGAGGCGAGCTGGATCGGCGTCAGCGGGTTCTTGATCTCGTGGGCGATGCGCCGGGCAACGTCCGCCCACGCGGCCTTGCGCTCCGCCGCCACCAGCGCCGAGATGTCGTCGAAGGTCAAAACGAAGCCGGTGGTCGCCCCGCTGGAGCGCTCGGCGACGATCCGGGCGATGAAGGTGCAGGCCCGCTCGGCCAGCAGGAGCTTCACCTCGGCCTCGGCCTGCCGCTCCGGCCGGCCAATCGCCTCCGCCATCAAATCTGCCATCTCCGGAACGACGTCGACCAGCGGCCGGCCGATGGCGCTGTCCAGGCTGATGCCGAGGAGTTCGAGGGCCGAGCGGTTGGGAAGCTCGATGACCCCTTGCGCGTCGAGACCGATGACCCCGGCCGACACGCCGGTCAGCACCGCCTCGGTGAACCGCCGGCGTTCGTCCAGAACCTGGTTCGCCAGCACCAGCCCCTCCTGCTGCGTCTGCAACTGGCTGGTCATGCGGTTGAAGGCGCGGCTCAAGGTGCCGATCTCGTCCACCGGCTCCTCGGTGTCCACCCGCACCGACAGATCGCCCTTGCGCACCCGCTCCGCGGCGGTGATCAGCGTGCTGATCGGCCGGGTGATCTGGGTCGCCAGCGTCAGCCCGATCCACACCGCCGCCAGCAGCAGCAGCAGGGCGACGACGACGAAGATCAGGACGAAGGTGATGAGGATGCCCTCGCGGCGAGCCTCCAGCCGGCGGTACTGGGCGACCGCCACCTCCGTCTGCGAGATGTGCTCGAGCACCGCCGGGTCGATGAAGCGGCCGACCACCAGATAGGCGTCGATGAAGCGGTTGAGCTTGACCACGGCGCGGACGCGTTCGTCCTCGTTGGTGAGCACCGCCACCTGCCCCAGGTTCGCCTGCTCGATCGCTGCCCACGGAACGAGTTCCAGCTCCAGGGTCAGGCTGAGCGGCGAGGTCGCGACCACCCGGCCGCCGCCGTCGACCACCATGGCCTCCGACAGCGAGCGCATCTGCGCCTCGATATCGAGGCGCTGATCGAACGCATTGAGGTCGCGCATCAGCAACGGCGCCTCGCGGTTCAGATCGTTGGCCATCGCGAAGGCCTCGGTGCGGATGCTCTGGCGATGTTCCTCAAGATAAGCCTGGGCGACCGCATTCGAAGCCTCGATCGCGGTTCGCACCCGCTCGCTGAACCAGGCCTGGATGCCGAAGTTCAAAAACAGCGCCGAGAACACCGCCACCAGGATCGCCGGCGTCACCGCGACCAGGCTGAACATCAACACGATGCGCACGTGCAGGCCGGAGCCAGCAAGGCCGCGCCGGCGCTCGGTCCACAGCCGAACGAGCTGGCGCGCGACCAGCGCGCCCAGCGCCAACAGCAAGATGGTGTCGAGGATCAGCAGCCCGAGAACGGTGTCGGGGTCCGGGCCGAACTCCTGCGCCCCGGTCCACGAGGCGACGGTGGCGATGCCCGAGAGCACCGCCGCCAGCGTCAGCCCGAAGGCGAGCTTCCGCTCCAAATCGACCCTGCTTGACCACCGGCCGAAGCGATCCAGATGGGACCACCAGGACGTGGGCAGGTTCAACGGCCACCACCGCGGATGACCGGGATGCTCAGGTCGCGAATCTTCTTGCGCAAGGTGTTGCGGTTCAGCCCGAGCACCTCGGCCGCGCGGATCTGGTTGCCCCGCGTCGCCTCCAGGGTCAGGGCGATCAGCGGCCGTTCGACCTCGCGGATGACCCGGTCGAACAGGCCCGCCGCCGGCAGCCCGTCGCCGTGCGCGAGGAAATACGAGCGCAAGTGCCGTTCCATGGAGTGCCCGAGACCGTCTCCCTCCGGTTCCGACGCGGCCGGCGAGGCGTCGGCAAGCTCGGCCTCGATCACGCCGACGCCGATGACTTCGTCGGAGTATAGCGCGGTCAGGCGGCGAACGAGATTCTCCAGTTCGCGCACGTTCCCGGGCCAGCGATAGGCCTTCAGCCGCTCCATCGCCGCCGTCTCCAGTGTCTTCGGCGACAGCCCCTCGGTGTTCGCCCGGGACATGAAGTGGCGCACCAGCTCGGGGATGTCGCCGGTCCGCTCACGCAACGGCGGCAGCCGGATGGGGACGACGTTGAGGCGGAAGTACAGGTCCTCGCGAAACAGCCCCTGGCGGATCAGCACCCGCAGGTCGTGGTGGGTCGCGGCGACGATCCTGACGTTGGCGCGGATCGGCGTCCTGCCGCCGACGGTGGTGTACTCGCCCTCCTGCAGCACCCGCAGCAGCCGGGTCTGCGCCTCGGCCGGCATGTCGCCGATCTCGTCGAGGAACAGGGTTCCGCCTTCGGCCTGCTCGAAACGGCCGGCGCTGCGGTGGGTGGCGCCGGTGAACGCCCCCTTCTCGTGGCCGAACAGCTCGCTTTCGATCAGCTCGCGCGGGATCGCGGCCATGTTGATGGCGACGAACGGGCCGTTGCGGCGCTTGCCGTAGTCGTGGAGCGCGCGGGCGACCAGCTCCTTGCCGGTTCCCGATTCGCCGTTGATCAGCACCGTCAGGTCGGTCCCCATCAACCGGGCGAGCGTCCGGTAGATGTCCTGCATCGCCGGCGAGCGGCCGATCAGCGGCAGCCCCTCGTCGTCGCCGCCGCCGTCCCCATCGGGATCGACCGGCGCCGGCGGCCGCGGCGTCTCCAGCGCCCGGCGGACGACGCCGATGAGCTCGTTCAGGTCGAAGGGCTTCGGCAGGTACTCGAAGGCGCCGCGCTCGGTCGCCTTCAGCGCCGTCATCAGCGTGCTCTGCGCGCTCATGACGATGACCCGAAGCTCCGGGCGGATCTTGCGGATGCGCGGGATCAGGTCGAGGCCGTTCTCGTCCGGCATGACCACGTCGGTGATGACGACGTCGCCTTGCCCGTCGCTGACCCACCGCCACAGGGTGGAGGCGTTGCCGGTGACCCGCACGGAAAAGCCGGACCGCTCCAGGGCCTGGTTCAGCACGGTCCGGATGGCGGCGTCGTCGTCGGCGACGAGCACGGTGTAATTGGACATCAGCTATCCCTGTCCGGGTACATCGGCAGCATGACCCTGAATACCGTCCGGCGCGGCTCGCTCTCGAACTCGATGACGCCGCCGTGATCGCCAATGATCTTGGCGACCAGCGCCAGTCCCAGGCCGCTGCCCTTGGGCTTCGAGGTCACGAACGGCTCGAACAGGTGCGGCTTCAGGTCTTCGGGGATCCCCGCGCCGTTGTCCTGTACGCTGATCATGAGCGGCAATTCGACCCGCGACTGGCTGCCGGCAACGGCGAAGCGAACGCCGTGCCAGTAGGCGCTGGTGATCGTCACTTCGCCTTCATCCACCGGCGCCGCCTCGGCGGCGTTCTTCACCAGGTTCAAGAACACCTGGATGAGCTGGTCCTTGTTGCCGAACACCGGCGGCAGCGACGGGTCGTAGTGGTCGACGAAGCGGACGTGCCGGCCGAAGCTGTTCTCCGCCAAGGCCCGCACCCGGCCCAGCACCTCGTGGATGTTGACCGGCGAGCGCTCCAGCGGGCCGCTCGCCGAGAACGCCTCCATGCGGTTGACGATGGCGCAGACGCGGTCGGTTTCCTCGCGGATCAGCCTGGTCAGCGGCTGATCCTCGTCGCGGACGCCCTGCTCCAGGAGCTGCGCCGCGCCGCGAATCCCGGCGAGCGGGTTCTTCACCTCGTGCGCCAGCATCGCCGCCATGGCGCTCATGGAGCGGGCGGCGCCGCGATGGGTGAGCTGATGGTCGATCTTGGCCGCGACCGAGCGCTCCTGGAAGGAGATCACGACCACGTCCGGCAGCTCCGGCACCGGCGCCGCCTGGACGTTGACCACGTGATGGCCGACGCGCGGGTTGGACAGGGTGATGTGGTACTCGGCGACGGTGCTGTTGGTCGCCCGCGCCTGGCGGATCAGCGAGAACAGCGGGCTGTCGGCCGGCAACAGGGCGTCCAGCCGCGCCTTCTGCAGGTGCTGGGCGCTGCTCTGGAAAAACTGCTCGGCCGCGTTGTTGACATGGAGGATGGACAGATCGGCGGCGACCACGAGGATCACGGACGGCAGCGCATTCAGCACCGCATCCGCGCTCACCTCCATCCCCGGCGTCGGCCGCCTGAACTTCAACACGTGCTTGTTCATGATTCCCGCTCACGTTTCGGACTTTGTTCGCCCGCCTCGCGCCGAACGGCGCGGCCGGGTCTTGTTGCTGGGCACATGGCGCCGGCCTCCGGCCGAATGTGCCAAGCCGCGTCACGAAGAAGATGGAGAGCGACGAGCGCTATGGCAGGGCCGGAGAACGGATGCCGATTAAATAGGCAAAGGCCGACTTTTGCAAGGGCCTGCCCGCGCGGTAGGCAGGCAGGTGTTGCTCAAGCCATCAGCACGTCGGTGACGAACTTGACGCCGGGGTAGCCGAGGGTGAGCAGCAGGTAGCCGAGGAGGAGGACCCGGGCGGCGCGTTTGCCGCGGACCCCGCCGAGCCCATAGGCGGCGAGCAGCCCGGCCAGAACCAGGAAAGCGGCGATGGTGAGCACGGTCTTGTGGTTGAGGGCGAGGAGCGCGCCGGTCTCCCGGTACTGCAGCGCCATGCCGGTGGCAAGGCCGAGGCCGAGGATGACCTCGCCGAAGGCGAGCAGGCGGACCAGCAGGCGCTCGCAGTCGCGGACCGAAGGCAGAAAGCGGCTGACCGTGGACGGCTGCTTGCGCTTCAGCGCCCGGTCCTGCAGCCAGGTGGCCAAGGCGGCGATGGCGGCGATGGTGACAAGGCCGTAGGTGGCCAAGGCCGCGACGATATGCGCGCTCATCCAGCCGGCCTCCTCCGGCCCCGCCAAGGGATGGCGGGCGGGAGAGCCGGCCCAGATCGTCGCCAGGAACCCCAGCACCAGCATGTAGCCGGCGACCAGCGGCGCCAGCCGCCAGGCCTGCTCCATCGCCAAGGCCGCGGCGACGTAGAGGCACATGGTCGCCGCCACCGTCAGCCACAGGGTGCCGGCGAAGCCGGTCGGCCAGGGCCCCGCCGCCTGCGCCGCGGCCCAGGCCACGGGGCCGGCGGTGGCGAGGCCAAGCAGGCCCCAGAACAGGCCGTCGCGCGCCGGGTTCTGGCGAAACGCCTGCAGCGACGTCGGCAGCAGCGCCGCCAGCGCGGAACAATTCAGTAGAACATTTTCCATGGTCGGCTAGGGTGCCGTCGGTTGCCGCCGGTGCGCCTCACCTTCGCGCGCCGCGGCCGCATTCGCAAGGCCCGCGCCGGCGAGCCGGCCGGCCGGGGTGGCACGAGACGCGATGACGGATGCCGCAGCCCTGATCGTCGCCGGTGGCCGCGGCGTTCGCGCCGGCGGCGGCACCGCCAAGCAGTACCGCCGCGTCGGCGGCGTGGCGGTGTTGCGCCGGGGGGTGCTGGCATTCCTCGGCCACCCCCGCGTCGCCTGCGTTCGCGTCGTGATCCATCCCGACGACGCCGATCTCTACCGCGAGGCCGTGGACGGGCTGGAGCTGCCGGCGCCGGTTCCGGGAGGAGCGACGCGCCAGGACTCGGCTCGCCTGGGTCTGGAAAGCCTCACTGGGCAAGACCCCGCGCACGTTCTGATCCACGACGCGGCGAGGCCCTTCGCCGCCGCCGAGGTCGTCTCCCGGGTGCTCGACGCGCTGGCAGCGTATCCGGGCGCGGTTCCGGCGCTCCCGGTGGTGGACACCTTGAAGCGCAGCGACGGAGCGACCGCGGACAACAGGCCGTTGGTCGCGGCGACGGTGGAGCGGTGCGGGCTGTGGCGGGCGCAAACCCCCCAGGGCTTCCACTTCCGCCCGATCCTGGAGGCGCACCGCCGCCTTGCCGGCGAGGCGCTCACCGATGACGCCGCCGTGGCCGAACGGGCGGGGCTCGCCGTCGCCCTGGTCGAGGGAGATGAGGACAACGTGAAGCTGACCACCGCCGAGGACTTCCGCCGCGCCGAGCGGCAGGCGGGGCAATGGGAGATCCGGGTCGGCACCGGCTTCGACGTCCACCGCTTCACCGCCGGCAGCGGGGTGATGCTGTGCGGGATTGCCGTGCCCCACGATCATGGTCTCGAAGGCCATTCCGACGCCGACGTCGGCCTGCACGCGCTGACCGACGCTCTGCTGGGCGCCATCGGCGCCGGCGACATCGGCAGCCACTTTCCGCCCAGCGACCCTGAGTGGCGGGGCGCCGCCTCGCACCTCTTCGTCCGCCACGCTGCCGACCTGGTGCGCGGCCGGGGCGGTGCCGTCGTCAACGCCGACGTGACCCTGATCTGCGAGCGGCCGAAGGTGGGGCCGCACCGCCAGGCGATGGTCGCGGCGGTGGCCGAGATGCTGGGCGTCGAGCCCGGCCGGGTCAGCGTCAAGGCGACCACCACCGAGGGGCTCGGCTTCACCGGCAGGCGGGAGGGCATCGCCGCCCAGGCAGCGGCCTCGGTCCGCCTCCCGGCGCGCTGACAGGGGCGGGCTGACAGGGCGCCAGCCGGGGCTCAGGTCCCCGGCTGTTCCGCGTCCGGCTCGGCGGGGACCGCGGCCGGATCCAGGCACTGCTCGCCGATCCAGGACAGGAACTCGGGGTTGCCGCCGACGATCTCGACGGCGACGATGCAAGGCGTGTCGTAGTCGTGCAGGTCGTGGATCCGTTCGCTCAGCGCCGGAACCAGCTCCGCCCGGGTCTTGGCGATGAACGCCACCTCCTCCTCCTCGCAGACCTCGCCCTCCCAGCGGTAGATGGAGGCGATCGAACCCAGCACGTTGACGCAGGCGGCCAGCCGCTCTTCCACCAGCTGCCGGCCGATGAGCAGGGCATGATCGCGCGAGGCGGCGGTGACGTAGACCAGCACTTCGGCCATAGGCAAAGGCTCCCTCGTGAATGCCGCGGCAAATGTCGCATGCCCGACACGATCATGAAAGGCGGGTGCGAAAGCCGACGGCTGGCTGCAGGGAGGGCCTGCGGCCAAAAAAAATGGGGCCCGCCGTTTCCGGCGAGCCCCGTGATAGTTTATCCGGGTCTCTGAGGGGGCAACACGTCAGCCCTGACGGGCGAAGGGCGGGGAATACCCTGGTTGCCGTGCATCTTCTTGCACGCGCCGTGCCAAGCGTGCCTCGGCACCTCGAGCCACACCCACGGCTTCTCGGCAACGACCACTCAGCTCCCGTCATCGCCGCACTCGTTGCGGCGAACCAGGTCTTCGTGGACCCGCGGGACAAGCCCGCGGGTGACGGCGAATGGAAGGCAGCGAGTAGAAGGCAGCGAGTAGAGGGGCCCTGCTTCGCCTCAACCACCTCCCGTTATCGCCGTGCTTGTCACGGCGACCCACGCCTTCCTGGACCCGCGGGACAAGCCCGCGGGTGACAAGGAAGGGCGCCGACACGGATGGCCTCGACGCCGCGCCGCCTGCGGCGTCTTCACGTCCCGCAGAGAAGAAGATGATCCGGTTGCGGGCAGCGACGCCTAGAAAAGAGGCAATGAGAGGGGGTGCGCAAGGAATGGGCAGCCGCGCTCAACCGCCCTTGCGCACCAGCTGCGCGCTGAGCCCGCCCACCTGCTGGCGGTCGACCCAGCGGGAAAAGACCAGGTCGAGGCCCGAAGGCGTGAGCGTCCGGTCGTAGATCTGCAGGTCGTAGCCGCCGTCGTCGAGGATGATCAGGGCGTAGACCGAGAGCGTCTTCCCCGAGAGCCTGGCCCAGACGAACGGGTCACCCTTGAACGGGTCCATCGGCACCTTGTCGCCGAAGACGTTGGCGCGCATCGCCGAGCTGTAGACACCGGGCCGCTGGGTCGGCTGGAAGCCGATGCTGTAGGCCTTGCGGCTCTCCGCCTCTCCGGCCTTGCCGCGAACCGCCGTCGACCAGCTGACAACGAAGCCTTTGTCCCCCGCCGGGCCGATGCTGACGGCGAGGTCGCGGTCGGTGGCGTGGCTCCCGGCCGAGCCGCTGCCGCGGCCCTCGTAGCTGCCGAAGAAGGCCTCGATCCCGACCGCCGGCGCCTCCGGCTCCGCCGCCCGCACCGCCACCGGTGCAAGCAGCGCCACGAGGACGAGGAACGCGAGGGCGGGAAGCGTGAGGAAGTTGCGCCTGACCTTCAAAATCGCAGGACTTTGTCCATTACCGGCAAGGTTCCACTGTAGGCTTTCAGGCGTGGCTGCGGAACCCAGAAGAACGTTGTTCATCGCTCGGGAAACAACCCGGGCATCCAGCGCGGGGCGAGCCTCGCCGGCAAGGCCAGGCGCAGCGGTCCGCGGGGACTCTGCGAGACCAGCACCTCGCCCTCCAGCAAGGCCGCGCTTATCCTTCGCGCCTGGCGGTCGCTGACGCCAAGCAGCAAGGCGATCTCTCCCCTCGGCACCTCGCCCCGATACAGCACCGCCTCCAGAACTGCGCCCGCCTTGGGGGCCAGTGCGCCTGCCCGGATCTCTTCTTCCGCCCACATCAGGATGCGGCTGCGCAGGCGGTCCGGCTGCACCAGTTCTTCCATGAACTTGACCTGGTCGAGGCAGGTCGCCAGGAAGAAACGCGTGAACTCAGCCAGCGCCTCCTCGCTCAGGTGCCCGCGTCCATCGAGATCGTTGCGGCGGCGCAGGTCGCAGGCCATCAGCAGCTGTTTGTATCGGACTTCGTCGCGAGCAAGACCGCGGGCGACCGACCAGAGCCCGCCCGTGTCCAGAGAATCCAGCAGCATTGCGTGCGACATCAGCCGGGCGACCCGCCCGTTGCCGTCGAGAAACGGGTGGATCCACAGCAAACGATGATGTGCGGCCGCGGCGGCAAGGATGCCGTCCGTCCTGCCGAGCCGGTTGTAGACCTCCTCGAACCGGTCGAGAAAGCGGGGAAGCGCGCCCGGGCTGACGGCAACGTGCTGGCCGACCTTAACGTGGCGGTCCCGCAACCCACCGGGGAGGACCCTCGCACGTTCGCCGGTCTCAGGATCTTCCACCCAAAGCAGGTCGTCCGGGAGCAGTTCGCAAAAGCGACGGTGGATCTCCAGGAGACCATCCGTCGTCGCGGCCCGCCCGGCGAGACCGCCCCCGTCGATCCACTTCTGGACCGTGACATGGGCCGTTGCTTCGAGCTGGAGGTTGCGCTTTCGGACGTCCGCGCTGTAGTTGCTCCGTAGCGCACGCTCGATGTCGATCGGATGGGTGTCGTGCCCCTCGATCAGATTGCTGTAGTAGCAGTTCATCGCGCGCACGAGGTCAGCCAATGGACCGACAACTGCGGCAGGCAGGCTGCGGCGGAACCCAGCGGCGCAAGCGGCAAGCTCGAGCGCAAGATCCATCAAAGCCGCCCGGTGCCTGGACCTCTCCCCCACCAGCAGCGGCTCGATCAGGGCGACGGGCTCGCCCAGATCTGGCTCGCCGTCCGCCCGGTGCAGGGCCGGATCCATGTCCGGTTCTCCGTCATCCATAAGCGTAAGAGTATGAGCGACTTGCAGGCGGCCGCAAGCTCCGCCTGGCCGGATCGACGTCCGCTGCCATGGCCGGTTCAGCCCAGTGGAGGATGCGGGAACGAAGGCGGTGCCAAGCACTCCAAGGAGGGCGGTGCCAGGGAGGGCGGTGATGGATGTCGATGGTCGGAGCGGCCGGATTCGAACCGGCGACCCCTAGACCCCCAGTCTAGTGCGCTACCAAGCTGCGCCACGCTCCGAACCGCCGCCACTATAGAGACATCGGGTGCCCGCGCAACGCTCGCGCGTGCCCCCGTGTGCCCCCGGCCGGCCCTCAGCCGCCGGGCTCCCCGGCACGGTCGCGGCCGGGGTCGGGCAGCAGGGCGCGGAGCTCCTCGAGCTCGCAGAGCAGCGTGTACAGCTCCTTGCGGAGCACGGTGGACATCTCCATGTCGCGCCGCCACTTGGGCGGCTGGGAGGGCGCCGCCGCCTCGGCCGCGGCCTCGAGCGGGGTCAGCGGCGCCGCATCGGCCAGACCAGGGCCCGGGCCCGGCGCCGGCGGCTCGGCCTCGCCCGTGGCCTCGGCCGCCGCGTCTTCGCCGTCCGCCTCCGCCGCCTCACCCGGATGCGCCGGCGGCTGGGCCAGCGCCCGGCGGCTCTGCTGGCGCAGGAGCTTCTGGACGCCGCGGATGGTATAGCCCTCGACGTAGAGCAGCCGGCGGACCTCGCGCAGCAGGACCACGTCCTCGGGGCGGTAATAGCGCCGGCCGCCGCGCCGCTTCATCGGCCGGATCTGCGGGAACTTGGTCTCCCAGAAGCGCAGCACGTGCTGGGGCAGGTCGAGCTCGCTCGCCACCTCGGTGATGGTGCGAAAGGCGCCGGGCGACTTGCTCCCGGCCGAGGGCGCCGGCTCTTTCGCCGGAATGCCGCCGGTGCCGGCCTCGACGCTCATTCGCCCCGTCCGGCCCCGCCTCCGGGCTTTCTGCTTTCCTTGATGCGGGTCTTCAGCACCTGGGAGGGACGAAACACAAGGACCTTGCGCGGAAGGATCGGCACCTCCTCGCCGGTCTTGGGATTGCGGCCGATCCGCTGGCCCTTCTGCCGGATGGAGAAGGTCCCGAACGAGGACAGCTTGACCGTGTCGCCCTGGGCCAGCGCCTCGATGATCTCGCCCAGCACCGACTCCAGGAGCTCCGCCGACTCGCTGCGCGACAGCCCGACCTCCTGGTAGACCGCCTCGCTCAGATCGGCCCTGGTGATGGTCCGCCCGGACATAGCCTCGCCTCCGCCGCCACCTTGCCCGCAACCCTACAGGGAGGACGGAAAGCGGTCAATATCAAGGGGATGGAGAGACGCCCTGAAACGCCGTGGGGAAATCCGCCGCTACCAGCGAACCAGCGCCGCGCCCCAGGTCAGGCCGCCGCCGATGGCCTCGAACAGGATCAGGTCGCCAGAGGCGATCCGGCCGTCGCGAACGGCCAGGTCGAGCGCCAGCGGGATCGACGCCGCCGAGGTGTTGGCATGGATCTCGACGGTGGAGATCACCCGCTCCGTCGGCACCGAAAGCTTCTTCGCCACCCCCTCGAGGATCCGCTTGTTCGCCTGGTGCGGGATCAGCCAGTCGACATCGGCGATGGCAAGGCCGTTGGCGGCCAAAGCCTCCTCGGCCACCTGCGCCAGGCAGGAGACGGCATGGCGGAACACCTCGCGCCCCGACATCCTGAGCTTGCCGACGGTGCCGGTACGCGACGGGCCGCCGTCGACATAAAGGATGTCGCGGTGGCGGCCGTCGGAATGGAGATGCGTCGACAGGATCGCCGGCGGCTGACCGTTGCTCGCCGGTCCCGCCAGCTCCGTTGTCCGGCTCACCACCACCGCGCCGGCGCCGTCGCCGAACAGCACGCAGGTGCCGCGGTCGTCCCAGTCGAGGATGCGCGAGTAGGTCTCCGCGCCGATCACCAGCGCCGTTTCCGCCTGGCCGGCGCGGATGAAGTTGTCGGCAACCGCGAGGGCGAAGACGAAGCCGGAGCAGACGGCCTGGACGTCGAAGGCGGCGCCGGTCTTCAGCCCGAGCTTGGCCTGCACCTGGGTGGCGGTCGCCGGAAAAGTGTCGTCCGGGGTCGAGGTGGCAACGACGATGAGGTCGACGTCCGCGGCGCCGATCCCGGCATGGGCGAGCGCGCGCCGCGCCGCCGCGGCGGCGAGGTCAGAGGTGAACTCGCCCTCGGCGGCGATGTGCCGGCGCTGGATGCCGGTGCGGGTCACGATCCAGTCGTTGGACGTTTCGATCTGGGCGGCGAGCTCGTCGTTGCTCAGCACCCGCTCAGGCAGGTACGAGCCGCAGCCGAGGATCCTTGAGCGGGCTCCGGTCATCAGCCCGTCGCGATCCGCGGATCTTTCGGGCTCTGCCCGGCCAGGTAGAGGAAGTCGTCCTTGATGCCCTGGTTGACCCGGTCGGCGATCAGCCTCGTCGCCACCCGGATGGCATTGGAGAAGCCGAGGGCGTCGGTGCCGCCGTGGCTTTTGACGCAGATGCCGTTCAGCCCGAGGAACATCGCCCCGTCGTAGCTCCGAGGATCCACGCGCCTGCGCATCTCGCGGAGCGCCGGGCGGGCGAGGAAGGCGCCGAGCTTGGTCCTCAAGCCCCCCGAAACAAGGGCCTCGCGGAGGAAGTGGCTGTAAAGCCGAGAGGTGCCCTCGGCGGTCTTCAGCGCAATGTTGCCGGTGAAGCCGTCGGTGACGACGACATCGACGGTGCCGGCGCCGATGTCGGTGCCCTCAACGAAGCCGTGGAAGCGGATGGCGAGATCGCTTTGCTGCAGCACCTCGGCGGCCTTCTTCACCGCCTGGTTCCCCTTCAGGTGCTCCTCGCCGACATTGAGGATGGCCACCGATGGCTGTTCCAGGCCCAGGACCTTGCGGGCGAACACCTCGCCCATGACCGCGAACTGCACCAGGTTCTCGGCCGTGCACTCGACGTTGGCGCCGAGATCGAGCATCACCGAGCAGCCGCGGATGGTGGGGAAGACGGTGGCGATCGCCGGCCGGTCGACGCCCGGGAGCGTCTTCAGCACGAACTTGGCCATCGCCATCAGCGCGCCAGTGTTGCCCGCGGACACCACGCCGTCCGCCTCGCCGGCGGCGACGGCGTCGATGGCGCGGCGCATGCTCGAATCAGCGGCGCCGCGAAGCGCGGTCGATGGCCGCTCGCTGCTGCTGACGACGCCCGTGGCGTTGCGGATCTGCGTGAGGTCCTGCAGCCGCGGCCACTTTGCCAGCAACGGCTCGAGCTCCGCCTCCCGACCGTGCAGCAGAAACTGCACGTTCTTCACGCGCTCCAGGGCCAGATTGAGGCCCTCGACGACCATTGCCGGGGCATGGTCGCCGCCCATGGCGTCGATCGATAGGGTCACGGGCTTGGCCAACGGTCGGACGTTCCCTGTCGGTTTCATCGCGCGCCCGCGACGACGTCAAGCAGGACGAACGGTATACTATAAGCTGAGGCTTGGAACATTCGGCTTTCAAGTACGTTGCCTTGCGGCGGCTCTACCGAGCCGGCGGAAGGCCGTCATCAAATCTTCGCAGAGGTGAGACTTTGTCAGCCCGCGGCTGGCCGGCTATTGTCGGTCCGTCGAGAGAGCGCAAGCGCCCGGGGTTCTCAGGCGATGGGTGCGCGGAGAACCACCGCGCGCCGCAACGTCCGCAGACTAACTAGCCAAATTGCGCCGGGGCGGCAAGTCACTTGCGCTTTTTCCGCGGCCTCCCCTCCGCGATGGCGGCAAGCCCTGCGAAGGGACTGGCGCCCTCGTCTTCGCCAGCTTCACCGGCGGCAACCGTGTCTAAGGCAGGCGGAAGCTCGGCGCCCGGCGCCCGCGGATAGGGATCGAGCTCCAGCGCAAGCTGCTCGGCGGCGGCCTCGCCGGCATCGATCTGGTTGCCGACGAGCGGCTCGATGTCCTCCTCCTCCTCGTCGAAGAAGACCTCCTCGTCCGGTTTCGCACCGGCCGAAGCGTCCGCTGCGTACAGGCGAACGAAGTCGGCGTCGATACGGCGTTCCAGCGGGACCAGGGTCAGGACGCAGGTCTGGATGACGTCGGCGAGCAGCCGGGCCTGAAGGCGAACGACCGTCCCGCCCCGGATGGCATCAACCTCGCCCTCCAGCTCCAGCCTCGCCAATCCCGCGAGGCCCAGCCGGCGAGCCAGGGCCTTGCGTTCGCCCTCGTTCGCCTCGGCCGCAATCGCGCGACCCGACGGCGGCAGATCGTCGACCCGCACCCCGCGGGAAAACTCAGGCGGGGTGGCGGGCGGCATCGGCTCGCACCTCGGCTTCGCTCCCGGGTGGATCGAACACGACCAGGCCGGTGACGAGTGCGCCGACCGGCTGGGCGTCGAGCCTCTCCGCCTGACGGCGCATGTAACCGGCAAGGCCGGTCGGATCGCCCTCCCCGCGTTCCCGGTGGCGGTAGACGTTTCGCGCCAGCGCGTCCGCCAGCACCTCGTCGCCCGGCGCCGCCAGGCCGACGTCGTAGGCGGCGAGCCGGCCGTAGAACCCCTGGGCCATGGCCTTGATGCGCTTGCCGACGGCAAGATCGCCGACGCCCATCTCCCGCAAATTCTGGTCCATGTCGGCGAACATCAGGTCGAACACCGCCTGCGACACCGCCTCGGTGCTGTCCCGATCTCGGCGCAGCCGGCGAAGGAGCAGCGCCGCGTGCAGTGCGATCATGTCGAACCGGCCATCCGGCGTGTCCGGTACGCCCAGCGTCAGGTAAAAGAACGGCTGGCGCGCCTGTTCGACCACATGCCCGTAAAGCTTGGTCGCCGCCGCCTCGATCGAGCGCTTCTGCGCACTGGTCAAAAAACGCCTCCGCCGGCCGGAGTTGAACCGATGACAATGCGTTGGTAGCATCTGCCGGGCATGGTTTCTTGGCGCCGGCAGAGGCGCCATATCGTTGGCCAATGTGGGGGTAGAATGAGCGTCGTCCAGCCCTGTTTTGCCGCCCCCTCCGGCGGGAGCCAATCTCGCAGGCCCGCCCGGCGCCCGGGCCTCGCTTGTCTTTCGGCCGTTGCCGCGGCCTGGCTCCTCGCCGGCTGCGCGGGCGAGGTCGACACCCACGGCGACATGGTCCAGGACGAGCGGCTCGCGCGAATCGTCCCGCAACAGCACACCCAGCGCGACGTACTGGCGATCCTGGGGTCGCCCTCGACGCTTTCGGTGCTCGACGGCGAGGCCTGGTACTACATCGGCGATCGGCGCGAGAGCCTGGCCTTCTTCAAGCCGGACCTGCTGGAGCGGGAGACGGTGGTCGTGTCCTTCGACGACCGTGGTGTGGTGTCCTCGGTGGACAAGGCGATCGCCGACGAGGAGCACAAGATCGAGGTGGTCGAGCGGGAGACGCCGGCCCACGGCAGCGACCTGACCATGATCGAACAGTTCTTCGGCAACATCGGCCGCTTCAACTCCGAGGCGCCCCAGCGTCGGTAGAGGCAGCGCGACGGTTCGACCGGGCGGCACACCCCCGCAAGTCTCCTCGCCCGGCGCACCGCTTCTCGCTGCGCGCAAACGACAAGGGCCCGGCGGTTTCCCGCCGGGCCCTTCGCGTGCGCAGCCTCCGGAGGCTCAGTGGGCGAGCGTCGCCAACAACAGCAGGGCGACGATGTTGGTGATCTTGATCATCGGGTTGACGGCCGGGCCGGCTGTGTCCTTGTAGGGGTCGCCGACGGTGTCCCCGGTGACGGCGGCCTTGTGGGCGTCGGAGCCCTTGCCACCGAAGTTGCCGTCCTCGATGTACTTCTTGGCGTTGTCCCAGGCGCCGCCGCCGGCAGTCATGGAGATGGCGACGAACAGGCCGGTGACGATGACGCCGAGCAGCATGGCGCCGAGGGTGGAGAAGGCCGCCGACTTGCCGGCGATCCAGTTGACCACGAAGAACACCACGATCGGGGCCAGCACCGGCAGCATCGAGGGGATGACCATCTCCTTGATCGCCGCCTTGGTCAGCATGTCGACGCAGCGGCCGTATTCGGGCTTGCCGCTGCCGTCCATGATGCCGGGGATGTCGCGGAACTGCCGGCGGACTTCGACCACGACCGAGCCGGCGGCGCGGCCGACCGCGGTCATGCCCAGTGCGCCGAACAGGTAGGGCAGCAGGCCTCCCAACAGCAGACCGACGACGACGTACGGGTTGTCGAGGGAGAAGTTGACCTCGACGCCGGCGAAGTACGGATAGCGGACGGTGTCGGCGCTGAAGAAGGTCAGGTCCTGGGTATAGGCGGCGAACAGCACCAGCGCGCCGAGACCGGCGGAGCCGATCGCGTAGCCCTTGGTGACGGCCTTGGTGGTGTTGCCGACGGCGTCAAGGGCGTCGGTGGTCTTGCGGACGTCGGAGTCGAGGTCGGCCATCTCGGCAATGCCGCCGGCGTTGTCGGTGACCGGGCCATAGGCGTCGAGGGCGACGACCATGCCGGCCAGGGCCAGCATGGCGGTGACCGCGATGGCGATGCCGAACAGCCCAGCCAGCGAGTAGGTGACGATGATCGCGACGCAGATGATCAGCGCCGGGATCGCCGTGGCCTCCATGGAGATGGCAAGGCCGCGGATGATGTTGGTCGCGTGCCCCGTCTGCGAGGCCTCGGCGATCGAGCGCACCGGCCGGAAGTCGGTGCTGGTGTAGTACTCGGTGATCCAGATGAGCAGGCCGGTGACAACCAGGCCCGCAATACCGCAGAAGAACAGCGACCAGCCGGTGAAGGTCTTGGCGCCCACGGTGAACTCGGTGCCGAGACCGATGACGATCGCGGTGATCGGCAAGAGCAGGACGGCAGAGAACACGGCGCAGGCGATGAAGCCTTTGTAGAGCGCCCCCATGATGTTGTTGTTGGCGCCGAGGCGGACGAAGAAGGTCGAGGCGACCGAGGCGAGGATGCAGCCGCCGCCGATGGCCAGCGGATACATCATCATGTTGGACAGCGCCGGCGTGCCGGCGAAGAAGATCGAGGCGAGCACCATGGTGGCGACCACCGAGACGACGTAGGTCTCGAACAGGTCGGCGGCCATGCCGGCGCAGTCGCCGACGTTGTCACCGACGTTGTCGGCGATGACGGCCGGGTTGCGCGGGTCATCCTCGGGGATGCCGGCCTCCACCTTGCCGACCAGATCGGCGCCGACGTCGGCGCCCTTGGTGAAGATGCCGCCGCCCAGACGGGCGAAGATCGAGATGAGCGAAGCGCCGAAGCCGAGAGCGACCAGCGGGTCGATCAGATCGCGGCCGCCTGCCCCCATGGCGAGGAGGATGCCGTAGTAGATGGCGACGGCGAGCAGCGCCAAGCCGGCGACCAGCATGCCGGTCACCGCGCCGGCCTTGAAGGCCAGAGCGAGCCCCTGCGCCAGTCCCTGGCGCGCCGCGTCGGCCACGCGGACGTTCGAGCGCACCGAGATGTTCATGCCGACATAGCCGGCGGCGCCGGAGAGAACGGCGCCGATGAGAAAGCCGACGGCGACCTTGGCCCCCATCAGGAAAAACAAAATGACGGCAACGATGACGCCAACGATGGCAATGGTGGTGTACTGGCGATTGAGGTACGCGGCCGCGCCCTCCTGCACCGCTCCCGAGATCTCCTGCATGCGCTGCGTGCCGGCGCTGCTGGCGAGCACCGAGCGGCTGGCATAGAAGCCATAGAACAGCGCGACCGCGCCGCAGGCGATCACGAGAAAGTGGACGAACGACATGCTGGTGGCCCCTTTATTGGCAGGGACGCCTCACCGGGACGTGTATCCCCTTCCCCCGGCAAGCGCCTTATGTTCCTTGCGAGTCATGGGGAAGCGAACATGCCAGATGCGTTCGCCCTGCGCAACATGGGACTGTTGCATTGCAGCACCGGATCACATGCAATCCCGCCCGGCACGCTTGCGTCAGCGACGGTGCTGCCAGCCGGCCGCGGCAATGGCCATGGCGGCGCCGCGACGCTCAACCATCACGGGCATCCCGCCGCCGGAGGGGAGGCCCACGATCTCGCCGATGGCGGTGAGCGGAAGCTCCAGTTCGCCAGCCAGCGCGGCGACCTCGGCATCCCGCGAGGGGCCGGCGGTGAAGACCAGCTCATAATCGTCGCCGCCCGTCAGAGCGAGCGCCAGGAGTGCCGGGTCGCTTCCGATGGCGGCGGCCGCGGCTTCCGAGAGCGGCACGCGCTCGGCGTCGATCCTGGCGCCGACGCCGGACGCGGTGCAGATGTGGCCAAGGTCGGCCACCAGCCCGTCGGAGACATCGGCGGCGGCGCCCGCCAGCCGGCATAGCCGCCGCCCGAGGGCGAGGCGCGGCCGCGGCCGGCGGTAGCGGTCGAGCAGGAAGGCCCGCTCGGCGGCCCCAAGGCCGGCGAGCCGGCCCTCGAGGAGACGCAAGCCGAGCGCCGCGTCGCCGATGCTGCCGGAAACGTAGACACGCTCGCCGGGCCTCGCACCCGACCGCAGCAGCGCCTGCCCCGCCTCGACGTGGCCCAGCGCCGTCAGCGTCAGCGTCAGCGGCCCCGGCGATGCCACGGTGTCGCCGCCGACCAGGGCGATCGTGTGTTCACGCTGGCCTGCGGCAAGGCCACCGGCGAAGCCCTCCAGCCACGACTCGGCTTCGGCGTCGCGCCAGCCTTGCGGCAGCCCCAGGGCGAGAAGGTACGCCGCGGGCTCCGCCCCCATGGCCGCCAGGTCGGAGAGATTGACGCCGAGAAGCCTGCAGGCAACGTCTGCCGGCGCGGCATCGACGGGAAAGTGAACGCCGGCCACGATGGTGTCGGTGGTGGCAACCAGCGACCAGCCCGGGCGCTCCTCGATCAGGGCGGCGTCGTCGAGCAGCCCGAGCGCGCCCGGCCGGCCGGCCGCAAGCGGGGCGAAGAAGCGGGCGATGAGCTCGAACTCGCCCAGCCCCGGAGCCACGGCTCAGTCCCCGCCGGGCGACGCCGGCTTTCCTTCGCGGGCCAGCCCAGCGGCCATCCGATCGAGCACGGCGTTCACCAGCGCCGGCTCCTTGCCGGTGAAGAAGGCGTGGGCGACGTCGAGGTACTCGTTGATGACCACCTTCGCCGGAATGTCCGGGCGCGACGACAGCTCGTAGCCGCCGGCCCGGAGAATCGCCCTGAGCAGGATCTCCAGCCGCTCGACCTTGAGCTTCTCCGCCAGCGCCGCCTCGATGGCGAGATCGAGCGCCCCCGCCCGCGCCCCGACCGCACGGATGACCTCGGCGAAGTGGGCCGCGTCCAGGTCGGTGAGATCGGCCTCGCCGAGCCCCGCCTTCCAGCGGCCACGGAGGAACTCGTCGATCACCACGTCCGGCGTCGTCCCGGCGAGGTCCATCTCGTAGATGGCCTGAACCGCCGCCAGCCTTGCGGCGCTGCGCCTGCGGGCTGCCGCCGGCCGGACCTCCACGGTCACGTCAACACCGCCGGCATCGCCGCCTTCAGCTCCATCATCCGCAGACAGGCGCGGGCTGCCTCGGCGCCCTTGTTCTTGCCGTCCACGGCGGCGCGCACCCTCGCCTGCTCGTAGGTCCCGCAGGTGAGCACGCCGAAGCCCAGCGGGATGCAGTTCAGGGTGGCGAGATCCATCAGCGCCCGGCTGACCTCGCGGCAGATGTGGTCGTAGTGGTCGGTTTCGCCACGCAGCACGCAGCCCAAGGCGATGTACCCGTCGTAGGACGCGTCGCCGCCGGTGCGCATGGCCATGTGGATCACCGCCGGGATCTCGAACGCCCCCGGCACGGCGACACGCACCACGGCGATGCCGTGCTCGGCCAGTACCGCCGTTGCGCCGAGCGCAAGCTGGTCGGCGAGGTCCTGGTAGTAGCGCGCCTCGACGATAAGCACGCGCGAGCCTTTGCTGATCATTCCGCCGAGCCCTCTCCGACCGGCTGTTGGCCCGCGACGCACAGCCCGTACCCCTCCAGGCCGATGATCGTGCGCTTGGTGTTCGACAGCAAGATCAGCTGGCGGACGCCGAGGTCGAGCAGGATCTGCGCGCCGACGCCGTAGTCGCGCAACTGCGGGACCTGGGCGTCGCCGCCGGCAAGGCGCGCCCTCACCCGCTCCGACAGGCTGGTGGGATGGGGCTCGCGGATCAGGACGACGACGCCGCGCCCAGCCCGGGCAATCATCCGCATCGACTGGTGAAGCTGCTCGGCGCGACCGGAATGCTCGTCGCCGAGCACGTCCTCGAGCACGTTCAGCGCGTGCATGCGCACCAGCACCGGCCCGTCGGCGGCAAGATCGCCCTTCACCAGCGCGACATGTTCGGCATGGGCGATGCGGTTGACGTAGACGAACATCGCAAAGCGGCCGCCATAGACGCTGTCGAACGGCGCCTCCAGCACCCGCTCGACGATCCGGTCGTGCCTGAGGCGGAAGGCGATGAGGTCGGCGATGGTGCCGATCTTAAGCCCGTGGTGGCGGGCGAAGCGGATCAGGTCCGGGGTCCGGGCCATGGTGCCGTCGTCGTTCATGATCTCGCAGATCACGCCCGCGGGGTTCAGGCCGGCGAGCCTGGCGAGATCCACCGCCGCCTCGGTGTGCCCGGCCCGGACCAGGGTGCCGCCGTCGCTGGCCTTCAGCGGGAAAACGTGGCCCGGCGAGACGATGTCGTCGCTGCCCTTGCTGGGGTCGATGGCGACCGCGATGGTGCGCGCCCTGTCGGATGCGGAGATCCCAGTGGTCACGCCTTCGCGGGCCTCGATGGAGACGGTGAAGGCAGTGTGATGGCGCGAGGCGTTCTTCTGCGCCATCAGCGGCAGCTTGAGCTGCTCCACCCGCTGGCGGGTGAGCGCGAGGCAGATCAGTCCGCGGCCGTACTTGGCCATGAAGTTGATCGCCTCGGGGGTGGCCATCTGCGCCGGGATGATGAGGTCGCCCTCGTTCTCGCGGTTCTCGTCGTCGACGATCACCACCATCCGGCCGTTGCGTGCCGCCTCGACGATCTCCTCGACCGGAGCGAAGGCGCCGGCGGCGGCGGGCGCCTCAGGCGGTTTCGAGAATGCGTGCGACATAACGGGCCAAAAGGTCGATTTCCACGTTCACCTTGCCGCCCACCGGCAGGCGGCCGAGGGTGGTCACGGTCCAGGTATGGGGAATGATATTGACGCCGAAGCGCTCGCCGTCGACCTCGTTGACCGTCAGCGACACGCCGTCGATGGCAACCGAGCCCTTCTCGGCGATGAACCGGTGCAAGGGCCGCGGCACCGCGAACAGCATTCGCCACGACGCGCCCTCGGCGTGGGAGGACACCAGGGTGCCGATGCCGTCGACGTGGCCGGAGACGAGGTGGCCGCCGAGTTCGTCGCCCAGCCGGGCGGACCGCTCGAGGTTCACCGGCGTGCCCACCCGCCACCCGCCGATGGTGGTGCGCGACAGGGTCTCGCCGGAGACGGTCGCCGCGAACCAGTCCGCGCCGTGCTCGACCACCGTGAGGCAGACGCCTGAGCAGGCGACGGAGGCGCCCACGGCGAGATCGGCCGCCGGCCGCCCCAGCGCGATTTCCAGCCGCCGGTCGCCTTCGTCGCGAAGGCTTTGCACCGCGCCCAGGTCGGTGACGATCCCGGTGAACACTTAAAGTCACGCCTTTCGGCTGTAGAGCTCCATCACGTCGGCTCCAAGCGTCGTGACCGTCTCGCGGGCAAAGTGGGGCGCCGCCGGAATGGTCTCGACGCCGAGTGGCGCCGCCGCGGCCCGGCCATCGCCGCCGATGATCAGCGGCGCGCGGAACCAAGCCACGTCGTCTACCAGACCCGCGGCCAGAAACGAAGCGGCAAGGCGGCCCCCGCCTTCGATGAGCACCCGCGTCAGTCCCCGCGCCCCGAGCGCGCTCGCCATGGCGACCGCGTCCGGATGGCCGCAGCGGTCGGCGGCAACCTCGATCAGCTCGGCGCCGGCTTCGGCCAACGCGTCGCGGCGTGCAGGGGCGGCGTCGGCAAGCGTCAGCACCCACAGCGGCCGGGTAGCGGCGCCGCGGGCGAGCTTCGAGGCCGGGTTCAAGCGCAGCCTGCCGTCGGCGACGACCCTGACCGGCGAGCGGCTGGCGAGGCCGGGCAGACGGCAGCTCAGCTCCGGATCGTCCGCGAGCGCCGTCTCCGAGCCGACGAGGATGGCGTCGTGGCTGGCGCGAAGCCAGTGCCCGAACCGCCGCGCGCGCTCGCCGGTGATCCAGCGGCTGTGGCCGGTGTGGGTGGCGATGCGCCCGTCCAGGCTGGTCGCGCTCTTCAGCGTGAACAGGGGCCGGCCGCGGCCGATGCGGAGGAAGAAGCCGCGGTTGAGCCGCAGCGCCTCTGCCTCGGCCACACCGGTCGTCACCTCGACGCCATGGCTGCGGAGCCGGTCGATCCCCTTCCCCGCGGTGCGCGGGTCCGGGTCGGCGGTGGCGATCACGGCCCGGGCGACACCTGCGGCAAGCAACGCGTCACAGCAAGGCGGGGTCTGCCCGTGGTGGGCGCAAGGCTCGAGCGAGACGTAAGCCGTGGCCCCCGACGCGGCTTGGCCGGCGCGGGCGAGCGCCTCGGTTTCGGCGTGGGGGCGGCCGCCGGGCTGGGTCCAGCCGCGGCCAACGACGGCGCCGCCGTTCACCAGCACGCAACCGACCGCCGGGTTGGGCCAGACCCGGCCCAGTCCCCGCCGCGCCAGAGCCAGCGCCAGAGCCGTGTATCCGGCGTCCGCGTCCGTGGCGGTCGCGGAGCCGCTCACCGCCTGCTCACTGGTCGTGCAGGCCTTCCACGAACTCCTCGAAGTCCTTGGCTTCGCGGAAATTCTTGTAGACGGAGGCGAAGCGCACGTAGGCCACCTGGTCCAGCTGGTAGAGCTGCTCCATCGCCATCTCGCCGATCACCTTGGACGGGATCTCCGCCTCGCCCAACGTCTCCAGCCGCCGCTGGATGCTGTTGACGATCCGCTCGATGCGCTCGTCGTCCACCGGCCGCTTGCGCAGGGCGATGCGCAACGAGCGCAGCAGTTTCTCCCGGTCGAACGGCGTTCGCTCGCCGTTCTTCTTCACGACCGTGAGCTCGCGCAGGTGGACCCGCTCGAAGGTGGTCCACCGGGCGCCGCAAGCCGGGCAGTAGCGGCGCCGGCGTATGGCGGCGTGGTCCTCGGTCGGCCGGGAGTCCTTGACCTGCGTGTCTTCATGGCCGCAGAACGGGCAGCGCATCGTTGATCCCCCTCGCCCCCTCCCGCGGCCTCAAAAGCCCGGGTAGATCGGAAAGCGCCGGCACAGCTCGGCGACGCGTTCGCGCGCCGCCGCCTCGGCGGCGGAATTGTCGTCCGGATTGGCGGCGAGGCCGTCGAGTGCGTCAGCGATCGCCTCGCCGACCCGGCGGAACTCGGCGGGACCAAAGCCGCGGGTGGTGCCGGCCGGGGTGCCGAGGCGGATCCCCGAGGTCACCATCGGCTTCTGCGGATCGAACGGGATGCCGTTCTTGTTGCAGGTGAGGTGCGCACGCCCGAGGCTCGCTTCCGCCGCCTTGCCGGTCAGCCCCTTCGCCTGCAGGTCGACCAGCATGAGGTGAGTGTCGGTGCCCCCGGAGACGATGTTGTAGCCCCGGCCGGCCAGCGTCGCCGCCAGCGCCTTGGCGTTCTCGACGACGGTGCGCGCGTAGGCGCGAAACTCCGGCCGCAGCGCCTCGCCGAAGGCCACGGCCTTGGCGGCGATTACATGCATCAACGGCCCCCCCTGCAGCCCGGGGAACACCGCCGAGTTGAACTTCTTCCCCAGCTCCTCGTCCTGCGACAGGATCATCCCGCCGCGCGGCCCGCGCAGGGTCTTGTGGGTCGTGGTCGTGACCACGTGCGCATGCGCAAGCGGGCTCGGATGGGCCCCGCCGGCGACGAGGCCGGCGAAGTGGGCCATGTCGACCATCAGGTAGGCGCCCACCGCGTCGGCGATCCGGCGGAACCTGGCGAAGTCGATCACCCGGGAGTATGCGGAGCCGCCGGCGACGATCACCTTGGGCTTGTGCTCGCGGGCGAGCCGCTCGACCTCGTCGTAGTCGATCAGCGCGTCGTCGCGGCGCACGCCATAGTGCACGGCGTTGAACCACTTGCCCGACTGCGCCGGCGCCGCCCCGTGGGTGAGGTGGCCGCCGGCGGCCAGCGACATCCCCAGCAGCGTGTCGCCGGGAGACATCAGCGCCAGGTACACCGCGCCGTTGGCCTGCGCCCCGGAGTGCGGCTGGACATTGGCAAAGGCGCAGCCGAACAGCGTGCGGGCGCGTTCGATCGCCAGCGCCTCGGCGACATCGACGTGCTCGCAGCCGCCGTAGTAGCGCCGGCCGGGATAGCCTTCCGCGTACTTGTTGGTAAGAACCGAGCCTTGCGCCTCCAGCACCGCCCGCGAGACGATGTTTTCCGAAGCGATCAACTCGATGTGGTCGCGCTGGCGCTGCAGTTCGTCGCGAACCGCAGCGTCGATCTCCGGGTCGCTTTCACTCAGCGGCGCGGCAAAGAACGTGTCGCCGCTGAGGCCACGAACCTCGGGCTCGGCCAATGACATGATCAAGCGCTCCTGATTCCTGCGAATGGGTTTGGTGTTTTCGCTCCGCCCGCTATTTCGGGTTCGACAGCTTTTCAATCCGGCGCGCGTGCCGCCCGCCCTCGAAGCCCGTCTCGAGAAAGAGGCTGAGGCAGTCGCCGGCAACGTCCTCGCCGATCATTCGCCCGCCGAAGCAGATCACGTTGGCGTCGTTGTGCTGGCGCGCCAGCCTGGCGCCCAGGGCGTCGTGAACCAGCGCGGCGCGGATGTCCGGATATCGGTTGGCGGCGATGCTGATGCCGATGCCGCTGCCGCAGATCAGAACGCCGCGCTCGGCGCGTCCCTCGCGGATGGCCCTGGCCATGGCATAGCCGAAGTCCGGGTAGTCTACCGAGCCGGTCCCGTCAGTGCCGAGATCGACGACGGCATGCCCGGCATCGGCGAGCTTAACCTTGAGCGCGCCCTTCAGCGCGTACCCCGCATGATCGCTGGCGATTGCCACGGTCGGCTTGCCCATGACGCCTACCCAGATCCAGCCGCGCATCATTGGCCGCGGACTGATGCTCCTGTACCATATATCTGTTGGCGCTGACCAGTACGCCACCACCCATCGAAGACAACGCCACGGCAAACGAGCGGGAGGCTCGCTCCGCACGGTCCGGCCGCACCCGCCGCTATCGGACGGGGCGAACCACGGCCGACCGCCGAGCAAGCGTGATTCTTCGTCGGTGACCCGCCACGGCAAGGCGGACCCTAACAAATGCTGCGAAAGCTCGTGGCGGGGGCGGCATTACAGCCGCGAAACTCTTTCTGGTTGTGGCGCGGCAAGAAGTCATTATTCGCTCGTCGTCAAATATTGTTGACAAGCGAAAGCTCCGCAGCGATACCATGGCGCGAAAGTTTCTCAAAAGGTAAATCGGGTTGATCTGATGAGCGATGACGACAACGATCTCATATCGCGGGACGACGTGCTGCGCATGGCGGTAGACGTGGTTTCAGCGTATCTAAGTAACAATCAAGTGGCGGCCGGGCAGATCCCGGAGGTCATACACAGCGTATTCAACTCGTTGACCGCGCTGGAGGCGCCGCCCCCCGAGCCGCTAAGCGAGCCGCAAAAGCCGGCCGCGCCGATACGAAAGTCGGTTCATCCCGACTACATCATTTGCCTGGAAGACGGCAAGAAGCTCAAGATGCTCAAGCGCCACCTGCGGACGACATACAATATGACGCCGGAGGAATACCGGGCCAAGTGGAACCTGCCGGCCGACTACCCAATGGTCGCACCGAATTACGCTAGGCAGAGGTCCGACTTCGCCAAGCAGATCGGCCTCGGCCGCAAGGCTCGCGAGCGTCCCACCAAGGTGCGCCGCAGCTAGCGCGCAGACTCCACTGCACGAGGTTGCTTCGGCAGGCAGCGTCCCAAGGCAAGGCGGCCGCGATATAGGCGGCCGCCTACCACGGGCGCACGCCCATGATCGCGTTGATCCAAAACCTTACGCGGTCATTGCGAGGAGGCGAAGCCGACGCGGCAATCCACTGGTGAGACTGGATCGCACGCCGCTTCGCGGCTCGCGATGAGGGCGTTGTGAAGCCCGGTGCCTCAACCTAATCGCCAACCGCATTAGGGATTGGCCAGGAGCTCGCGTCAAACGACATCGGCAAGATCAGGAACGCCCGGCATCCGCCGGGCGTTCCGCCTTGTGCTCGGCTACTGCACGTAGTCGTACGAGCCGTCTTTCCACACATAGAAAACGTAGCCGGGCGCCGTCACGTCGCCCTTGTCGTCGAAGCTGAACTTGCCCAGCACGGTGTCGAACTGCATGTCCTTCAATGCCGCCGTGACCTTCTGCGGGTCTTCGACGCCGCCGACCTTCTCCACCGCCTGCTTCCAGGCCTGGATCGCGCCATAAGTGTAGAGGGTGTAGCCCTCTGGCTCGATGCCGGCCTTGCGGAAACGCTCGACCACGGGTGCCGCATCCGGGTTCTTTCGCGGGTCGGGGCTGAACGTCATCAGCGTCCCCTGGCCGGTATCGCCGGTGATCTTCCAGAACTCCTCGGTGACGAAGGCGTCGCCGGAGATGAGCTGCGGCCGGTAGCCCTGCTCCGCCGCCTGGCGGATGATCAGGCCGCCCTCGGTGTGGTACCCGCCGAGGTAGATGACGTCGATGCCGGCGCCCTTGAGCTTGCTGACCAGCGCAGAGTAGTCCTTCTCGCCGGCGGTGTAGGCTTCGTACATGCTCTCGGTGATGCCGCGGGCGTTGAGCTGGCGCTTGGTCTCGTCGGCCAGGCCTTTGCCGTAGGCGGTCTTGTCGTGAAGGATTGCGATCTTTTTGCCGCCGAACTTGTCGGCGATGTAGTTGCCGGCAACGCCGCCCTGCTGGTCGTCGCGGCCGCAAACGCGAAAGACGTTCCAGCCGCCCTCGTCGGTGAGCTTGGGGTTGGTCGAGGCGGGAGAGATCTGGATGATGTTCTCCTCCTCGTAGACCTTCGACGCCGGGATCGAGGAGCCGGAGCAGAAGTGCCCGGCGACGAAGACCACGCCTTCGCTGCCGGCCTTGTTGGCGACGGCGACCGCCTGCTTCGGATCGCAGGCGTCGTCCTCGACGAAGAGCTTGAGCTGCTCGCCGAGCACCCCGCCGGCGGCGTTGATGTCCTTCACCGCCATCTCGGCGCCGTTCTTCATCTGCTCGCCGAAGGTAGCGTATTGCCCGGTCATCGGCCCGGCGACAGCGATGTTGATCTCGGCGCGGGCGCTGCTTCCCGCAAAGACGATCCCCGCGGCCATCAAACCCATGACTGCCGCCACGAACTTTCTCATCTGCACCCTTCCCTTCTCCTCAAGGCCCCCGACGCGACCGGCCGGTAACGGCCGAAACTTCGCGATCGACGATGCCGAAGGTTACTTTGTCAGACGCTATAATGGTTGACGGTTGTGTCAATGCAACCGCCGTTTTACACGGGCTCAGCGCCTCAGGCCCGCCGCCTCCAGCCGAACAGACCGGCGCGTTGGTAAAGCCATGGATACTGGTGCACCATTTTGCGCGCCCGGGTCAGCCGGTAGGCGAAAATGCCGATCGCCAACAGCAAAGCGGTGGAAGCCGCATAGCCGGAGAGCGAGAGCAGTTCGCCGTCGAACAACGCAAAGATGAGAAAGCGGGCGACGACCCCGAGCAACAGCGCATAGATGACGAGCTGCCAAACCGGCCGCCAAGTGTTGGCGATGGCCTGCCCGGTCATGTAGGCGGCAAAGCCGATCACCAACCCGGTGACGGTGAAGAAGATCGGACCCGTGGTGCCGAGGATGTCAGCCAATGCCATTCTCCTCGCCGAGCACGCCGCCGCTGGATACGCAGCGACCGCCGGCATCGGCGCCGGGCGGATCATGCCTTTGCCCCTCCGCCGTCATGGCCGCACTCGTTGCGGCCATCCATCCTCCTGGCCATCCTCCTGGACCGCCGGAACAAGTCCGGCGGTGACGAAAGGGAGAGGGTGAAGCGTGACTGCGCGTGCCCGAGACGCCGTCGTCGAGGTGCACAAGACGAACTTAAGGCCCGGTTCCCGCATCCCTCAGGCCCCGCCCTCGAGATAGGCGGCGCGCACTTCCGGATTGGAGAGAAGCTCGCGGCCGGTGCCGGACAGGCTGATCCGGCCGGTGACCATGACATAGGCGCGATGCGCCAGCCTGAGCGCGTGGAACGCGTTCTGCTCGACGAGGAACACGGTGACGCGCTCGCGCTCGTTGATCTCCTTGACCACCCGGAAGATCTGCTTGACCACCAGCGGGGCCAGGCCCAGGGACGGCTCGTCCAGCAGCAGCAGCCGCGGCCGGCTCATCAAGGCCCGGGCAATGGACAGCATCTGCTGCTCGCCACCCGAAAGCGTGCCGCCGCGCTGGTTCTTGCGCTCCTTGAGGATCGGGAACAGCGAGAAGACCCGGGCCAGGTCCTCGTCGAAGTGCTCCGGCTTGGATGTCGTGGCCCCCATCTGCAGGTTTTCCATCACGCTCATGCGCGCAAAGATCCGCCGCCCCTCGGGTGCCTGGGCGATGCCGAGGCCGACGATCTCGTGGGTTGGCAGGCCGGTGATGTCCTGGCCCTGGAAGACGATCCGGCCGCCCGATGCCCTCGGGTTGCCGCAGATGGTCATGAGCAGCGTCGACTTGCCGGCGCCGTTGGCGCCGATCAGGGTGACGATCTCGCCCGCGCCGATCTCGACGTCGACGCCGGACAGGGCCTCGATGTTGCCGTAGTGGGTGGAGACCCCGGAGACCGTCAGCATCGCCTCAGCCTTCAACATCGCTCAGCCGCCCTCCCGCTTGGCGGCGATATCGTGGGCCACCTCCTCGGGCAACTCCTCGTCCTCCTCCTCGCCGAGGTAGGCGCGGATCACCGTCGGATCGCTGCGGATCTCCGCCGGCGAGCCCTCGGCGATCTTGCGGCCGTAGTCGAGGACGATGACGTGGTCGGAGATGCCCATCACCACGGTCATGTCGTGCTCGATGAGCAGCAGCCCGATGCGGTGGTCGTCGCGGATGTCGAGCAGCAGCCGGTTGAGGTCCGCGGACTCCCTGGGGTTGAGCCCGGCGGCCGGCTCGTCGAGGCAGAGCAGCACCGGCTCGATGCACATCGCCCGGGCGATCTCCAGCCGGCGCTGGTCGCCGTAGGGGAGGCTCGCCGCCGGGTCGTCGGCCCGGGCGGTGAGGTTCACCCGGTTCAGCCAGTACTTGGCCCTCTCCACCGCCCTGGCCTCGGCCCGGCCGTAGCGGGGCAGGCCGATCAGCCCGGCGAGGCTGAAGCCGGAGGCGCGCATCAACACGTTGTGCTGGGCGACGATCAGGTTCTCCAGCACCGACATCGCCCCGAACAGGCGGATGTTCTGGAAGGTCCGGGCGACGCCGGCCTTGGCTGGGATCAGGTGGCCCTCCATCCGCTCGAGGAGGAAGCGGCCGCGCTCCGGATGGTTGAGGATCAGCCGGCCGATGGTCGGTTCGTAAAAGCCGGTGAGGCAGTTGAAGACGGTGGTCTTGCCGGCGCCGTTGGGGCCGATGATGGCGGTGATCTCGCGGTCGGCGGCGGTGAAGGAGACGTCGTTGATGGCGAGCAGGCCGCCGAAGCGCATGGAGAGGTGCTCGACCTCGAGCAGCGGCCCGGCCTTGCCGCCGCCTCCCTGCCCCTCTTGCCCCCGGGCTTCGCTCACCGCGCCGCCTCGCCGGCGGGCGCGGCCGCGGCTTGCTGTTGCACCGGCTTGCCTCCGCCAGGCCGCGTCTTGTGCAGCCTCAGCGTCGGCTCGCGGAACGCGAGCAGGCCGCGCGGCCGCCACAGCATGATCAGCACCATCGCCGCGCCGAAGGCCAGCATCCGGTACTGCTGCAACTCGCGGAAGAACTCGGGCAGGCCGATGAGCAGGATCGCCGCCAGCACGATGCCGATCTGGCTGCCGAAGCCGCCGAGGACGACGATGGCCAGGATCACCGCCGACTCGATGAAGGTGAAGCTTTCCGGGCTGATGAACCCCTGCCGGGTGGCGAAGAACGAGCCGGCGAAGCCGGCGAACATGGCGCCGATGGAAAAGGCCGTGAGCTTGGTGTTGCGCGGGTTGATGCCGAGCGAGCGGCAGGCGATCTCGTCTTCGCGCAGCGCTTCCCAGGCCCGCCCCACCGGCAGCTTGCGGATGCGCAGGGTGAACAGGTTGGTGATCAGCGCCAGCGTCAGGATCAGGTAGTAGAGAAAGATGATCCGCCCGGTGGGCGAGAAGGGGATGTCGAAGAAGCTGAAGAACGTCTCGCCGCCGCCCTCGGCCGTCCGGGTGAAGGGCAAGCCGAAGAAGGTGGGTCGGGGGATGTCGGAGATCCCGTTCGGGCCATTGGTGAAGGGGTACCAGTTGAGCAGGATCACCCGGATCATCTCGCCGAAGCCGAGGGTGACGATGGCCAGGTAGTCGCCGCGCAGCCGCAGCACCGGGAAGCCCAGGAGCATGCCGGCCATCGCCGCCATCAGCCCGGCGAACGGCAGGCAGGTCCAAAAGCCGAGGCCGAAGTGGGTCGCAAGAAGCGCGTAGCTGTAGGCGCCGACGGCATAGAAGGCGACGTAGCCGAGGTCGAGCAGGCCCGCCAGGCCAACGACGATGTTCAGGCCCCAGCCCAGCATGATGTAGGTGGTCACCAGGATGCCGATGTCGAGCAGCCGGCGGTCGACAGTGGGCAACCAGGAGGACTCCGGCGCGAAAACGAGCAGCGGAAAGACGATGGCGCCGCCGAGTAGCGCCGGGCCGATGTAGCGCGAGGCATGGGAAACCTTGGCGCCGAACCGCTCCATCGCCGCGTCGCGGTCCAGGGCCGCCTGCGCTGAGGCGCCGGAATGGCGGAGCATCCAGGCGGCGCGCACGGCGAAGCCGACCGCCGTCAGCGCCACGATCCAGTTGGCGACCGTGTCTTCGAACAGCAGCACCCGCTGCAGCGGCTGGCCGATCTCTGCCGAAAACAACCTGTCGGCCAGGAGCGCCGCGAGCCACAGCGCCGCCAGCGGCACAGCAATCGCCAGCACCGGCAACGGCCGGGCGCAGCGGAGCAGGATCACGGCGATGCGGCCGAAGAAGCCGAGGACGGCGACGGCCGCGACGGCGGCGAACCGCGTCTCGATCGCGAGGCCGCCGGGCACGTCCACGGTGTGGAAGCCGAGGATGCCGAAGGCCAGGGCCGCCATGACGAAGGCGGTGAGCCCCGCCTCCTTCAGCGCCGCGGCAGGTTCGAAGGAAGGACGGGCCGGCCCCGGGGCGGCAGCCATGCCGACCCTCAAACCTTCTCGATGTCGGGCCGGCCGAGCAGGCCGGTCGGGCGGAAGATCAGCACCAGGACGAGGATGGCGAAGGTGGCGACGTCCTTGTATTCGACGGTGAAATAGCCGGACCAGAACGCCTCGATCAGCCCGATCAGGAGGCCCCCCAGCATTGCCCCCGGCAAGGAGCCGATGCCGCCGAGGACCGCCGCGGTGAAGGCCTTGATGCCGGCGAGAAAGCCGATGAAGAAGTCGATGACGCCGTAGTTGACGAGGAAGATCAGCCCCGCCACCGCCGCCAGGGAAGCGCCCATGACGAAGGTGAGCGAGATGGTCCGGTCGACATTGATCCCGAGCAGCGACGCCATGCCCATGTCTTGTTCACAGGCCCGCTGCGCCCGCCCCAGCGCTGTGCGGGTGATGATCACGGTGAACACCGCCATCAGCGCCAGCGTCAGCAGCCAGATGAACATCTGCAGGTAGCTGAGCGAGACGATGAAGTCGCCCTTGCGCATGATCTCGAAGCCGCCGGTGATCATCGGCTGCAACGGCTTGACCCGCGCCCCCTGGAGCAACTGCACGTAATTCTGCAAAAAGATCGACATGCCGATGGCGGTGATCAGCGCCGCCAGCCTTGGCGAGCCGCGGAGCGGCCGGTAGGCGATGCGTTCCAGCGACCAGCCATAGACGGCGGTCAAAGCCATGGTCACCACCAGGGTCAGGAGCAGCGCCAGCGGTACCCAGGTGATCCCCAACATCCCCAGCACCATCACCGTGAGCAGCGACACGAAGGCGCCGATCATGAAGATCTCGCCATGGGCGAAATTGATCATGCCGATGATGCCGTAAACCATCGTATAGCCGATGGCGATCAGGCCGTAG